>NZ_JBALNF010000047.1:0-30621 GCF_036962465.1 Neobacillus vireti
TGATATAGCAATATTATAGAATACGTTTTCACTCTAATATTTAAGATTTGTTATATAAATTATATTATTGTTCGTTTATTAAAGTTCTATCTCCCTTAAAGATGCCTGTTTACTAGAAAAGACCCAACTATTGGTTGGGCCTTCTCTAGTAAATATTAATATGGATATTTATGGATTTTTAGTTTGGGGTTAAGTATAAAATAACCTTATTCATCTGACTTGTAAATTTTGGCTTCTACCATTTTTCATGATAGTTAAAGAATGCTCTTTAAGATATTGTTTGCGTCGTTCGTGTAACTCACTATTTAGTAAATCTATGAAGTCTTTACTTAAATTTAGCTCAATTGCTTTGATATAAACCTCAAACAAATCCTTAGTACTTAGTTTATTCATAAAAATTTACACATTCCTTTTAACATTTCATAGTTGATATATAGAAATAAATAACTTATTAATTTTCAGGAAAGGAATTCTTCTAAAACCCAAATAGCCTTTTGTTCATCGATTCCGTCTGCTATAAGTGTGATTTCTTCTCCCTTTCTTATGGCCAGGCACATAACACCCATTATACTTTTACCAGAAACTATTTTTCCTTCTTTAAGAATAGAAATATCACTAGTAAATAATGACGCTGTTCTCACAAACTCTGCAGCAACTTGGGCCTGCAGTCCCCTTTTATGCTGCACCAAAATGTTTTTCCTTACCATTTGGAATATTTTCTCCCCTTTCTTTCTGAGAGCTTTAATTACTTTAGTTTTATCTTTGTTGACTATTCCTTTTTCCACTCATTGTCTTTGACTGTGTCCAAGTTTTTTTCATGTATGATATCTCTCCAATGAAAATCGCCTCTATTTATACCATGTACCAGTATTTCTGCAGTCCCCATATTCGTAGCTAAAGGAATGGAATAAACATCACAAAGACGGATTAGAGCAGAGATATCAGGTTCATGGGGCTGCGCGGTTAATGGGTCTCGAAAAAAGAATACAATATCCATCAGATTTTTCGCTATTAATGATCCAATCTCTTGATCTCCGCCTAAAGGGCCAGATTTAAATCTACAAATTTGCAAATTTGTATGCGCCATTATCCTCTTTCCTGTGGTCCCTGTAGAATATAATTCATGTTGAATAAATACAGGTTCATATGCTGTTACAAATCTAACTATGTCATCTTTTTTGTTATCATGTGCAATAAATGCTATCTTCACTTATATTTCCCCCTAGCAACCTTATTAAATTAAGACTATATTAGCTTATAGGATTTTGATTAAGTTTACTCTTTAATCTTCTATAAGTGTCCTCTTATGTACCATTTATCCTTACGGTGTATTTTATTAAAAGTTTATCTTTATTTATTTCATATTTGTTACATAAATTATAAATTTGTATACCTTGGAGAAATTAAATTTGGACTGCTGTGTCCCCCTAAAAGATGGGAATATCCAATTCTTCACCAAACTATGTATCTTTTGATATATAATAGTATCAAATTTAATAGGAGGTAAGTTTCATGATTGAGATAAACACATACTGCAAGTACTTATATAATTCTTTATACATTCCAATCTATCTATATGACAAGAAAGAACTAATTGCTTGTTATCCCAATCAGGAGAAAGAAACCTTTCCCCCATCCCTTTACCTAACTAGACTTTGGGAAAATGAAAGAAAAGTAAGTTATATATCAACTACATTTTATTCATATTATGGATGTATACAAATAGAAAACACCGATTCTTGTATAATAATGGGTCCTATCAATGACTTTCCTTACTCTAAAGAGTCTTTGCAGATCATGGGTAAAGAATTCTCGGTTAATACTTCCAATACAGAGGCCTTCGCGGAATTTTTTTATAAAATACCTCAACAATCTCTAGATACGTTCATTAATACTCTTTTAGTAATCAACTACACTTTAAACCATTCAGAACTAACTAGGAGAGATGTAGATGATTTTATGGGTCCTCAGATCGATCATACAATTAACAGAACATACTCTGAGAATTCTTTTAATGAAAAAGAGGAAGGAATTTTAAATACTAATAATGACGATGAACGTGAGTGGGCACGGTACATCGAAACAGGTAATATAGTTAAGCTAAATAAATTTATAAGAGGAGATTTTAGAGGAAATGGCAAGATGCCTGTTATTGCACACGATAATCTTCGTCAATGGAAAAATATCTTTATCGTCTCGGTCACGTTAGCTTCACGTGCCGCTATACGAGGTGGTCTTAGTTCAAGTATCGCCCGTCAATTATCTGATATTTATATACAACAAGTAGAGCGATTATCTGATATAGAGGATGTAAAGTCTCTTTCTACTCAAGCAATGATGGATTATACGAACCGGGTGGCAAATTCAATAGTTCCATTGTCTGCAGATAATATACTTCGCCAAGTTATACAATATATCCGTGATAATACAAACAAGCATATTACTGTTAGTGATGTGGCTGAACATGTGGGTTTTACTCGTTCATATCTGTCACAAAAAGTAAAAAAGGAGCTTGGAATAGAGCTAAGTGCATTTATTAGACGGACTAAGTTAGAAGAAGCAAAGGATTTATTGACATTTTCCAATAAAACGATAAGTGAAATTAGTAATTATCTTTATTTTTCGAGTCAAAGTCACTTTCAGACGGCATTTAAAGAAGAATATGGCATAACACCAAACGCTTTTCGAAAGTCCATAAATTAATATATTTAGATTGATATTCATATAAAAAAGGAGAGACCTGGTCCTCCTTTTTAATTGTTTGTTAAAAATCTAAAGTCCATAAAAAAGATGACCTCTGTATTCGCAAAAGTCATCAAATTAACTAATTTACTAGAACTTATCAGAAGATATACCATTCCTATTTGATTTAAAATGAATGAAATACTATCATTTCTCCCAGAAAAAACGACCAGCAAATAGTTGTTCAACGATTGTATCGTATTCCTGTTTCGGTAGATTCCGTCTCATTTCATTAACTATCTCATTTTTTACAAGGTGCTCGTCAGACATGTATACATTCGCGTTTTGTTGGTCCGCATCAAAATATAGAATACGATTTTGATTATCTTTGTTACTCCAAGTCCCCCATTGAGGCAAACCTTCCCCGTTAGGATTACCCGTATATAAGAAGTTTTTCAAATAGCTAACCATTGTATTGTGTAACTGTCGTCTTCCTTGTTCATTTGAAACTGTGTAATATTTATTGGGATAAAATAAATTTATCCAGCTCTCATCTAAACCAGTGAAAAAGTCAATATCACTTCCATGTGGAGCTCCAAAAGTTTTTCTAACTGTCTCATCAATTACGCCTTCTTGGGTTCCCCATGCAAAGCGGTAAGCATATACACCTGGTTGATCCTTTACATTAACGATTTGATCTGCAACTGCATCTGCATTGAAACCGGCATATAATTTATTACCGAATTTCAAAGTATTTTCATAAAGGCTCCATTTTTTGTTATCACTGTAAATGCTACCATCTAAAATCGAAGGAAGAAAATAAGGATCTTGAAAAGCAAATAACGAGAATTCACTTGCTGTACTTCCGAGAACAATTGGTACTTTATTGTAATTTCCGTTTTTTAATGATTTAAAGCCTTCTGCTGGCAATACAAATCCGTCCGCAAATAAATGAGGGAATGGCTCCATTTTTATTGGAGGCGAACCAGCTAAATTGGTAAGCTCTTTTGCACCTTTACTTCTTAAATAATTTGCCAAGAATTCAGTTGATTTTCCTTGAATCCACGTTTTCGCATCCTTTTCATTCGTTGCTAATTTATCATTTATAACTAATTGTACTAACATATCCTGAGCTTTGTCCTCAGCATCTTTTGGGCTGGCTGTTGTCATTCCGCCACTCATTGCCCATGCTTTTTGGAATAGACCCTTAGATAAGGGAGAAATTACCGCTCCTAATACATCACGTGCTCCTGCAGACTGACCGGAAAGGGTAACATTATTTGGATTCCCACCAAAATATTCTATGTTTTTCTGCACCCATTTTAAAGACTGAAAAATATCTAATAACCCAAAATTGCCTGAATCATCAAGAGGATTCCCTGTTTTTAGAGAGGGATGCATAAACCACCCTTCTGCATTGAGCCGGTAATTAATTGATATGATAATACTGTTTGCCTTTTGAGCTAAAACATCCCCTTTAAATGACTGCGAAGACCCAGTCGTATCACCACCACCATGAACAAACACCATTACAGGAAGATTTGTATCTGTGCTATTTGGTCTCCATATATTTAACGTTAAACAATCTTCACTTCCAATCACAGCCCCATAAGATTGTTGTGTACAAACTTGTCCAAATTTCTTTGTTTCTAATATACCATCCCAAGAATCTGGTTCGGCTGGCGCTTTCCATCTTAAACTACCAAGAGGTGGTTTTGCATAGGGGACTCCTAGCCAAGTTAAAGTAGAATTTGTCTCATTTAATAAACCTTCAACCTTGCCATATTTCGTGCTTATAATCGTTGTCTTACTATTAGAACCTGAAAGACTATCTGCCTCTACCCTATTTGTTTGATTTGTAAATAAAAGTGTAAAAACAAAGAAAATACCTAACCATTTTTTCATCTTTTCTCTCCCTTTTTAATAACATTTTCTAGTGTAAATTAGGACTTTAATTTAATTATTGAGACGCATGAGTAGTTGTTATTTGTGCTATACTTCTTTAGGCCTGCGTGTTAAGTCGGGAATCGGAATAACAGCAAGTGTACTCAGTAAACCAAATACCGCCAAGAAAAAGAAGTAGAACTTCCAGCCTCCTAAACCTAAGAGTAACGGTGCAATAAATGGTACTATTGATTGAGGGAGGGAGGATGCTATATTCATGATGCCCATATCTTTTGCATAATCTTCTTTTTTAGGAAGGATCCTAACTGTAAGGGCGCCATCTACTGACGTATATATTCCAAAACCAAATTGAATGATTATGGTTGCGACAAAAACAGTAGTGAAGTTTGACGCAAATCCCATTAAAACAAGGGCTAAGCCAACTACAATCGGAGAGACCATGACAAATATTTTTTGTTTTCTTATTTTGTCAGACAGCATTCCTCCTAAAATACTAGAAATCATCATAGCCGGCAATCCTGCAAATTGTAAAATTCCGGTCAGATGCGTAGCAGCCTCCTGTGAATAGTGATAGCGCTGAATAAGCATCATGGAACTATATGCGGTGGCACATGATGCTACAGTTACACAAAATCGTGTTAAAATTCCCCAAGTAAAAATAGGATATTTACGTGGACTTGGAAAGATACTCGAAATAACTTTTCTAAAAGGAATTTTATTTTCACCTGATTTTTCAGAATTTCTGCGTTCAGCAGGTGTATCTTTTATCAAAATACATGCTATTATGGTTCCAATTATTGAAGCAATAGCTAATGCACCAAATTTCTCTAAGTTGGATGCTTTGGCCATTATGGACACAAGTGCCATTCCCACGAACATGCCACACATTGCCAAAACACCTATAATACCTGATACTGATCCACGTTTCGATTCCTCAACCTGATCTGCCAGTAGTGCTGAAAACCCTGCCTGTGCCATATTTGTACCAGCAGCAGTTAACCAGGTAAAAACACCTAACATCAGAATGGTGGTTGATACAGCCATGCCCATAAGTGAAAATACTCCCAATAATACTCCAATGAGGATTATTGTTTTCCTCTTGCCAAATTTTAAACGGATACGATCACTTATAAAACCACCAATTGGCATGGAAATTAGAGCAACCAATGCCGTAATTCCTGAAATCCAACCAAACGTAGAAATAGCGTTTTTAGGATCGAGCTCATTGACTCTCAGTGTTAATAGAATTATGCCTGGTGTAAGCATAGTAATGTAAACCCCAATTTCACCGAAAATAAAAGCTACCATAAGCCTCTTTAAAGGTGTGATAGACTGAGTCTGTATTAATTCAGTTGAATTGATAGGTTCGTTTATCATCATAGACCTCCTAAAAACTTTTAATTTTGTTTACAAATATAAGGTTTCAGAGAATGGATCTTCTGAAGGTTTACAAATTTCTCTCCCACATTTCGGGAAATGCTTAATATTTTTAAAATGATCCTAAAAACACACATACATTTTCCGCCTAACACTCTGCCCCTAATGTTCCCCCTTTAATTAGTTTAATGTTCATTAATTACAATTATAGAATGCGTTTTCATTTGAATATTTTATTTATGTTATAAAAATTATATTATTGTGTTTTTTTCTATTTTAATTTCTTTTATCAGTTAACTCATTTAGCACTCATAACCCCAATGATTAGTAAAAAAAGCCTACTAATCCTTAGCAGACTTTTTGAAGCTAAAATATTTCTTTACACGAAGCGCCACCAATTACTCCATTCATTGTTTGAATGATGGTCATTAAAGGTATTGTTTTAAATTATCAAGGACAACTCTGTATCCATTTGCAAACATATGGATCCCATCAATTGCATATTCTTCTTTTAAATTCCCTTCTGAATCCATTAAACCCTCATTCACATTAATAAATTCATAATGATGTTTTTTAGCTAATTCTTTAAGGGACTCGTTTGCATCCAAGATGGCTTGATTGGTTCTTGTCTTAAACATTACTTCCTTTGTAGACTCGTCCATTGACGGGAAATACACTTTTGCATTTACAGGATAATAAGCCATTACATAAACCTTGCAATCCGGCAATTTATCTCCAATTTGAGATAAAATAGTATCATAGTTTGCAAGTAAATTTTCTTCTTGAAAGTCAGGCGAACCAATATCATTTGTTCCGATATTAATAAAAACTTTGGCTGGTTCCAACTCAAATATGCATTCATTCATCGAAGACAATAGTTCTGTCGTAGTAAATCCGCCTACTCCTCTATTATAAATACAGTAATCTTTATCAAACGTTTTTTGCAGTTCATATATTGGGAAATTTTCCATTAAAGAAGAACCCACAAATAAAATTTTACCCTTTTGAACATATTGATTAAGATTTTTATAATTTTTTACTTTTTCATTCTTTTGGTTTTGAAAAAATGGCAGCAGAATATTCATGATTAACTCTTTATCTAATTCTTTTTCCATGGTTATCCCCTCAATTAATTAGTTTTTCATATTGTACTTATTGTTCTGGTAACATAAAGCTCATGCATAGAAAATATTGGTTCGTTGCCAGTGCGATATTTAAAGAAAAACCAAAAAATAAAATTTTACCCTTACTCAAAGTCTGTTTCAGTCCCAAGGATCGCTGACAAAAATAGGTCCAGTTTCGGTTCGCAAAACCACTGTTTTTGCCCTTTGATTAATTCATTCCCGCAATAAAAGGCTCCTCTTCTTGTTTCTACTTGAATATCTATACGAATATTAAAAGCATCCAATTGGTGTAGGAGGTCTTTTGCTTCTAGAAAATTATTTTTCTGGGGAGCGTCTATCACCAAATCCAGATTACTAGTGTCACGCAAAGATGTATAACCGGTCGCTAATTCAAAACCAGCACTTCCAGTAGGGCCCCATTTCCATTTGTTCATCCATCCAAAGTATTAGTGTAACTAATTCATTACTTGGCTTTCCTTGCTGCGATATCTTCCTGAATTCCGCCAATTTTTTTATCAAGGTCATAAAAATGTAAAATGACGAGCATTATCACACTTAAAAGTGCTGGAATCAGTGAATATCCCCATACGATTGCTGTTTTGGCAGATGCCGTTTGTACATGTGCTGTGCCAACATATCCTGAAATCCCCATAATCAAGCCTACCAATCCAGAACCCAATCCAGTACCAATTTTGTTTGTAAAGTTTACAATCGCGTTCAGTCCGCTTTCTACACGTACTCCCGTCTTCCACTCACCATAATCCATGCATTGTAATGTAAATATTCCCACCATCATGGTCAAGGGGATGATGCCAACTGCAGCAATAAAATTCTCAACTAAAAGCAAACCTATATTATTCCCTGCAAAATATTTTAGTCCATTTCCAATTACCATCAGGACAATACCGCCCCGAACAAAATTCATTGCCCCGATTTTACGCATAGCAAGCGGGAAAAACAGTAGAACAAATGGTGAAATAATTCCAATTATACCTATCACAGACAACATAGATAGGTTTCCTACAATAGAGTTGAAATAATATGTTGAAAACGCACTCATACCGCCTGAAACAAACTGCACAAAAATAGCACCTGCAAGTATTAATATATATTTATTCTTAATCATTGCTTTAAACGCTACTTTGAAGGGAATTTGCTGTTGTTGTTCAGCGTCTCTTCCCTCTTCTATTTCCTTTATGAAAATGAAGCGGATAAGACCAATAATTAAAAATGGAACTCCCAAAACTAGCGAAATTTTAGTCCAGCCGCCAGGCTGCTTACCCCAAGTTCCCATTAAGATCGGCAATAGAATACCTATTGCAGCTGCAAAGAGTGTGACAATTATACCTGATCCAGATAATACTTTTGCCCGTCGGACATCCCCTTTTAAAGACCTTCCCAGATATATTATGTCTGAACCCGTTAGGAAGGTAATGCAAAAACAGTCGACCAAAGTATAAAGGATAAAAACATAAATTGCCTTCCCTGTCATTCCCCAATTAGGGGTACTAAAGAGCATAATTGTCAGTATCCACAAAGGAATGATAAATAATTCATAAGGTCTTGCTTTGCCAAATTTGGTATGTGTTCGGTCAATAAAAACTACTAAGAAGTTTGACAACGCCTCAACTATTTTCGATAGAAGTATTAATGTTCCAACCAAACCAGCACTCAAACCAACAACATCAGTTGCATAAAATGTCATCTGCATAAACAGGACAACATTAACTGCAACTGATACAGATCTTGAACTCCATGCGGGGATGAAACCTCGAGGTACTTTATTTATTGTATCTTTTTTTTCTATTACAGCATTTGATTCTATTGTTTCTACTGCTACGTTTTCTTCCATTTTATTCTCTCCTAACAGGTAATATTTTCATGACCTCTTATTTCGGACTGTCATTCTTTTGGCAGATGCTGAAGTTTTTGATTTAGTTGTTCCAATTTGTCCTCATGAAGAATTTGTCAAAATTGATCTGGCTTCGCAACTCAGTTAAAGCGAAATTGTGAATATAGGCGATGTTAGGAATCTTTGTAATAGACAGTGTTTTTTTTATCGCTGATTTTAAAAATAACAGTTACAAATCTTTCAACTGCTTGGTCCAATTTCTCTTCTGAAAGTTGACCACTTTTTACAGCGCTTACACATTTTCAATCACCTGAGAGGTAATCTCCTCCTTTCAAGATCCAGACCGCTATTTAACGCTTTTCCGCATTCATTTACCGCTCCCCTTTTGTATGCCAAAAATCTAATCCAGAACACCGACATGCTGTTTCTTCTAATGTCTTTTGCGAGATTAACTGTTTGATATCTCTTTCCATAAGCACCTCCAATTATTTAGATATTCTTTCATTATAGAAACCGTTTTCATTTCAGTATTTCATATTTGTTTTCAAAATTATAAAAATGTTTTATCTTTTGCAACATCATGACCAATACTGTCGTAATTATGTTTCCCTCCCCCGTTTCTCAATGGAGTTTCTTCTAAATAGTTAAATTTTATATAACCTAAAAATTTGATATATAAATAAAGACCCAACGAAATAGGTTGGGTCTTTCCAATTATCTTCTAATAATTATCTTTTTTATTTTGAACAGCTCCATCATCATAGTTAAAGTAAAAGCTTTAGCCCTCTCTGTAGGAAAAGAGGCATTGCAACCCCTATCAATTATATAATGAATTCAAATGGCTTTGCTGGATTTTCTTCCTTATTATATAGATTAACTTCGTAGTAACCTGTCTTTGCAAAAGAAACCGATATGTTCTCTGGGAAGTCTCCCTTTACAAGTAAACCATGTTGATCAATAGAAACTTCCAATGGAGTAAGTTCTGTCCCATCCGCAAGCACAACTGATAATGCATTCACTTTATCACCTTTCAAATGCAAACCATCAGCATTTTTGAAGGTAATCTTAATACCGTCATTAACTCTTTCGGCATTTAAGAATTCAGGAGGATCACAGAGTATATTTTCGCCATATATATGTCCCCTTGCAAGCAAAGCTAAACGGGTCCCTATTGGTTTCTTATACTTTGGGTGAATATCCCACACCATCCCTGCATCTGAAGAACTAATCATCCAAGTATCAGGCACTGTTTTAGAGACAAATTCCTGCTGTTTCCGCAGCTCTGGGTATTGCCTTCCTGAAGCTCCTAGCCATTCGCCAAAGGGTGCAAGCTGTACGAAGAGAAATGGAAGCTTATCTTCCCATAGGTCCCGCCAGCATTCAATCATTTTACTAAATACTGCGCCGTAAAGCTCTGGCTTTTCATCATCACTTTCACCCTGGTACCAGATGACGCCTCGAGCGGTATAAGGCGCTACCTTTTTAAGCATGGTTTTATACAATCCTCCTGGGCGCTTCTCGCTATAGGGTCCCTTCTGCAGATATGTATTCATATTTTCCGCCGTCATCATCTGCATAATTTCCAACTGCTCCTGTCTTGTTAATCCGGGATACATAAACTTATCATCGTCTTGTAGTGGATTCGAACGATCATTCATGGGATTGGCACGAAAGTTAGCCTTGTATTCTTCTACATCAAGATTTTTAACTGCTGATTCATAGGACTCCAGCCACGACTTCCCTTCGTTGTCCTTTAGATAATCAGAGTCCATCCATGCACAGGCCGGCGTCCCCCCATAATTACATCCAACTATACCAATTGGGATATCCAGTGCTTTTTGCAGATTTTCCGCAAAATAATAAGCAGGAGCTGAAAAATAAGGTAAGTCCTCCCTAGTACAGGTTCTCCAGATGCCAAACCTTGAATAATCATGTTCCTCAAGCTGTCCTTCATAGGACACTTTAGGAAAATCAAAAAATCGTACATCCGGATTCATTGCACCATTAAGAACACTTTCTTTTTCAGCGTCGTGCTGCAGAAAATATTCCATATTGGATTGTCCACCAGCAACCCATACTTCACCAATACAAATATTGCCGAATTTTATAGTTTCTTCTCCATCACTTATGATTAGCTCCAAATTCCTTCCGACCTGCTGTGGCGGGAAAGTCAGCATCCATTTACCGTTCTCTTCTATCCAAGCTTCTGCTGATACACTCGCTTTCCCTTTTAGCGTACCCGTAACTGATTTGCCAAATGTTCCTGTTCCCCATACCTTAAACTTCTTTTGCTGTTGAATTACCATATTGTCACCAAATACCATGGCTGTTTTTAACACTTATATTCCTCCACACACAATTTAGATATTTTTGTTCCGATAAATGTATTCATAGTTGATGCACGATTGAGTGCGTCTTGATTTGTGCAGTAAAGTACTTTACTATGAGCTATGATGATGGATTGGACATTTAGCCTTCTCTATGAATAGAAAAAAAAAGCCGTTAAGATAAAAAACAATCAACTTAACGGCTCATTAGAACTCTTTAAAACGATGTTGGTACTTATTTATTACATTCCAACAATTTTCGACTTAGTAAAGAAAAAATCTTTCAGCAAACTCAGAGTCCTCAGCATAAAATAAATCTTTGGAGCTCCTTCAACACCTTTAAACAACAGGAATGTTTACTGTCACAGTTTCTATCCCTTCGGATGAAACGGTTAGCCACGCAACTCCTTTTTCTTCCCCTGCACGAACTACGGCCAACATTCTACCATAGTAAGTTTCATGTGTTAGATCAAAATAATTTTCTTCTGTCTTAGATCTTCCTGTGCCGCTTCCCAAAATCGTTGCAGGCCCTTCAATACTAACCGTTACTTTTCTATCAGCAGCTGTATTGAGGTTCCCTTCTTCATCCATCAACTCAATGTTGACAAAGCAAAGATCATTCGTGCCGGAACGAAGGCATTCGCGTTCCATTGTTACTTTTAATTGTGGAGCACCGGCAGTCTTCAGGCAGAACCGACCCACTTCATTACCCTTGATGTAAGCGACAGCTTCCACTGTTCCTTCCTCGTACACCGTATCCCATTTGCAATAAAATTTCTTGAATTCATCGCCAACAGGTTTCTTTCCTTGTGACTTCCCATTGACAAATAATTCTACTTCTTCAGCACTTGAGAATACTTCTACTACAATTCCCTTCCCTTCATATCCTGGAAACGTCCAACTGCTTATGGTATCCGTCCAGCTCCATTGGCTAAAAGTAACTTTCTGACCATAACGGTCTGGCTTCTGTACTGAAATGTACGGTATATGGTTGCGGCCACCCCATACGATTTCACGCCAATAGGAAATCGGAAGTCGGTAACCTGTAATATCAAAATCGCCCGTTTGTGCAGTAATATAAGGAAAAGGTGCATAGATCGATTCGCGAGGTTCCTCATCGTACCCATACCTGCCAATTCCGACTTCACCTAGATAATCCCATGCTGTCCAAGCAAAGTCACCTAGTACATAACTGTTGTTCATGACGATCTCCCAGTTGTTATCCAGCTGTGGAGGATTTGTCTCCGTACCTACGAATGTTTTGTGCGGAAATTTCTTATGTTCTGCAACATACTTTTCAGGTGAATAATTATAACCATCAATATCTAGCAGTCCAAAAGCCTCTTCGACGAGTTCTTGAATTGCGCTCGATTCCATAAGTTTCGCCATCATAGGACCGACCGCATTCATAACCTCGTTGACCTCACCGCTCGCCAAGGCTTCCATGTTCTCAAACCCTAGACTGGCCGCAATATCTTCCAGTTGATCCAATGCAGGCATTAATAAGTTAACGGCATTCGTGATGAATCGGGTGTCATCTATTGAACGAATTTTTTCAACAATTTTCCGTCCAAGACTGTTTCCATGAGGAGTGCCGTTTTCGACAAGTTCATTGCCAATCGAGTAAATAATCACACTTGGATGGTTGTAGTTTTTACCAATCATGTGTTCAACATCTTTTTCCCATGTAGAAGTAAATATAGCAGCATAATCAAACGCCTGCTTGGCATGTGTCCAACAATCTGCCAATTCATCCATAATTAGCATTCCGTTTCGATCACAGGCATCGAGCAGAACTCGGCTAATTGGATTGTGCGCAGAACGAATGGCATTGTAACCCGCTTCTTTCAATTTTCGAATCCGGCGCTCCTCGGCGTCCTCAAATGTTGCCGCACCAATGACACCGTTATCGTGATGGATGCAGCCTCCTTTTAACTTCACCGTCTTTCCGTTGATTCGCAAGCCGTTCATACTATCAAGCTGTAACTTACGAATACCGAACGTGGTAACATCCTTGTCCATTACTTTGTTATTTATTTGAATAACCGTCTCACAAGTATACAAGTTCGGATTTTCCGTATCCCACAATTGGGGGTTCGGTAACGTAATTCTCTGTCTGACAGAAATCTGTTCCCCCGTTTTAATGGTGAATTTCGTCGATTGTTCACTCACTGTGTTCCCATCTGAATCCTTAATTATCGTCGAGGCATAACCCGTATGAAGTCCCATATTTTCATTTTTCAGCAGCATATCAATTTTGAGTACAGCGAGATCAGGATCCGCATCTACCGTTGTAATCCGTACACCGTCTGGTACAATATAAATAGGTTCTGCCTTCATAAATTTAACATTTCTGTAAATGCCGGATCCAGAATACCAGCGGGCATTCGGCTGGGAACTATTCTGTACAACGACCTTCAGTTCGTTCTCTTTACCGTAACGAACATAATCATTGATTTGAACATAGAAATTTGAATATCCATAAAAATATTTACCTGCCAGGTCACCATTAATGTATACATAGGCGTTCATGTACACTCCCTCGAATTCGAGGAACATAACTTTCCCCTGATCCTCTTGCGGTACAACAAATTTTTTCACATATTGATAAGTCCCGCCTTGGAAATAACCACCGCCTGGTCCCAGCGGACTATCTTCAGTAC
This sequence comes from Neobacillus vireti, assembly GCF_036962465.1. Taxonomy (GTDB): domain Bacteria; phylum Bacillota; class Bacilli; order Bacillales; family Cytobacillaceae; genus Neobacillus; species Neobacillus vireti_B. Next base: position 13,931 of record NZ_JBALNF010000047.1, read on the forward strand.
GCTCAGTTAAAATCATTGCATCATGAGGCAGACGCACTTCCTGGTGCTTGTCCTTGACGCCTGTAAATACTGCTTCCAACTTACTAATTTGCTTACCAAATGTCCAACCCTTGTTAAAATCCTGCTTATGCATACTATCACCTTGAATTTTTATTTTTTCCAGCACACGATTGGCGGCTCCAATCATGTGACAGGTCGACTTTATCTCATTTTCCTTCATTTTTATTTGCAAATTAAATACTAAATGGCTATTTAGAGTTGTTCATTACTAGTCCGATAATTTTGGATTTAGCAAAGAAACCTCGTTTATGTGCGACAATAGCAGCTGTGTTGTCTATATGGAAACGGCCTATCAGCGGTAAATCAGAGGATGAACCCCCTACCCTTACGGTCATGTCCCCTTCTTCGACAATCCATTTCATATCCTTGTTCAGGAAGGCGAATTGATCAGCCCTCATTTCAAAACAAACGGTCTTTTCTTCGCCTGCTTTTAAAGATACCCGGACAAATCCAGCAAGTTCTCTTTCCGGGCGGATCATGGAAGCGAGTTCGTCTGTAACATACATCTGAACAACCTCTTCTCCATCCATTCTTCCTGCATTTCTAACTTTGCAGCTCACTTTGACTGTGCCGTCAGACGTTGTATGGCTGTCTACCTGAAGGTCGCGGTACTCAAAGTTAGTGTAACTAAGCCCATGGCCAAAACAGAACAGCGGCTCTTTGGTGCTATCGACATATTTGTTAAGCATTATTTTCCCTGTGTGATAGCCATTACCATAGTACTGTCCAGCGAAGATAGGGATTTGTCCCGTATGCCGAGCAACCGTTACAGGCAGTCGTCCGGCAGGATTGTAATCACCAAATAAAATACTAGCCAAAGCGCGTCCACCGGTTGTACCCGGGAACCAATACTCAATAACCGCAGGGAAGTTCTCAGTAATAAATACACTGCTCAATGGACGCGCATCCATATGAACCATCACCGATGGTGTACCGATGGCAAAAATCTCTTTCGCCAATTCCTCCTGAATTCCCGTTAGACCGATGTCATCGCTATCAATGCCCTCACCGATCGTACAACTTGAGCCCCATCCATATTTACCGCCCAAAGTCAATATAACAATATCCGCTTCTTTGGCTGCTTTGATTGCCTCATTAAACATACTACGGTCAGTACCTGCAATATCACAGCCTTTTGCATACACAACCTGGGCTCCAGGGCATTTTTCCTTAATGGATGCCAGTATGGTAGGAGTGACAGGTCCATACAAAGCATCAATAGCCGCCATGGCATCAGGATGTTCACGTAGAACGTTGCTGCCTGGGAAAGGTTCAGCGGGTACAAAGTTGTCATCTCCAAAGCTTTTTGAAAGGTCTTCTCCAAATCCGGCATCTTCAGCAAGTCCGGCCATGTCACCCATTGAACGTGAAATCGACATTTCTAAACCAGCGGGGCGTGTATAGCCGCCGAACATCAATCTGACATTATCCCCATGCGGCCCGATCACTGCGATTTTCTTAATGTCTTTTGATAGAGGGAGCAGTCCATCGTTCTTAACCAAAACCGTGGACTCAAGTGCTGCCTTCAGGCTATGCTCGTTATGTTCCGAGTTATTATAGGCCATATCGTACATGTCAAATCTAGGACTCGGGTTTTCAAACAATCCGAGCTTAAACTTAGTCGCTAATACTCTGCGCACAGCACGGTCAATAACTGATTCTTCAAGCTCGCCTCTCGTTACAGCTTCAACCAAATGCTCCACTGTGTAAGCTTGTGGATATGGGCACTCTACATCTAAGCCAGCTCTTAAAGCGGTGATCCCTGCTTTCGCCATGTCAGGCTCTAGGCGGCGGTCAACCAAGTGATCAATGGCCGTATAATCAGATACTACTACCCCTTCGAATTCCATCTCATCACGCAATAAATCATTTAAAATATGCTCCGATCCGACGATGATTTCGCCATCGACGGCACCATAAGAGTTCATGATTGATTCTAGGCCCGCTTCACTGATGGCTGCCTGGAAAGGCTTAGCGTATACTTCACGCAATTCTCGCGGAGGAATAGGGTTTGTCGTCATATTCAAGCCACCTTCGGAGAAACCATAACCCAGAAAGTGTTTTCCAGTAGCGGCAATTCCATTTCTTAGGTCATCACTTTGCAACCCTTTAGTAAAAGCAACGCTCATTGCGGCAGCCAGTGTCGGATCTTCGCCATATGTTTCACCAATTCTCCCCCACCGCGGGTCGCGGCAAATATCCATAACGGGAGATAGCGCTTGACGGTAACCCACCGCCAGCATCTGCTGACGAATGATATCGGCCATTTTTAATACTGTCTCCGGGTTAAATGTAGCACCAAGTCCGATTGCAGAAGGAAAAATAGTTGCTTCCGGTGCGCTCAATCCCGTAATAGCCTCGTTATGGATGATGGGAGGTATTCCGAGTTCGTTCCCGCAAATAGCATCAACAATGGCTTTATTCTCGTCCGTTACTTCTTTTGCATTGTTTCCAGTAGGAAACGCAGCGATTTCCCCTACTCCATTTTGAAAAAATGTTAGCGGAGCAGTAGGATCGTCACCGGCCGCAATTGTACATTGAATTTGTGCGATTTTTTGCTTTAGTGACATCCTTGATAGTAAATCTTCTACTCTTTCTTCAATAGGCAGACTGGCGTCATTATATTTTTCCAATTTTTCACTCCTCAATATATCGTTCTTACATTTCTTTTGTCTCTGCGAAAAATCCGCGTTTTGTATGATCTATTACCAGAGTTGTGTCCTGCATATAGTCAACTTCATAGACTGCCTCGTTGCATCCCTTACCAATGAAGAAACGGAATTGTCCCTTTTCGACCACCCATTTTTTATCCTGTCTCTGGAATGCTAGCTGATCTATTCTAAAGGTCAATGCAACCCTTTTGGTTTCACCCGCTTTAAGTGAGATCCTTCGGAAGCCGATCAGCTCTTTTTGCGGACGTATGATGGATGCTATCTTATCTATGCCATACAATTGGACCACTTCATCCCCGTCCATACTTCCACTATTCTTTACATCGATAGAGACAGTAAGGTGCGGAATACCTTCAATCATTTCAACATCCAATTTTCCATTGCTATAATTAAATTCTGTATAGGAAAGACCATACCCGAAAGGCAGTTGTGATGCGCAGGTTTCAGTGCCATACCCATTTGGGTTGATACCAAGCATAAGGGCATCTGAACGGCTTCCATTGTGCTGGTAGAAGTAGACAGGAGTCTGACCTACATGGCGTGGCACATCAACAGGCAGCTTTCCTCCAGGGTTGGTAATTCCGGCAATAGCCTTGGCGATGGCGTTTCCTCCAAATGGCCCAGGCAGCCAGCCTTCCAGAATGGCTGGAACATTTTCATAGATAAACGGGTCCACCAGCGGTTTATTATCTGTATGCACGATGATCATATTTTTATTAACCTCAAAGACCCTTTGCACCAATTCCGCTTGTCTTCCCGGCATAGTAATATCCACATTGTCCCGTCCCTCACCTGCTGAACAAGCCACCATCATGCCGATTTTTCCTCCGACGGTCATAATTACGACATCCGCCTTGGATGCAGCCTCCACTGCTTCCTCAAAATCATAGTCATTTGTGTCAATAACATGACAACCCTTGACATAGGATATATTAGGGTAGATATCCTGTAGAGCTTCGAAAATGGTTTTTACTCCAGGATGCTGTTCTCTGATTTCACTGTCTACTGCTGCTGTAAAATCTTGTTTCGGCCGAGGAGTGTGCTCGGATGGAACAAAATCTTCCAAACTAACGCCTTCCATTCCCACGTTTCCTGAACCCATAATTTCCATAAACATTTCAGAATTGGTAGGATAAGCATACGCTCCGTTCATCATAAGGATGTTATTGCCCGCAGGACCAATAACAGCAATGGTGACATCTTTATCCTTCAATGGCAGTATGCCTGTGTTTTTCGTCAGTGTCATAACCTTGTCCGAAACATGGGCTGACTGCTTGTCATGTTCCGAATTATCCATCTCAACAAACTCACCATATGGCTTTTCGAATAGACCCAGTTCAAATTTCAGCCTTAAAACTCTTTCAAGGGAACGGTCGATATAGAACTCATCTATTTTTCCCTCAAGTACGGCTTCCCTTAAGTTTGGTCCATATGCTTCCTGGACAGGAAGCTCAACATCCAATCCTGCTGTAAGACATTGGATTCCAGCATCTGTACTGTCTTCCGCTGTACCGAACTTATTCACAAGATTGGTAATAGACGTGTAGTCGCTTACGACTACGCCCTCAAAACCAAGATCGTCTCTCAGCAGGTCTGTCAATAGCTCTTTCGAGGCACAGATAGGTTGTCCATTATATTCCGAATAGGAGTTCATAACTGATTTGAGATTCGCTTTTCTAATAGCAGCCTCAAACGGTTTTGCAAAATTCTCCCGGATATCTCTCCAGTCCATTTGCGTTCGTGTACCGTTCAGGCCACCTTCTGTCATGGAGTAACCCAAAAAGTGTTTTGCTGTTGCGGCCACACCCTCATTTAGGTCCTGTCCCTGAAGTCCGGAAACGAATGCGCACGCCATTGCGGAAACCAAAGAAGGATCGCTTCCATAGTCCTCACTAGTACGTCCAAATCGAAAATCCCTTGCAAGATCCAGTACAGGAGACAAAGCCTGACGTATTCCGAGATTCACCATTTGCTCTCTGATTCTATCAGCCATGTCCTTTACAAGCTCAGGCTCAAATGTAGCGCCTAGGCTGATAGAAGTAGGGAATACTGCGCATTCAGAGACCATGGGACCACTTAAAGCTTCCGCATGGACTAGCGCGGGGATACCAAATTCTGTCTGTGACATAACCATATCTTGTATAAGACGAACCATTCCTGCAACATCTTTGGCGGGAGCTGAGCCTGAAAAAGCAATGACCTCACCTATCCCATCCTCAAACATTTTACTGTCCGGCATTCCTGCAACTAAGGTCCCCGTCAGTTGGCGTACTTTCTGGTTTAATGTCATGCGGCTCATAAGATCCTTTACGCGCTCATCTATTGAAAGCGCTGTATTCTGATACGGATATTTAATCATTCTTTCCTCTATAGAAAGGTTTGCTTCTCCTCGTTTTTCCATTTTTTCTACCTCCAAAAATACTTTTCTATCAATTAATTTCTATATTGATACTATTATCGTTGTTGTTATAACTAACATCATCAGTTGACTTGCGTGATAGATCAGGAATAGGCAGTACAGTAATGGCACCTAGCAATCCACATACTGCAAGGAAGCAGTATACGAATGACCAGCTTCCTATTCCTAATAGAAATGGCACAATAAATGGTACTATGGTTTGTGGGATAGTGCGCGCTATATTCATAATCCCCATATCCTTTGCGGTGTCTTCTTTTCTTGGAAGAATTCTAGCTACCATAGCGAGATCCACTCCTGTATATAGTCCATATCCAAATTGGAGAATGATGGTTGCAATTAATATAGAAGTAAAGTTAGGCGCAAAGGCATAAACTAAAAGAGCTGAGCCAGCTAAAATAGCAGAAAATATGATAAAGATCTTTTGTTTCCTTAACTTGTCAGACAGAAATCCTCCTAGAAGACTAGCAATTATCATAGCCGGCATTCCTGCAAACGATACCAGTGCAGTAAACTTTGTAGTGGCCTCAGGTGTATAGTGATAACGCTGAATAAACATCATGGCATTATATGTCGTGCTCATAGCTGCTAAAGTTAAAAAAGCTCTTGTTAACATGGCCCAGGTGAAAGATGGGTACTTACGGGGACTCGGATAAATACTTGAGATTACCTTCCCTATTTGAACTTTATCTTCTCTAGACTTTTCCAAATTTCTACGTTCAGCAGGTGCGTCTTTTATCAAAATAACTGCAATTATAGTTCCAATTGCTAAAATCACACTAATTAAGCCAAATTTTCCTATGTTCGATGATTTCGTCATTACTGACATAAGTACCAATCCAATAAGCATACCAGCCATACCCAAAACACCTAGAAGTCCTGATACTCTCCCACGCTTCGATTCAGGAACCTGATCTACAAGCAGTGCTGAATAACCTGCCTGTGCTATATTCAGACCAAAAGCCATTAAGCAGTTAAAAAACCCCAACATAAGAAGGTTGGTTGATACAGCCATACACATAAGCGATAAAACTCCCAAAATTGCTCCTACAACTATGATTGTTTTTCTTTTCCCAAATTTCAAACGAATACGATCACTTATAAAGCCACCAATTGGCATCGAAAAGATAGCCACAGCTGAGCCAATTCCAGCAATTAAACCATATGAAGTAATAGCGCCCTTTGGATCGATTTCATTGACTCTTAGTGTCAATAAAATCGATCCAACTGTAAGTAAACCAATGTATGCCCCAAGGTCACCTATAATTAAGGCGGTTATAAGCCTTTTTAACGGTGTGGTCTTCTTTAATTCAGTCGAATTTACTGTTTCGGATATCATCTTAATCCTCCTTATTTTTTGATTATAGGATTGGCAAAATACCAGAATCAGTGGAGGGATCTTTTGAGGAAGTATTCACCAGATTCCGTCCACAAAGCGGGGAACGTTTGATATTTGCACTAAGCCCTAAAAATGACCCATATTTTCTGCCTGACACTACTCCCCTAATGTTCCCCCCTTTAATCAGTTAGTTTGTGGCTTCATTGACATACTTTATTATAGAATGCGGTTTCATTTTGATATTTTAGATTTGTTATTTAAATTTCATTTTTGTATGTTTCTCTAGTTTATTTATATAAAACAATGACAAGTGCAACGGGAGCATAGCCAATGATTGGTCCCACATATTTTCTAAATAAAAAAGACACTATTGCTAGTGCCTTATTCCTTTTTATTTTATTCAAGTATGATAAATGCTGGTGGTCTATGTAAAAACTCGAGGAGATTAAAGCCGTCTTTTTGAACTTCCTGCCCTGCTTCAGATACTAATGCCTCATTTAAGAGATTTATATCTTCAAATTCTAGTTCCCCAACCAGGAACAAGTCTGCTTCAGTATTTTGTGATTGAAGAACCCTTGAAACTGAAACATTTTTTAAATTTGGCAGTTTCTTAGCAAGAGGGATATGAACATCAAAGTAGTGTCTTTCAAAACCCACTTGATTTTTCGGCATTTCATATTGTACCAGTATCTTTGCCAATATAATCACCACTTTCTCTTTTATACAATTATATTCTATTAAATATTGTCTATATGAAGTAATGCAGGACCCAAAAAGTACCTTTTAAATCCTGCCTACTCATAATTTTCTTTATACTTCCCCTTCCAATATAAGGAGGAGCATGGACGATGCAGAAGAAGGGAGTGATGAATGAGCTCACCTTTTAATGTATGAATTCACATTTCAAAAAATAGTTAAAATGTAAATGACAATTTTCCTTATCCCTATTTCTAAGTATGCTTTTATGCAACTACATTAGGTTTTTGGTAAAGGGAAGCAAATTTCCCTAAATGAATCGCGCTTAGGGTGCAACTCCCGAATCAGCCCCCCTTTGATATGCCACCGCCCATATTAACTGTCACACCGCACATAGAACTAGCGGCATCCGAGGCAAGGAAGGCTACCATATTCGCAACTTCCTCAGGAAGTTCAACCCGTTCAAGTTCCACTTTGTCATAGGCAGCGAGCATAGGCTCTATAGCTGGCCAATTTTCCTTAGTTGGATTTTTCATTAGATATTGTAATCCTTCGTGCATCATTACGCCAGGAGCAACGCCGAGAACGTAAATGCCGTGGCGAGCGACCTCGGCAGAGAGATTACGTGTAAAACCGTGCACGCCAGCCTTGCAGGCGTCGTAAATGCACAAGTCTGGGATTTCCGTACGACCTCCTTCAGCGCCGACATTGATAATGCGACCGCTCCCCTGTGGAATCATATAGTCAAGAACCGTACGACACAAATATATTAGTTGCGTCAACGTCCCCTGAACTGTCTTGTCTATATCCCCCTTAGTAGCCGTCACAAAATCCCCAAAGTGCATACCTGCAACGGCATTGTTCACCAAGATATCAATGCCGCCAAGCTTTTCATGACTCTCACGCATCATCCTTTGCACATCTTCCCAGTCGGTGATGTCACCCTTCACCGGGATAGCCCTTGTCCCCCAACGCTCTGTTATTTGTTCAGCAACCCTTTTAGCCCCTTCAAAATTTATATCTACCACCGCGACATCTGCTCCGCTTCCTGCCAACCGGTTGGCACAAGCTTGACCCAAACCCGGCCCTCCAGCTCCAGTAACCACAGCCTTCTTGCCCTTCAGGTTGAGTAACTCCGGCACACTCTTCTCTATAATTTGGGTGGGTACACGATCAAAGCCTACCTCTTTCAATAAATCTTTTCCTTGATAATCCTCTAATTTAAATCGCTTTCCCATTTAAAAATTTCCCCTTTCGATAATTTAAATAATCTGCTTCCCCAATCGCATATAACTGACTGTTCCAAGAAAAATGCAGGTAAACCATAATCGTAGGGCACCTTGTAAACTATTTGGTATTTTCTATGACATAGTTTCGGCATCTTCCACCATTATGTCATCTAATCACCCCCTTTCAGTTTAGTTGAATGTTTGCTTGGGATCGACAAGAGTCACTTCTAAACTTTCTATTCCTTTTTTGCATTCTCAGGATTTGCCGCTACCCATCCAAGTGGACCTCTAAGTCCAAAATCAAGATTTCCCCCAAAAGGCACCATGGTGTTCGAACCTTGCAGGAAGGTTATCGTTGATAAAGGACAGGAAGCTGGGTGACGTTGCCCTAGCAACCTATGATTTTGACCCCCATTGTTTTCTTAAGAGTGTTTGACGGTGTGTTCGCTGTTCACTATAATCAATATATATGGCCGTTATTACAAACACCACAGCACTTTTCTCAATTGTGTTTTAGGACCAACAAATAGACTGAAATTGTCGGAATACTCAGTACAAAAAATCTATTGAAGGAGGTTAAAAGTGATGTCGAAGAAGAATCGGCGAGTCATGTACAGCAAAATTTGTTTGCAGCAGGCCCTGATTACACTGCTAAATGACCAAGATTTGACCAGCATTAGTGTCAAGAAGCTATGTCAGCAAGCGGAAGTAAACCGCAGCACTTTTTACGCTCATTATCAAAACACAAGCGAGCTACTGGCTGAAATTGAAGACCAACTGCTCCACGACATAAACGAGGGCATCTTTTATGCCAAAGGCGGCACCTCTCGTGACGATTTGCCGCGCAACATTGAAAAGCTGCTTCTGTTTTTGGAACAAAATCGTGAGCTCTATATCACCCTATGCCACCGCAGCCCCACCTTCACGACCAAGGCTACCGAACGCGCCATGGAAATGGACATCCTGGCTCGTTCTAGCCTTGGGCTGCAACGCTATGCCTATCTATGTACCTTTAAATTCGTCATTGACGGCCTTTTCAGCGTCGTCCTGCAGTGGTTGGAACAAGTGAACCGCCTGCCCGCAGCAAGAATAACGCCCCTGTTCTGCCACCTGCTGGACAATACTTCCCCCTTTAGTGAGGGGTTAATCTTATAATATACAGGCAGTTCCTCTATGATTATTTCAAAAAAAACTCTATGTTCAACCTGATACATGGATAACAGATTTATAATGAGTAATTCATTTAAGAACTCGAGGTTTCTAAGTAAATAAAATACCTGAGGCCTTGTTACAATTGAATTCCTATTTAAACCTAAATAGCAAAAAACACCCGTTCTCTGGTGAAATATAGGCAACGAAACCTACCAAAGAAAGGGTGTTCCATCTTTGAACATTTATTTGTCCTTAATTTTCACTCCAAAAAGATCCAAAAGGAACATCAATAAAGGAATTCCCAGAAGCAATCCCCAGATGCCCAAGAAATGCTCGGAAATAGTTAACGTTATGAATGTGATAAACATTGGAACTTTTGTTTCGTGTGACATCAGTCTTGGATTTAGCACATAACTTTCGATCGCGTGTAAACCAGCAATCATCACTATCAACCAGATGATTTTTGTTACGCCTCCGATGGTAAATCCGATAATCGCAAGGGGAATAAAACTAATAATTGCACCAGCGACGGGAATAATACCAAGGATGAACATCATGAAAGCTAGACCAAGCACCTTATCGAAACCTAATATGGATAACCCGATTAAAGAAAGCGATGCATTGATGAAAGAAATTAGGATTTGGATTTGAAGCACTTTTCCAAAAGTATTGGCAAAGTTAATTCCTAAATACTTATAATAGTTATAAATCGGTTTAAACTTACTGCCTTCAAGTCTCTGACAAAATTCCACAATATCTTTTTTTCCAATTAGGATGAAGAAAGTGAGAATCAAAGCGATAATGAATTGAAGGCTGATTTCACTGATGTGCGGAAGGGCATGAAAAACAGAGGTAAGGCCTTCTTTTGCGTATGTTTCAAAACTGCTAGCCTTAATAAAAGTAAATTTGTCCAAATAGTATTGGAAATCGAAAGTGGTCACTTTTTTACTGACACCAATCAATTCCTTTGTTAAACGAGGGATATATTGGGCTAAACCAAAGACTACAACCAAAATGATGCTTAAAAACATACCGATGGTAATAAATTTCTCTTTCATTTTCGGAAACACTTTTTGAATATGCTTGAACAGAAAAATTTGCAAGCTGTTAAGAAGATAGGAAAAAATAAATGCAAGAAGAAATAGATTCAATAATCCTTTTAAGCTGAAAAGCATTATAACTAAAATCACCAAAGAAAAAACTTTTATCACTACATCATCTTTGAAAAAGTGTTTAAAAAAATTCATATCCAACCTCTTTTCATATTATTTACTGTTTGATATTTATCTTTGCCCCTTGCCTTTAAACAGTCAGCAGCAGCGTAATTTCCCCCTTGCACTGTCTCTCCTACATAATTTTTTCCTAGGTCGACACTATAAGCTTCTTCATGTTCAAATATATGTTTGACTGAATAATAATATCTGCATTGTGATATCCTACACATAATTAGCTTAAGTATTTTCTCCCTCACTTAATTAAATTATTATTCTAGCACCAGTCTTATCTTTATTATTTCATATTTGTGCTTTTAATTATATGAATGTAACTAGTAGAATTGAAGCTACTTGCCGTGATTGACATTCTATAAACTTTATACACTGTGTTTCAAAAACATGGAAGGATTGAAGTTTTGTCTTTTAGTTCTTTCATCTGATAAATTAAATCCTATATTAGATGACTTTATAAGCAAAAAAATGCCACTTTCCTTTTTTAGGTATTAGTGGGAGTTATTACACCCAACACTTAACCCCTAAAAAAGGAAGTGACAAGTTTCTAGATTTCATATTCCATATTAAACCTATTTATTAACAATATATTTATTAAAAAACATTAAAAATACCGCTTTTTTATTTCTTCTGACAATAACAAAATAAAGTCTTTACATATATCAAGCCTAATCGCATCATTGTAAATTTCAATCAATTCCTCTATGCTGAGTTTTTCCACATTATTATCACTCTCACTTACTTATCTATTTACTAATAGACGCCCATATAGTTAACTAGAAGAACGTTTATTTTAAAGTTGTAATTTTAGTATTTAACAGAAAGTTAAATCCAACACCTTGTAACATACTTTTAGTTTTTACCCAATTACTATTATCTTTCCTTTGTAAGGAATGTCTCTAAGGATTTTATATCATTACTTTCATCAATTCCATCCGCAATAAGGGTAATTTCCTCTCCCTTTCTAATTGCTAAGCACATAACACCCATAATACTTTTAGCTGCTAACAACTTTCCATCCTTCAAAATCTTTATATCACTACTATTTTTTATTGCTTCTTTCACAAACTCAGTAGCATTATAAGCTTGAAGGCCGCGTTGAAGGTTCACAACAATCTTTTTCACACGCATCTGCTTTAGCTCCCTTGCGATGTCTATCATCCTATGTGATCTCCATCATAATTTTTAACTGAAGGCTCTACTTAATATTGCTTAAATATAAATTATCTACGATTTCATATCCTGAATAATATCCTGTGAATAATAATTATTTTCATGTTTTTCATGTAGCGGGTACCACACTTGTGCAAAAAACGGATTCCTTTTAGCTTCTTCATCATAGTTCCATGGAGCAGGGAAACAGTCTGGACACCAATGACCCCCTAATAAGATTAGGGTTGGACTAGCCTCAAATTCATGACCAAAAGCACAACGCCACTGGAGTTTTGCAGCTAAATCACCTTTTACCATATAAGTAGATAAGCATTTTCCTCCTCTAAATTCCGCTGCATCCTTCATGTCTTCTATATCTAATTCAGTTTTAGGTTTGCTCTCATCATATCCATGATTAAGGCGAATCGGTTGTTTTGATGGTTCAGCCAACTTAAAATTATCCCAAGTTGGTATCTTATTCCACTCTTCTCTAGTACCAAAAAAAGCAGAGATTCGGTCCTTATCGTTATTTTTAATCCAATACATCGTTCCGAGTTCTTTATTAGCTACTGGTTCCATGATAAATTTTTTTATGATGAAAGATGGTACATATTTAGCTAATTTCATGCTAAAGGGTGCACTTGCTTTTAACTCATCGATGAACTCATCGACAGACCCGCTTCGAAAGTGCAGATATTCTTCTAATACATCTGAATCCTCATACCATTGCCCATGGAAATTTCTCGTTGCAAACCAATTCAAATCAAATACCTTTCTAAAATCATTCATGCCTAACGCTTTAAAACTTTTTTGCATGAATTCATAATTGGTAGTCCGATATTTTTCACCGCCGCCAATATTGTAAATTCTTCTCCAAAAATCTTCCGGTATATCATCCTCACAAGCGTTTGCTAAAAGTCTGCCTGAATCACGGGCAGTAGCCCATTCAAATACACCATTTACCGGTTCGTGAAACATTATTGGATCCAATTGGTTTAAAAGTCCACTATATAAAACCCCTGTTTGCCTTAAAGACACCCAATACTTTAAACCAGATTCAATTACTTCTCTTTCGGCAATGGTTTTTGTAATTGCATAATTATCATAAATACTAATCTTAATTGGGTCCCCGGTTCTTCCCCAGTGAATAGGAGGATTTCTATCCCCTGTTTCAGCCACTGTCCCGATATAAACCAGTTTAATTCCATCGGGATTAGGTTGGGTTTTAATAGCATTTATAATGTTTCTAACTGCCCCTAAATTCACCTTAGTAGTCATAGTTGGAAGATAGTCTGCCGCCGGAGATACCATCCCTCCTACATGGAGGACGTAATCGGCTCCTTCTACACACTTTAAAACGTCATGATAATTTGTTAAATCTCCCCAAACGATTTTAACGCCAGGCTCTTTCTCATATTTGGTCATTATTTTTCTATCTTTCTCTGTCGGTAATACCAATGCCACAATATTAAAGCGATCTCTTCTATTAAGCAATTGCTTAAACCCTTCATACCCCATGTTCCCTGATGCACCTGTTAAAAAAATTGTTTTTTTATGATTCAATCTTTTCACTCCTCTATTACACTACTGCGGAACTTTAAAACCTTAAGTTAGAAACATTCTATTAAAATAAAAAGTAATTTTATATTGTAATATGTACAAAAATAGGAGTAATTGTATATTAAATAGTGTTAGTTTTCATATTGGTTTTCCCCTTTTCAAAAAAAGATCGAGAGGATTATCCTATCGATCTTGGTTCTTTGTTTACCATAATGCATATTAATTTGTTAAAACTTCATTCTGACTTTGATTTAGGGTATCGATAACCATTTTAAATAATTGTTCTGATTCACCTGGGGCACTAGCTATTATTTCATTTATAGTTAACTGATAGGCAAACTGAATCATTGGATTGTTCAGTAATTCCGGTGAATATTGATTCAAAACTTCAATAGCTAGAGGCTCATCCAGGATTTCCTTTAGAGTAGAATCAAAAGTAAACCTGTCTACTTCCAAAGAGGTTTCTGTCGCATATTCAAAATGATAGCAGCCAGAGCCCAATTTCATTGGTTTATCCTGTTCTGGAAGATATAATACTGCAGTAGTATTTGCAGGAATTTCCACATCAACCTTGATCGATTTATCCTTGCATGACCATGCACTTTTTATTTCACCATAAACGGAATTAAAAGTTGCTTCCACTGAAGTGATTCCTTTTATGAACTGTGGCTTTATTAATATTCTCTTATACCCTGGCTCTAGCTGATTGATGCCTGCCAGTTTTCGGTACATCCAATCCCCAATGGAACCATAAGCGTAGTGGTTTAAGGAATTCATACCAGAGGTATCAAAGTCCCCATTTGGTAAAATGGAATTCCAACGCTCCCAAATGGTTGTAGCACCCATTTTTACAGAATAAAGCCAGGATGGATAATCCTCTCGTAAAAATAGAACTCCAGCTAAATCATGATGATTATTTTCCGTCAAAGTATGGCTTAAATAAGGAGTTCCTACAAAGCCTGTTGAAAGATGGTTTTTATGATTGGCAATATTGGTTTCCAAAGACTCTAAAATTCGTTTCCGGTACTTTTCCTCAGCCAGATCAAAATAAAGTGCCAATACACAGCCTGTCTGGGTTTCACTTACCATTCTTCCAGTGGCAGTAATGTATTCCTCATTAAATGCCTGTTTAATTTTCACATATAAGTCATCGTATTTCTCTACATCCTCTATATAATTGAGAATTCCTGCCGTCTTTCTTAGAATATCTGTAGAATAAGCATAGTACGCATTTGCGACTAAGTATTTGTCAGTGGCCCCTGTCCGGTCCGCACTTTCTTCTTTATCTAACGCCAACCAGTCGCCATACTGAAAACCAGTCTGCCATAATCCATTGCTGCCACAACGTGAGGTAATATAATCAACCCAGCCTCTCATACTTTCATATTGTTCTTCCAAAACCCTCACATCACCGTAAGTCTGATACATAACCCATGGTATGATGACAGCTGCATCACTCCATGCTGCTGCCCCTTCCTGATTCCCTAAAATATTGGGAATCACATGAGGAACTCCGAACTCAGCCGTCTGTTCGGATGCTAAGTCACGCAGCCATTTTGTGAAAAATAACGCAACATTCCGATTATAGGCAGCTGTGCCGGCAAATACTTGTGCATCACCTGTCCATCCCAGCCTTTCATCTCTTTGTGGACAATCGGTAGGGATGTCTAGGAAGTTACCTCTCTGCCCCCACTGAATATTACTTTGCAGCTGGTTTACTAGCGGGTTAGAAGAATTAAATGAACCTGTCTCTTCCATTTCAGTATGAAGTACACAGGCAGTAAAATTCTCAAGATCTATTTCTTCCAGTCCTTCAATGCAAATATAACGGAAACCATGGAAGGTAAAGTGTGGAAGGAAAGTTTGTTCCTCACCATTACAAATATAAATATCATGTGAGATTGCCTGGCGAAGAGTGTCCGGATAAAAATTTCCCTCTTTATCCAATACTTCTGCATGGCGGATTGTAATTTTCTGCCCTGGTTCACCTTTTACCTTGACCTCTACAAAACCAGTCATGTTTTGGCCGAAGTCGATTAACTTCTCCCCTTTTGGGGTTACAAAATAATCTTTAGCCGGAATTTTTTCGGTAATACTTACAGGCTCACTTTCCTGCCCAATAATTAGATCTTTGTTAAAAGAATATCCTACTGTGCTATAGAGCCTTCCCTCTTTAAAAGTGGAATCAATCGTTTCTCCCATATAAATTTCACTGCTACGGATCTTTCCAGTTGTCACCTTCCAGCTTTCATCGGTTTTAATGATTTCTATTGTTCCATCAGAATAAGTAATATGAATCTCAGCTAAAGCAGCGACTCGGTCTCCATAAATATTTGGTGTCATAGCAAAGCCAAAGATCCCTTTATACCAGCCGTTTCCAACTGTTATTTCAATCTTATTTTGCTTTTGGAGCATTTTATCTGCTTGATAGGTCTGGTATTGCAGTCGTTTTTTATAATTGGTCCAACCCGGTGCAAAAAAAGTGTCTCCCACTTTTTCTCCATTAATTTTAATTTCATATACTCCTAAAGCAGTAGCATAGACTCGGACTTTCTTAATCTCTTTTTCGACCTCAAATTCCTTGATAAAAACAGGACATGCCGTTTCTTCAGATGGGAATTCATGTGTAATAAATTCAGCACTAAAGTTTGTTCCATTTAATAATCCTGTTTCAAAACTTCCTTGTACCAAAGCCTGATTTCCTTTGTTATCCCAAACCTCAACCGTAACCTCGTACAAGGTAGAAGCTTCAAGTTGAAGTCCCTCATAACTAATTAATACAGAGTCGCTACTTTCCCTTTTGCCGGTTTCCCAAACAATCTTTTCCTCTTCTGTTACTATAATTTGATAAGCAGTCTGTAAAACATTCTCCTCTTGTGAAACCAATTTCCAGGAAAAACGAGGTTTACTAACATCTATTCCAACTGGATTCTCTTGGTATTCTATACGGAAATCTTTTAAGATCATATAATCACAACCCATTTTATAAATTATTTTTCATTTATTTATAAGTCTTTATCCAATAAACTAAATACGCAATTTTTGCCTCAATTTGGCTGTTTATACTTATTTTTTTAATTCTCTTAGATTTCCTCCTTTGTGTGAAACTTATAATTTAATTTTATTTTGTTTGGAAGCGTTTTTGTATCACGATTTATACAAAAATAGTAATATATGAATCTTTTAATT
>NZ_JBALNF010000048.1:0-190 GCF_036962465.1 Neobacillus vireti
AACAGCCACCACTTGCTCCCAATAGAAAAGAACTTGCACAAGACAAATAAGATATACCCCTCATTAGTGAGGGGTATGCTTTTAACTAACTTTTTAATTTAAAGGATAATTTCAACATAGAGTAGTTATTTCCTTCTTATCTTAAACTGCTTCGTTAGTACTAGAAGTTCAATTAAAATAAGCGTTAATC
>NZ_JBALNF010000048.1:216-34344 GCF_036962465.1 Neobacillus vireti
CGTTAATCCTTTTTTGGATTAACGCCCCCGTTTGTTAAAGAACCATCGTTCACAAACTAAAAAAAGGCAGTCGAAACAGCCTAACAGGTATTTTAATTAAAACTTTAATGTGGAAGAATCATTTTTCAAGATTTTGTTGACATAAGTAGAAGTTCATCTAGCTTTACCAGTAACTTTTTATAATTAGACAAGGTATCTTTATCTTCAACTTTATAACCAGATTTAAAAAATAAAATATCTCCTGTTCCTTCATTAATTTGGTTAGTTGCTTCAAGAATTCTCTTTAAGTTTTTAGCCGTACCCATACTTCCAGAAATAATGTCTACCTCATGAGAAAATAGTTTCTTTATACTATCTTCAAAATATGGAAAATGGGTGCAGCCGAGAACGATCGTTCTGTATTGCTCTAAATCATACGAAGATAGTTTTTCTTTTAAATACGGGACAACTTTTTCTTCTCTGAATTCAAAATTCTCAGCGAATTGGACTAGACCAGGGAGAGCTAGACTATCAACAATATCATGCTGGTCTAACCTATTCACAAGATTATGGAACTTTTCTTCTTTAAGAGTCAAGTTAGTCGCCAACACTAATACCTTTTTTCGGGTTCCCTGACAACTTTGTACAGCGGGTTTTACAGCTGGCTCAATACCTAGAATAGGAAACTCATACTTTTTGCGAAGATCATCCACTGCGATACTGGTAGCTGTATTACAAGCAATGACTAATGCTTTGATTCCTTGATTAGCCATAAAGTCAACTGCATTAAAAATATACTCCCTTACCTCTTCTTTTGATTTTTCACCATATGGAACGTGTAAGGTATCTGCATAAAATATGAAATCCTCATTCGGCAAAACTCTTAATGCTTGATGAAGTACAGTCATCCCACCTATTCCAGAATCAAAAAAACCTATTCTCACTACTTTCACTCTTTTCCTAGATTAACGTTACGAATCAATTATTAATAATACCATAAAGTTTTATGGTTAGTTATTCCTTTATCTTATTGATCCACCCTGCCCTTTCGCTGAATAAGAAAAGGGGACTGCCGCAGTTAGTTTTATTTCATTTTGCCGACAGGGACTTTAAATAGCAATAAAAGTCCTACAATGATCAGTACGGACAGGCCATACGTTAATAATGGCTTTTTGTAATGGAGCCGTATAAAAGGCAGTTGAAAAAGATAAAAAATCACTGACCACCCGAAATTCCAACCATTATGGTAACTCATTAAACCCATTTTGTAGTTTATTAACTCGACGAAAGACAAAAGGGTTACCCAGAAAGAGATCCAGGCAATCTGTTTTACCCTTTCAGTTGGATACCGTCCTAAATAGATAAACACAATGGCTGGATAAGAGAAAAACATTACAAGCAGATTGTTAAAAGTATGATTTGGAATCATCTTGGTAGGGTCATATGCCCACAATGGATAATTATATGTAAGAAAGTTATATAACAGGTCCAGCATTATTACAAAAA
Source organism: Neobacillus vireti (assembly GCF_036962465.1). Classification (GTDB taxonomy): domain Bacteria; phylum Bacillota; class Bacilli; order Bacillales; family Cytobacillaceae; genus Neobacillus; species Neobacillus vireti_B. Next base: position 1,702 of record NZ_JBALNF010000048.1, read on the forward strand.
GAAAGGTAGACTGATAATTCTTCCAGTTCCGCCAATCTCCCCAACGCCATGCCGCAAGAATCCATAACACCAAGCGTAAAATAATGTACATTTACACCATCCTACTAATAAAAATTTCAGTTAGTATAATTTGACTAATTTTAAATAAAATAACGAAAAGGCCACTAATAGTGAAGCTAAAATCTTTAACTCTTGCAACCGTTAGTCTAGCAACGTCACTCTCAATTACCAGCACATTTTTGATCGTATTTTGTCACCCGATTACATGTTTACGGACTGATTCAATATTGCTTATCTTTTTCATTTGAATTCCACGCTACTGCTCCAAATATAGCTGCCATGATTAAGATTATCCATTTTACTGCTTTTTTCATTTTTGCACCCCTTTGATTCATCCTTTTTCTAAAAATCTCATAATTTCGAGGTCAATCTATCCTGCCCCTATACTACAATAAGGAAAAGTTGATTCTTCTTCACCCACATGTCGACATCATAAAACCCATAATTGTATTGGCATTCATATGCAGTTTATACTGAATTATAAGAGATCCTTCGAGACCAACATCCAAAATGAAAAAAGGAGAGATTAATCGATGAAGCTCGAAATCTACGTCAACTATCGAGGAGTTTGTGAGCAAGCTTTTCGATTCTATGAACAACATCTCGGAGGCAGAATAACATCAATGATGGCTTTCAATCAGCTGCCAGATCCGACGAACGTTCCGAAAGGTCGAGAAAACGACATTTTGCATGCTACCATCGAGATTGGAGACACGGTGCTGCGGGGAGCAGACATCCCCAATGCTGAGCCTATGCGGAGTGTCTACCTGACACTCAGGGTTTACAGTGCAGAAGAGGCGGAGCGGCTTTATGCCTTACTTTCTGAAGGAGGAGAAATCTTTATGCCCATGGAAGAAACCTTTTTCGCTTTGCGTTTTGCTCAGCTGAGAGACAGGTTTGGAACGTCATGGATGATCCTGTGTGAGTATGAGTCCAAAGAAGCCTAGTCTATTCGGAGGAAGTCCACATCTTCACTTCTTTGGTTAACCTTACCGGTTAAAGAATGTTCGGCTGCATTTTTTGCAGCCAAACTTTCTTTAAGAAAATGTACCCCGTTATATGCGTTACCCCGTATCTTAAAATCACCCTATATTTCATCTATTACAATTCTTCAGTGTTAGACAGCCTTCCACAATATGTAATAGGGCAAATATCCAAAAGGCTTTTAAATCAGATCCTCTTTAATTACTTCGATTTTAAAAGCTGCTTTCTATTTGTAACGAGTGGAGGTTGTTCTAGCCACTTCTTGTCAACCACAATATCAAAGGTATCTTTAGCGTACAGCATTACCTCTGCAATTACTTTTGTATACTGAGCGGTTAGATCGGTTCGCATGGACAATGACATTGCGTGTGAGATTAAGCTGATGTCTACAGAATTCAAGACATTAATCATGGAAAAGATAAACTTCTCAGAAAACGGCGAAATTGTAGAATCAGTTACTTCCATGTTCACAGTCACAGTTCCGAGAAGGTCTTCTTCCATTAACAAATTATTGAAAAAAGAAATTTGTTTTTCACTAATATCCCTTCCCCTTAAAAGATGTTCCTTCAATTTCTTGTCCTTTACGACTTGTGCAAATCCAAGCATGATTAGAACCGAAAAGTAACTTCGCTCAATGTTAAAGAATATCTCGGATAATTCTATTGCATTTAGAGGGCGCTTACTGCCCATTATCCCCGAAAGAAAGGATTCCTTCTGAACAAACTCGATTTCTTTTGGGTAGTTCATCTTAGGTGGCCGATCATAGATTCCTTTCGACAACATCATTTTGACTGATTTTCCAAACATTTCAGTAGTTGTATGAATACACTCATTAAAAAAATCAAGGACATCCAGTCGAACGTTGTTGGAAGCAACATAACTAAAATTAATCATTCCCAACCGATTCAACATATAAAGATAACTTAGAGTGAATATATCATTAAATAATGGTGGGGCAGAAAAATTTATATCATCTTCTGAAAAAGCAGTAGGTATAGGAATATTTTCAGTAAGAAAAATATTTTTAATTTTTTCTAATCGACCTTGTGAAATTTGTAATGCCTCTTTTGCAAATGGAATGATTTCCTCATCTTTAAGGTGATGCAAAAAGTAGGTAAGGAAACAAGTGCTCATGCTTTCTTGTTGATAAACACCCCAAAGACCACCAATTTCCGTGCAAGTCAATCCAATCCTTACATGTTCTGCCTTTTCTTTGACCACAATTATTCCACCTTCATAATGTTCTTAAGAATATTATGTCTTGTTGTTGGTGTAATAATTATAAAACTTCACTGGATTCTATACTGAAAAAAAATAATGCCGTTTGCCACATAATAACTTTCTTTTAATTAAATTCTTTAAACTTGTGTGTTTTTTTTAAGCAAATGAATTAGTAGAGCTATTATTATAGAAGTTTGAAATAAAACGGCAATTAGAAAATAAATGATGTAAGTTGTATCTAAAGAAGCATTGGTTAAATTACAAGCCATCCATATAACAAACAAGGAAATTATAAAAATAAGTACTCCCTCAATCATAATTTTTTTCATAACTCACCTCATAAGGTTTTATATAAATTTTACCATTTAATATTTATAGAGCGAGCAAGCATTTCTTACGGAAGCCTGAAAATATTAAAGTTCTCAAAAGTAAGGAAGCGGAACGTGAAAAATTTGTTCGCTTGTTATTAAAGAACATAAAAGATTCGTGGGAATACGCTAAGTTTTTGCAACATATAATCATCAATTCTCCAAATTCGGCTTTATGCAAAAACCCAAGTACATAAACGAAAGAATAAAATTTTACAATATTTACTCAGGAAAATATCCCTGATTGGGTTAGCTTAAAACGTATTATTTCTTCCTATCAAAAAAGGTTAGTCAAAAAACAAAAAACCATCTCAGAAGAGAGCTTTAATCGGTTACTATTGCTTTTATGGTAGCTTGTTAGAAACTAACCTCCATACATCTTCAAACATTTCTTCATAAAATTCACTATCCCAACGGTCTGCAAAATAGGGATTGTGAAAATATACAAATGCCGTAATGATAGCAGGACCCAATTGATTTAATCCACTAATAGACTCGGCTTTTTGCGCTAATTGTTTTAAGTGTTCTACAACAAGAACTTGCGTTCGCTCTAAATAATCAGTATATAGCCGAAACATACGTCTATCATTATGATAAAGCTTCTTCTTAGTAGTAGCCAGAAGCCAAAGCCAATCATGAAGTGCATCCTTGTTACTTATACCTTTTGGTGTTACCCACTCTAATAATTCCTTAGAAGTAGTTTCTAACCACCTGAGTGCAAGTTGTTGCAACAGGTCTTCTTTGTTTTTGTAATGTTTATAAAATGCAGCATGAGTAACCCCCAGTTCCTTTGCAATATCAGAAAGAGTGGTTTTTTGTACTCCTTTTTTGATGATGATTTCTTCTGTAACTGAAAGAATCCTCTCTTTATTAAGTATTGCCATTTTGTACCCTCCTAGATTATCTAAGTTCATTATACCTTATATTTTTTAAGTTACAAAATGTTGACTTTGTAACTTAATGATATATACTAATGTTGTAAAAGTTACAAAATAAAAATATTGTAATTGAAATATTTAATAATAAGGAGAGATATCATGTTGAAAAATTCTGGTTCTCGGGTTGCGCTTGTAACAGGGGGTTCTGGTGGCATTGGACGTGCTATAGTAAATAAATTAGCCGAAAATGGATTCGCAGTTGCTGTACATTATTCGGGGAATAAGCTAAAAGCAGATACTATAGTAAACGAGATTATAAAGAATGGTGGAAACGCAATTAGTGTAGGTGGGGATGTTGCAGATGAAAAATCTATGAAAGAAGTTTTCGATCTTGTTGAAGTTAAATTAGGCCATATTGATGTCGTTATCAATACAGCAGGAATCATGATACTTAGCTCTATCGCAGAGATGAACTTAGATGATTTAGATCAATTGTACCGCACAAATATACGAGGAACCTTTGTAATATCCCAACAAGCGGCACGACGTGTTTGTCAAGGTGGTGCTATTATCAATTTTTCTACTTCTGTGACCCGCACGCAATTACCAACATATGCTCCATACGTGGCAAGTAAAGCAGCAGTTGAATCAATGACAATGATATTGGCGCGCGAATTACGTGGAAAAAATATCACTGTTAATACGGTTGCACCTGGCCCAACAGCAACACCTTTATTTTTAGATGGAAAAGATAAACAAATGATTGATAATTTTGCTAGAGCAACGCCACTTGAACGCCTAGGAACACCTGAAGATATTGCCGATACAGTATTATATTTAGCGACAATAGGACGTTGGATTAATGGTCAAGTGATATTTTCAAATGGGGGCCTAGCATAATGTTAGGAGCAGCTCGGACATTTTCAGGATGGGCATGTTGTCTATGCTGGTATGCATGAAACAGACGGCCGAAATGCTTCTAGAGTAAAAAAGGTTAACAAATATTCGTCTGTTCATGCCACTTAGGGAGGCATGATTTATTGCCAATGAAGGGTAGGACGCAACAAATAACCCTAAACCAGAGACTACCATACCCACCCAATCTCTCAGTTTAATATATTTCCCCATAAAAATCATAGAAAAAATAGCGAAAAGAAAAGGATTTATTGGTAAGAAAAGATCATATAACCCGGAGGAAATAGTTCTTAGTGACAAGGCGCCTAGCCTGGCAAACAACGATGTGTTTAATACTCTTTTTGTTAGGCATGGCGTATTTTCCCTTCAATGGGTAATTACTAACCTAGTCTATTCCTATAACTAGAGGTTTGGTGGTGTTATAAGGATTCGGATTCGGGGTTAAAACGATATCTAGATAGCCGCCAAAAGAGAAATTAATAAAAACAATTCTATTCATTTATTGATATTGGTGCTTTTTGGATATTATACTGAAGGTGAATTACTGTTTAATAAAGAAGGGAGATTTACCATGGAGGTAACATTTACAGTAACCAAATGGGATGAAAAGCCAGTAGACGACACTAGAAAAGAATTCCCTATAAATATTGCTCATGTCGAATATGATATTGAGGGTGAATTAACAGGAAAAGCTTTTGTTGAATATTTACTAGTTTATATAGACTCTACTAGAGATGATGGTCACTTAGCCACTTCTAAAATTTCCGGTTTTCTGCATTTCGAAGGTACTTATATGGGAAAACGGGGCACATTTACTGCTATAGAGCAAGGAATATTTGATAAGGGGAATCTAGATTCTCCAGCAACAATCATCAAAGCTTCCGGCGACTTAGAAAACTTGAAAGGGTCTTATAACTATAAGTTTACAGGTGACACCAGTAAGATCATTTTAGATTTTAAATTTTAACAGAACAGAAAAAAAGGGCATTTCTGTCTACCAGGAATGTCCCTTTTGTCGAAAGACCTTCTTCAATTATCATGTCCCTTTAGCTTAAGTACATTTCTTCACATTATATTCGTTTAGTTCACCAAGACTTATCGCTTTCGCTTATAATAAGTTCTTTATTTACTGGACTTCCCATTTGAATTTTCCATTATACTGTTTAAGTTGTTTTTTCACTTGTTCCAATTCATAAAAACTAGAATGTGCTTTTATGACAATTTCTTCATCCGTTCTACCTTCTTTTAAAAGAGTCCAGATAAGTTCATATCTTGATGCTTCAAACTCAAAATAACCTTGATGTACATTAAGCTGATTTCTTATGTCTTTTAATTCAACATAGCTGGTTGTTGCTATATAAACAATCACTTGGTCTGTTTTGCCCATTTGTTTAAGAGTTCTAACAATGCTATAACTTTGGTTACTTGACCTGCCGCATTCCTTCTCCCCATCCGTCATCACAAGCTATATCGTAGCATTCTTTTCAAGGAAGACACTCTTCTTCCTTCTCTTTAACTAATAAGTGATACTAGTAAAGAGATAATTCATGATTTTGAGGACCTCATCAAGGAAAACGTACTTGTTAACCAAATAAACTATGAAACGCTAACCAATTCCGATATACACCTACAAGTAAAATTGGGGAATGAGTTATTAAAGATGACATTAAACTATTAGTTTGACAGAATCAAAAAGCACTGCAAACAGTTTTATTTCTATATCTGTTCGCAGTGTTTTTTACCCAAGAAGATTTATTAGCACAGTTTCAACGAAAGCTCCCGTTACTTTCTTGGTTTCACCTATTCAACCATTACAATATTTCGATAAACCCTTCTGTTCCATGGACGCGAATTCGTTGGCCATCTTTGATCAGTTTGGTAGCATTTTCTACCCCGACAACTGCGGGTAAGCCATATTCACGGGCGATGACGGCTCCATGTGTCATCAGTCCACCAACTTCAGTGACTAAGCCTTTTATGGATACAAACAATGGTGTCCAGCTCGGATCAGTAAAGGTGGTGACTAATATATCTCCTTCTTCCAGATTAGACTCTTCCATGTTTAATATGACACGTGCCCGTCCCTCAACCACTCCGGAAGAAACAGGCAAACCCACAATCGCTTCGGCTGGGAGATTTTCTCGTTTGTAACTACCTGTAAGGATTTCACCATCAGATGTTATAACACGCGGAGGAGTCAGTTTTTCATATAATTTATAATCCTCTTTTCGGTTATTAATGATTTGGTAATCCAGCTTGTTTGTGTGTACGGCTTCGCTGAATTCTTCAAATGTGAGATAGTATATATCCTCTTTTTCATGAAAAAGGCCCGCTTGCACAAGTTGTTCCGCTTCTTTCAGTAAAGCTTGCTTATAAACAAAGTAGCGATTAATCATACCGTATTTTGGATATTCACGATATCCGATGAAATTGCGGATTAGGTCGATCATTCGCTTTGCTTCTTTGGCTTTTTGTTCACCATCTGGCAATTGCTTCAATCGGTCTATTAACTCTTGTTCTTTTTTCGAAGCAGCAAGCAGGCCTTGCTCATATTTGTGCTTGCCAGCATGGGGTTTAGAGTTTTTGATGTTATTGAGTATCATGGGGACAAGGGTAATTGGTTTTTCACTCCAACGAGTTTTCGTGATATCGATTTCTCCGGCACATCGCATTCCATATTTGTTGAGAAAAGCTATTATGGCATCTCGTGCTTCCTGTCCACCATCAAACTTAACCAGTTCATCCAAAAAGTTATTATCTTTTACATGTTGTAAATAATCAATTACTTCTGGATAAGGTCGAATCACATCTGCAACGTCCAAAAGTTCAAGACCCATTTCCGAAGTAATATTGTTTGGTACAGATTGAGAAAGCGTGTCTGCTGCGTTTTTTTCACCTAACCACTCGCTCATTTTTTGATTGATCCATGTAGAAGCATTTATAGCAGACATAAAGACAGCTGTACTCTGTGGGTCGAACAGAATCTTCTTTAATTCTTGAATATCTTCTAGAATAAAATCAACTAAATCTGATCCTGATTTGGTTTCAATGTTCTGCTTCAACTCTTTAATGGATGTTTGGCTGCGCTTAATCAAATCAGGAACAATGGACGGGTTATTTTCGATTTGTGCCGGTATATCAGTTTTGCCTCTTGTGGCCCTTGGTGCACCATTATCATTTGGTAACAATTTAATAAAATCTTCTCGCTTGATGATGTTCATCAGGGCATCTTTCATGAGCGGGTCGTGTTGTCCCATCGCATTTAATAAAAAGTCTCTACTGACAGATGAAGCCAGTTGATGTGTGATATCGACAAACAACCATCCACCAGCTTTACGCATTGGGGCACGTGTCGTTAACAGGAAAAAAGACAATCCCAATGGTTTGATGGGATCTGTCATCATTTGTTGATGGCCGACAGATATAAAGACGTGGTTTTCTTGGTCATTCACTACAGGGATAGGAAAAAGAGTCGTGACTGGACGGCTCTGGACAATATAAAAGGTATCATCCACCAAGCACCATTCGATATCTTGCGGACAGCCAAAATAGGATTCAATCCGTCTTCCGATGCGTGCCAGTTGTAAAATTTGTTGGTCAGAAAGTGTTTGCGTCTTTTGCTGGTCAGGAGCGATCTCTTGTGTCTCGGTCCCGCCTGCTTTCTGTCCATAGATAGCCAATTTTTTGGCTGCGATTAGCTTATCGACGATTTTATCTTCCTGGACTTTATAACAATCTGCAGAGACTATACCAGAAACCAGTGCTTCTCCAAGTCCAAAACTGGCATCGATGGATAGCAGCTTTCGGTTATTGGTTATCGGATCAGCGGTAAATAAAATCCCGGAAGCCTGTGGGAACACCATCCTTTGCACGATAACGGATAAATTAACTTGTCTGTGGTCAAATTTATTTTGGATTCGGTATATGACCGCTCGTTCCGTAAAAAGAGAAGCCCAGCATTTTCTGATATGCTGCAAAATGGCTTCTTTTCCGATGATGTTTAAATAGGTGTCATGTTGTCCGGCAAAAGAGGTGTGAGGCAAATCTTCAGCAGTCGCACTCGAGCGTACTGCATATGCATGTTCATCGCCAAACCTGGAGAGACAATCAGTGACTGCTTTAACAGCATCAGCGGGAATTTCTACTTCTGTAAGGAGTTGCCGAATCTTCCTGCTGATTTCACTAATTTGATTCCGATCTTCTACCTTTAGCAAGGTTAGTTTATTTAACAATCCTTGAAATGTATTATTCTGTTCAATGGCTTTTTGATACCCAACTGTTGTAATGCAAAATCCTTGGGGCACTTGTATTCCGTGCATTTTTGATAATTCACCTAAATTTACCCCTTTTCCACCAACGAGAAATAGCTGTGATTTTTCCATTTCCTTAAAACCGATAACCAAAGAACTAATCCTACATCGCTCCTAACCTTTAAGGGTCTATTGATTGTATCAGTAGTTTTCGAGAATAAACAGTCTATATTACCCATTTTTTTCATGCTATAATTAAAGTAGGAAGAGTTAGAATCCAATCTACAAGAATAGCTAGACTTTACATGTAGTAACCTTGATATTAGCTCATTTACCATTTCATCCATCCATAAACATTCTTTGTTCAGTTAAACACTCTTCTTCCGGCTTCATGTTCACCTGCTTCCAGTTTTCATTTCTTACTTTCCGAAATTGAGCCATTTCTACGTCAGTTCCATTTGTCAAAGTAATAAAAATAAAACAATAATCGGCACCATCATTACCACGAAAATAAATATTTTTAACGTATCCATTTTTCACTGTTGGGTACATCTGTTCAATCAATTTGCACCAACTTCCATATTTGACTCCTATAATATCTTCCCCGTCATGATCCCAACCATGGTACGGTGCACATAAAAAATCTTCTTCAATCTTGGTCAAAGCTGAAATCCGAAAACCATCTTTTTCGTAAACTAGCTCGATCCAACCATATGAATAACCAAAATACTCCGCTCGCTTACCTTTAAACCCTTCAATCGTTTCAATTTCATAAAAAAACTTTATTGCACTTTTAATATCTGGGACTCGAAGAAGCTTTAATAAACTCGTATGCCCTATTCCAGCAAACGAATGAAAATAGTCTTCATAGCTTAATTTATTTTGATACTCTTTCGATAGAAAGTTATAGGCAATCGGAAATGGAGTACGTGCCTGACCAACCGTACCGCAACTTCTCCCTCCCATATTTTCAGCTTCACGCAGGACACTAAAGTAGTTAAGAAGAGTATCTTCAGGGGTTCTTGTCAATTCGGGAGGTAATTTGATTTCCTCATGAGTTGTTTCAGAAAAAAGTGAATAAAACTCCGAACTGTCCATTCTTATATTTAAAGCTTTCAAGCAAGATGGCCGAAAATATTTTTGATTGTAAGAAGTTATGTCCATCTTGTTCCGTTTTTGCATATTCATCACCCACTCTTAGTTTATGAGTGAAAAATTGATAGGTGAAATACATAAAAAGGATCATGGTTTTCGTCTTACCATCGTAATCTCAACTTTGCCATTAAGTTTTTACATTTTTGTTCAATTAACTTTCCCTTGGTATAGCCCTATAGTTTCAGGGCCATAAATTAGGAAGATAGTACAAAAGAGCATGGAAAGAAAAACAAGGTCCGTTTCCTATCGCAAAACAGTAAAAAAGTATAAAGTAAAATTCATATCAATTTTAACTGTATTTTGCGATGCTTTTTTATGTAAATTAAACCAAGAACGTCTCCCCATTTTCATCAAATGCATGCTTAAAATCAAATGCAAAAGGAGTCGGACCATGCTTAATATAATGATTGTATCTCCTAAATGCCTCCTCCCATGAGACATCCCTCACCATTTCTGTCCACCAAATTACATAAGATAGGTGTTTATCTGGATAAGGTTCTATCCATTTGCTTCTATCTCGTAATGCTTGCATATGCTTTCCTGAATAAGTAAAGCGATATAAGGATTGAAGGCTTCTCCAAACAGTTAGTGTAAGAATAGAAGAACCCTTTCCTTTTACGGTTTCTTCAGGGAAAGGGACTCCTTCAGGTGAAAAGGTCTCTATAAGTCCTGATTTAGTTGCTTGACGATATACTTCATTTCCCACTTGAAAAAATTCACGAGAGGTAGGGTGATCATAGGGATGGTTTAGCCTACCAACAGTATAGATTGAAACTAATGCCATAAACAGCCCTCCATCTATAGTCTTTTCCTAAAATATACTCAAGTAAAAATGTAGAAATTCCTTCTTCAGCTAATCTTCTCCGAACTTCAATAAGAAATAACGCGGTGAATTATTAAGACACCTAATAAAATAAAGCGATGAGAAATAATTTTCATCGCTTTATTTTTATGAATTAAAAATTTGATCAATTTCTTAGATTTATTCCAATCGCAAATTACCCGAAAAAAATATGCTCCGAATATCCCATAAAATACCTTGCTCATTGGTAAAAGCTGATTTCATTACAGTTGTTCCAATAATGCTACCTGTTAGTTGAACAAAGAAGGGAGTTTCTGAAAGGCATAATGTATTAGGATTGGAAGTGTTGAGAGAAGGGAAGATTTTATGGGGCTCTAGCTAATTTGATAGAGCCTTTTTACCTGAAATTTTTCTTCTAGCTATCATCTCGATTTCAGCCTTTGCTCCAAGAGGCAGGGATGACACACCTAAAGTTGTACGAGCGGATTTGGCTCGGAAATTTGTTTCAAATAAACTTCATTCATTGCTTTGAAGTTATTTATATTAGTTAAGAATACATTCACTTTTTCAACATTATCGAGAGTTAAACCTGTTGCTTCCCATACATTGATCAGGGTTCTATTAAGTGTATAAAAAATAACCGGAGGAATTCCGTTTAAAATGGGAAAATACCATATTTCATTAAAAATAAAGGAAGTTTTTCCGATTTTGTTCAAATTGTTGGATTATGCCATATTTAGAGTAATTAATCGGAATATCTCCGCTTATAAATGCATCTAAAGCTCCTTCTATATACACTAATCGGAAATTCTCCGCCTATGAAGAATACATACGTTCTTATTTTTAAAAGAAGAAAGGAAAAAAGCCAAATCCAACAAATGGGACGATAACAGGTGGTCTAAAAAACGGACGTCTGACAAAAGGTCCCGGACCAAAAAAACCAAATCCATATCCATCACTAGAACTAGAAAAACTTAATTCTTCAATCTCAAGACCTTCTTTTCTAACCTTTACCACTTTTCCAATGGACCATTCGCCTTGATCATTTTTAAAATGAATCATTTTCCCCTCTAAATTCCTAGCTTGATGATAATTTAATTGCATTCAAACTCCTCCTTATTAAATGAACATACATTACTATATGGAGGTTGTCCTTTATTTGAAATGGAAATTAACCCATACTTATCCATTTATTTTTTCCTTTTTTCAAATAATCCTGAAGTTGTTCAACAAGAAAAAGCCGCCAAAAAGGCAGCTCATTCTATAAAGTTATTCTAACTTCGTAATCTAATTATTACATTTCAGTTGAACTTGCATCAATAGGCTTTACTAAAACTTTCCTACTTAGTATACCGTTTAATCGTTCTGAACATAGGAACATTACGGCTATAAAAATAAGAATACAAATTGGGAAGATTCCTATTGTTGAATGTGAGGCAATGAAACCCAGCAGCGGTGGCATGAAGGTAGTGCCTGTATACGCAAGCGCCATCTGATAGCCCATAATAGTTTGAGAATGTTTTTTCCCAAAACGTGATGGTGTTTCGTGCAACATACAGGGGAAAATCGGCGCTAATCCAAGCCCTACAATGATAAAACCAATAAGCGAGAAAATAGACGGTAATGGTAAGAATACAATAACGGCACCTGTCAACGCGATTATTTGTCCTGTTCGAATAAGAAGACGGTTAGTCATTTTAAAAGTAATAAAGCCTGTAATGAAACGACCGATGGTTATTCCTGCGTAATAGAATGAAACCCATTTGGCAGCAGTTGCCGCACTTATCCCTTTGATATCTACCAAGAAACTGCTTCCCCAAAGCCCCACTGCAGCTTCAGCACTGCAATAAAACAAGAAGGATGCCAGAGCTAGTTTTACTCCCTTAATTTGTAAAGGTTTTAAATGATCATTCAAGACATCTATTGAATTTTCGCTCTCTTCGATTACAGTCATATTGCTTTTATTCTTCACTCTGCTCCATAAAGGCAATGTGAAGAGAAGGATTAAAACTAACACAAACTGAAGACCAGAAATGAGAAAATAACCACTTCTCCAAGAATTTTCTCCCATCATAAACTGAGCCATAATGACCGGTCCTAGAGTAGCTCCAACTCCCCAGAAGCAATGTAGCCAGCTCATATGATGTGCTTTATAATTAATTGCAACATAATCGTTCAATCCTGAATCAACCGCTCCAGCTCCTAATCCGAGAGGAATCGCACATACAACTAACCAAGCAACCGAAGGGGCAAAATCGAATCCTAGTAAAGCAACTGCCGTCATTAAAACACTGACAAATGTGACTTTACCCGTTCCGAAACGTTTAAGTACTTTCCCACTTAATAAACTGGAGATAATCGTGCTACCTGCAACGATCATAAAAAGAACTCCAGCCGTTTCAAGCGGAGCATCTAAGTCCGATTGCATCACGGGCCAAGCTGCCCCCAACAATGAGTCAGGTAAACCCAAGCTGATAAAAGCCAAATAAATGATCACCAAAAGGATTGTTGTCATATTCATTCTCCCCGATATTAATTTCTATTCATTTTCTTTCTAATTTGTTTTTCTTGTTTAATTCTTCATCAAGAGATCAAGCCCAAGGCTTTTTAATCCGAGTAAATAATCTTGTTTCCAATCACTCACAGTAAGTTCTGGAAGATGCTCTGGAGGGATATACTTTGCGCTGACTTTGGTAATTTTGTTAACGATCTCGTGTTCTACATCTTCATTGCTAAAAATAAAGGTATGCGGGTTAATTATCGCTGCAAAAGAGGCTACTAATCTGCTAATGGCATCAATCTCATAATCTGCTTTAAAATGGCCACTACCGTTGACCAAAGCCTGACCGAAATTTCGATGATCATATTGGGGAACGAATTGAACCTCACCTGAGAAAAACGTACTTCCTCGTACGACATCACCATTTATCATAATCCCTGCCCCAGGGCCATTTTGACCAGTATACAAATAGACAAGGGATTCCTTTTCCTTCATTGCTTTATTTTTGCTGTAACCTAGAACTGCAGCATTCATATCATTCTCAACCACTACAGGTATAGAAAAATGATCCTCATAATATCCTTTTAAATCAAAATTTTGAAACTGCTCGTAACCTGGAATATAAAATATCCTCCCACTTGCAACAGACCCAGGAACACCAATGCTGATTGAACTGATTTTTGGATATTTAATTAGTAAGGTTTCAATACACATTGTTAATGCGGTTAAATCAACCTCTTTTAATACACTCGGTGCCTCGCCTTCTTCCTTTACTTCCCCCAAACAATTAAAAACCGTATAATGTGTCCCTGTTCCTTCTAAAAAAATGGCTAGTCCTAACATATACTCAGGATTATATGTATACCTTTTTGCTCTTCTGCCACCACTTGAATCATCTAACCCTGCTGAATTAATTTCCCCATCCTTCTCCATCTGAGCAATGAACTTACTTATTGTCGGGAAACTAATTCCTAATTGGTCGCTTAGTTCAACCTTCGTTGCACTTTTCCGTTCTATGAGGGCTGTTCGAATACCCTGAAGGATTTTTTTCTTCATATCTTTTGGATTAGATAATAATTCACTCACTAGATTCACCCCCCAAAACTTTTAAAACACAGGATTACAAACCAGCAACCCTATTGTTTAGCTCCATTCTTTTACCGGGTATGACGCTGCCTCACTTTAGAAAACAGCATAGCACCTATATCTATTAGGATACTTTATAGTTATAGTACTTATTAAATTGATTTAATAAGTATCCAAAAAAACTTATTAAACTTCTTTAATAAGTATGGTGATACTATATCATAGGAAATTTTCAAAAACAACAGTTACGTCAATAAGATATGTTGTTTTCAAACTTTGGTAATATTGTTTTTAACTCAATTAGGTCATCCATTACGAAATTAGCCTGAGTTAGTTCGTTTTCTTGTGGAAAATCAAATTTACATCCAAATGCCATTAACCCATTATCTTTAGCGGCATTTATATCGGATAGGCGGTCGCCAACTACTGCTGCATTTGTGATGTCGTATTTTTTTATGATTTTTTTGACTAATTCACCTTTATCGAGCGATGGTATTTGTTGAATACTAAAGGTTTCGGTAACCCAACTATCCAAGTGATAATAACTCACAATTGCTTGTAAATACTCCACTAATCCATTACTTGCTATGAAAATTTTATAATTGTTTTCTTTTAAAAAACTGAAAATTTCCATGACATTTGGATATAAAGCCCCTTTTCCACTGCTTATGTTTTCAATTAACCTTTCTAGAAAATAGGCATCTGTTTGTTTTCGAATCTCATTGGAGTGATTAGGTAACAAAGCTTCCCAAACTTGTGGTAAAGGTACACCCATTATTTTACGGTATTGATCAATAGGCGTATTTGAAGCCCATAAATTTAGTGACCGTAAGTGGTAAAAAGTATCGTCAAGTGATAATTCTAGTATTTTATCGGTTTGAAATAGAGTCCCATCCATATCAAAAATAAGTGACTGTACCATTGCATTCTCTCCCTCTTTGCTGCTGCTTACTATACNNGTATCCATTATATCTTATTGCTATTATCATTATCTTCTATGTAATGATGTTACCCACCACAATTTAAGCCAGAAACATTTCGTAAAACTAAGTTAGCTGAGGATACACTAATTAAACAAGTTATCAATTCTATTGCGATCATATTCCAAAATCCAATCGTTAAATTCTTCATAAAGATAACGAATTTCCTCTTCATCGACTGCTAAAATATCGCATCCACGATCATCATATAAGTGAAAAATTATTTTTTTAGTTAGATTAACAAAATAAATTTCATAACCGCTTTCTTGATTATTTCTCAAGATAGTAGATGGATGAGCAAAGTCTTCATAACAAATGGCTTTTAGGAGTGGGGCATACCGAATATTGTCTTTTTTGCATTGAAGGACAAATCGATGAACAACCATCTGATCAGCTTCATCTTCGAGGAATCTAACTAAGGGTTGATGCTGTAATTTGTATAATAAATCTTTATCTTTTAAATATTTCTTATAAACATTTAAAGGCTTCATTTGGAGAAATTGATTGTTTCTTGTTGTAAGGACATCAGTAACCAGTAGAATTTCATCCTTCTGTTCAAATACCTTTTTAAACAAAGAAATGGAACGGTGAAAAGTTTGTTTCAAATTTTCTCTTGCCCAGGTTGGTATTACTGGATTTGAGATTTCAAACCTAATGCTATTATTCCAATTATAAAATAAGGGGGGCTCTAAAATAAGCCCCTCAAAATTCTCATTTAAAAATGAATAAAGATTTCTAATCATTTTTCCTCCTACTATGGTCTAAACAGGCATCTAAGTAAGAAATTTATATAATACCTCACGTGACTCGAACAGTAACGAATTTATGATGCTGAAGTTTCTTATAACTCATTAAACCTGGCCATAATATATGTGCTATAGTATTTTCCATCTGAGAGGATTCTATCTTTTTTCATTAAACCTTCGATTTCAAAACCGAGTCTTTTATACAGTTCAATACCTCTTTCGTTTGTTTCAAGGACTCCATATAATACTATTTTTTTAATTCCGTTCATGTCAGCCCAGGAAATTGTTTCTTTCATTAGATTTTTTCCAATCCCATAACCCCAGTAATCCTTCAGAACACCTAATCCAAATTCAGCTTTATGTATAAATCTTTTTAAATCATTGCCTGCACATCTTGAATAACCAATTAATCTTCCATCTAGTTCTGCAACTAAAAACAATTTTTTTGCGTGGTTGGTATCGGTTTCAATAATTTCTGCAAATCGTGCCGGGTCAATAAAGTCCTCTCCCTTTTCTCTGTCCATATTTTCGGATTCACCATCAATCTTAAGCCTTAATTCAGATACTTTTTTTGCATCATTTTTATTAGCAGATCTAATCGTATAGTTTAAATCTTTAACATAAAATTCTTTTTGATTGATAATCATTACAATCACTCACTCATTCAAAATGATATTGTTAGGAAAATATTATACAGCTTAATTAATAAGTGGGAAACAGAAATTAGAAATAATGGCAATTCTTTTCCTTTATTGTGCTGACCTACCCTTTTTGGGTACTGGAGAAGCATAGATTAGTTTTGTTAAAGAACAAAACAATAAAAAGCATTTATAAATTAGTCAGAAAACGGCTAATTTATAGATGCTTTTTTATAGAATAAATCTTTAAAGTTGGAAATCATATTTATCTGATTTTTTCCGCCAACTCTAAGATAATTCCCTCTGGACCACGAACGTAGCATAACTTATAACTTTCTTCATATTGCTGTATCTCACTAAAGATTTCCGTGCCCTTCTTTTTTAATTTTGCAACAATAGCTTCAATATCTTCAACAGCTAAACAAATATGTCGGATACCCAGCGTATTTGCATCAGGTTGCTGAATACCTTTTTCATCAGACGGCGTATAAAATTTAACTAGCTCTATCCATGCCTGACCATCTGGCATTCCCAATCCTACACATGCTGTTCTAACGTCATTAAGCCCAACTATTCTGTCCAACAGTTCTCCATCCAATTCCCATTCCGCTTGCACTTCAAGTCCTAAATCAACAAAAAACGCTTTAGCCTCTGAGAGATCATGTACGTTTATACTCACATGATCTATTCTATTGATCTTCATATCTCATACCTCCTATGTTCCTGTTATTTTAAATAACTGTATTCGTGTAAGGTTTGTTTGGTATTCTATTTCGCTTAAAATAGAAAATATCCTTCTTCAACAAAGCTGCCAGTTCGTATTATAAGGTTAGCCAGAATGCTAAATATTTCTGTTTGACCATTTTTTATTTGGTCTTATTTTATCAGTAGTAGCCAGGTAGAACGTAATTGCCCATGGGGTATCGACCTCATCAACTGAACGGTTCGCCCCCCTTTAGCTTAAATACAATCCTTCACAGGCTATTATTATTAATAATATATGTCTAGGTATCTTCCGGAGGATTCAACTTTATGGAGCTGATTAATAAAATACTTGTTCATTTAAACGAAATTCCCTCTTAATCTTTTTATATCCGCTCTAGGTGAAAAACCAAACATGCGGGAATATTCTCGACTGAATTGTGATTGACTTTCGTAGCCCACCCTGAAAGCGACATCAGCTACATCTGATGACTCAGCTAATAATAAACGCCTAGCTTCCTGTAATCTCAATTGTTTTTGAAACTGAATCGGACTCAAAGCAGTTACCTCTTTAAAATGCCGATGAAGTGAAGCGACACTCATATTCGCTATTTCCGCTAGATCCTCTATTCGAAAGGACTTTTCATAGTTCTTAATGATATTTTCGATTACGTTTCTAATTCTGATAGAATTACTGCCTTCTAACGCCATTTGCTCCAGGGCTTCCCCGTTCGGACCTTGTAAAACCCAATAAAGGATTTCTTTCTTGTATAACGAAGCAAGGATTGGAATATGTTTCGGATTTTCTAGTAAACAAGCTAATCTGATTACTGCATCCAACAAAGATGGCTCTACCTCACTAATAAACATCGCTCGTTTTGCATTTTTTCTATGTCCCGATTGAATATCTTTTTCACTTAAAACCTCTAAGACTTCGCTCGATGTAAATTCAAGTTTGAGTGCCAAATAGGGACAATCAGATGAGGCTTTGATTACTTGCCCTGTTACAGGCAAATCAACGGATGCCACAATGTAATTGCCAGGACCGTACCTAAAGCATTCCTCTCCCAACCATGCCTCTTTCTCTCCTTGGACGATTATGCAAAAGGATGGTTCGTTAACTCTAGAGATGGGTTCGGTGATAATGGATTCACGAATGAGAAATAAAGATGGGATAGAGGTAGAGTGGACACCATCCAGATCTGTATTACGCTCTATAAGTTTGCCAAGTTCATGCTGTTTGTTGATTTTCCCAGACATGTCTTACTCCCCTTTTTGCCTTTATCTTTGATGGTTACATTTTACTTGATATTCGCTGAGTGTGAAAGGTCTTTGATTGGATTAGGCAAAAACTTGATATAAATGGGCGTAGGGCTTATTTAACAATTGTGACATAATGAAAAGAGCAATTACTAGGCATAAATTGAGATGTGTTAATAATGAAAGTGAGGAATAAGTAAATGGAATATGTGAAACTAGGTAATACAGGATTGGATGTATCTAGATTTTGTCTTGGCTGTATGAGTTTTGGTGAAGCGGAAAAATGGATACATCAATGGGTACTTAATGAAGAGCAAAGTCGATCTATTATCAAAAAAGCACTGGATCATGGAATCAACTTTTTTGATACAGCAAATGTGTATTCAATGGGAACCAGTGAAGAATTCCTTGGACGTGCCCTAAAGGATTATGCCAATCGTGATGAAGTTGTAATTGCCACAAAGATTCATGGTCGTATGCATGAAGGTCCAAATGGGGCAGGATTATCCCGAAAGGCAATAATGAGCGAAATTGATAAAAGTCTTAAAAGATTAGGGACTGATTATGTAGACCTTTATATCATTCATCGTTGGGATTATAATACCCCTATTGAAGAGACGATGGAAGCCTTGCATGATGTGGTGAAAGCTGGAAAGGCAAGATATATAGGTGCTTCTGCCATGTACGCATGGCAATTTCAAAAGGCTTTACATGTAGCTGAAAAAAACGGCTGGACTCGCTTTGTATCGATGCAGAATCATTACAACCTTATATACCGTGAAGAAGAGAGAGAAATGCTACCCCTTTGTAAAGAAGAAAAAATCGGAGTGACTCCATACAGTCCGCTTGCATCAGGAAGATTAACTCGTGATTGGTCAGAAACAACTCAACGCTCTGAAACAGATTTCATCTTAAAATCTAAATATGATGCGACTGCTGATACAGATCGATACGTTGTAGAGCGTGTTGCTGAATTGGCAGAAAAACATGGGGTTCCTCGTATTCATATCGCATTGGCTTGGTTACTACAGAAAGAACCAGTAACTTCTCCTATTATAGGTGCAACGAAAATCTCTCATCTCGAAGGTGCTGTAGGTTCTTTATCTGTTAAGCTAACACCTGAAGAAATTACGTTTCTTGAAGAGCCATATGTACCACATCCAATAGTTGGACATAATTAATCCTGTGAATATAAATAAAAGAGAACCCAATTTTCTAATACAAGGAAAATTGGGTTTTAATATTATCTTCGTGAATCTGTGAACATCACACCTGTTTCTTTAAGTGTATTTCCTCACAAACTTTTCTCAACAGAGATTATTAATCGTAAAACTCCATGTGTTTTTTCTCCTTTTTATAATAATCCAGCCTATCTTGTAAAGTACCTGTATGAAATTCAAACTTTAACCAAGGCTATTCACTGACAATCTTAAGTTCCGTGCCTAAGTCAATTGAAGGTATTTCTTTATTTTCTAAATATAACGTTCCAGGTAATTCTGGGGATGTTGATCCATCAAAGCGCAGCGTAATATGTCCCATTGTTGTAAGGTTTCTTTGAACAATGTCCCCAACAGATGTGATCTTAAATGATTCATTATTAATATAAAGTTTTTGTCCTGCTTTAATTTCTTCAGCGGCATCCACAACATCAATGTTGTAGCAAAAATCCTTTAGTTCTTGAGGAGCACCATCACCAAATAAAATAAACATTTTATCTTCTAAAAAGGAATTTGCTGCAATCCCAATGCTTTTTATTGTATTCTCGTAAATTGTTCTCATATTTCTTACGCATCAACTACACATTTTTGATGCGCCAGCCCTCCAATACTTTATTTTTTTGATAGCATTTTATATTACTTGATTATTCATAAAGTCCAAAACTTGCAATCCATGCCACAATGACCCTCGGTACACCTATTAAGAACCTTGAGTAGAGGACGGACGGAACACCCACTTCAACTGTTTCTGGTTCTGCTTCTGCAAGACCTAATCCTACAGGGATAAAGTCACAAGCATTTTGTGTATTGATCGCGAACAAAGCAGGTAGCGCTAATTGTGGTGGGATATTACCCTTACCAATTTCAACCCCAATTAGTGTTCCAATTACTTGTGCAATAACACCGCCCGGGCCAAGTAGAGGAGACAAGAAAGGCAATGAACAAATAAAGCCAATCAAAATCAAGCCCCAGATATTCCCCGCAAGTGGTGACATGATCTTTGCAAAGAGATTACCAATTCCAGACCCTTGGATAATCCCAATCAAAAGCGAAACAAACGCCATGAACGGAATAATGGTGTTAATCATTGTTTGGACAGCATCCCGACCGGCTTGGTAGAAGGTATTTATAACTTTCCCAGCACCCAGTCCAAATTTTGTAACAATGCTATTATTTTTATTTGCAGCCAATGTTTGTGAAACCTTTTTATCTGCACTATACTTAAATTCTCTTTCAGGCTCTTGAATTTTTTCAGCTGCCGCCGCTGCCTCATTCGCACCACTATCGGCAAGCTGGATTTGATCCAAACCAACAGCAGATACATAAATATCTTCGGTAATGAATTTTGCCAATGGGCCGCTTCTTCCTGTAGGCATGATATTAACGGTTGGAATCCTTTTTTGTGGATAGATGCCACAGCGTAATGTTCCGCCGCAATCAATAATCGCTAATGCAATGGTTTCTTCAGGAACGGAGGTTTGGAATCCATTCACAGCCTCTGCACCTGTTAGTTCTACAATTCGATCGACAATTTCCGGCTTCGCTCCGCCGCCTGTAATGTAAACGATTTTATTTTTAGCTGCAGTTGGCGTTACAGTCAATGGCCCCCCAAAACCGCCGCCGCCTTTGACTATTTTAATTGAACGATATTCACTCATCTTTACCCCACCCTATCTCCTAGTGTAATTTCACTTCGGATTTCAATTTAATGCCTTGCTGTTTCTCAACCATTTTGGTTGTAAAATCTGTAATCCAGCCGGCGAAGAAGTTCATAACAAGACCTACGAGCATATAACGGACAGCTAATTCTGCTGAGTTTAAACCAAGTTTTTGAATTCCAGCCGCGATCCCTAAGTAAATAAACAATTCTCCTGCATTGATATGCGGGAATAAACCATTGCTTGTATGACAGAAATAAGCACCAGAAGCATAATAGCTTGGTTTGTACTTTTCTGGTAAAAATCGTCCTAATGACAGCGCCATTGGATTTCCAAGCATAAATGAACCGATAAATGGAAGGACCATATACCTTAATAGCGGGTTTTTGGCTGAAGCTTTTGCTAGTTTGTTAATCCGTTTTTCCCCAATCAATTGAATCAATGTATTCATAGCAACCATTAAAAGTAATACAACTGGAACAATGCCTTTCATCCATGAAAGAAATGTATCAGCACCAGTTTGAAACAGTTTCATAAATCCTTGTGCTAAATGTACGATAATATCCATCTGGTCTCACCCCGTAATTTATTTTTTTGCAAAGGAAACGCGTTCAGCCTGTAGCATCACACGCTTAAAGAGACTATTCCTTTCGGGAATTTCTCCGCCGCTCATGATTGTTTTGTAATTATGAACTGCATCTAAAATCGCTAATTTCAAAAGTTTATTGCAATGCTTCATGTCATTTTCATTGAGCGTTTTAATGTTTTTTCCTTCAAAGCCATTTAAATCTTTGACCTTCGCCATGACCGTGACCCCTTGCATTTTCTTTGCTTTGAGGATCTTGCCGCTATTTGTGACGGCAAACATGACAATGGTTCCAGCCCGGACCTTTCCCGGTCTTTTCCCAATTGCGACTTTTCCTATTCGTCTTAACTCTGTATATGCTTGGGAGAAATGCTTGATTTGTAAAAAACCTAATCCTGCTTGTACGACAAATGCACCGGCAATAAGGATAATGAGGAGAATAATTTGCATGATTTCACTTCCTAACAGATTGATTGTTTATGACCTGATTGCTTGTTCAAGGTACTTAGATAACTCTTCGTAACTGGATGCATGAGCCAATTCGCCGATTATTTTTCTATTGGCTGCGATACGAATGATCTCGTCGTAAATTTTGACTAAAAGACTTGCATCGTAATCGGTTTCTTCCGGTATCCCTAATAGAAACACCAATTTGATTTCTTTTCCGTCTGTTTTTATTTTTTTCGGAAAGACACCCAAAGCCAGTTCGATTTTTGTGGACTGGTGGTTAATGGTATGCGGCAGCGCGATATATTGGTCAAATACCATTGACCCTTTTTTTGACCTTTCGTCCAACCGCTCTTTAAAGCACCTATCAAGATACCCTTTCTTTGTTAACTGATCAACCATCTCTTCCACATTTTCTTGATAACTCCGATTACTGTCTAAAATGAAGAATTTTTCATCATTTATTAATAGCTTTATGATGGAATGATAATTACCTGTATCTTTTAGCTTGAACTTTTGCAGATAGGTCACTCTTTCAATTTGCCGTGAAACACTACTTTCATCAAAAATTTCATTTATCAGGATTAAAGGTGCGTCTGGTTCAAATGCTAGTTTTACAGTTGAAAAAACAAGATTATATTCGGCTAATAGTTCCTTCGTGACCTCCGATTCTGAAAACAAATCGATTCGAGTGTTTTGATTCAACACCCTTTGAAGTTGAATTGCGACCAACTTGGCTGTTCCTCTGCCCGTTCCGCAAATGACGGCAACCCGTTGTAATCGTTTAACATTTACTTCATTCTGAGCAATAAACACTCCAAAATAGAAAGCGATATAACCGAGCTCATCTTCTGAAACCTTTAAGCTATATTCCCTTTCAATCACTTCTCCAGCCATTTCAGCCATTTTGTAGGCAACGGGATATTTCCCCTTCACATCGGACAGCAAAGGGTTGTTAATTCTCACCCCAAACATCAAGCGGGTAAGCATAAAAGTTAAGTGATATTGTAAATCCTCAAAAAAGTCTTTATTTTCAAGAATAATGTCCTGTTCAAGCCCGACTTGTTCAAAAATCAAACTCAAAAGATGCTTTACATCATCTGTTATGGTGATATCAGCCAGAGACCGATTGTTCGTTGGCGTTCTTCTGCCAGCAATCGGTAAAGTAATAAATAAAATCTCTGACTGTGGTATAGTGATCGGCAAATGCTCTTCAATTGTCTTGACGATTTCTAAGGCAAGATGATAGTCTTTTGTGTCTAGTAGCTTTTCAAGTTTTCTACTCGTTTCGGTAAGGGGATGATCTTTTAAAAGGCGGTCCAACATCACGATTACAAACTTCATTAATCGGTTTAAAGTGGTCGATTCCAAATCATTTTGATTGGCCACTTTGATTAGCGCATCTTTTATATCTTCATCTAGCGGATACTCTTTATATAAATAATCATAGACGTTATCCAGTATAAAGAAACGCAGGTCTAGTTCTTTCCCACTTAAATACATCCCTTTGTTTTGTTTTCCCCGAATTGATAGATGATAAGTATCTAAAGCTACTGCCGCTTTTTTTAATTCGTTAACAAGGGTTGTCCTGCCAATATTCATTTCAAATGCCAATTCATCAAGTGTAAAAACCTTATCGGTATTTACTAACTGATCAATGATAAAAGCAATCCGGCTCTGTGGTGAATCATACAGATGTTTATCTGAATTAATTTTTTCTACTAAGTTCTCAAATAATGGTTCATCCTTAATGAACAAGCGGTAGCCTTTCCCTTTTTCATTTTCTAATGTGGCAATTCCGTTCAAATCGCTGTTCAGCTGCTTAATATCATTTCGGATAGTTCTCGTACTGACTCTTAGTTCTTCTGATAGATAATCCAAAGGACAGTGGGTCTTTTTTCTTGTTAGCTCAATTATTTGAATGACTCGAACGTCCAACATTAAATCAGACATCTGATCACCACCTTCCGCTTAAAGATGACTGTTAATGATATCTCTTGGTACAAAGAAAAAAATTCTACCTAATTTTCTTTTGTTGTCATTAACCGCGAGATTTACCACCAGAAATATTAACTGTTGTCCCCGTAATGTAACTTGAACGTTCAGAAGCAAGGTAAGATACAAGCTCAGCTACTTCAGACAATTTCCCTTCCCTTGCCAATGGGATAGATTTGCTATAATCTGTGTTTAATCCATCCACAGTTACGCCTCGTGTATAGGCCAATGCCTCGTTGTAAGCATCCGTTCTTAATCCAGTTGCTTCCATGATTCCTGGAGCGATTGCAACCACTCTAATGTTATATTTTCCTAATTCCTTTGCCCAAGCACGGGTAAAAGAAATAATAGCGCCCTTTGTTGCGGAATAAACACTTTGACCTGCTGAACCTTCCTGACCTGCTTCAGAAGCAACGTTGATGATAACACCCTTATTTTGCTTTAACATTTGTTTTGCAGCAGCCTGTGAACAAAGAAATGGACCCTTTTGGTTGACATCAACCATAAAGTCAAAATCCTTTTCATTTATTTCATATTCTGGTCTTTCACCTTTTACATCCACTAAGAGTCTAGGAAGATTTACACCAGCGTTATTAACAAGGATATCCACACTGCCAAACAATTCAACTGTTCTAGCTACCATATGATCAACGCTTTCTTTTTTGGAGACATTACATTTCAAAAAATAAAACCCGTCTTCTTGTTGTCCCTCTTCTACATTTAAATCCGAAATAACTACTTTAGCTCCGTTCTTCAACAATTCGTTTGCTATATTTAAGCCGATGCCTGATGCACCACCTGTTACAATTGCCACTTTCCCTTCTAAACCTAACCACGATTTTTGCATTATGTTTTCCTCCCTATCTTTATCCCATCAATATTGAATACGTTTTTATTATAAGAAGAATTGTTTTTTGAATTAATACACACTTTTTCAAGCCATATTGAAAAGGATGGCATTTATACTTTTGTTAATGGTAATATAGCAATCTAAAAAATATTACTGAACATGGCTATACGTAATTTCTTCAACGTTATCTACTTGGTTATCAATGTAATAATCCAAAAATTTGTCTAAAAGAATTAATAGATTTTGATATTCGTTTTATTCGAATTTTTGAATAGGGTCTGCCATCCTAAAAGGCTTGATATACTTCCTAAATTTTTAGAGGGAGTAATTTTTGCTATTGATATAAATAAATTATTTACATGACTACTTCTTAAAATGTTGAAAAATAGCTATATCTATTTTCCTAATATGGGCTCAAAAGCCTTACATCTTGCCGCCCATTCACTTTCATATAAAATAGAAAGAAATGGTATATAAGAAAAGGCTTAAACTCAACGTTTTTACAATAGTCTGACTTAAACGTTTAAAAGAGATATAAAACATTGGAGGACAAACGAGGACAATTTACATTTTTTCAGTAATGGTGGTGTGCAGTGCCAATAGAAAGGGAATTGCAATACGATGCGGTCATACTCTTCAATAGCTTTTGCTCAGCTGCAAAATGTTTGTTCTCTCTGGTATGCCTCAAAGACACGGTAAACAGTAACGTTTACTTGCTTCTCCATTTCTTCCGCTAACGGCCATTGATTCGAGAATTATTAATATTTGAGTGAAAAACAAGAACCAATGTTTTCATTTGAGAATCCCTCCCCATAGAATTATTTGTTTAATTTCAGTATTACTTTACCTTCCCTCGATGACAAAGTTGATTTAAAATTATTAAAAGTAAATAGAAAAACTTCTTACATAGAATTAACGGACTGCTTATTAATACCAGTGCGTTTCAATGAATGAACTGAGTTTTTATAGACACATCTTACATTATTCACTGAAGGAAACCTGCACACTACCTGAACCTAAGGCTTCCGTAAGACCTGTGGTGTTGTCTATGTGTCCGAGCTTTACATAGCTGTAGGAAGTATTGAACGTCTTATAAAAAAGAACAAGACAGTTGTTACCATAGAGCATTAAATCGCCTTCATTAATCCTGTCTGGAGAGGTTGACTTATCTGCACGCAGATTACCTGACAAATTATTATATTTTTCATTGTTATTGAGATCAGACATATCTACTGTTAGCGGCAGCTGTTCTACAAGCGCTTTAGCAGTATCGTTATCCTCAAGAGTAGCAGTGAATGTCTTATCTCCGACTCTGATATTTAAGTTTTTCATTATTTTCGTCTCCTTCACACTACATGTTTGGCTTTTATGGTGTTCGTCGGTTGAATTGTTTTTAGCAACAACAGATTTTTCGGATGATATAACCCTATTATTTGCTGAGGTATTACCGCATCCAGCCAAAGTCAAAATAACAGCGAGAGTAAAGAATACTGGAAGGATTTTATTCATTTTTAACTGCTCCTCGTATCGCTAAACTTTGTACCAATTTTCTCTGGTATTGTTACCAATCGATTCGTTTTCCATTTCTGAAGAATCCCCCATTTGGTCCTTCAGATCCAACAGTCGCTAACCACAGGATAGACTCAGCCGCTTACTTTGGAGTTTGTGGAGCAGATGGGCCTCCCATATCTGAGCTCATCCATCCCGAATCGACTGCATTTATTTTGATATCCCCATTGACCTCTGCAGCTACCAATCGTGTTAATCCATTTAGTGCAAATTTAGACAACTTATAATCTCCTACCCCATGATATGACAATTCGCTCATCGTCCCATATTCTAAGGAAACATTAATAATTCTTCCATGTATTTGTTTATCCATAAGGGGAATAAAGGAACGAATCACATAATAAGCTCCGAAGAAATTGGTTGTCATCGTTCTCTCCAGAATGGAAGGATCTATTGCCACTAACTTTTTATTCTTCTCTAGATATACTCCAGCATTATTAATCAATACGTCTAATCTTCCATACCGCTCATTAACTTTTATTGCAGCTTGATTGATACGCTTTTGATTATATATCTATCACTACAAAAGTACCGTCCAGATTTGATTCTCTAAATTTTTTGCGTAGCTTCATGACCCATCACTGGATCCCGACTTCCCAAAATGACCTTAAAACCTTTCAACGCCAATTGCTCAACTAGTTCATATCCAATCCTCGATTCCCACCGGTGACAAGCACTGCTTGTTTATCCAGTGACATTTAAACTCCCTCATTTCTCACCTAAATTAATTCTTTATCTAGAAAGTTGTTTGGTAGGACTTGGCATATAGTTTCTTAGTAAAATTAATAACAGCCCTAATACCAACGAGAATAATCCCACTAATACGACGTATTGTGTACCTAATTCTGAAATAAATAATCCACCTACAGCTGTACCCATTGTTGTTCCTAAGTTAACAGATGATAAAAATAATCCATTAGCGAAATCAGGAGCATTTGGAACTGCAGAGGTAATCCAATATTGATTAATATTGGTTCCTATACCTGCCAATATTCCCCAACATAAAGTAATGATAGCCATAGGTAAAGTAAATTGGCCTACTAAAAATAATATGATGTAAACGGCTCCCATTGTAAAAGGAAAAGATACTACAGTTTTGATGGCATCTTTAGTAAGTAACTTTCCTGCCAAAATGTTTCCAATAATATTTGCCGCCCCGAATATGACTAACATTAAACTAATTGTTTTCCCAGAGGCATGCGTAACGGTTTTAAGATACTCAGCAAGATAACTATACACACCAAATACTGCTGAATTAAGGAACAGGACAGCAACAATAGAAAGCCAAGTAATTGGTTTTTTTAATACCGACAATTGAGCCCCGTAAGAAAGTCTTTCTTTAACAGGCATAGAAGGGAAAGATACTAATGTAGCAATAAATACTATAGTGTTCACAGTAGCAAAAAATGTCATTGATATTTGAAACGAAATTGTGCTGGCAAGAAAACTTGCGATTGGTACACCAAGAACCATACCAGCAGATACTCCAATAAAAACTTTTGAAACAGCTTTTGGAGCATCTTCTTTTCGAACTGAGTTAGCAGCCATTGTAAAAGCTGCTGAAAAATAGATGGGATGAAATATGGCTGGAATCACACGTGCAATTATTGCGATGGCAAAATTAGACGTAAATATAGAGACAATGTTACCTAGAACGAAAATACCTAGTACAAGTAACATTGCCTTCTTGCGATTTACCCCCGAAAATAATAACGGCATCGTTGGACCAGATATAGCAACAACTAGTGCAAAAAGACTTACCAGCAAACCTGCTTTTGATACACTGACATGAAAGTGATCAGCAATGTAGGGTAATATCCCTATAACTCCCATTTCAGTATTTATGATGCCGAAAGCCCCTAGGGTCAATGTAAATATAAGTAAATTATTTTGTTTTTTCAAAGAAGTTCCTCTCCTCTAATCGACTTTTTCAATACGGACTATGAAATCCCCCTGAATTTTTTCAAAGTTTTCTTTTTTAGAATTATCATAGAGTTGTGCACCCCGTCGGAAATTCAAATATCTTATAATGGCAACAAATCCATTAGCTTTCAAATTGCTGTAAATACATTCTTAAAAGAACGTCCTGAATGATTTTAGCCTTATCCTTACCCTCTATTACATTACTTTCTTCTTAAATTGCATCCATAAAATCATTCATATGATCAGATATCACTAGTATCATTGTTATTGCATGCAGTAAGAAGGAAAGCTAGCAGTAAAGGAAATGAATGAATTATTGGTTTTTTCCTTCTGCTTTCTCCTCCAGGTTTCATATAATTTTGTTTTAAAATTCATTGTGACTGGGCTTCTAGCGACTAATACTCCAAGTTCAATACTGTTCTCCTTAAGGAAATAAACTTTTTACTGACTTCTTGTCTGCTCGTTACATTCGTTAATATTGAGTTAAGATAACATCATCTTACTGTTGTTTTCACGCTCTGTATTATATTCTAGCTGTACCTTTCACACATAACAAATACCTATATCTTATATCAAGGTATGCTTGATAGGCATTTCTAAAACATATATACTAAAACAGTATATAGGAGGGGTTTCAATTGGAATTAAGAGTGTTGAGATATTTCCTTGCTGTTGCAAGAGAGGGAAGCATTACAGGGGCTGCAGATTTTTTGCATGTGACACAGCCAACCTTGTCAAGACAATTAAAAGATCTTGAACAAGATTTAGGAAAAAAACTATTCACTCGCAGCAGCCACAATATCATTCTTACAGATGAAGGAATGCTTCTGCGAAAGAGGGCAGAAGCAATCGTTGATATGGTTGATAAATTAGAGGCAGAATTTAATTCAATGGAAGAAACAATTAGTGGTGATGTCTATATAGGTGGTGGGGAAACAGACGCAATGAGACAGATTGCACGGGTAGTAAGGGGTTTACAGTTATGTTATCCAAATATCCAGTATCACCTCTACAGTGGAAACGCAGATGATGTGACTGAGCGGCTTGATAAGGGATTGATTGACTTTGGTATTTTAATTCAACCAGCCAATTTATCAAAATATAATTACATCGATATCCCAGGCGAGGATGTTTGGGGCGTTGTTATGAGAAAAGAAAGTCCTCTTGCTTTAAAAGATACCATTCAAGCAGCAGATTTAATAGATGTTCCGGTTATCTGTTCACGACAGGCTATTAAACAAACATTTTCAAAAAATGAATTTGCTGATTGGTTTGGTGAAGATTTTGAAAAATTAAACATCATTGCTACCTATAATCTTGCTTATAATGCTGCAATTATGGTCGATGAGGGCATCGGTTATGCAGTAGTCCTTGATAAAATTGTGAATACGTCCAGCGATAGTAACCTTTGTTTTAGACCATTAAAGCCAAGGCTTGAATCCGGCTTAAATATTGTTTGGAAAAAACATCAGACTTTTTCCGCTGCTGCAGAGATATTTTTAAAAGAAATTAAGGCGAAGTTTACAAAAGAAACATGATTGGTTACTTATGTGAAATACCTGGAGTTTCACGCTCGAATTATTATAATTATTTTTCTCCCAAGTCACAGGAAAACAGAAATCTCCGTGAAAAACGAAGACTTGATATTAAAGACATTACTTATTAATACTACTTAAATGGACAAAAGGCTTATTTGTCCACCATTAAGGATAGTTCAACAAATGAGATATTAGTCCTATAATGTTTCAGATCAATTAACTTTAGATTTAGTTACTGATACTCTAGTAAAATTGAAGTAAAATAGACGAGTAAAGTTTGCAGAAGACACCTTTATTCACACAGATCAAGGAGTACCCTATACTAGCCCTACTTTCAGAAACATGTAAGAAAATTAAAGTTGTGCCAATCAATGTCCAAGAGGAAACTGTTGGGATAATGCTCCCCAATAGTCATTTTAAGGTCACCTTAAAGATGAAGTAAATATTAAATCTTGTATTACCTTAAACAAGAAATAAGAAGCTAAATGAATTACTATAACAATTTTAGATACCAATGGAATTTAAAGAAGATGACCCCTGTTGAATACAGTTATCATCTTCTTAACGCGGTATAACCTTTTTAAAAATGTCCATTACAACGGATACACTTTACAATTGACAACGCCCATCGAACTGGAAGAATGATCTTTAAAAAAGCAGTTGAATTAGAAATATTAAAAAACCTGATTTAATATGACTATTTCAACAAAGATAGTATAAATTCCTTTCAACTACACTGACCGGTTACTTGTTTAAGAAAAAAGCATTACCGCTATTCTAGGAATGCAAACATTTGTTTAAGTACATTTTTTCATATCGTGGTTCATTAATAAAAAGATGCGATATTATGATAAGCATCTCTTCCGGTTTCCTTATATGGTCATATTAAATTGATTTATTAATTTAGCCTTGTTGTGTAAATCTGTATGCAGCTTTATCTAATCGCTCAATGTAAACTTATTCGTTGGTTCTTTATTTCATTAACTGATCTCTGTCAGCTGCAAGAGGGGGTTTTTCCAACCACGCATGCTTAATTTGGAGATTTAAACCGTCCTCTGCGTAGAGTCCAATTTCTCCTTGTAATCGAATATAATCTGCAGCAATGTCCCGTCTTGGACTAGCTGAAATGGCCGTCCCGTAGTTTCCCATACCAGCAGCATTCATCATGGAAATCATATACAACATTAATTTATCGGAAAATGGTGATTCGGTTGTATCCTGAACTTGTGCATCCCAGGTTACTGGTGCAGGAAGATCATTTTCATGTAAGTATTTGCTGAAAACATCAACTTGTTTTTTTGCGATTTCTTTCCCCCTCTTGAAATAGTCTTTGACATCCTTAGACTTCGCAACTTGAGCGAAACCAGTTATCACAGCCGAACCCATATGGTTAGTTTGAATATTAGAGTAGAGGTGCGTGATCTCAGCGGCTGATAGTGGTCTTTGTCTTCCCCACCAACCCGCTAAGAAATGTTGTTTTTCAACCATATCCACTTCTTGGAGATAAGGAATATAAGGCGTCCTAACTTCTAGTCCCTTTGAAAGGAGTACGTCAGTTGTTTCATTGAATAATTCCATGGTAGATGAGATACAAGACATAAAATGTTCCCGAATGTCATTGCGAAAGGTATGTGGCAAAATGGCACCGTATGTTACTAAAGCCCCTTTCACCATATGCTTGGTATAGAATAAAAAAAACTCATCTGAAAAAAGCCTAGAAGCATCCACATTAACATCGTTTTCAGTAATCCCTATAGGAATAGCATGACCCTCTTCCTTAAATATTTTTGTAATAACTCGTACATGCTGTTGAGATAAATCCAAGGCATGCTCTAAGACTTTCTTGATTTCCGCATCTTCAACTTTAGCTAAATAATACTTATAAACACAAATAAACATAGAATCCGATATGTAATTAGCCCATAACCCCCCTACTTCAGATGAAGTTAAACGAATATGATGAGTTTCCATAGAAATACCTCCAGGTTTTTTAACTGTTAATATTATCGCCTTAATAAATATACTTAATAAAATTTACTGCGATTTTTTTCCATAATTGATGTTTATCAATAAACAAATTGCCCCATTATTTAAAGAAGAAAAAAGCGATCCTTCGTTTTTGAAGAATCGCTCCCTTTAGTTTAAGTGTAATTCTTCACAACCTTATAATTAAATCCCTTCAACAGCTTTTTTTTCTGATGAACTAAGTATTTTTCTACAAATAAAATAAATGATACAAATTTTCCCATTTGTGTGCTAATTTAATGATAGTTAGTGTAAAAAAATAGGGTTGGTGACTAATGGAGTTATTAATA
>NZ_JBALNF010000049.1:0-829 GCF_036962465.1 Neobacillus vireti
GATTATTACAAAAAAGTTATTAAGAATTTAATTGATGATGGAGCTGAAGGAATAATATTAGGCTGTACAGAAATTGGATTATTAGTGAAAACAGAAGACTCAGAAGCTCCATTATTTGATACAACGTTTATTCACGCTATTGAATCAATAAATATGGCTTTAAATAAATAGTTTGATAGGACAGGTATCATTTCATAAGCAAGTTTCTTTTACTTTTTCAAAAAATAGAGCAACATTTCTACATTGAATGAGGTTTTCAAATTATTTAATTTAATCTAAAGTATGTAAATTAATACACTTAAACTAAAAGGTGCGATGCTTAAAGAAGCATCGCTTTACCTGCCTAAAAATATTACCTGTATAGATCCTGTCTAATACTTCCGCTTAGTTGGGCGTAAATACGTGTTGTTCACTTTTCTCATGAACGTCACCCTTATAGATCAAGCGAATTTCTAAGAACTCCTCAATTTTGCCCTCCTCGTAATTTTACTTTTCATTTTATAGTTGTACATTCAATCCAAAATGTAATTTTTTGTTCATGTTCTATTCACATAGCGATTATAAACTTTAGATATTAAAACGAGTGTGGAGGAATGAAAATGAACATCGCATGGAAGGAATTGAAAAAAAATAAATCAAGATTTTTAATTTTAGGATCAATTGTTTTTCTCATTAGTTTATTAACGTTTATTATATCCGGATTGGCAAATGGATTATCACAAGACAGTGCAGGAATAATAAAAGACTTGCCTGACGGTCAATTTTATATGACTAAAGATTCAGGTAAGACCTACAGCTTGTCAAGAATTGTGTGTCCGAAGTCGAGCCA
>NZ_JBALNF010000049.1:889-27004 GCF_036962465.1 Neobacillus vireti
CCAACTTCAGACAAGGAGGGGCTAAAAGAGTGAGGTTGTGTCTGAAGTCGAACCAACTTCAGACAAGTCAAGGCTAAAAGAGCAAGGTTGTGTCCGAAGTCGAACCAACTTCAGACAAGGAAGAGCTAAAAGAGTGAGGTTGTGTCCGAAGACGAACCAACTTCGGACAAGGAAGAGCTAAAAGAGCGAGGGGTGTGTCCGAAGACGCGCCAACATCGGACAAGGCAATCCAAAAAAAGTGTGTGGATGTCCGAAGAATACCAAATAAGCACTAATACTCCGTTAAAAGACTCCCCGTATCATACAGCATTTTATAGAAAATGAGATTTAATGTTAAGGATAAATCCTTTAATACTACAATAAAGAACTCACCAGCAACCATGTGTTGCCATATACACTGCGCATTAGACGTGTGAGGTCATTCGAAAGCATGACCTCACACGGCAAGTTGCTTCAAAACTGACTTATAAGCGTTCCATTATAAACCCAAAAATCAGATCCAATAATTCCTGACTCCAGAAAGTACCCTCGTGCGGTCCATTTTCAACCTCTATCATTTGGGCATCTGCTCCACAGTCACACAATTTTTGGAACATCATAAGACACTGCTCATATGGCACAGGCTCATCGTTATTTCCCTGCACCAGCAAAAATGGAGGATAATCCATTCCTTCCTTCACTTTGTAAATGGGACTCATATCCTTAAAAACATCCAAATTTTCTTTAGGATTTCCACCTGCCAAAGCGAAATCGACGGGAGTAGGATTTTCAAGCCGAGCTTCCCGTTTTAGCAAATCTGCGGGCCCGAAGCAATCCACGACCAGCTTAACCCGATCAGAAAAATCGGCATATTCCTCCGTTCGATAGGCAGGCTCATCAGCTGTAAGCCCAGCGAGCAAAGCCATATTGCCTCCGGAGGAAGTACCCCAGATTCCAACTCGGTCGGGATCGATATGATATTCTGCACTCTTTGCCCTCATGAATCGAATCGCCGTTTTTACGTCCTCAAAGCATGCAGGCCACGGGTTTCCTTCCAAACTGTTCCGGTGAGTAATGGTGGCAATTACATAACCTTGCGCAGCAAGCTGGGAGAGCTGCGGGATTTGATAATACATATTGGGAAAAGTCCAGCCACTGCCTTGCACGAATACGATACACGGGTACTTTTCCTGAGAGTCTTCAGGAAACTGCGGGGAAATAATAGTCATCTTTGTACCGGACCTTTGTGCAAGGGAATAGACGATATCTGGGAATATGTGTGCCAAGCCTTTCAAAGAAGGATTATAATCGATTTTCTTAATTTCTGGATATGCCATTGCCAATTCACCTCTATATATATTTTGGGTTGCCTGTTATCTCTAAATTTCCATTTCCAGCTTCATAATTCCGCGATCTACACTTTTCTCCGATGCTCGAAAAACCTGTCAAAAATGGGATGGAAGCTTACACTAATATATTTGTCTTGATTAGGTTTACGGTCTGCACAGCTTCAGCATCTTTCTCTAATTGGAAGCTTACTTTCTTATCTTCACACACCAGTTCATACTCACCAAGGAATCCTTCAATTGAAACCAGACCATTATCATCTGTCCTACAGCTCATATTGGTGGACCAGTCTTCTTTGATTAGTTTCTTCAGGACTTTATAAGATGGTTTTAAGCTATTATCTTTTCTAATAAATCCAGAAGGAGCACCAATCCATGCACCATCATCACTGAATTGCCAGGAGGAAATGGCTTCTACAAGCGGATGCCTAAATCCTTTCCTTTAACAGGATATCCTGATTCATCCACAAGTTTAATGGTCTTAAGTGCCATTCGGTGTACAAATTCATTTGTCTGGCCCATTCTATCCCTCCAATTTCATCCATTTTTTCGCATTGTCTGCAGAGAAAACGCTTTATCATTTCTATTAAATTTTACCAAACTTACTTTATCCGGCAAACAAACTAATGTGGTAAATTTTAAAGAATTTTTATTCCTCTAAGGTATCATTCTTTTAAGTATTAGTAATCCACACAAGTGTTGTTAAACCAACGTTTGTGTGGATTCTTTATTAATGAATAAGGTAAGGAATGCCCTTTCATTCGTTTTTCACATCTTTCAGATATTAGGGTGAAATCAATGTATGTAAGTTTAAACAGTTCTAGAAGGACATACCCGCTTCTTTCCTATTGCAAATAAAAGAAACGATGCATAGTTTATTGAAAGATCATTTACTATCCCAAGATAGCTATTCAATAAAAAAGCATGATTTTATTTTTTGCATAAAGGAGTTGGTTGTTTGGCAAGGACATCATTAGCAAGTATTCTGCAAAAATCATTTCAATTGGCAGAAACAGAATGGAAAAGACAAAAATGCAGTGGACAAGCTGCTGACCAGGAGGGTATTTTTCCTCAAATAGAATTTGTCTCGATTGAAAAGAAAAAGAAGCTGTTTTCTAAATTTCATGATGAGGATGAAATGGCTCCACGGATTGTTATTGTCGGAGCAGGTTTGGCAGGTCTCACTTGTGCCTACCGGCTTAAGCAGGGTGGGATTGAAACAACTATTTATGAAGCGGGGGAACGGGTTGGGGGACGTTGTTGGACAAGAAGAGACTATTTTAAAGAAGGACAGATTGTCGAACGCGGCGGTGAGTTCATTGATACTTGTCATATAGAGATTCAGAAGCTGGTAAAAGAGCTCGGATTAGAATTAGATCATTTAATCAAGGCAGAAGCTAGAGGTACCAAACCATTTTATTTTATTGATGGGGGCGATTATTCCTTTAAAGATGTGACAGAGGATTTTAAAAAAATCTTCCCGAAAC
Source organism: Neobacillus vireti (assembly GCF_036962465.1). Lineage (GTDB taxonomy): Bacteria > Bacillota > Bacilli > Bacillales > Cytobacillaceae > Neobacillus > Neobacillus vireti_B. The sequence continues at coordinate 3,702 of NZ_JBALNF010000049.1, forward strand.
TTCAAACTGATTTATTAAAAGCAAGTGAAACGACGCTTTACCATTCCTATACAGAGCGGGGATTTGAGTTGGATCATATGTCCATTGTTGACTATATCAATGAAATCGTCCCGGGAGGCATGCAATCGAGATTTGGTAAATTATTAGCATTGGCGTATACGATTGAAAATGGCGCTGATGCCCGAAAGCAAAGTGCATTAAATCTACTTTATTTATTAGGTTTTGCTCAAAGGGAGCCATTTCAAATTTACGGGGATTCTGATGAATGCCTTCATGTTAGGGGTGGAAATGATCAAATCCCGGACATTTTAGCAAAGAATCTTAAAGGACAAATTAGATTTAATTCCCGGCTTAAAAAGATTGAACATGATGGCCAAAATGAAATACGCCTTGTTTTTCAAAATGATGAAAAGGAATGGGATGTTCTTGCAGACAAGGTCATTCTAGCAATCCCTATTAGTATTTTAAGAACGATAGATTATGAGAGTGCAAGCTTCCGTTTGTTAAAAAAACAGGCGATTAAAGAGATTGGTATGGGTGTTAATACAAAACTTCATGTCCAATTCACCGGCAGAGTTTGGAATGAGTTTGGAAATAATGGAGAGACGTTTGCAGATATAGGCTATCAGCAGACATTCGAGTCGTCAAGAGCCCAACAAGGCATATCAGGAATTCTTGCTAACTTCACAGGAGGGGAAACGGCTGCCAAACTGTTTGCGATAACAAATGATAAAATAGAAGAAAGGACTAACAAATTCTTGGACAAGTTAAACCTAGTGGTACCAGGAATTCAAAGGAATTGGAATGGACTAGCCACTATTGATCACTGGCTTAGCAACCAATGGACTAAAGGCTCCTATTCCTATTTAAAGGTTGGCCAACATACAAAATTTGGTGGTATTTTGGGACAAAGGGAAGGAAATATTTTCTTTGCGGGTGAGCACACATCCATTAAGTATCCTGGGTATTTAAATGGAGCAGTTGAGTCTGGGGAAAGAGCTGCACAAGAGATTATTGAGGATATTTTAAAAAAAGATAATTGAGCCAACAAAAATGAAACAAGGGCATAAAAAAGCTATAAGTTCATTACAAATAAAAGTACCCGATAGGAGAGACCTTTTTAGTGTCTTCTCTATCGGGTACAGTTTTGGGCAAAATGCTTGCCCTTGTTAATTATTACTCATAACATATCCTCTAAATTTAAGCTCTTTTGGCTTTTGCACGAGAAGCATCGAGTTTCTTATTAATGTCTTCTACGTCTTTATCTGTTAGTGGGTAAAGAGCCATAACAATCATCGAAACAATCGCAAGCGCCGCTGGAATCCAAATCGCTGTGATATTGATACCAGATAGAGCACTAGCAGTTTGTTTCGCCGCATTTCCATCGAAGCCGAAAGCTGCAAGGAACCAAAGCGGAATGGCACCACCAAGAGTGAAACCAATCTTGAAGAAGAGACCCATAATCGCGTTGATGATCGCAGCGTTACGTTTGCCAGACTTCATTTCACCGTAAGAGACAACCTCAGGAACAAGTGCCCACATGAAACCAGTTGCAGAAGTAAGACCCCATTGCTTAATAAAAGTTGAAACATAAGCAAGGAAGAGTGAATCATGCATGCCATCCAACGACCATACCCAAGTAAGGATTTCACCTACAACAAACATACCAAGGAAGAAATGGAAGAATCCCTTTTTACCAAAGACTTTTCTCAATTTAGGCCAGAAGACTGGGAAAGCAATACCAGGGATTGAGGCGATAAGACCTACTGCACCCATCCAGTCTGAGTGGTTGACCGTGTACTGATTAAAGAATCCATTCACTGTGTTCATGAAGAACATGAAGGTGAATGCAAGCATAAAGAAGAAACCAAGAATAACAAGCGGTTTGTTGTTTTTCAATTCAACGAACAGGTCTAAAGCTTTCACTTCTGCAGATTGTTCAGCAGTGGCAACAACGCGTTCTTTTGTGAGACGGTAACAGAAGAACAAAGCCAAAGCGCCAAGGATCATGTAAACCATGTAAACCCCAAACCAAGCATGACTTGCAGATGCATCAGTATAAGTTCCCATGTTGATCTTGAGTCCAAAGAAACCTGTGTCCTTCATTGAGCGGTCTTTCGGTGCTGCCATTTGGACAAACATAGGGAACAATGTATAAACTAACAGATTAGCGATGTTAGCCAGCATCATACGAGTGGTTGTGATTTTATCTACGGATTCAGGGTCACGTGTAAGTGAAGCATTTAATGAACCGTAAGGAATGTTAACGACAGAATAAACCAAGTCGAGCAAAAAGTACGTGATAAAGGCGATTGGCACTGAACCACGAATGGCTGGAATTGGAACAAAGAGCATCGCTGCTAAGATAACAAGTGGAACACCTGCAATCAGAAGCCAAGGACGATATTTACCGTTCTTGAATGTATGTTTATCGACATAAGTACCAACCATTGGATCCCAGAAAACGTTGACAATTCGGACAAACAAGAAGATGAACCCTGCTGCTGCCGTACCAATCGCATTTACAGTAGTAAGATAGAGAGCCAGGAATCCTCCGACAGTACCAAATACGAGGTTTTGGGCAAAGTCCCCTAGACCGTAACCGATCCGTTCAGCAAGGCTGAGCTTATGGTACTCATTTTGTTGAATGTTTTGTGTAGTTTTGTTCATTTGTTTAACGGTTGATTCCATTAAAGCCATGTCATAAATCTCCTTTACAGCCAAATTTTCAATCGGTTTATCCGCTTACATAATAGACATTAAAAAAAGTCTGTTTGATAAAATGAGCCAATCGATCTTTTTAGACCTAAAGCAGGGTTAACCGCTTTCACCAATGGTAAAAAATTTTAAGCAACTCCTAAAAGAGTTGAATACTTTATTAAGTGATCGATTACATCCACTAACTAACTAGAATTCTTTCAATATAAGGTGTAAATGAAACCATTTATCCACTTAGTTTGTTTATTTAAATAAACAAAGAGAATACCTTTATTTCACTCATCCTAAACAATACTTAAATCCATTTAAAAAGTAAATATGTTGGATTTTTCTACCTATAAAGCCTTATTTCACCTCTTTAACTAGTAATTTAAACCTGAAACCGTCAACACTTTAGTACAAAAGAAACCATAATTACTTTTAACTTAGTTTGTCCATCGAATAAACTAAACTGTGTGTTTATACTAACACATCTTTTTTAATTGAACAATATATAAACTTATAAATTTTTACGATATAATAAAAAATAATCAAATACAGGATTCGGCAGTTAGATTGAGAAGATAAACAGCTAAAGAGATGAGGAGAATAGGTGAAATTAGCAGAACAAAACGATAGTAAAATGCATAGTCTAAAAGTTATTCTGAGTACTATTATGAAACATTATCCGATCTCCAGGGCAAACCTCTCGGAAATTACAAGTCTGAACAAAGCAACCGTTTCTTTGCAAACGAATACATTGATTGAGAATCAGCTTGTTTCCGAAATTGGGGTGGGAGTGTCGAACGGGGGCCGAAAACCTATATTGCTAGTTTTTAATAAAAACGCCGGCTATGCAATCGGAGTTGAACTTGCTGCCAATTATATTCAAACGATTTTAAGTGATTTAGAGGGGAATTTGCTTTTCTCTGACTTTTTTGAATTTGCGAACGAGTCATTGGAAGCGCTTAAATCAATATTAATTGATAGAATTAGACTGGTGACCAATCATGCCCCGGAATCTCCATATGGCATTATTGGTATCGGGGTAGGGGTACATGGATTTGTGAATGAGGATCAAACGGTCTTATATACTCCCCATTCAAATTGGGACAAAGCTGACATAAAAAATTTACTCGAAGCCCATTTTAAGTTTCCTGTTTTCATTGAAAATGAAGCAAATGCCGGAGCTATTGGAGAAAAATTGTATGGTGCCATAAAGAATTCCGATAACAGCATTTATATAAGCGTAGGAACTGGTATTGGCCTGGCAATCATGGTAAATAACCAGCTTTACCGCGGATCAGGTGGAGTTTCTGGAGAAATGGGGCATATGACCATTGAATTCAATGGAAAAAAATGCGGCTGCGGAAACCAAGGCTGTTGGGAGCTATATGCATCTGAACGTGCATTTTTTACGAAGCTTTCCAGAATAAAAAATGGAAGGGAACTGACACTTGAAAAGGCCAATAAGATGATTCAGGAAAACGATGGCGATATATTGATGGAAATAGAAAAATTTGGGTATTATTTTGGGGTTGGTTTAACGAACATGATTCATACGTTTAACCCTGACTCGATTGTCTTAAGAAGTAACTTGATTGAGGCTAATCCCATCATTTTAAAGTCGATTAAGAAGACGGTTTCAAGTAGGATATCAAGGCATATACCGCTAAAAAGCGAGATTTTGATTTCCCAGCTCAACAAAAATGCCGTCGTCCTCGGAGCTGCTTCGTTTATGATAAAAAAATTCCTTGAGGATTCCAAGATGGTTAAGGAATAGGATCACCTGTTGTAAAATCAGCTTTAAAATGTATTCGGAATGAAAAACATAGTATGGGAGCGAAATAGTGGGGAAGGGTTGGAAAATGAGGTTCCGGTTAATAAAAAAGGATACCCATTTTCAGGCAGCAATCTTAGTAAAAAAGACCTTGGAGGCTAATAAAGCTTTTCAAGGTCTTTTTAGGCATTTATCGACTTTACTATGCTTAGTTTGAGTATGGATCAATGGTTTGAATCGTTCCGTCTTCATTATATTTTAGTTCGGTATATTTAACACATCGTTTGTGGTCAACCCCTTTAGACAGGGAACAGTCATGATAAAATAAATACCATTTATCCTCAAACTGAACAATGGAATGATGGGTGGTCCAGCCGATCACAGGGGTCAGGATTGTCCCTTTGAAAATATATGGACCTAGAGGATTTTCACTGATTCCATAAACAATGGTATGGGTTGTACCAGTGGAGTAAGAAAGATAATATCTTCCATTGTATTTATGTACCCATGGGCCCTCAAAAAATCTTCTTTCCTCATCACCGGCAAGGATTGGCTTGCCACCTTCGTCTACAATCGATATTTCTTGCGGTTTGTCCTTAAAACTAAGCATGTCCTCAGTTAATTCAGCTGCCATTGGACCTAACGCCGGTTGTGACGGATCAGGCCCCTCGGCATCAGAAATAAATGTACCTGTCTGCCATTTTTCTAATTGTCCACCCCAAAGGCCGCCAAAATACACATAGGCTCGGTTGTCGTCATCCGCTAAAACGGCAGGATCAATACTGAAGCTTCCTGGAATGTAATTTTCTTCAGCTTTGAAAGGGCCGGCAGGGTTCGAGCCAGTCGCAACACCAATTCGAAAGATCCCATCCTTATCTCTTGCTGGGAAAAATAAATAATACTGGTTATTTTTAAAAGCAGCATCCGGTGCCCACATCTGTTTACTAGCCCAAGGAACATCTCGAATGTGAAGTGCTTCGCCATGGTCCACACATGGAGAATTGAAATTATCGATCGACAAAACATGATAATCTTCCATCGCATATTGATCACCACTACCATCATCAATAGTTTTTCCACTATGCTCAATATCATGGGAAGGATAAATATAAAGTTTCCCTTCAAATACATGTGCAGAAGGATCTGCGGTATATATATGGTCAACCAAAGGCTCGTTTTGTTTTACATTCTTTGACATTTTTTAATCTCCTTTAAAATAATTCTAACCTTCTAATTGGTCCACAGGTTGGATTAGAGGCGGTTACCTTTGGATAACAGTTGAAGTCAACTATTTTTGGCTAGAAAATTATTCTTATACTAATTTAATAGACAGGAAACACTCACAAATATTGCAAACATCAGTCACGCTTTTCTAATTAACTTTATATGCATAGGTAATAAAAAACCGAAAGAGATAAGAAAAACAATGATTGAAACGTACCAATTCCAGCCCTTGTATTTCATATACCCAACATGGACCATGCCAAATTCTATTAATAACGCAATTAAAGTGAAAAAAGTTGTTAATTTCCATTTATTAGTAAGAGTAAGGTAATTTAAATAAAGTATCGCAAGTGAGCTTGGTATAAATGTATAACTAAGAAGATCTCCAATTCCCGCTTTTTTCGGATCTCCAATATCAAAAAGGTCGAGTTCCCTGGCAATTAGACCATCGCTAAACCAAGTTATAAATCCGACAACACCAAATGTAATATAAATCTCTCTCCAAGATATATTTTTTTTAGGGATGATTAGGACTGTTAGTGCAAATAAAATACTTGCTGTAACAGGAAACCATATTCCCTTTGCTCCTAAGTCCAAGTTCGCTATAAATTGCTGCATTTGATTTTTTACCCCTTTTATTTTGTATGGTTATTTTTAACTATTAGTAAGGGTTATATACTGCTTGAAGGCATTTTTCAGCCAAGAATAAAAAAGAGAACGTTGTCTTAAGGAACAAATTAAAACTCTATTATTGGTATCGGCTTTTAACCGGGAATCAGTACAAAAAGGGCTATTTCTTTTTAAAAGAAACATTTTGCTATAATCATCAATTTAATTCCGATGCTATGGATTATTTCTTATTTGGATTTATGCTTCTGATTTCTCCATTACTCATTGGGTGAATTCGAGGGTTTTACAAATTATAAAATGCAGAAAGGGAAAAAACTTGTTTTTCTCTTTCTGCATTTTATTTAGGATCTTATCCCGTTAATGGCAGTTTGCGCTTGAGAATTGGACTTGATAAAGGCTCAACGAAATCTTTGTATTAATCGTCACTACAATAAATTTTCTATTAAACCGATAGTACAAGTTGTTTCCTTTTCAAACCAATTCGCATAGTAATAATAATACCAGGAAATGAAGAGAGGTATGGTAAGTAAAGCAATTATCCCAGCTGCGGGTTATGATACTCGGAATCACACCAAACAAAAACAATCGACTATGTTTTAACCCGATCATCCATTATATCGTTGAAGAAGCAGTTCAATCTGGTATTGGACAACTTGTTATCATGATGAGAAAAACAATGGCTAGTCCATTGTTTTTTTAGAAAAGGAGTGAGTTAGTTTGTTAGAAAATGTTTCTATAATTATACCTTTCCAAACAGACCACGGGCCAAGAGCGGCGGCATTTGAATTGGTTAAAGGGTTTTACGCTCATTTTATGCCTGAGGCGGAAATATGTTTAGGAATCATAAATGGCGAGGAAATTAATAAAGCAAAAGCAGTTAACCTCGCTGCAAAAAAAGCAAAAGGAAAAATATTGGTAATAGCTGACGCGGATGTGATTTATGACCGCAAGCTCATTGTTAAATCCCTAGATTTGCTAAATAAAGGGGCATCATGGGTCGTTCCGTTTACTGAGGTTTACAATGTTGAGAAAGAAGGGACAGAAAGATTAATAAAAACAAGCCCAAATTTAATTAACATTAGACCCAATGAATGTACTAAATCCGACTGGTTATATGAAGGATTTGCCGGAAAGTTATTTGTCATACCTAGAGAAAATTTTGATGCAGTGGGCGGTTTTGATGAAAGGTTCATTGGTTGGGGTGGGGAAGATGATGCTTTTTCACATGCAGTCCGTACTCTTTGTGGAGAAATAGTAAATGTAGAAGGACGAATATTTCATTTATGGCATCCGAGTGCAAACTACGCAACAAATCCCAATGGGAAAGCAAATGGAGACCTTCTAAATCGTTATAAACGGGCAAGCGGGAATAAGACGGCAATGTTGAACCTTATAAAAGAGAGAAATTCTAATCTACCAAATTATCGGGACAATACTATCAATTTATTAAAAAGTGAGGAAAATATAATACCAGAAACGCCTAAAAGCAAAATATGTTTTGCTATTCTGGTTCACGAAGGCAGAGAGTTAGTCAAGCAGCTAATAGATAATGTTCGATACTACTGTCCCAACAGCGCAATTGTGTTATACAATGGCGGAGATGATCCACTGCTCTGTAAGGATTTAGGTGTTCCCGTATGTCCTACAAGTCGAAAGTTGGAGCGGGGATGGACAACCATTTATTTTCTAGAAGTAATGGAATGGTTAGAAGAATTGGGACTGGAGTATGAATATTTTATTAATATCGATTCGGATGCATTGTTCATCAAAAAAGGATATGAAGAATTCATCCAAACTGAAATGAAAGATACAGATTACATGGCAGTTTTGCTTAGAATCCCAGAGGAAAATTGGTATATTGGGAACGAACTACAGAAAGACATTGAGAGATGGAAGAAATTTTTTAATGTTAACCCTTTTTATGGTGTTTTCAACGTTGGACAAGTAATTTCCAGGCCCATAGTAAAATCATTGATTAAGCCAGAATTAAGCCAAAGGTTAAAGAAGGCTTTATTAAAAACGGTTTCCTTCGGTACGGATGAAGTAGTCTTTGTAAACATGGCAAAGGAACTGGGGTTTAGGTTAAAGAAGTATCCCAACGCTATTGACTCCATAATGATACGCTACCGGCCTTTTGCCACGGTGGAAGAAGTAATTTCCTGGCTAAATAATAAGGAAAGTGGCGGTTTATGTCATCCTGTAAAACGAGAGCGAGATGAGCCTGTTCGGAATCTAATTCTTAATATTAATGGTGAAATAAATAAAAAACAGTACTATAGTAAGGAATTTCCATGGTATAAAAAAAATCCAGCTGATTATTCTCTTTCATTACCAATCAAAAGTACATTTGGTAATTTAGAGCTTATTGTCCGGTCCGATTCTACTTTGATCCACTATTGGCAGAATCCTAAAGGCAAGTGGAAGAAAGGCGAAACGTTTGCTAAAGGCGTTACGGGAAATCCCATATTTTTTCAAGGTAAAACAGGACAATTTGGAGTAGTCTGTAAAATGGAAAATGGGAAAATGGGTTTTTGGATGAGAGACAACAAAAAAGAAGGCTTCCCTTGGTATGGGCCATCGATGCAAGAGCTTGGGAATGCAGAACCAATCATGGTCAGTAACCTTGGTGATGACAAGCATATTATGGTATTTAAAGAGGATGGTCAATATTTTTATGGGTTGATCGATAATAAGGAAATGCAATAAGGATTTCCATCAGTAACCTGATTCCATTTTCGTCAAGGGAAATCTATTTAAGCTAACTAAGACTCACGTTCCCAATGCCACGATACTTCTTCAAATCTCTTCATAAAAGGAATAGCACAAAAAATAAATGAAGATAAGTCGCTTTCCACACCCTAAAATTTCCGCGTATTGAGCTTTCTGAAGTATAATCAAATGTTTTGCACCCCTCCTAAAAACTCTAACAGCATTAGATGATAGAACATCAAATCAAATTGGTTTCTACAATTATCCATTCTTGATTAATTCGACCCTAAAGCAGGGGTTAAGAGCATTTCTTTGTAATGAGAAATGCTTTTTCTTTTTGTCTCGTTTAAAAGGATATAACAATAATAATATAATTAAAAACAATATTAGTTTATTGTAAAACAATAAATTCTGTGGTAAAGTCACCTTATTATTAAATCAGTGAGGTGCTTTTTGTGAAAAAAGTGACGACATTCTTTTTAAAGGTAGTTGTTATTTTTATCGGAATCCCAGTTCTTGCCTTGTGTATATTTTTGGTACCTAAAATCGGGAATTTTGCTGGAGAATTGTATCCAGGTATTGCTTATATGAAATCGCTTGTTTTAATCGATATGTACGCAGCAGCAATACCTTTTTACTTTGCTCTGTATCAAGCTTTTAAACTTTTAAGCTATATTGATAGGGACCAAGCGTTCTCGGAATTAGCAGTAAAGGCGTTAAGGAAAATAACATACTGTGCCATCACGATTAGTGCCATATACCTGTTAGGTATGCCACTCTACTATCTCATGGCGAAAAAAATTGACCCCCCAAGTTTCATTCCAATCGGATTGGTCATTATTTTCGCCTCTATGGTAATCGCCGTATTTGCTGCTGTTCTCCAACGACTTTTACAAGAAGCGATTACGATAAAATCAGAAAATGATTTAACAGTCTGAGGTGTAGAAAATGGCCATTATTATTAATATTGATGTGATGTTAGCAAAACGAAAAATGAGCGTAACGGAGCTTTCGGAAAGGGTTGGAATAACGATGGCGAATCTTTCCATTCTGAAAAATGGGAAAGCAAAAGCGGTACGTTTTTCAACTTTAGAAGCAATATGTAAGGCTTTGGACTGTCAGCCAGGTGATATTTTGGAGTACAAAAGCGACGAAAACACTCTTTAAAAACAGACAACTGTATAAGGATAAAAAGTAGGGACTATGGTCGTGATATTTGAGTGATTCCTTTGATTCCGAATAAAACCCAATAACTTGGAAAAATTATAAAAAATACCAAATGAAAATAACGAGGGAGAAATAGAATGAAGAAAACCATTGCGGATTCACTGGTTGAAGCCTTGTTAAATGCTGGTGTAAAAAGGGTTTATGGAATAATTGGAGACTCACTGAACGCCGTCATCGATTCCATCCGGCGTTCCGAAAAAATTGAATGGATCCATGTCCGTCATGAAGAGGTTGCTGCATTTGCAGCCGGTGCAGATGCAGATATGACCGGAAGCATCGCTGTGTGTGCCGGCAGCAGTGGTCCAGGCAATATGCACCTCATCAATGGATTGTACGACTGTCACCGCAACCGGGTCCCTGTACTTGCCATTGCAGCACACATTCCAAGCTACGAAATCGGCACCAATTTTTTTCAGGAAACACGTCCTGATCATCTATTTAAGGACTGCAGCTACTACTGCGAGATTGTGACAACTGCACACCAGATGCCGCGCTCCGTACTCGTTGCCATGCAGAATGCCGTTTCGCGTAAAGGGGTGTCCGTTCTTGTTCTGCCAGGGGACGTCGCTGGCTATGAAGCAGACGACACACCTGTACCGGAACATGTCCTTCATGTAACGCAGCCGGTCATTCGTCCTTCAGATACGGAGTTAAAGCAGTTAGCGGACTATTTAAACCAGGGCAAACGGATCACGCTGTTGTGCGGAGCCGGCTGTAAAGGGGCTCACACGGAGCTGATGCAGCTTTGCGAAAAACTGCAATCACCAATGGTTATAGCATTAAGAGGGAAAGAACATCTGGAGTATGATAATCCTTACTATGTCGGACTAACAGGCCTGATTGGGTATTCATCCGGCTACCATGCGGTTAAAGACTGTGATGTCCTGCTGATGCTCGGTACCGATTTTCCATACCGGCAATTCTATCCAAAAGATGCCACCATTTTGCAAGTCGATATTGAGCCTGGACATCTTGGCCGCCGAACCGACCTCACCTACGGGCTGTGCGGCGATGTGAAGGCAACGCTTGAGGCATTGCTGCCTTTTCTTACAGAGTCTCATGATGGAAGCCACCTGGAGAAATTGACCGGCCATTATCGTAAAATCCGCGATGATTTGGATGACCTTGCAAGCGGAAAACCTGGCCGCACACCAATCCATCCTCAATATCTAACAAAAGCTGTCAGTGATCTGGCAAGTGAGAACGCGGTTTTTACCTGTGATGTTGGAACCCCGACACTTTGGGCTGCTCGTTATCTGCAAATGAACGGACAAAGGCGGCTGTTAGGTTCTTTTAATCACGGAACGATGGCAAATGCCCTGCCACAGGCCATTGGTGCACAGCTTGCCCAGCCTGGCCGCCAGGTTATCTCCCTTTCCGGAGATGGAGGGCTTGCCATGTTAATGGGCGATCTTCTCACACTTAGGCAGCATAAATTGCCTGTAAAGGTGGTCGTATTCAACAACGGTGCGCTGAGTTTCGTCGAGCTTGAAATGAAAGCGCAAGGATTCCTGGAAACAGGAACTGCTCTAGATAATCCCAACTTTGCAGATGTCGCGAAAGCGGTTGGCATTGAAGGCATTCGCGTCGAGGATCCAGCAGAATTGGAGGGAGCGATTCAACGTGCCCTTCAACATGATGGTCCAGTATTGGTTGATGTCGTAGTGAATCGCCAGGAATTGGCTTTTCCACCGAAAATCACATTTGAACAGGCGCATGGTTTTAGCCTTTGGATGATGAAAGCCGTTTTGAACGGGCATGGAAATGAGCTTATTGATCTTGCCAAAACGAATTTTATCCGTTAATAATCCATGGATAATCCTTAAAAGGAAATCGGTGTTGAAGAGCCAGTGTTAGATGTAGTGGTAAGAAATCCTTCTTTAATACTTCAAAGATTAAATTTTATATAAAAGCCCAAGTGAGTAACCTTACTTGGGCATGTAATTTCGAACCATTGGAAATTTCAACTGGTAAGCATGGATCCAATAGGTTGCAATTAGCTTAATAACTCTATTCAGAAAAGAAAAGAAAAGACATCAAATTTGTATCGTAAAAGAAAGGAGGGAAATCGTATATTTACATTATTTAAATATTGCTTAAAGGGGCAGTTTAGATTTGTAAAGCTAAACTGCTCTTTTTATATTTTTATAGAGTGGGTAAATCTCAACTTCTAACGTATTTTACCTAAATAGGGTTGATGCATTTTCTAGAAAAACTTTAAATATATTGGAAAATGATTATAGAAATTAAATATACTCAAAAAGCAGATGGAATAACATAGGGTTAAGGAAGAAGAGGAGCAGGAATGACTGGATATTGAACCCTATTAATGTAAAGTAATCTTGACCATTTCCTGAGAATTGCTCTTTATTGATGAAACTTAGAAAACGTGTATTAATGGATCTTGTAGCTATGTAAAAGGAGGAGTTTAAGTGGGATATATCTATTTAATGGTTTCTATTATTTCTGAACTAATTGGTACTTCTATGGTCAAGGCTTCAGAAGGATTTACAAAAGTATTTCCCGTCATGGGTGTATTTGTAAGTTTTTCAATTGCGTTTTTCTTTTTATCTTTATCACTAAAGATGATACCATTAAATGCAGCATATGCTATTTGGTCAGGACTAGGTACAATAGCTACTGTTATAATATCAGTATTAATTTGGAAAGAAAGAATCACTATTGGCAGTGTTATAGGAATTTTATTGATAGTCACTGGAGTAGTTGTATTAAACCTTTGGGGTCCTGCACATAATACTTCATCTAATTCAGTAAATACCTTATCCAACGTAGTGGAAAAAGAAAAAATTAAAGAATGAAAAAATGTACTGAAACCAAGCCAGGTTGACTTAGCACTAAATTGAGCATAGATTCTTGTCAGTCCCCATTTTCTGATCACCGAGTAAACTCTCCAATGACGTCCAATGGAGCACCTTGATAGCCCTACTGTTAACACAGTAAGGCTATTTTACATCTTCCGCCAAACCCTGTCATAGATCACATGAATGATTACTAAACGTTACAAGACAATTCCTTGTTTGATGATTTCTACTTTTACATTCGTGTTAAACTTTACATTTTTAAAATATTCCTTCTTATCTAGCGTTTCCCAAGTTTTGGGGTGAAACGCAATCAATCTCCTCCCAATTCCAAATGCATCACAATTCGACTGTTGTAATTTTGTAATGACCTGTTGCGCGTCTTCTGTAAGGTCCTTTGTTAATACCTTATTTAGTCGTTCTATATCCTTTGGAACATTCCCTTTTGGATATTCATCAACATTTACCTTTAAATGTAATTTTAGTTGAACAGAGACCTCTCCGTTTTTCACATGAACTTTCAATTTTCTTTTCATATTGTTGACATTAAGCGAAATATAATTTCTTAATTTCTCCTTTTTTACATTATTGACTCGTTTTGTAAATCGAGCGTATTTTCCTTTTTTGTTATTCAATAGCAGAAGTAGGCAAGAATCTTGTGGAGATAATTTTCCTGAATATTTTTTTTCATCCATTAGAGCTAAGCCTACTACAACTGCGGTTTTTTTATTATTCATTTTAAGGTAAGGGAGGACGATGTCTTCTCCCGGGTCAAGCATTTCTGAGGCTAGCGTCTGGATGGTTTGATTCGGAATGACCGAGTTTTCTTCTGCGCTAGTAAGTGCGTCTTGTATATATTCGCTCACGTTTGGCTCATGTTTTGGTCTAATAGCAAGCAGATTCACCGCTTTTCCATCCACTACAGCTAGTGTCGCACCCAGTGAATTTCGCGCATCTCTCCAGACGACATCTAATGGGGGATAAATACCTTCAGCCGCCATCCGTTCACCGAACATAATCAGCTTATTTTTAGATGAATCTAATATTCCAGATACTTCTCGATCAATTTTAAGTCGACAATCCCTTGGTGTATGACCTTTTGCAGATAGTGTTTCACTTTTTACCTTGGCTTGCGGTCCCGCGGAGGACTCATCGATTATGGGAATGGAGACTCCTAATAAAAATTCGTCGTTATCTGCTAAATCATAACTTAATATCTGGACCAATACGGCATTTTTCATCAGGTGCTGGTCCCAACACCCAGTAAGTAGTAATAAACATAGAAGTAAAATAATCGACTTTTTGCTTTTCATGGTTTACTCACCACTTCTTTTTTCGAAAAAACCCAAGAGAGAATAAGTAGAAGTACAGGGATGATGCCGATAAAAATATAGTGCGTCGGTCCAAGAAAGTGATTAAAATTTTCAAAGTCTCTTCCTTGATCAGGAAAAAGAGCCAAAATCAAATAAGCACCTGCCACAATAGGCAGAAATCGGGCATAGTGTTTTTTTCTAAAAATGCTGGCAAACCCCATTGCAGATAATAATAACCAGTTTGCAATCGAAGTGGCAACAATGACAAGCCAGAGGGATAAGAAAAATAAATCCGTCCTTTCGATAACCTGAAATGAATAGGCTTTAATCATATATAATAATGGCTCTGGAGTCAGTCCGATATCTAAATTAGGCTCAAAATAGACAAGGGCTGCAAACACCAAAAAGGTATAAAAGAAGGTGACAAAAATATTCGCAGTTGTGATGGCAATCAACTTTTCTTTTCCCGAAGATTGTACATGGGGATGAATAAAAAGAAACAGTTCAAAGCCCAACATGGAGAAAGCAGCTTCTTTTGAACCTTTTAATATTGTTAGAAAACTATGATCCCCGATTGGTAAGATATACAGGAAGTTCGCATCCTTCATTGCATACGCAATCAACACTAATAATACAAACAGAATGGGGGATACCAGTACATAGAATCTCGCAATACTGGTTAAACCTTCATTGACGATGTAAATGCAAGTGATGAGGATTAAAACCATTGTAATCCAATTAGGGGTGCGCGGTAAAATCCATTTATCAAGGATATCACTATATCTTGCTAAAACTAAGCTCCCTGTTACCATAAAATAGAGTGCGTAACAAAGAATCAACAGCTTCCCGGCAAAATTACCCAGTATTTTGGGAAGTATTTGGTACAAAGAGAGTGAAGGAAATCTTCTGATTAGTCCCCAATAGGAAAAGATAATCCCCTGTGAGATGATTCCTGCTATTAGAGTGGACATCCAGCCATCCTGCTTGGCTATTAATGCCACATCATGGGGCAACGATAATATACCTACACCAATCTGGGCCTGGATAATCATAAAGACAAGCTGCTTGTTCGTAATTTTATTCTTCTTTTTTTTCATTACTCTCCCAGCCCCTTGCCAAAGATTGCTTTTTCAGGATGTTCGGTTTTGAATCATTTGGACGTGTATTAAATTTCCATAGGGGTAAACGGATAAACGTATCTTTAATGTCTTTTAATCGAAATGGGGCCCAAGGTGTAAAGTAGGCTGTGCCAAATGACTCTAACCTGCATAAATGAGCTAAAGTAAACATAAACCCAAAGATGATTCCTACAAACCCAAACGTTGACGCCAAAATCATATGGGGAAACCGCAAAAATCGTACGGCATCACTCATTTCTGTGGTTGGGATGCTGTAGGCCGCAATGGCAGTAATCGCCACAACCACAATCATGGTATTCGAAATGAGGCCTGCACGGACAACGGCGTCACCAATAACCAAACCTCCAACAATACCGATGGTTTGGCCAATTCTGGATGGAAGGCGTACCCCCGCTTCACGAATCAGTTCAATGGTCAACTCCATGACAAGTGCTTCAATTAACGGAGGAAAAGGGATATTTTTAATTGAACTTACAACAGGGAGAACTAAATCATCCGGGAGTACTTCAAAATGAAAACCAATCACCGCAATATAAATAGCAGGTAAATTAATCGCAATTAAAATGCTTACGAGTCTCATGGAACGGATAAAGGTTCCGATCATCCAGCGTGAGTTATAATCATCAGGCGAATGAAAAAATGCAAAAAAAGTGACGGGAATAATTAAACAAGAAGGGTACCCTTCCATCAAAACTGCTACTCTTCCTTCATTTAGATGACTTACAACACGATCTACTCTCTCAGTACTTAAAATCTGAGGAAAGGGTGACCAAGTGGAATCTTCGATTAACTCCTGAAGAGCTCCAGTACCGGGGAGATAATCCATTGAAATATGATGGACCCTCCGTTTGAACTCGCTGATCATTTCATGATTGGCAAGATCTTTCATATAAACCATGGCTATTTTGGATTGCACCTGGTCACCCAATGTTATATGTTCCATGGTAAGGTTTACGGTTCTAAACGATTTCCTAATTAAATGAAGATTAGTTGAAAGATTTTCGATAAAACCTTCATGAGAACCCTGAATGACTTGTTCATTACTAGGTTCTATAATACTTCTATCTTTGGAGAGGCCAACTTCGACCATGTAAAGTTCTTTGACACCATCCAAGAACATGATACAGGACCCATTTAAAAGTGCTTGTTGAGCTTTAATTAAGTTATTTGATTTAAGAAAGACAGAATGAAGTACATTTTCGAACGGGGTAACCGCTGCTTCCATGATAGGTTTTATAATATCTCTTTGAATTTTATCCTTATCTGCCATCGTATCTAAGAAAACTAAAATTCCGCGAATATTTCTTTCATTGAATTCCTTAATCGTTAAATCAGCTGAATCAGAAAACGTATGTTTAAAAAAAGAAATATTTTCATCAATTGTGTGAAATACCTCTTTAAACGATATAGAATTCTGATTTGAATCACCCGGTTGAACATCCCTTTTCATGAACTTTTTTAAAGCAGGGAAAATGAATTTCATTTTTTTACTCCCTTAATTAAAATCTTTCCATTATCATCCCCAAGATTTGGAATAACTATGTATTTGTTTGGAATGGTTGAAATAAATAAAAAGGAAGATCTTTAAGTAAATCCGCCTTGCTATTATCCATATGATTAAACACATTGAGCTAATTCTATTGCATGTTGATTCTAATTTATCTAACAGTCGCAAGAATGGAAGAACAAGTCTACCATTTGGATTGGACCTTAGTGAAAAAGGAAGTACAATTAAAGTATTAAGGGTGTAGTTCTTTAAGATTTCTTTTTATATCAAAATTAATTGAGTTGAAATTAATATTTTATGATATTAGAATGAATGGAAATATCGAACAAATGGTGCCTGACACCAATGGAAAGGAGAGATCGGCTATGACCTCTTTTGTTGATCGGCGAAATGGTATTTTCCCATCGGTTTGTTCACTGGACTGCCCGGATCAATGCGGGTTGCTCCTTCATAAAAAGGACGGAAAAATTATCAAAGTCGAGGGTGACCCAAATCATCCAGTCACAAAGGGTTTTATTTGCAACAAGGTCCGTAATATGTCGGAACGAATCTATGATGAAAAACGGCTAAAATATCCAATGAAGCGTATTGGTGCGAAAGGAGAAGGGCAGTTTGTCCGAATAAGCTGGGAGGAAGCGATTGAAACCATTACCACCCGCTGGAAGGAGCTGCTACAAAAAGAGGGTGCCGAAAGTATTCTGCCCTACAGCTTTTATGGAAATATGGGAAACCTAAGTGCAGAAGGAATGGACCGACGCTTCCTCAATCGTTTGGGATCCTCTCAGTTGGACAGGAGTATCTGTAACTCAGCTGGTGCAGTTGGTTATAAATATACTATGGGCGCAAGTCTCGGAACCGATCCGGAGGATACCATCCACACCAAGCTGTTTATTTTTTGGGGGATCAATGCTGTAAGTACCAACATGCACCAAGTAGCTCTTGCCCAACAAGCCCGGAAACAAAATGGCGCTAAAATCATTGTGATTGATGTCCATAAAAATCAAACTGCTAGATTAGCAGACTGGTTTATTCCTATTTTACCAGGTACTGATACCGCTTTGGCTTTAGGAATGATGCATATTTTATTTTCCGAGAACATGGTGGATTCCGCATTTCTGGAGCAATATACAGTCGGTCATGAGCAGCTCCGAGATCATGTCGTGCAGTATGACCCTGCTACCGTATCAGGCATTACCGGCATACCGGTCGAGGATATTGTTCAACTGGCAAGGATGTATGGTAAAACTTCACCTGCCTTTATTCGGATTGGAAATGGCCCGCAGCACCACGACAATGGCGGTATGTTTGTGAGAACGATTTCCTGCCTTCCTGCTTTAACAGGACAGTGGTTAGTAAAAGGTGGAGGGGCGATCAAAGGAAATTCCGCTTACCTAGCACACAATACTGCTATTTTGCAGCGGCCAGAGTTGTTAAAAAATAAAAAAACGCGGGTGATTAATATGAACCTGCTGGGAGAAGCCTTGCTCACTTTAGATCCCCCAGTAAAATCGCTCTATGTATATGGGACTAATCCAGCCGTTGTGGCACCAGCTGGCAACAAGGTAAGAAGAGGATTGAAACGTGATGACTTATTTACGATCGTCCATGATTTATTTTTAACTGAAACGGCCAGATACGCGGACATTGTTTTACCAGCCACATCTTCCTTTGAAAACACCGATTTTTATACATCGTATTGGCATCACTATATTCAGCTTCAACAGCCAGTAATCGAACCATTCGAGGAAGCAAAGTCAAACGTGGAAGTGTTCCGGCTGCTAGCTGCAGGAATGGGCTTTACGGAAAGAGCTTTTGATGAAACAGAAGCAGAATTAATTGGGCAATCACTAGCGAATCCCGTGAATCCTTTTATGAAAGATATCACATACGAATCCTTAATCGAACATCATTATCTTAAGGCAAAAGCGAAATTTCCTGATAGGCTCCCAACACCGAGCGGAAAAATCGAACTATATTCAGAAAAGATGAAACAGGATGGATTTCCTCCGTTACCAACCTATGTACCTTTAAAAAATGACTCTTATCACTCCTTTCAATTTATAGCTGGGCCAAACCATAGCTTTTTAAATTCAACATTTGCAAACCAGTCAACACATGCCAGTCTTGAAAAAGAGCCTCATGTGGTTCTAAATCGAAACGATGCCAGAAAATTGGAAGTGGAAAATGGAGAAAAGGTCCGCGTATGGAACGAACAAGGGGAATGTATTTTAAAAGTAAGTGTTGGTGACAGCGTCCTTCCAGGTGTGGCAGTGACTCAAGGCCTTTGGGGAGCAGATCAAGGAACAAAACAGCTGGTCAACTCTCTTACTCCCGATCGCATCGCAGACATGGGCGGTGGAGCCACTTTTTTTTCAGGGAGAGTTACCGTCGAAAAATTAACTGGTGACTGACACTCCAAAAAACGTAAGATTGGCTTATATACGGCGGTATGTATATTACTGCTAAAAAGTTTATCTGTTTTGTCCTCCTTGAAATATGGTTTTTAATAAAAATCCTAAAAATATAGCAGGAAAAGACCAATATCTTAAAATCTATATCTGAAAAACTAGATAATCTAAAAAATTAAAAACTAAAGCTACAAATAGATAAATATAAATTAACAGAAAAATGGATTGTCCCATAACCAGACAATCCATTTTTTCTGTTATTGATTCAATTCAACCGTTTCATTCACATCTGTCGATCTAGAACTTTGCCCTGTCATCCGTTTATAGAGAAAGGCAATTTTCTTCGTGTAATTACCGGTATCCCAATATTCAGCTGATTCCGCTTTTACTTTGATCAAGACAACATTAGGATCATCATAAGAAGTTTGCATAATTTTCTCGTAAGCTTTGCTCCACAATTCCTTTTTCTTTCCTAAATCCTCAACGATTTCCGCTCGTCCGCGGACGGAAACATAGGATTTACCTGCATAAGCCACATTAACTTCTTGGTCATGTAAAATTTCTTCATATTTATCAGTCTCTTTTTTCGTAAAAAACCATAAGTCACCATCAAACTCTACTTCTTGTGTTTTCATAGGACGAGAAACAAGGCCTTCTTTCGATAAGGTAGTCAGCATGGCCGTGTCGATGTCTTTAATCAACTCTCTTAAAGTTTCCATTTCTTCTTGTTTAATCATATTCCATCACCTCATAAATGTTCTAGAGGTATAATACCCTTTACGCCAACTTTTATTCAGGTAGGGCGAATGACTAGGCTAACTCATTTTGAAGAATTCTATTTTCTAGACAAACTAACATCCTTATTTTTGCGGTTTCTAACCTCATCCATCTTTTTGTAAAAGCTTTCCTCTAGATCAATTCCAAAGAAATTGGCAAATTTAATCATATAGGCTAAGCAATCTGCAAATTCCTTACCTAACTCTTCCTTTGCATTTTCTTTCGCTAAATCAAAAGCTTCAGTATCATTTATTCCATTTAAAATTTGGCTATTGGTGAAATTAAAAGTTTTTCTAAGTTCTTCAGCGACTTCAGCTACCTCAGTGGTTAAGAGCATATAGTTGTTCAATAGGGAAGCTCGTGTTTTCTCATAACTTTCATTAGTAATTTCCCAGTTCATTTCTTCATGATATTTTTTCAAAAACGTCTGCATTTCCTTCATGGTAGCACCTCTTAGTAAAATGATAAATTTAAATAAATTAGGTAACAAGGAATTACCAGTTCAAGTCTTATTATAAATTAAAGGTGCAAAAATTCGTAAACAAATACATTTTGTTGAAGATGAAGGTTTGTTCCGTAATCTCATTTTCAATTATCAGGAGCAATAGTTCAAGCTGTGCGTAAAGCAGGTGTATCTTTAATGGAGTTTGTCTGAATTATGGAAAAAGGAATAGCCATTTATTTGGGGCTATTCCTTTTTCGCTCATTCGCTTGTTTTTGTCGATTATAACTATCCTTATATCTTTGATAAAAACCAATAGCGAAGGTAAGCCAGAAGGCACTAATAAAGTAACCAGCGATTATATCACTAGGATAATGAACTCCTAAATAAATCCGGCTTATTCCTATGGTTACAATCATAAATCCACTTAAAATGATTAAAAGTGTCCGCCCTAATCGGGTAGAAATATGCCGCCATAGCAGGAAGGTTAGAACTCCATATAAAGCAAACGCCATCGTTGCATGACCACTAGGAAAACTATAATTACTTGCTTCGGCTAAGCGATGTAAATCCGGCCGGGCTCTATGAAACAACTGCTTTAATGTTAAAAAGAGAACATTAGCACCTAAGATAACAGCAATAAATAATACAAGTTCTGAACGATGTTTTAATACCTGATACAGAAATATAATTGATAAAAGTGAAATCAGGATAACAGGTGTAGTTCCACCAATAAAGGAGAAAAATTTCATAACAGTTGTAAGCATGGGTGCTTCAAAACCTTGAATAAATGAAATGATGTTTCCGTCAAAAGTAAGGATGGTATGTTTGCTAACAAGCAGTGCCATAATGCCAAACCCCATAAGTGCGATAAAACTTATGAGAAATGCTATAAAAAGCTGCTTTTTTAAATTCATAATCAGGCCTCATTTCTAATTTAAATAAGGTTATTTTCGCATAAATTGTTGTCTTTTGTAAAAGTTTATCGAGCCGTATAACTCTTAGTATCGTAGCCCTTTTTTCGTAAAAACATTACGAAAATGTCCCTGAAACTTAAGTTTTGCTCCTTAACTAGGTTAAAAGCAACAAAGTTTACGAAAGTAGTTTTAAATAATGATAAATAGTAAGAAACAATTATCTGTTTACTTGAAGTTTTATGCACTCCAATTGTTACATTCACCGTGTCTTAGGATTTACCCTATTTTGGGGAATCTGATACATATTGACTGGAGGGTCACCATTCGCACTTCTTGCAAGTATGGTAGCCTTATACAACGAGGTCGGAGATTTCCAAGTTTTGCACATGATGGAGACCCGACTGATCCATATGTAAATAAATCTGGTGATGATTATAAGTTGGATGTGGGCTTTCTTATAATCGATGTAAAGCGGTTGGAAAACCTAATTATGCAGCCGTCAAAATAAAATTGGTGTTAAGGATTGGTTTATAAAAAATAGAAGGGGCCATCGGACAAGGATGAGCCCTTCTATTTGCGTGGTAAATAGTAAAAATATTAAGACTATTTAATTTACTATTCAAATGGTAGAATAAATTAAATAAAACCGCTTTAATTCTCGAATCAGATTGGAGAGCATTTTAATGAGAATCAAGGGTTATAAGGATTTATTGGAAGTAATTGACAAACGAACTGAGAGAGAAGATTATTTATTACAGAATCTAGATAAGGTACCGAAATATCATAAACAACAACCTCTTTTTGTTAAAGATATGTTAGGAGATGAAGAATGGAAAATAATTATGGATTTTGACGAAGAAGGAATTATTACATCTTTTCCAAATGAGGAATTAAAAACAAATAAGTTCTTAATAAGAAGAAAAATGAAATATGTACCTATACTTCCACACAAACATGATTATATTGAAATGGTATACGTTTTAGCAGGAAGTTTTATTCAAGAAATTAAAGGAAGACAGATTGAAATGAATAAAGGGGATTTATGTATTTTAGACCGAAATATCGTACATAGCTCCTTGCCTTTAAGTGAATTAGATGTCGTTGTCAATATCATCTTGACACCAAAATTTTTTGATGGAATATTTATGCATTTATTGTCTGATGATAACTATATTTCCAATTTTATTATCAATAGTCTTTACACTAAGAGTAAAGAACAAAATTTCTTAATACACCATGTAAAAGACGATGCATTAATAAAGACCATTTTAGAGAACCTTCTGCTAGAATATTATTCAACAGAAATGAAATCTCCGACGGCTATAAACGGCTATCTACTAATTCTTTTTACAGAACTATCAAGAGAAATTACTTATATTAATGGAGATCTTATAAAGGATGAACAGCATAGGGTAAAGGAAAGAATTTTAACCTACATTAGAAATAGCTATAAAGACACAAATCTTAATGATATGGCAGATTATTTTCATTTTCATCCAAGTTATCTAAGCACTCTTGTTAAGAAAGAATTCGGGAAAAACTTTAAGGATTTACTGACTGATGTTCGAATGTCAGAGGCTAGCAAATTACTTAAAAACACAGATATGACAATTGAAAATATCGTATATGAATTAGGTTATACCAACTTAAGTCACTTTTATAAAGTTTTTAAGAAAACGTACGGTATGACTCCGAATCGATACAAAACAAATAT
>NZ_JBALNF010000050.1:0-12383 GCF_036962465.1 Neobacillus vireti
GGGATTATTTGACGCTTACGAGAGTTTTTGATTTGCAGCTGGGATATGACCCGGAAATCATCTATAACCATCTGGACCAGCTAATGGCTACCGCAAGAAACCTCTGCAAGGAACTTCGTTAATTATTAACTATATAACCCAATTAAATTTTTTGGTCACGCAGGCTTTGCGTGACCGTTTTAACTATACGTGGGTCTGACCCCCTGTTATTTTTATTGCAAACCGTACGGCGTTAACCCATCCTTATTAACCTTAATTCGCCAGACTTCACTCTTGGAGGATTCAGTAATATACAAGTAGCCGTCATGGAAGGTTAGATTCGTGGTAAATGTCCCGGCACTTTCAGGCAAACGGATGGTGCCGTATTTAAATCCGCTTGGATCTTGGACAACGATTTCACCTGCTTGGAAATGCGCTACATATAAATTGCCCTCCGCATCGACAGCTAATCCGTCCGGCCCAATTCCGCCCTCATACTGACCGAAAATAAATGGACTTTCAGGTGATGCCGCAGCGGTCTTGGAAGGAACGGAAACCACTCTGTTTTTGCCAAATTCAGAAGTATAAACCCGCTGGCCATCAGCAGAAATAGCGACCCCATTTGGATAAGCGATATGATCTGCAAACAGTACTGCTTCATTCTTACCTGGAGGCAAATAGTAGACTTTTCCGACTGGATCGAGTGCATTAGAGCCAATTGGCTCGGTAAAATAAAGACCGCCAGCCTGATCAAATACCAGGTCATTAAGCCCTTTGTATTTATCTAGAATGGTCTTCACTTCTCCTGTTTTAGGGTCATAGGCAAGAAGTTTCCCGGTGATTGAAGTGATATATAGGCGTCCATCTTTGTGGAATTTCGCCCCGACAGCCCCATCAATTTTTTCAACAAATTTAACCTTATCCCCTTCGACTGTAAGGAGTTCGTTGGTCATCGGACTGACCATCCACATTTTCCCGTTTTTGTCGAAGTTGATGCCTTCCATAAATCTTTTCTCATCACTTACGACTACCTTTTCCCATTTAGCGCTAGAAGGAATAATCTCTGAGATGTTGTGCCGCTCCCCTTTTGGCACAGGCTTAGTTTCGTACAATGCTTTGGCGCCTACAAAGGTTGCGGTAACAAGGAAGAAAACAACCAATACAACTGCTGCAAATCCTTTTTTTTTCACTCCTACAATTCCCCCTTTTGAAAAATTAAAGCGATGATGGGCTTCAATTAGTAAAGAAGCCTTATGTAAGTAGAAGCCTAAACCCAAGGTGAAACCGCTTTAATAGAATATACACTTCGGGTCGCAGAAGAAACAACCTAAAAAACTATTTGAAATTTTAATATTATTAGTCAGTATACTTTCTTTTTACGAATGGATATATTTGTTATACTAATAGGTTCAGTGTTTCCACGTGTACGGTTCTATTTGGCACCACGTGACAAACGGCGCTTAAACCGTTCCTATGTAAGCGTAAAACCCCCACCTACATGGAGATGGGAGCTTGTAGTATTATTTAGATAACTTGTTAAAGGCTACACAATTAACAGGGATCAATGGTTTTTTCGCTAGAAGCTCCGAATCTATTATGCTGCATAAGGCTAAGCTGTTCCTCGAGCCGTTTTACTTATGCAAGATTAAATCATTTTCCCTACACCAGTTTGATTGGGTTTGTCCACTAGCCCTATAGGCTGCAATCCGGTTCTCCCACTCTGCTTGTAAATGAGTTATGGCCATATAAAAATCTCCTTGAAATTTTATTTTAAGGAGATTATCCTATTATTAATATGAATTAAGAATGTGGGTACAGTTTTACGCTTACTCTTAAAGCATGGCACCCATTCGTTTTAGAAAATTCAACCTCACACCATTCTGCCAAACTTCATAAATAACCTGTCTTTACACTCATTCCATGAAGGAATCGTATCTTCTTCCCAATTAATTGATTCTAATTTATCTGCAATATTTCGTGATATTTTCATCGCTTTTAAATGACTACCATTATTTCGATAGACCTTCATATGTTCCTTGCTTTCCCATATAGTCAGAGTCCAGTATGTGTCCCATCCTTCATTATTAAAGGAAGAAAATTTTAATCCCTCTGCTTTTTTTGACTGAATAATCGATTTAATGGTATGAATAAAAAAGCTCGGTAACATTCGCTTACCTTTTAAATGCAACCTAGTAACTGAAATAAACATATCATATTCGCCCTTTCACACATAGATATGATAGTAATATTCCATTAATAGCTAGACAATTCCTCGTTGTTAATTTACTAACATTAAATCTTTTTAACATTTCCTACAATACCCTTTTAGCTCCAATAAATGATTTCTTCCAATACGAGTTTAATTCTGAGATCATCACTTTTTTTCCTTGTCTATAAGTATGAAGCATCTGATCTTGTCCAATATAAATGGCTACATGTCCAATTCTGGATAGCCCTTGCCTATTTTTTCGCTCTCTGGTCGTAAAAAATAGTAAATCACCTTTCTTGATTTGATTAAAAGAAATCGGAACCCCTACTTCAAATTGCTGGCGAGAGTTTCTAGGGAGAATAATTCCATTACTTTCAAAAATACACTTTATAAATGAACTACAATCGAATGAATCTGTTTGATAAGATGGAGCATTAAACACATAAGGAGTTCCTAAATATTGTAAACCTGTTGAAATAATTTGATTTGCAAGCATGGCTTCCCTCTTTTTCAGTTTTTACTATATAACATGTGTTAGAGATTTTTTTTGATTGGACAAAAGCATTGAAATTTTAGTAGTGCCAAATTCTTCAATTGTTCATTTTGCTATACCTAAATATGGTAAATATTTACCCGAAATGTGGAAATAAACTAGTAGACAGAAAAGGAAAATATATTGGCGTATGCCCATTTTACAACCTATTGCTATGAACTACATCATAAAAAAAGATTGTGCAGTCAACAAATGGAATCACAATGGACAAATACCACCGTTTTTCACTGAATATACAAAAAGAAGCTGCCCAACTACTTGAGCAACTTATAAAGTAAGATATTAATATTGATTTAATATGTAAAATCAAGACACGTATTCCCTTATAAAAAATTCCTGGTAGTATAATTAATTCATAATGTCTAAATCATTGCTTAATTTAGGTTTAAATGTGTACCAATGTGAACTGTCCAAGATGGATTGACTCCTACTTTGTCTTTTCCTTTTAATCCCTTAAGTATCGCAACCCATTCTCCTTGTCTTTGACCCGTTTCTACCTTTTGTTTATGTAGAATCCCTTTCTTTTGTGCCATTACATACGTCGATTTTCCAATCCCTATGATACTCGTTTTAGGAACTGCTAGAAATTGTTTTGACTCCACAACTACGTCCAGTGAGGTAGAGTAGCCAGGGTATAGTCCTTTTTGTGAATCAAGACTTGCTTTAAAAGAATAGGACGGTACCGGTTCATTTTGTGAATCTTTTTCCTTTTTAACCGGTGCTTTATATGTAGGATAATCACTTACCTCCGTTATTTTCCCGTTCCACTTCTTGTTAGCAACGACATTAGAAGTTACTGTTATCGGTTGGCCCTGAGTAATTTTAGCCTTTTCAGCTTCGGTTAGCGTTCCTTCTATTTTAAACGGTCCATTCGCTGCGATTTCCATAATCGCTAATGGCTGATTTTCTTTTGCTTGGAAACCTTGCCCTACATTTTTGTTCAAGTTAACGATCACACCTGCAGTGTTGCTCGAGACAATTAATGAATCGAGCTCGGCTTTGAGCTTTTCAGCCTCCAACATATATTTTTCTACCTTTAATTCTGCGGCACGAGAATCAGCTTTTACTGAATTTAGTTCCGCATTAAGTGACAGTATGGATTGTTCTGCTATCGTATCTGAATCACCCACACCAGTTAGATTGGTAACGGTGGTATTGGTTGGGTCACTTGTAACAGGTGTAGTAGTAGACTCAGCTTCCAGTAAATCCGTTTCTAACGATGTGATTTGCTCCTTCAGCTGTTGAGCACTCGTTTCTGCTAATTGTTTATTTATTTCTGCTTGTCCGAGTTCTGCCTTTAATGCAGAGCCTTCATAAGAAAAGAGCTGTTGTCCTTTATCAACCGTTTCCCCTTCCTTTACAAAAATCTCTTTAATGGGTCCTTTTAAAGCATTTACATAAATCATTTCCGTATCACTTTGTGTAACACGAGCCGGCACTGTTTTTGTTTTTATAAATGTTTTTTCTGGTGGATTACTAAATACTAACTTCTTTAAATCCCTTTTATTAAATTCCATTATTGCTAAACTAACCATAACCAAAATGAGTATAAGAACAAGAATCCCAAGTAAAATCAATTTCTTCTGACGCGCGGTACGTGCTTGTTCATTTTCTGTACCAATTCTCTTTGCTGTTTCCATAACCCTACCCTTTCAACATAGATTAATAGTGAATTTTGCAATAAACGGTAAAACAAATCACTATTTTATTGTCTATTTTTTACAAGTAAGATTCAAGGAATATTTTTGGAAAATTAACTATTTACACGCATAGAATCACAAATAGGATTTAAGGCACAAATTCATAATAGTACTTTTGATGCACTTGCAAAAAAAAAGACCGAGTGCACTCTGGTCTACGTGAAATAGAAATTCGTTAGTATCCTTTGGCGTTTAGCTGCATTTTTTTGACAAATCATCAATGTGACCCCGTTCATTTTTTAATAAACTATATAGTACTTTTGAATCATTCCGCTAAAGGACCAAGAATTAGGAACAGTTCTGATAACCTGATTATTTTTCCATCGATATCTTTAAAAACAATGTGTTCACGTGTGAATTTAAGGGGGCTATCAATGCCACAAGCCGCAGCTAAGGCAAACAAACCCTGACGTACATTAATGATATAGTTCATGACTCGCTATTTCTTCTCCTCTGGCACAAGTGCTTCTCGATATTTAGGATCTGTGGTCGTAACGCCCGTAGGACATTACCCGTATGGCATTGAATTGCCATAATACAGCCGTTAGCCATCATAAATCCGCGTGCCGAGTTCACGACATCTGCACCAATCGCAAGGGCAATGACTATTTATCGGCTGAAATTAACTTTCCTGAGGCACAGATTTTTAGCTTATTTCGTACACCAAACTGATAGACTTTATCCACAACGGCAATTAAAGCAGGATATAAAGGAAGCCCCATTGTATCTGCCATTGATTTGTAAGTAGCGCCTGTTCCAACCGTAATAAAGTCCGGATAAATCCTAAGGTTATTCATGGCCTCAAAAAATTCATCCAAGCTGGATGTATATCCAACGACCATTTTGATTCCGACAAGTTTTCCACCTTACTCTTGCAGCATTTTGATAAACTGCAGCGTTTTAATTGCATTATGCAAAAATGGAAAGCGATTGGGTGAGTTAATGGTCTTCCCCACTGGAACCTTCCTAATAGTTGCAACCTTCGTTGTAACCTTCGACCCCTCCAGATGTCCGCCACGGATTTTTGCTCGTTGGCCGAATTTAAGCTCAAATGCCTCTTTATTTGATTCCTGGGCCTTGCACTTAAATTCATCAAGCGAAGTGTATTTAGGAAGAGTTACTGATTCATGAATAATCAAGAATTTTTTTGAAAAAATAAATAATAGAGATTGAGTCTTTAGGGGGTATAACAATGAACGTAAATGAATTAGGTTTCCTTTGGTACTTACAATCAAGTTCAAACTTGATGAATTTATTTTTAAAATATCTTAGTGAAACTTCTGAGGATACCGATTTAAGAAATATTTTAAATGAAATATATGAAATCTCTACATATCAAGAACAAGAGGCTATTCAATTATTGTCTGAGGAAGGTTATAAAGATACACCGTTCTTCAGGGAAGATGATATATATAGTTCAACAGCAAAGCTATTTTCAGACCAATTAATTATTGAGATCTTAAAGCATATAACGAGTAATGGATTGCGAACGCTTGCTGTTCAATATATAGAATTAACAGATTATAAAGTAAAAAGTTTTTATAAAAAAATACTTAATGATGTAGTTCAATTAGATTTTTCTATATTAAAATTGCTTAATGATAAAGATTTATTACAAAATAATTCGTTCTCTTATAAAAAAGCAGATGAAAGGGATGGGAAACTATTCAAAGTTGCATCAACTCAGCAACGACCACTTAATGCGGTAGAATTGGCAAATATGTTCGGTGCCCTTCAATGTAACAATGTTGGAATTGCTCTTTGTACCGGTTTTTCTGAAGTCGTAGAGGATATGGACACAAAGAAATTTATACTAGAAGGGAAAAAGTTAGCATTTTATCAATCAGCCTCTTTATCTGATATCTATAGAGAAAATGGAATTCCAACTACAACTGGACTAGAGGCTCACGTTAATAAAGTAAAGGAATCACCTTTTTCAGATAAATTAATGGCAAACTTAATAATGTTCCTTAATCCAGTAAGTATAACCCATCTACAAAATGCAGTGGTATCCAGTTATAAAAAGGATCATATAGATTCTTTAAAGAAACTAATCGAGATGATTGAAAACTACTCAGAGAAAGGGCTCAAGTTATTAATAAGAAAAAATTGGTTTAATGAACCACCTGTGTCTAATTGGTCACATAAATAGGAACGATGGCAGGTTGTAATCAAGAAATAGAAACTTCTCGGCACATAGGCCAGTTAGACGAATTCATAGGCGACACCCACAGCGTCGTGCCCCCCAAGTGAGCAGACGTAAAGCCAAGACTTCACAGATGGATTTTTCGGAAAAGTTTAAAAATTAGCAGCGTAAGAAATCATTTGTTTTTCTTTCAACCCAAAAAGAGCATTATGGCTAAACCCTTTCTATCGCATTCAGTCAAGTCCCTCTAATAAAAGAATAAAAAAATTTTTAAACTGATAGCAAAAGAACTCTAAAAAGCGCTGGGGGTATTAAGTGAATAAGAGCCAATATACAAAAGTAGAAATTATACAAATCGATAATGAATAGGTAGTCTGCATTGAAATTGGACATGTTAGTTAGAATCAGAAAATAAAACTCGTCCACCCACCATTTTATAGTTCATTCATTGAGTAACTATTTCTCAATAATCTCCTGAAATATATTTGTATCTTTAAATCATTCTGGAGATTCCAACTAATGTTGGAATAATGAGGAATGGAATCATGGAATTTTAAACATAAAACCATCGATAGACAATATTCATTTTTATTTCTCTTACTAATTGCCTCTCAGAGCGAATACCGTTCATATAACCAATGAACATCATTTTTAAAAGAAATAGTGGGCCCGAAGGACGCCCGGCAACATTTTAAAACATTAACTTAAATTGTATCAGTGCAATCATAATTGCTGCATCTCTTCCTATTTTACCAGGTTGATTGATAAGCGGTCTCGCTCTATTTATAAACATTTGATCGCACATTTTTTTATTTCCAGACATACGGTAACAATTATCATGTTCTAAGCAAATAGCATCCAAAACATTTACAGGAGCACCCGGCCCGTGACAACCAGGTCCTCAATATCTGTATCCCGGATAACAAAGCATCAGAAACCCTCCTTTCCTCAAAAGGTTTCTAATATATTATGTTATTGGGATAAAACTTGATTGTATTAGTAGCTTACTTTATCTTTTCCAATGCGAGAAAAAATTTATAACAAAAATGCTTCTATCATAATTGATAATACACCAGCCTCGATTTCACTATATCAATTGATAATTGATTAAACTCCCAAAGATCACCCTCCCTTTCTCTCTATGGCTTCAAATCCACTCGAAGTGATCATTTGCTTATTTACTTAGGAGAAGAAAAATAACCATTATTGGCTACATCAATAAAATATAAAAATACAAGGCCGCCTTAAGGCAGCCCTAAAATCAAAATTATAAATTCCTTTTGTTTTGTAAAAATTTGAAGGAAAACCTATTATTCATTTATATCTATTCCAGATAAATCTAATGAAAGTTCATCTATTACTAAAAATACACAACCGAAAACAGTTCTGTAATCGATGAAGTCCCCTTTAACTTCAACATTCACCTCAATAATATTCCTTTTATTATGTATGTGTTTTTCTTCAAAAAGTTTAAACTTAATACTTGAAACAGATACACTAATTTCCTCTAAGGATTTTTTTAGCTCTCTTTCAAATATTGAATTATTAAAGTTTTCCCTGAAGAAAAAACGGATAGTAAATTTCATCTCAAAACCTCCTTCTTCTTATAATTTGCCAAATCTTCCTTACTTAATCTTTTTTTCGGATACGGCCAAATCAAGGACTTAAGTGGGGATAAGGCTGCAAAAATAAATTTTCGAATGATTGCAAGTGCTTCATAGTCTATATAGAACACTATAGATAAAATGAAATTATAAATAAGAGCCTCCAGTTAGGTGACCCTTATTTGATTGGTGAAATTTCTAGATATTTATAAAATTGCTAATAATGAATTTCTCAAAAAAGATGAACTTGTTATTAAACTTACCTCCCGGTTAAAAAAAATGCCTTGCTTCTACATGAGAAACAAAGCAACCTAATTTTAAGTCTTCTCACCATTCTTTTTGTTTCTTAGAATAATCTGTGTTAACTGTACCGCTCTTCTTTAAATGGATTTGCTGTCATCGAATAGCCCCGCTCTTCCCAAAAGCCAGCCTCGTCTACATTCATGAATTCAATCCCTGACACCCACTTGGAGCCTTTCCATAGATAAAATACTTCTGGCGGAATAAACCTTAGTGGATAACCATGTTTTGGATCTATATCCTGCCAATCATGATATTGATCCTTCCAACGGTATACAAACAAAGAATCGTCCCCTAATAAAGGCTCAAGTGGCAGGTTTGCAGAATAACCAAATCTGTCACCATTGTAGTAACCGTAAATTTTAATGTATTTTANNCAAATTTAGACCAGGTGGTAACACAATGCATGTTAACGTTTGAAATGGTCTTTGGAAGTTCCATGATTTCCTTATAGGATAAGAACTTTTCTTTTTTTACCTCACCAAAAAGTCTGAAATTCCATGTGATTTTATCAAACTTGGGAACATCACCTGCATGCAGTATTGGCCATTTTTCTGTTTCGAATTGGCCAGGTGGAAGTTGCTTTTCCATCGTACACCATCCCTTTTCCCTCTTAAACGTTGGTTAAATCTTAATGCTTTGTATAGTATGCTACAAAATAATGTAAGCAAACCAAAGACAAATCCGTTGGAAATCAGCATAACCTCAGACTATTAGCAATTAAAAATTTGAGTTTAAATTTCAAGCATCCAAAAGAATGAGACAAGCGACATTTGTCGGGTATCGTTATGGAATGTTCTTTACTACCTAAATTTTGTAATCGGAAGGTAAAAATATTATTAGAAAAGCTGTACACGTAAAACAAATGAACCATGCCCAAAGTGGCTTGGTATGATGGAGGCATACACCAATAAACAAGAAAATCCATACAACTCATGACCACCAAAAATTCCATCCATTATGGTAAGTGATTAACTTTGCAGAATAAATTATTAATTCTATAAATACCTCAAATATGATCCAGGCCGATATATAAAGCATCTGCTTGTACCACATTGATTTATATGGGTGTCTGGAACGAAATATTAAGACTATTAAATTGCCTGATATTTATCTCCAAATTGGATTTTCATAAAAAAAACCTGAGTCCGTCAACTCAGGTTTTCTTGGTTCTATTCATTACTTCTTCTGAGACAGCCACTTTGCCAATACTTCAGCCTGATCCTTATCAACAAGACCTCCAGGCATCCGTCCGCCTCCGTTAATGATTTGATTTAATATCTCCTCTTCAGACATGGATACGCCAACATGTCTTAGGTCAGGACCTGCACCTCCCTCAAGATTTCCACCATGACAGGACATACAGCTCTTTTTGTAAAGGACTTCAGCATTCATAGCAGCCGGCTGCTTCTTATCTTTTTCTTTGTTCCCGTGGCTGCCATGATTGGCGTTATCAGATTTCCCTTGGCCTTCTGGATCTGCGCCCCCTGGATCTTTTGAAGGAGTTACCGATTTATCCCCTCCCAGTCCGTAGGTGACAACCTTGGTTCCAGTAACAAACGTAACGTATTGTTTACCACCGTCCATATAAATCGCCGGTGCCATCATAATCTGAGCTCCGCCGCTTTTCATGTTCCATAAGACCTTTCCAGTTTTAATATCAAGGGCATTTACCGTTCCATCCAATTCGCCGTAAAAAGCAAGTCCTGTAGTTGTACTTGTAAAACCTCCGCGCATTGGTTGTTTAGTCTTATTCTGATAGGCATGCTTTCCAGTATTCACATCAATGGCGGTGATCGTGCCGGATATGTCTTCACCTTTTGGCCCCAACGTTATCGCAGTTCCTGGGAATAAACCATTTTTTTGCTCGACTTCATTTTCATCTTTCGCTGCAACCTCTAAAGATGGCTTATTAATACCAGGGATCAATACATAATTGGTATTAGGATCATAGGTTTCCGGAGCATAGTTTTGTCCGCCTTCTGCTCCCGGCCATTGCATCGCCGGTTTATTTGGATCCGTCGGTTGTGTGGTGTGCTGGATTTTGACAAATGGAACGCCATTATAAATGGTATCCCCTGTTTTGGCATCCCACGCAAACCATTTTCCGTTCTTTCCACCGTGTACAACGATTTTTTGCTTTTTGTTGTTGACCGTTGCATTAAGGATCATTGGAGTTGAGGTCGCATCATAATCCCATTCGTCCTCCTCATCCATTTCCGAATTTGCCCAAATCAATTTGCCTGTTTTACTTTCAAGAGCAACGACCGAGTCTGTATAAGGGTTTTTGCCTGGGCGAATTTTCTTAAAAAAGTCAGGAGCAGGGTTACCCGTGCCAAAATACATCACGTCAGAATCCGGGTCAAAAGCAATCTGTCCCCAGACGGCTCCACCCCCTGTATATTTGCCCTTTACCCAATCTTCCCCCTTCTCAGGGACTGTCCAGAATGGTCCATCCCAGGCTGGCGTCAAGTCACTTGCTTTATAGGCCATCACGAAGCCGCGAATACCATTATCACCGCCGCTGCTTCCCACATAGACGTTTCCTTTATAGTACATTGGCGCCATCGTTTCATAATATCGGTTTTCAAGCTTGGCTCCTGGTATTGTATCCCAAAGGTTGATTATTTTAATCAATTTTCCGTCTTTCGCGTTAAGCTTGGCTAAGCGATTATCGGCAATAAGGACAAACACATTGCCTTCCGCAACAGCCACACCCCGGCTGGCAACAACTTCTAGAAGGCTTAGGTCCGCATGGTCAAGATGGTCAAGTACATCTTTTGGCGGCGTCCATTGCCAAATTTTCTTCCCATTTGAGGCATCGATGGCAAACACTCGGTTCATGGATGTCGTGACATACATGACACCATCTTTCACTACTGGAAAATCCTCCGAAGCATTAGGAATCTTCTTATCCCAATTTGCCAAATCTGCCTGCCAGACAATCCCTAAATCCTTCACATTGTCCTTTGTAATCTTGTTATAAGGGACATGCCGAGATTGTTGTAAGTCATACCCCCAAAGTGGGAACCCTGTATCCTTTTTGGAACTGGTCGTTTGTTTTTTGACAGTGTCCTGTTTTTTTTCAGGTTTCTGCTGACAGCCAACAATTAATACTACCGCCAATAAAGCCGCGAATATTGCTTTAAAATACCGAATCAAAAAAAGACCCTCCTAATGTATAAGTTCAGAGTGATTGCCCCTATTTTTAGTTGCTCTGAATTTTCCCATCCGGGGAGAACCCTACTTTATTGGTCCTCACTCTTTTTTCTATATTGAGTATAAGATTCCTTAATTATGCAAAGTATCATTTATATTGCATTAATTATTTTAACAATGGTGGATGAGGAATATTTACCAAAAAGTGGAGACATTCTATATTTGAAATAAATTTAAAGAATATCAGGATGGTGATTGAATGAAGACTTTCTTAAACATAACGAATCGTTTGGGGGGGTTTGTCTTATTACTTTGTTTTCTCGTTTGGGGAACATGGGCTTCTTCCCATAGCGCGTTGGCTGCACCGGAAAAAACGGTCGGTTCCGCGGAAAATGGAGGAATCAAACTTACAATTACTAACTATGCGATCACAAACTATGGTCAAGAGATGATTCTGTATTATACCGTAGAATCTAAAACAGGAAATTTAATGGAGGAAGACGGGAAAGGGCTGTTAAAAAACCTGGAAATTTCCATTGCGGATCATCGTCTTCAAGGGATTGATGCCGAACATAAAAAAATTAGCAATCAGAAATATCAAGGAGCGGTCAAGGTGAACATGCCGCAATATATACCTGCCACTTCAAGTGCGGCACTTAGTACAGATGCCATTCTAAATCAAAAAGGACAGTGGACCATTAACTTCCAAGTTAACAAATAGTTTAAAAAAATA
>NZ_JBALNF010000050.1:12485-30721 GCF_036962465.1 Neobacillus vireti
ACTTTATCTCTACCTGTAATAGAGAGAACCCGTAATGGGTATATACCAATGGATGCATTTATTAACGAGGAGGGAAAGTATGAAAGCTGTAACGTTTCAAGGTGCTAAAGATATTCAAGTAAAGGAAGTAGCAGATCCTGCCCTTCAACAGAATGAGGATATAATTGTCAGAATTACCTCAACGGCTATCTGCGGTTCCGACCTTCATATTTACAGTGGTGCTCTTCCGGCATCAAAAGATTATGTCATTGGCCATGAGCCAATGGGGATTGTGGAAGAAGTCGGACCGGAAGTAACAAGAGTGAAGAAAGGTGACCGCGTGGTACTGCCATTCAATATTTCTTGCGGACACTGCCATTACTGCCAGAACCATATGGAAAGTCAATGTGATCATTCCAATGAAAATCCCCATATTGATACAGGCGGTTATTTCGGGTTTACAGAAAGATACGGGGGGCATCCAGGCGGCCAAGCCGAATTGCTGCGCGTGCCTTATGGCAATTTCATGCCTTTTGTGATTCCGGAATCTGCCGAGGTGCCAGATGAAGCCGTGCTATTCTTATCTGACGTTCTCCCGACTGCTTATTGGAGTGTCGAGAATGCAGGTGTTAAATCCGGTGATACAGTGGTCGTGCTTGGCTGCGGTCCAGTTGGGTTAATGGCACAAAAGTTTGCCTGGATGAAAGGCGCTTCACGAGTCATTGCAGTCGATAATCTTCCATACCGTCTAAACCATGCAAAAAAGATGAACCATGTTGAAATCATTAACTTTGATGAATACGATGAAACAGGAGCATATATCGCTGAACTTACAAAAGGCGGAGCTGACGTGGTCATTGACTGTGTTGGAATGGATGGAGAAAAAACAGCTAGAGAAACAGTTGAACAAAAAATAAAGCTTTCCGGCGGTACGGTAAGTGCGATCAGAATTGGCATGCAGGCTGTCCGCAAATTTGGCACCATACAGTTGACCGGAGTATATGGCTCTAAGTACAATCAATTCCCTCTGGGAAATTTATTTGAAAGAAACATCCAAATAAGAATGGGCCAAGCCCCTGTCATTCATTACATGCCGACCCTGTTCGATATGATCACATCCGGTCAAATCGATCCTACCGAAATTATCACCCACCGTGTACCGCTTGATCAAGCAAGCGAAGCGTATAAAATCTTCAATGACCATGAGGACGAATGTATCAAAGTCATTTTGAAGCCATAAAGAAAAGGCCGGCTGCTGATAGATAGTTGTATTTATGCCTATAGTAGAAACGCTTGAATCATTATTCTGATTCAAGCGTTTCTGATGATGATCTGTTTATTTGATTTTTTATTAATCTACTGGTCGGTTCTCAAAATCGTAGTCCACTGACGTTGGACTTACATGTGCACGATCAAGAGCCGGCGTATCGGGACGAACAATTTGATAGGCTGAGGCTCCAACGATTGATGCAGCTTGCTGCAGCTTTTCTTTACTGATATGTTCAAGCGTATCTGTTGGCTTGTGATACTGAGGTTCAACAGGTGAATGAATAAATAGAGCAGAAGGTATTCCAACGTCATGGAATGGCTGATGGTCACTTCTTCCTAGCTGCCCATATGGCACCGCCACATCATACATTCTCGATGAAGCTGACGCTCCTAAGTCTGTAACAAGATTTTTATGACCGTCAATGGTGTACATAATCAGTCCACCTAATGGATGATCTTCTCCTGCTTCCGCCCCGCCAATCATATCCATTTGGAAGTGGGCAACCATCCGGTCTATATCACTTTTTGGAAGCTGTGATACATAATAGGATGAACCCATCATCCCTCTTTCTTCAGAACCGAACGTCAGGAAACGGACTTCTGTATCAATTGGAGTATTGGCAAAAATTCTTGCCAGCTCCAATACGGCTGAAACTCCGGAAGCATCGTCATTTGCTCCTGGTCCATTAGGAACGGAGTCATGGTGTGCTCCAATCGTGACAATCTGTCCTGTGTCCTTGTTCTTGTTAGGCTTTAATTTAGCCTCAACCACATAGGATGTTTTCTCGATTGTTTGGATCTCGACATCTAAGGTGGCTGAAACAGGACCGTTCTTTAATTTTTCGACCAAGTCAAGACCTTGTGCACGAGTAATGGCTACTGCGGGAACTTGTCCCTCTGCTTGGCCGAAGTTATTACCAGTAGGACTGCTGTTATACATAAGAACCCCAACTGCTCCTTTAGCAACTACATTTCGCACTTTTTGAACAAATGTTATTTCACCGCGTGCCACCAAGGCTATTTTTCCAGACAAATCAACTTGTACATCTTTTGCTAACCCTACATCGACAAGCTCTGCTGTCACCTTCCCGCTTCCACTGCCGCTAAAGGCACGCCCACTTAAATCTACTCCGTCAACTTCAGCTAATTGACGATTCGTCTTATAATCATAGATTGGGAACGGTATTCTTCTAGTTTCGAGTCCTAAGCTCTTAAACTGGCCTTCTATGTACTCAACCCCACGAACCTCTCCCTCGGTACCCGCTTCCCTAGGTACTGCCGATAGATACTTAATCGTATTGTACATATTCTCTGCGCTGATTTTTTTGATAACCTTGTTGTCAAACGCTGTGTCTGCATGTACGTTTGGGGCACTATTCGTCTGAGCATACACCACCCCTGATGACAAAAGCATACCTGTTGCTAGCACCGTGATCATCGTTTTCCTCCGAAACATGAAACTCCCCCTTTGATAAAGTGATACTATTCCATTATTCCAATTTTGGAAATTATAGTAAATAATAATCGTTTTACAAATTCGTAGAAATTCCGAGGTAATGCGCTAAATACTGAATCCCTCACTAAAGAATTCTTGGGTTTTAGGCGCTACTTTTTCAAGCAACAAAGATAGTTAAAATAATAAGTCGAATATCAATTTTCTGTTATATTTACAATTCATACCGAGAATTTTTCCTCTTTAATAAGGCCTTTTTCCAGGATGAAGGAAATGCTGACGTTTTAAAAAAATTAATATGAAGACATGAACTGGGAAATTAATAATGGAGTTATGATGAAAACGAGCTTCCCTTTTGAACAATTATAGCTCTTAACCACTGAGGTTGCTGAAGTTACCGAGGAGCTTAGAAAAGTTTTTAATTTCACAAATAGCCATAATTTAAAAGGAATGGATGAAACTTAAGCTTTTGATTTAGCGAAAGAAAATTTTAAGGATATTTGGGGAAGCAATTTGCTGATTGCTTAGCCTATATGATTAAATTTGCCAATTACTTTGAAATTGAATTGGAAGAATGCTATTACAAAAAAATGGATCAGAAACCGAAAAATGGGACGACAGATGTGAATGAAACGATTGAATTAAATCAATAGTAGAAAAAATGAATTGTCTGATTATAGGACAATCCATTTTTTCTGTTTAGTTATGTTGATTCATTTGCAGCTAACAAATGGAAATGCTTAAGGCCAAATTAAAGACTATTCGAATTACACACCAAAACCCATACTAATTTCTTTTTTGTGATTGCAGATACTCTTTCCAGGCAGTAATTCCGCCTTCTAGCAATACAACATTATAGTTTTTTTCAGACAAGATTGTGGCACATTTTTTGGCAGAGTTTCCTGTTGTACAGGTTACTATGATTTCATGGTTTTTAGGTAATGATGCGACTTCTTCATCACTTTTTTCCTCAAGCTCAAAAATCGTTGTTTTTGGAATATTAATATTTTTGAGCTTAGCAGCTTCAATGTGAAAGTCATTGTATTTTTCCTCTGCACGGACATCCAGTATGTAAGTTTGGGAATTTTCTTTCAGTCTCTCTTCAAGTTCTTTTGGCGTAATCGTTTTTAATGTCAAAATCAACACTCCCTATGAAGGTTTTAGATCTTATAAAATTCCCATCTATTATAACATGAGGCTCAAATTAAAATAATGATCCTGCCTAAATGGTTTTGTGATTAAGGAATGGGATATTCATTTATAGAAAATCATATGAAAAAGCACCCCCATTAAATATACCAGGAGGCGCTGCGTGTTTTATGATTTAATAAGTATAACTCCCCATTTTTTTATGGAAACCAGGATCAGAAGAGAGATTGCAATCAATCCCTAAATCGGAAGAAAGCTTTCTGGCAAGGACTTGTAATGGTACAACATATTCTAAAGAAGCAAAATACGGATGATTCTTAAAATCAAAGATTAAATTATGAGGATCTTTTTCAAGATCTTTATCAGAGGTTATAACAAAGTTTTTATTTCCTCGTTCCTTTTCAAAATAGTTTCTCATATTCATCATTCGATTGTAATACTGACCTTCTGAACCAAGATAGAACATGAAAGTATCTTGATCAATCGAATGATAAACGCCATGCATAAATTCCTCTAATTCATATCCCGTTACACTGTATCTAACAGCTTCCAGTACTTTTAATGTTCCTTCCATTAAAGCAGACTTGCACTGCTCATAACCCACCATGATGATTCTTCTAGATTTACGTAATTCCTCTTTATTATCGTTATACCAATTAACACTTTTCCTGGCAATATCAGGGATATTATCCGTTGTGTCTAGCAGATCGGATACAAAGTTCTCATACTCAAACGCAGTGAGTTTCTTTGATTCTAAGCCAATGTTCAGAGCCAATAATACCAATGTAGCTACTGTTCCAATATATCCTTTTGTTTTTGGTGCTGCATATTCAGGTCCGACTGAAATTTCTAAGAAACGTTCTGCATGATCGATAATGGGTGTATGTTTCTCAGCAGATGCAGCAATGGTTGCATATCCTTTTTCCTTGGCCTTATCCAAAGCTAGGATGGTAGAGGTAGATCTTCCTGCATGAGAAATACCAATGACCAGCGTATTTTCATCCGGTAAAAATTCCTGATCTTTAAAATCCATCGGATATTGAGCTATGACTGGAATACCCAAAACTTTCTCCATCATACTTCTTGACGCTAACCCAGCATGATAACTAGTTCCTGATCCCACTAAATAGATTCTATTTATTTGCTTTGAGAAAAAGTATTCAGTTGCTTCTTTCAGAATCTCATCTTTATGATCTACCATTCTTCTTACTGCATCCTTTGATTCTACAATATAATCATACATATCCCATGTTTGTTTATTCATTTTATTCTCCTCGCCTATTAGTTTAAATCCCTGTTATTCTGTCAATC
The DNA here is from genome assembly GCF_036962465.1 of Neobacillus vireti. GTDB lineage: Bacteria > Bacillota > Bacilli > Bacillales > Cytobacillaceae > Neobacillus > Neobacillus vireti_B. The sequence goes on from NZ_JBALNF010000050.1 coordinate 17,647, forward strand.
GATATTCAAGTTCCTATTAATCTATCCAATTGTTTAATTTGTTCTTGTGATTTAGAAAAATTCTTTGCTCTTTGAAGGAATAGTTTCGACTGATCCACATCTCCAAGAAATTTATAAAGCTTTGCCAGTCTAAAATAAAGAATAACAACTTCCGGTAAGAGCTTTGTTTTTTCAATCTTTTTCTCCAGAACACTTATATAGTTCCTGTCATGATCAATATAAATCGTCTTTAGTTCATTCAATTCACCGTATAATTCTTGATTAGATTCTTCATCTAGATGACTAATTAAGAAATGATATATTTCTAATGCATCATATCTGTGCCCGAAGTTTAAATAATAAGCATATACGGACAGGTAGATACTCACCAAATCTCTCATTTTGAGATTCGATTTCCTTACTTGTTCGGTGATCTCTTTTATTTGATCGTATTGGTTTGTATCTAAATAATATTTAATTTTTAATACCATGATCGTTTTTGTAGAAAAATATAGTTTTATAGGTAAAGAAGACAACAATTCCATATATTCTTCTTCTTTTTTATACAGTTTATATTCCATCAATAACGACAAATATTTTTTAGTGATAACCTTCTTATAGATAAAACTAGCGAAGATACAAATAAAGAATAATGAGGGGACTAAATAATTAGTCATGGTATCGCTTCAACATTCTAGCAAATCGCTTTGCTGTAATATGAGGACGAGTGATGGCATTCCCAACAACAACCGCATAAGCCCCCATGTATAAACATTGGATGGCGATTTCAGGAGTTGAAACCTTACCTTCCATAATCACCTTTGTTTCTGTACCTTTTACTGCATCCACAATATCTCGCAATAATAAAAAGTCAGGTGTATCCTTAAGCGTTTCACTATCGAAGTAACCCGCTTTTGTATATCCTTGTAAGGTAGGAGCGGCAAAATCAGCTCCATACTCAGCAGCGATCCTTGCATCTTCAGGAGTTGAAATATCGGCGAAAATGAGAGCTTCAGGAATTTCTTTTTTGATTTCCTTTATGGTTTCATAGGAGTACTTTCCATCCTCTCTCTTATGTTTCGTTGCCTGTACCGCAATAATCTCAGCACCAGCGTGCCAAATTTCCCTAGCCGCATGTAGATCAGGCGTTAAATAAACATCCTTTATATTCCTGCCGATTTTCCAAAGACCGATGAGGGGTAGATCGACCGTTTCCTTTATTCTTTTGATGTCGTCCGGTGAATTCGCTCTAATGGCAACAGCTCCACCCCATGCTGCACATTCGGCCATTTTTACCGTCATTCCGTCCATATAGTGAGGTTCACCCGGAACCGCTTGGCAAGAAACAATTAAACCGTCTTTTAATCCCTCAATAATTTCTTCTCTTCTCATCTTAACCTCCCCTTACTTTAAAACGCCTAAAAGAACACCAAGAATACCGAGAATAATCAGTCCAAACATGATCCAGGTTCCACTGACTCTCTTTTGCAGAAGACTATAGCAGCCAAACGTAACGAGTAAAGGCAATAATTTAGGCATGATTGAATCTAAGGTATCTTGAACATTAATCTTAGCGTGATTAATGGTTATGGCAGTCGGTAATTTGATGACGACCATGGAAGCAATCAATGCCCCAATCACCACCAGTCCCAGAACCTTTGCTGCTTCTGTTAGTTTTTGTAACGTTCCATTCTCACTAATCTTCGCTAAAAATTCGCTGCCGCCCCTGTAACCAATCTTAAATCCAAACCATCTTACCAATTCACTCGGGATGACATTCATCAAAAAGTATAATAACGGTCCCAAAATACTTCCTTTAATGGCCAGTGGCGCACCGATTCCCACACCAATGACTCGAAACGTCCCCCAGAAAAAGGAGTCTCCAATCCCGGCAAGCGGCCCCATTAGTGCCGCTTTTACAGAATTAATGGAAGATACCTCGAACTCGTCTTCTTCGGCATTGGCATACTGTTCCTCCATCGCGCAACTAATTCCGAGAATAAATGGAGATGTAGATGTTGCACAATTGAAAAACTCTAAATGTCGTTGGTACCCTTCTTTTAGCTTTTCGTCATCGTCGCCATACAATTTTTTAATAACAGGTGTCATGGCCCATCCATATCCAGTCGACATTTGCCTCTCATAATTGAAACAGCCAAGCAGCTGGTAATGTCTTGCGTAAACACTCATTAAGTCTTTTTTAGTTAACTTCTTCGTGTTATTTTCCATTAGAATAATTCCCCTTCCCTTGGCTTAAATTGATAATATAGATAAGCGCAAATCGCACCAAATATGGCCGCTCCAATCGTTGATATATTGAAAAAGGCTACAAGCGCAAAGCCGAGGAATAGAAAGGCAGCGTATTTTTTATCAAGACTTAATTGCATTAACATCGCAATCCCAAGAGCAGGGAGCAGATTTCCTGATTGTGCTAAACCCGCTTGAATCACTTGAGGAATATGATTGACGATTCCTTTAATCACATCTCCACCGACCATAAATCCAATGAACACCATTAAAAACTTAGACAAAAAGTACATAAGTGAACCAGACCAATTTCCAATGGCAATTCCTTTCCAGTTACCCTTTGCAATCTGATTATCTGCATAATGAGCAAAAGTAGTATTCAAGATTGCCACCCCGATGGCAACAAATTGAGCGAGTAAAGCAATTGGAATAGCTAATGCTAGAGTTGTTTGATAATCGGCGCCCGTTTGAATCGCTAATGCAGTCGCTAAAGCAGAGCCAACCACCACATCGGGAGGAGTTGATGTTCCAATACCTACCAGTCCCATCCAAACTAGTTCAAGTTCCCCGCCAATGATTAAACCCATTTGAAAGTCCCCCATCACCAAACCAACCAGCGGACCAATGATAATGGGCCGATCTAACATGTGCTGTCCGCCTATTCGGCTTTCCATGTAAACAACTGCAGCAATTAAGGCAATCAAAATTCCTTGAATAACCATACCTTTTGCCTCCTCTTAGCTAAATAGTTTGAAATGCTTTAAGGATTCCCTCATAATTCATTCTTTCTAAAGAAGGAGTAACTTGAGCAAACACGTCAATTCCTTTTTCATGCAGCTTTCTAGCATACTCAAAATCTTCGATTGTCATTTTGATTTGCGGCAAGGTTGAAATTAGTTTATCTTTCTTTTTTAATCCGGCTGTCCCAATATTAACGGTTTTAATACCATCAACCTGTTCACTGACTTTATAAGCATCTTCTAAACTTTCCGTCACAACAAAAAACTTCTTACTCTTGTATTTCTCACTGTTCAATATTCCTATCGATTCTTCGATCGTTTTAATAATCAAACTAACCCCTGCTGGTTTCGCCATTTTCATCGTCATACTCATAAAAGCATCCTTTGAAGCTGCATCATTCGCCACTAAAATACAATCCGGCTTCAGCGCACTCGTCCAGGAAACGGCTACCATTCCATGAACCAAGCGATCATCCACTCTTACTAAACTAATCATCCGTAAACTCCTTCCCTTCCAATTCTTCGATCAATTTGTTCATGAACACTAATTGTTCTCTAGACGATGTTACAACCCTCTCAATCGTTTCCTCATTTATTGTTTCAGGACTAAACACCAATTCCAATAAAATCGATAAATTAATCCCGCTAATCACTTGATAGCCAAGTGCAGCCATGTGTTTTGAAGCAATTCTATTAACGCTGCCACCTGGAATATCTGTCAATACAATAAGTGGAGACCCAGATAATCCTTTCACTTTCTCGATAAATTCCTTCTCAAAATCGTTATGCTCCACATAGGCATTCATATAGTGAACATTTTCTATCTGACTGTTAAAAAACTTGACAGACTCATAGAATCCTTCTGCTAGACGACCATGGGTAGCGATGATAAAATTAGCCACTTTAAACCCCCTTCCAGATATATGAATGGCTATCTGTAATGACATAAGGTGATGATAGAAATTATCTTATATGAGAGAAGCTTCTTGTTTTATGTGGATAGATCGACGTGTCATAACCAATTGATTCGCAATTCCTGGCAGCCATTATTTGAAACGGCAAAATGAAAAGAATAGGACTAAACACCTTGCTTACAGGGGCAGCTAAGGATAAGTCTTTACTTCTAAGATTGATCGTTTGATTTGTAATTACAAATTGATGCTCTGTCAGCTGATCTAAGAAAGATCTAAACTTCTCGATTGATTGGATCTCTTCTCCTTCAGACGCGATCATAAAAATATACTGCTTAGAGTCAAAGGCCATTTCGTATCCATGAAGCAGCTCTTCCAGTTCGTGTGCAGAAAGCGGTTTATGAAAGGTTTCGTACATCTTTAAATAGCCTTCCATCGCTGTCACGTAATTATAGCCGTAGCCTGCGATCGACCCTTTTTCCATGGTCATTAATTCATATTTGTTCCTCTTGTACCATTCGTCAATTTGTTGAATGGCAGATGGCAGTTGACTAATATCCTTTTCCAATGATTCCATTATTTCTTTATAATCAAGTTCTGATAGATTCCCAATCCGTTTTCCGATTTCAACAGCCATAAGGATGGATGTAAATACAGTAGAGGTATATCCTCTTGTTTCAATCGGAATCATCTCTTTCCCACAATTTAAATGAATCGATAATTTTGCTTCATTCGTGATGAAACTGTTTAAATCTTCGGTTAGTGCAACCGTCTGAATCCCCAATAGATTCCCTTTTTTCACCGCATTTATGGAGGATACCGACGTTCCCGACTGAGAAATAGCTATAAGCATTGTTTCTTCTTTCTTAAAATTTTTGCTCAGAATTTCATATCTCGAAAAAAAGGTAGGTATCGAAACCGTTGTTTCGAAGTCTGTATATTGATCAAAATACATTTTCATTAATAAGGCCGCATGATAGCTTGTTCCAGATCCTGTCAAATACACTCTTTTAATTTGATTCTTTTCTATAAAGTGTAGTAACGGTATACAAGTCTCATCTCTGGAGTCTAAGATTTTTTTTAGCCTATTGGGCTGATCGTAGATATAATCAATCATCTTCATTAGCAATCACTCCTACTAAACTTAGCAAATCCATTTCTGGTATACTTATTTACAGATTTACACCTCCTACCATTCATGACCTATTCAAAGAATGACAAAATATTCAGAAAAAGGTAGTTGTAACTTTCTTAGTGAAAGTGGATTTGTTAGTATATTATGTATATACAAATATGAATATGTATATATTTTTAAAATTAATTTCTCCTCCTTATTATTCATTCAAAACCTCATCTAATGACTCAGCTTTCGGAAAAATATGGATATGTATTTCAATATGTATATACAAAGTCTCATAATCCTGTCAAAACGGAATAAACTATTATTGCATAATAGAAAATTTTTAAAGAAAGGGGTCATAAATATATGAAAACAACCCCAAAATATACAATAGTTGAAGATTATTTAATTAATAGGATTAATACGGGGGAACTAAAAGTTGGTGATCAGATTGAAACCGAAGAACAGCTAGCTGAACTCTTTGGTTACAGTAGAATGACCATCAATAAAGCTTTAAATAGGCTTGTTGAAAAAAAACAAATCACGCGGATTTCTGGAAAAGGCAGCTTTGTATCTTCCTCGCATGTTACCAAGTCACTGGAAAGTCAATCTAGTTTCACAGAAGATATGAAGAGTATTGGGCTATTACCAGGATCTAAGCTCCTTACCTATGAACTAATAAAATCGAACGAGATTCCTGTGATCTCAAAAAAATTAAATTTAAAAGAAAATATTTTTGTTCATCATTTTGTTCGATTACGAACCGGTAATGGTACTCCCATCGCTATAAGCTATAACTATGTATCGACGGAAGTCCTGCCTGCCATCAATGTAGAATCTTTAAATCATTCCTTTTATGATTACTTGAAATCCTTAGGCTATACTGTACTTGGCAGTGAATTAGAGATGGAGGCCGTTTTGCCTACCACTGAACAGAAAAAACTATTGCAAATTGACCAGGGAGCCCTTCTGAAATCAAAAGCGATAACTACCGTTTCATTTGATGGTAAGGAAAGAATACTTGGTTATTTTGAGACTTTTTATAATGGAAATATCTATACATATAAATTTAATAAGTAATTAATCACAAGTAGTTGGATATCTCCTTATAAAGAAAAAGGGTGAACACCTTCAGCTGGTGGTTCACCCTTTTTCTTATCCTCTTATATATTTTTTTCTTTTATTTTACAGCAGCCTTTTTACATTTCCTAAATTTGAGATTGAAATACTTGATTTCCCAACTAATTCTTTTGTTAAAACCAAGGCCAGGCATAATTTTTAACCAATCACCAACGTAACCTGATCCCGTTCATTTTCTATTAAACTATAAAGTTCTTTTAAATCATTCCTCCGTAGGATTAGGAATTGGAAACAGTTCTGATAAACTGATTACTTTTCCATCGACATCTTTAAAAACAATGTGTTCACGTGTGAATTTACGGGGGCTATCAATGCCACAAGCCGCAGCTAAGGCAAATAAACCCTGACGCACATTAATGATATAGTTCATAACGCGCCATTTCTTCTCCTCTGGCACAAGTGCTTCTTGATATTTTGGATCAGTGGTCGTGACTCCTGTAGGACATTTACCCGTATGGCATTGAAGTGCCATAATACAGCCGTTAGCCATCATAAATCCTCGTGCAGAATTCACAGCATCTGCACCAATCGCAAGGGCAATGGCAATTTTATCGGCTGAAATTAACTTTCCTGAAGCAAAGATCCTCAGCTTATTTCGCACACCAAACTGATAGGCTTTATCAACAACGGCCATTAAAGCAGGGTATAGTGGAAGCCCCATGGTATCTGCCATTGATTTGTAAGTGGCGCCTGTTCCACCTTCTCCGCCATCAACCGTAATAAAATCCGGATAAATCTTTAGCTGATTCATGGCCTCGAAAAATTCATCCAGGCTGGATGGATGTCCAACGACGATTTTGATTCCGACAGGTTTTCCGCCTTCCTCTTGCAGCATTTGGATAAACTGCAGCGTTTCAAGTGCATTATGCAAAAATGGAAAACGATTGGGTGAATTAATGGTCTGGCCGACTGGAACCTTACGAATAGTCGCTACCTTCGTTGTAACCTTCGACCCCTCCAGATGTCCGCCCCGGATTTTCGCTCCTTGGCCGAATTTAAGCTCAAATGCTTTTATATTCGGTTCCTGGGCTTTACACTTAAATTCATCAAGAGAAAAATTCCCTTCATCATCGCGAAAACCAAATAAACCAGGGCCAATTTGAGCGACCACATCTACGCCGCTTTCTAAATGCTCTGGTGCCACTCCGCCCTCCCCGGTATTCAGCCATGAACCGCCTGCCATACGACTCCCTTCTCCTGTCGATAGGATATAGTTTTCGCCGACTGCTCCATAAGATGTGGCAGAGGCACCAAATGGCCCTCGAAGTTTCCATGGAATTTTCCGATCACTCCCAACGATGATCGTATCCTCCTCATGGTAAAGCCAACGTGTTGTTTGATCCTTTTCCAGCTGTTCGTGACGAGTAAACAATCCTTCATGATCAATCTTATATTTCATGGAGTGAACTTTTTCTTGGTTGTCAACGCTTAATTCTTCATTTAATAAGGGAAACAACCCATTGGCAATATAAAACCCAGGCTTATCAAAGTCACGTTTCGAACCAAAACTTACAAGGTCACTTCGATATTTGGCCGAAAACACAATCCCTAAAAAATCTGACCGGGAAAATGGTTTACCGCTATTGTCATCATCAAACCAATATTGTCTGAATTCCGGTCCAATCTTCTCTAACAAATAGCGCATCCATCCCAAATAAGGGTGTGCTCTGATAATCGAATGCTGTGGCTTCTTTGATAAAATATGTAACCATAATAGCAAGGCAAGGGGTCCCACAATAAACACAATCAATAGGAAGATAAAAATAGTCCAAACCATCAAACGATCCCACCTTTTCTAAAAACTAAAATGGTGACTAGAACTGCAGCTCTGATGCTGGGCGGCTATTTTTTTCATTACTATTATGTTTATTTAGAACTTTCCTTTATATTGCCTGATATTTATCCCCAAATTGTACTTTCTTAAAATCTGTCTCTTTATTAAAGATCGTTTGAAAAATAAACGGAAAAATTCCGCTTAATTTGGGAAATACGCATATTTCCTTATTAATAAAGGAAGTTTTTCCGTTTATATTCTCCAATTCTTTGGATTTTGCCTTATTTAGAGCAGTTAGTCGGAATTTATCCGCTTATTTCTGCTTCTTAACTCTCCTCTTTATCCATTAGCCGGAAATTCTCCGCTATTTAATTCTTCTGCCTACACGAAGATCAGCAATGAATTTTATACGGAAAAACAGTAGGTTTAAGACAATAAATCGGACCTCATTCAGCAAAACATAAATCATTTTTCTTCTACTGAAACCAACCAATTTCCCTCATAAAAACCTTAAAAACGGCTTTATAACAATGAAAACAGACCATTCCGTGTATGCGAAATGGTCTACGATTCTTTTTATCACCTTAGGTATTTAAACCTCCCATTACTCTGAAAAAAGATCAAGTTTTACTTTCCCATCCTTTGCAATCAGTAACCCCGTTCCATTTGAATCACTGAGCACAACTGTATAATCACTTGGTATGTTTGATGAATATCCTACAAAAACCTCAACAAATTTATTCCATGCCTCCATATCCTTTTTGCCGCCAAATTGTTCTGGTTCAATATATAGGATATCTCTGTCATGTAGGGTAAAATCCAACTCTTTATTCTTATAATCAACCTCTAATGTACATCCCATAAAAGGAGTTTCTTGGATTTTCTCAATGTATGGAGCCATTCTTGCTTCTTCCGCATTCGCTGCAGTTTCTTCTTGTGCTTTCTTTTGTGCTTCCTTTTCTTCTTCCGCTTTTTTCTTTTCTGCTTCCTCTTGTTTCTTGGCTGCATCCTCAGCGCGTTTCTTCTGCACAGTGTCCCTAGCTAGTTGTTGTTCATCGCTAGACCATGATGTCCAATCGCTTGTCGACTTTTTAAGGTCAGTGAGGTCCCTTTTAGTACTGCTCACCTTGCTTTCGTAAGTACTTAATTTGTCTTTTAATCTAGCAATCTCTTGATTCTTAGCGATTGGGTGTGATAACGTTGTTCCTATTAATAATCCGGCAAGTACCAAAATCCCAGGCTTGCTCCACTTGACCCACTTGTTTTTAGGTTCTTTCTTTAAGTTGAACGTGCTCATGATGTAATTCTCCTTCTAAAATATAGTGATTTCTTTTTCAAAACCTAGTGCGGAGCCACTACTTCCTCCAATTGATAACTAACGCGGCAATTCTAGTTGGGCCCACTTAATCCTTGGAATGCTCTTTTAGTGAGATATCATCTGGAAATCAGAACGGAACTTTTAGTAGTGGTTTCTAAAAACGTTTGTGTTTGTGTTGCGTAAACACCTAAAAACAAATCATTTGTCATTTGAATTCATAGTTTTATTATAACAGTAATAACTCTTAATTTAATTAATTCCCTGTAATTGGAAGTAAATCTTTAATAGCTCTATACATATAAATTCAAAGATAACAAATATTCGGATATCTTCCTTTAAGAGGCCACTCCAAAAGTCCAAACATAAAGGAAAAAGGGTGAACAGCTTCCACTGGTGTTTCACCCTTTTACTTATCCACCAAATTATGTCCTACTAAAATAAAGTTTCCTTGCCATTTATCACCCAAAGGAAGATGATCCTGATTTGGATTCACGGATTACTTTGCTGAGAAATTGCCTGGATTGGAAAGAATGCACTTAATGTCTTCATGCCGCAAATGACAGATGGTTAATGCAAAATGATTTACATCCTTTTTCCTCTTCCTTAATCCGATTCTGACAAGAGACCCTATTGGTCAACTATCGAACCATCTATATTTAATCTAGTATTGATCACTCTTCTTTGATAAGGAAATTTCGTTTCAATCCCATCTACTAAATCAATCCCAATTCCAGGTTTATCAGGGATAACAATAAAGCCATTTTCCGCTTTAGGGACCCAAGTAACGAGGTCACTTTGTTTGAATTCAATCCCCTGGATACTATAAGAACTTGTATATCTTTCAGTTGCCGAAATCGTTTCATGATTAGGAAGTACGTGAATCGCACAGTTCTCCGTCGCAACTGCAATTTGTAGGCATACAGCTGTACTAACTGGACTTAATGGGTTGTGGGGTACAATTTGTACACCATGAGCCTCTGCGATAGCGGCAATTTTCCTTGTTCCTGTAATTCCTCCGCATAAACAAACACTGGTCCTGGCATAGGACATGGCATTTCTAGATAGAAGCATTTCGAACTCTTGGATGGTATGAATCAATTTCACAGACCAAAGCTACTTTGCTAAGATTTTCAAAAAATACACCGGAGTTACACCTAAAAAATCCCTAAAAAATGAACATATTTAGGAGAAGATGAATATGATTCTTTGCGCGTGCCTCTACTTAAATTAAAAGCTGACATGATAAAATTCATCATGCCAGCTTTTACGCTAATTAGTTTATAGAAGACTATTTAGCAGCCTTCCAAGTAGTAACAGAATCTGCAACATTCGTGCCATCTGCTTTTTTAGCTGAAGCAATTACTACATTGCCGCTTTCATTTAGTTCTACACCATCCCAAACAAAAACACCTGGCTGCTGCAATCTTCCCTGCCCATAATCCTTTCCATTTACCGTTAAAGTTACTTCCTTCAAGTTTGAATAAACCTTTATCGGGGTAATACTTTCTTTTCTATCGATATACCTTCTACTTGTGATATAAACAAATTTGTCGTCTTTATTCCATTGTGCTTTATAGAAATAGAATGCATCCTTCTTAACTTGTCGGTCATAGGATACGAGACCCTTGGTATTAATACCTGGAGTTGAAGCTTCATTTTTACCAGCAACGCCAAAGTCAAACATATTCCATACATGAGTTGCCCATAAATAAGGACGCTGACTAATGATGTTCCATGCATTTTCATGAAGATAATTTTGATATTCCTCTGGCTGCCATGGACCACGTGAGTCTGTCCGGTTCTTATTCCAATTGTTGATAAAGTTGTCATCTATCAATTGATGCTGATAAGGGTTTGCACCTCCACCATACTCGGAAATACCCAGTGGTATATTTGGATACTTTTCATGTAAATTATCCAAATATTGAGCTAAATCACCTGCTTTATTATAGTACCAGCCAAAATAAGTATTAAAGGAGGCAAGATCCACACCTGCACTTTGATTCCAGGCCAAAGATTTTTGTAAAATTTTAGAGTACCCCTCAGTACCCAAAATAGATGAATTCCCCTGAATTGCTTGAGTAGTAGGTCTGTTTGGATCTAATTCTTTTGCCTTCGTTGCCAAACGATTAATCAATTCTGTCGCCTTTGTATACTGCTCCTGGTCAGTTAGACTAGTGTCACTCATATAGGAGCCGCTTCCTCCAAATTCGTTTTCAAGACCCCAAGTTACGATGGAAGGATGGTTATAGTTTTGCTTGATTAGCTCAGTCAATTGCTTTTCGGCATTATCAGAAAACTCTTTCGTCGGTGACATTTTGTTGATCAATGGAATTTCAGCCCAAACCACCAACCCCATTTCATCAGCTTTATTGTAATCATACTGTGAGTGTTGATAGTGAGCTAATCTCAATGTATTCGCTCCAATTTCCTTAATAAGGTCAAAATCCTCTGCTCTGACTGAATCTGGTACTGCATTACCATAACCCGCTCTATCCTGGTGAAGGTCAACACCGTGGAGTGGATAACTTTTACCATTCAGGAAAAATCCTTTATCGGAATCCATGGCGTAATAACGGAATCCTACTCTTTCATTTACTTGGTCAATGATTTCGCCTTTTCTTGATATCGTAACCTCGACTGTATATTGGTAGGGATCTTTGGTTCCATTCCAAAGATGCGGATTACTTAATTTTATTTTCCCAGTAAACACAACTTGATCTCCTAAAACATCTGCAGATTTCAATTTTTTTCCATCAGTTTTCAACTCTGTTCTTGATCTGATTTTACCCTCTGCATCTTTTATTAAGGCTCTTACCTCAATAGACTTAGATTGACTTTCAACATCATCACTGCTAATCGTCAATGGTACTGTAAGTGTGGCTTCTGCAATTTTCTTAATGGATTGATTATTTGGAATGGTAACATATACACCACTTGAACCATAATCGTCTACATCAATATGAGTTTTATCAGTAACTAATAGATTTACACTTCTGTAGATTCCCCCCCAGAAAGTGAAGTCTCCTTGTAATGGTGCCGAATCTTTCACTTCATTGTTTACTCTTAAAGCGACAATATTTTTTTGCCCATAGTTTACATAGTCTGTAATATCAACTGTAAATGCACTATACCCACCAATGTTGGTATGTACAGACTTACCATTTACAAATACTTCTGCTTCTTTGTTTGCTGCTTCAAATTGCAGGTATAATTTTTTACCTTCGTAGGAAGCCGGAATATTCAATTCCTTTCTGTACCATCCATCACCTTTGTAATTTTCTGTGATCCCACTGCCATCCTCTACGTTCCAGGTATGAGGAAGGCTTATTTTCTGCCAATTGCTATCATTAAAATTAATGCTACTGAAATTTTCCTCTGCACCATGAGCACCCCTATAGAATGTCCAACCACTATCAATGTTTTCAACAATTCTACCTGTATTGACTACTGTGTCTTTAAAATCGCTTCTTTCTCCTTGCTCAGCACTAACACCTGTTATTACCACCGTAAATACCAACAAGATAACCAGCATTAATTGTGCGGATTTTTTAAAATGATTCCCAATTAAAAACATCTCTCTCTCCCTTTCTTGTTTCTCTAAAAAACACTTACAATAAGTTAACATATATACTTTTAATTAAATCACCTCCATATATTTATAGAGCGATTACTTTTCTCAATTTTACAAATTTAATAATTGTTTAGTAATGTTGTTTATTTAGGGGATTATATGTTTTATTTAGCTATCAAATTTCTTCATAAACTGCCAACTTTACAAAAAAAAGACAAAATCTGTTATTTTGTCTTCAGCATTCTAATTATTTTATTATATTTGTTTTGTAT
>NZ_JBALNF010000051.1:0-35753 GCF_036962465.1 Neobacillus vireti
CATTTTGTTACGTTGGCTTCATTTCATTTGAAATGAATATTATTGTTTGTTGACGTTTTTGTTTGTTTAGTTTTCAAAGAGCAATCATTATCTACTAATCTATCAATTAGCGACATTTATTATCTTAACATAGCGTTTAAGTTTTGTCAACTTCTAATTGAATGTTGTTCGTTACTTAACTTACAAATCATTTCGTCGAAGCGACATTGATAATAATACTATCTTCATTTAAGATAGTCAACTACCTTTTAAGATTTTCTATAAAAAAAGTTAATCTCTTTATTTAATTCAAAACTAGAAGTGTAAAACCTGGATAATAAATTAGTTTTAAATAACTCTACACTGGTTAAAATATATAATAAATATTTGAGAGGAGTGTTGTAATAGTGAATGTTAGCTCCTATAAAAAAGATGAAGACACTCAACCCGTTGAACAAGAACAAATAGAAAACATAGAAGACATAAAGCTGGATGAAAGAGTACCTGAATTTGACGAAATTGGAACAGCCCTAAACGGGATATGATTTATCATTAAAAAACCCTTTGCCCAAAAGAAACTTCTCTTTTTGCAAAGGGTTCTATTTTTATCTTTTAATTGCTTTTAGAACGATGGCCTCTCCTTGAAACGATACTATTTGACTCTCTTTGATCGTAATTTTAAATTTTTCCTTGATTCTATCAGAAGCATTTATAAAATACTGGGTCAAATTTTTCTTTTCTTCGATAGGTAAGTTCATTCGATTACACCAGGAATCAAAATAAAAGATTTTTTCAAAACGATGCCATTCAACAATTTCGAAGCCAGCAAACTCAAGCATACGAATCCACTCACTCTTCTTCCATGCCCTAAAATGACTGTAGTCCCGCCATTTTTCTATTTTATTATAAAATTGATCGTACTCATCATCTTCCGGAACAACATTATCGTCCAATAAAAATTGCCCGCCTTGTTTTAGAACACGGGATACTTCCTTAGTAAACCTATTAATATCGGGAAAGTGGTGAGGGGCGATCCTGCATGTCACAACATCAAAAGAATTGTTTGAAAAAGGTAAATCTTCAGCATCCCCCTTTACAAACCCAACATTTTGATTCCCATTTGCTTTTACGAATTTATCCGCTGCCAATAACATCTCCTGAGTTAAATCAACTGCGGTTACCCTCTTTACTAGCGGAGCAAATGCGTTAGCCGTATGGCCTCCACCTGTGGCAACATCAAGAAGTTCTTCTATTCCTGTTACTTCAGCCATTCCTAATAACTTTTGCAAATCTTTTCCATCTTTATGAATCGAACTGTTCACGTATGCATCCGCACTTTTTCCAAATTGCTGCTGTACATCCTTTTTGAGATCCATCATTATCCCTCCGAAAAATTCCTTATATACTAACTATAAGGCAGCATCTCGCTAAAGAAAATTACAGGTTTTTAATACACTGTAATAAGAATTTCTTATCGAAAAAGAGCTTTATTTTAGTTCAAGGACGACGGGACAATGATCACTCCCCATTACATTGCAATGTATTTCAGCATTTAAAAGACAATCTTTCATGGAATCTGACACGATAAAGTAGTCTATACGCCAGCCAATATTTCTTTCGCGTACCTTGTTCATATAAGACCACCATGTATAAGCTCCTTCCTGTTGTGGATAGAAATAACGGAAGCTGTCTACAAAACCAGAGCCAAGCAAGGTTGTCATTTTCCCTCGTTCTTCATCCGTAAAGCCCGAGTTTCCGATATTGGATTTTGGATTGCGAAGATCAATCTCCTGATGGGCGACATTTAAATCTCCGCAGAGTACAACTGGTTTTATTTTATCTAACTCCTTCAAATGGTGGAGGATACGATCTTCCCATTCCAAGCGGTAACCAATTCTTGCTAGATCTCTTTGTGAATTCGGGACATAAACATTAACCAAGAAAAAATCGTCAAATTCAAGAGTGAGAATTCGTCCCTCTTCTTCCTCTTCTTCTATTCCTACTCCATATTTAACCGACAGCGGTTTTACCTTTGTAAATACAGCTGTACCGGAATAACCCTTTTTGACAGCGTAATTCCAATATTGATAATATCCATCTAATTCGAGACTGATTTGACCTTCTTGCAATTTCGTTTCCTGAACGCAGAAAATATCCGCCTTTACTTCCTGAAAATAATCTAAAAACCCTTTTTTCACGCAAGCCCTAAGGCCATTCACATTCCAAGATACTAACTTCATTTTGTCCATTCCCTCTCCCTAAATGATTCTATTTTATTAACAAATGATTTGTTTATTTATTAAGTCAGGTGCCATTTTACCAGTTTAGCTCGTATAGGAAAAGAATTCTGAATCACCATTGGTTTCCATCTATCAAAAAAAGACAGCTATCGCTGCCTTTTTCATGGTACAAATTGTTTTTTTGTCAGTTCACCCGCAAATAGTTCTGATACGGGCACTATTTTTATATTCCTCTTTTTAAATTCATCGATAGCTTGAAAGACACCAATGGAACATACTTTCCCTGTCACACCTACATGTCCAATTGCTATCCCATTGCCTTTTACCTCTGTTACCTTTGCCAGTCTGACCATTTGTTTTCGAACATAAGAAGATGAAGAGATATCATCGAGAAATACATCTCGTTTTAAAAGTGGAACCCCTAGTTCCTTTGCAATCTCTGGAAATTTTGTGCCTGGACTTGTCCCGCTGTCGATGATAAATAAGTTTTTTTCCTTAGCTACTTCTACAATTATCCGAACAATTTCCTCGTTTTCAACCGCTAGCGAACCCATATGATTATTCAGACCTACCGCATAAGGGACACTTTTTATGGCTTCCTCTACGCGCTTTCTTACTTCTTGTTTCGAAAGGTCAACCGTAATGGGTTTTGGACCTAACCATGATCTTTTGCCTCTCTTAGGTTCCATTGGCAAATGAACCATAACCTCAAAACCGTTTTTGTGTGCCCACTCTGCATGCGCCCTAGAATTTTCCGTAAACGGCATCACGGCAGCGGTAATGGGAATGTCACCTTCTAAGAAGTCACGTACACCACCGGTCCCCCCGCCAAAATCATCAATAATAATTGCTGCTTTTAGTTCTTTTGCTTCCTTTTTATTTTCGGCCGCATTCGTATGAAAAGGGAATAACAAGAATGGGATAAGCACCAGCATTAACTTTTTCATAAAGCCCCTCCAATTGATTGCTTTAAAGTTAATGTGCCCGTTTTTATTTCTCTTTACTAATTGCTAATGACTTTTTCTATTGCATAAAAAAAAGGGAGCGAATCCGCTCCCTTTGTCTTACCTATTCTTCATCATAAACCTTAACTTCAACCATTTTATCGCCATTTCTCATTTTTCGAGCTGTCTCTAAACCAGATGTTACTTGTCCAAAAACAGTGTGAACACCGTTTAAATGTGGCTGTGATTCATGAACGATAAAGAATTGGCTTCCACCTGTGTTTCTTCCTGCATGCGCCATTGATAAGGAACCTGGAACATGTTTATGTGGATTTCCTTCTGTTTCACAGTTGATGGTGTAGCCAGGTCCACCCATCCCTGTTCCCGTTGGATCCCCTCCCTGTGATACGAAACCAGGGATGACTCGGTGAAAAATAACTCCATCATAAAAGCCTTCATTTGCTAATTTTTCAAAGTTCGCAACCGTTCCAGGTGCTTCATTTGGAAACAAATCAAATTCAATTTTTTCGCCATTTTCCATCAATATGTATCCTTTTTTAGCCATAAAAAACACTCCTTTATGTAAAAATCATTATAATCATACACTTTTCTATCGAGAAAAGAAAGTTTTGCCAACTAATATTTTCACTATATCTGTGGTATTATAAGAGTACCCCCTCCGAACATTCGCTTGTTGCGGGACACTTAACCACTGTACGGACGGAGGGGGTTGGTGCCGCAATGACGGCATCACGAAAGCCGAGACTGCGGTCTCGGCTTTTTGTATTTTTATCGAACTCGTTTTACCATCCACTCATGAAATAACCAAACTATCGTAAGAAATAGCAAATAACCAAGAAATGAATATAGGTGTTTCCAATCAACTGAGTGAGTAAACAAACCCAATAATTCCGCTAATTTTTCAAGAACAGGCATTAGCAAGCTCACAAACAGGATAACCCCTGCTTTCCCCCAGTTTGTTAACTGGGAAATACTTCTTAAAAGAATCAATGTCATGATAGGCAGTACCAATAACGTAAGCGCAATATTAATTGAAAAAATTTCTGCGAATGGCCTTAAAGGATATTGATAAAAGTGCTTTCCAACAAAATATAAATCTAAATAGGTCCCCAGCAAAGAGGCAAGCACCATACTGCCCCATTCATATTTAGAAGGTAATCGCTTTTTTGGCAAGAGCTGCAAGTTCGAGTCGTTCGAGTGTTTTGCAATATTCATCCTTAATCTCCCCGTCAATAAATTCATCATCTTCCATTAGGTAATCAACAATCCGCCAATCTGAAAACCAATCCCCTTGTTCTGCTTCTTTATGAATTTCATTTTTCCAAGCATTCTCAAGCGTAGGGCTATAGATTCTTTTTGCCCCTGGCCTTAACTGGCAGGATTCTAAGTGAAGATGATATGGTAATCCCGGCGTACCTTCATTCACACTATTAAAAATATCTGGCCAATAATCCTTTCTAGAGCCCGTATGGGGATGGCTTTTTGTCCATTCTACAGACATTTGGTGAATTTCTTTATTTTTAAAAAGTAGCTGATACAATCGCTTTCCAAGTAAAATTCTCTCATGTAATGACTCAAATTGATGCACGGTTAGTCCCACCAGCATCTTGTTCCCATATGGAAACAGAATATGATTAAACGATAACCAATCTTGAAGCAAAAATTCAAATTTATTTAAGACATCTTTTTGGTATTGCGGATTTTGAACTACTCTTTTTTCAAGGTAATTTTGTTCATTAATTACAAGAGCCATTGTTAGGATATAGGTATCATTTGTTTGCCAATAATGATTCCAAATCGTTCCCATAAAAGTGGAGATATTTAAGTGAGCAAATAAGTGAAACAGGGGCTTCTTTTTTCTCAGGCTTTCTTCATAGAGCAAAAACTGCGGATAAACGTCTTGAAAAATCAGCCAATTACCCCGCTCTAAAAATTGAAAGAATAATTGACGATCCTTTCTTGCCAATAATCGATTCAGAAATTCCCCTTTTAAATCAGTCATATTCCAGCCGCCATTCCGCGAAACCATATGACCTAGAAAAGCCCAGTGAATATCCGGATAACGGAGATAAAATTCAAGGTAAGCTTTAGTCCTGGTGACATTATTCAAATTCATATCTTTCGTTTTTTGCCTTATTTTTTCTAAAAGGCTTTCTTCATACTTGGTGATTGAAGAAAAAGGCACGCTCGTTTTACTTTTTTTCTTTAATTCTTCCATTATTTTTTCAAGCGGAGGTCTCTCTCGATTTCTGATAAAAAAAATAGTCCATTCCCTCCCTTACGAATTCTCCTGCATAGATGAGAATATGTATAGATAGATGAGAAATTTTGGGAGAGGAATGTGAGGTACGATGACTGATACAAAGAAAGGCATGGATTGGATTATTGAGATGCTTCGTAAAGACCAATCTCCCAACGGCTCTTGGGACTATCCATTTGAAACGGGTATATCCACAGATGCTTATATGATCATTTTATTACGAACATTGGAATTACATGATGAAGAATTAATTCAAGGGCTTACAAAAAGAATTATCAGCAAACAGGAGGAAAATGGGGCCTGGAAGCTCTTTTATGATGAGGGTGCCGGCAACTTAACAGCAACCGTGGAAGCCTATTATAGTTTGTTGTATTCAGGATACTATCCAAAAAATGACAAACGCTTAGTAGCGGCAAAACGTTTCATTCTTGCTAACGGAGGCTTAGAACAAGCAGGTATGTTTACTAAAGTTATGCTTGCGTTAACCGGCCAATACACCTGGCCTTCCTATTCTCCTCTGCCAATTGAACTAATTCTCCTGCCGCTTCATTTCCCAATTAACTTTTATTCGTTTTCCGTGTTCGGCAGGGCTAATTTAACCCCGATCATGATTTTGGCAGATAACCAGTTTACGATTAAAACAGACAAGAGTCCTGACCTTTCTGACCTACACTTAAACAGAGACGCAGAAAATCATTGGGACCGTTCGGATGACTATCGCTCCTTGTATTCCTATATTAGTGACGGAGTAGAAAGTTTACTTGGATTACCAAAACAGCTGCATCAACTTGCGATAGAACGAGCTAAAAAGTATATGCTAGATCATCTTGAACCAGATGGTACCTTTTACAGCTATTACAGCTCGACTTTTTTAATGATTTTTGCATTATTATCATTAGGTTATAAAAAAACAGATCCCGTACTTACCAAAGCGATAGAGGGTATAACATCGATGAAGTGTGAAATAGACGGGCTGCCCCACATGCAATATACCACTGCAAATTTGTGGAATACTTCATTAATTGGCTTTTGTTTACAAGCAGCAGGAGTTTCACCAGAGGATCCCATGGTAAAACAGGCCAATCAATATTTACTCGAGCGGCAGCATCGTCAATTTGGCGATTGGGTGATTCATAATCCTAAGACAATGCCAGGCGGGTGGGGCTTTTCTGATATCAATACGATTAACCCGGATGTCGATGATACAACCGCCTCACTTCGCTCCATTTCTCGAGTTATTCCGCCTGAATCTCAGGCTTGGGATCGAGGCATTACTTGGATATTATCTATGCAGAATGATGATGGCGGCTGGGCAGCATTTGAGAGAAATATAGATTCAAAGCTGCTGCAATTTCTGCCAATTGAAAAAGCAGAATTTATTCTTGCCGACCCGTCAAGTGCTGATTTAACCGGGAGAACCCTGGAATTTTTGGGTCATTACACTAATTTATCACAGGATCATACAGCAACAAAGAAAGGAATTCATTGGCTATTGAGGAATCAGGAAAGAGATGGTTCCTGGTATGGAAGATGGGGAATTTGCTATCTCTATGGTACTTGGGCTGCGATTACAGGCCTTATGGCAGTTGGTACTTCTCCTCGTAACGCATCAATAGAAAAAGCGGTTAAATGGATCCTTGAAAAACAGAATAATGATGGGGGCTGGGGAGAGTCTTGTCATAGTGACAGTA
Organism: Neobacillus vireti; assembly: GCF_036962465.1. Lineage (GTDB taxonomy): Bacteria > Bacillota > Bacilli > Bacillales > Cytobacillaceae > Neobacillus > Neobacillus vireti_B. Next base: position 7,136 of record NZ_JBALNF010000051.1, read on the forward strand.
AAAAAACGTATGTCTCGTTACCCTCAAGCACATTAACGCATACCTCCTGGGCTCTTGATGCCCTGATTTCCGTGGCCGATAAACCGACAGCCGCAATCAAAAAAGGAATGACTTATTTACTTCATTCACTAGAAAAAGTGGATTGGACGACACAGTATCCCAAAGGGCAAGGAATGGCAGGTGCGTTTTATGTTCATTATCACAGCTACCGATACGTCTTTCCACTTGCTGTTTTAGCTCATTATCATAAAAAATTCGAATAACCACTACATCACATCGACGGTATCCACATCCGTCGATGTTTTATTTTATTTCAGGCAGTAGGCGCCGGTAAATGTCTACAATTTCAGCCATTTTCATTCTGACTAAACCGCTCGACGACGGAGCCACAAAATCAATAACTCCCGGGACAACCGGCTCCATTTGTTTTCCCCATGGAGCAGACTTTCGTCCACTATATTCCTGGTAGACACCTTTCCCAACAAAACAAACCACCTTCGGCCGATATCGGACAATTTTTTGTTTCAAAATCTCTTTTCCCTTTTGATATTCTTCTCTTGTAATCTCATCAGCCGCCTTGGTTGGCCGCTCCACAATATTGGTAAAACCATAACCAGATTCTAAAAGCTTTGCATCCTCTTCAGGCTCATATTTTCTAGGTGTTAACCCTGCTTCAAATAAAATTTTCCAAAACCGGTTGTTTGGGTTAGCGTAATGATGGCCGCATTCACTCGAGCGGATACTTGGATTAAAACCAACAAATAAAATCTTTAAATCCTCTGCTAAATGATCATCTACTAGTTTCACCATACTCCCCCTCGACACATTTTCTTTTTATTCTATTATACCCATTTTTAGTTTGTTTTCAGTTTACGTGCTTAATCCGACTGTAGGAGGTAATAATCGTCGCTAGCAACCCAATGATGGAGATGATTAATAAGGAATATAAAAGCCTCACGTCCTGCAAGAGAAAAAGACCTGTTAAAATAATCATTGCATCGAGGATAACCATAATAACCCCGACATTCACCCTTGTCCATTTTGCGAGTAGAAGGGCGAGTAAATCCATGCCGCCTGGACTGATATGATTACGCAGCATCACCCCTACTCCTACTCCAATCATAATCGAACCGATGATTACACTGCTGATAATTGGCAGAGTAATCATTCCATTTAACGGAAGTAATAATTCTATCAAACAACCTGAAAAAATCGCCCCAAACAACCCATTATAGAAATATATAGGATCTTTTTTTAAAGCAAATAGATAAATAGGAATATTCAGGAGGATAAACATAACCCCAACTTTAAATCCCCAAACATAATTTAACAGCAAGCTGATGCCAAATATTCCACCATTTATTAGATGGAACGGCAGAATAAACATATTGATTCCCACACTGATCATCGTGCTCCCAAATCCGATTACCGTTATTTTTCTCAGCATCCCATCATTCCTTGTCCAAATACTTTATTATCACTTATATGATAAAAAAACGGACTTCATTCAACTAGATATTTAGTAATTCGAAAAAGAAAAAACAGAGCCAAGATAGACTCTGTTTTTATGCTGTTGCAGTAGGTTGTTTTTTTGATTTGTATAATACCCTCCCAAACGATAACAATATCGTAATGATCGGTAATACCCATAAAAATAATGCATACGGCAAATATTCTAGCAATGGAATTCCTAAGATTGTGCTGCACATGATTGTAAGAACACTCCATGGAACTATACCAGGAAATAGCATAGTCGAATCTCCCATCACTCTTGCTAACTCTTCCTTTCCATAATAATGAGACCAATGCGGAAGAAACGATCTCCCTGTTAAAATAATCGGCAGGGTCTGATTGGCAGCGATCAGTGTAATGATTAGTGTTGAAAAAATCGTTTTAAAGGTATCTATAAGCAAATTGTGTGACGATTCCAACCATTTGTCTAAATAGGGCTGAATAACATTCATTTCTTCCAAAAGACCATTATAGGCGCCCGCCAGAGCTAAAAACAGCAGCAATTGATACATATGAATAAAACCGCCGCCAAGACCATCAATACCATGCCAAAGAGCACCAGCTAGCTTTGACCATGTAGCCCCGTTGACAAAAGAAATGACAACTGCTGATAGAATACTAGATAAAAATGCATAAATGATACTCAACCTAAAAAGGACAAACAGGATTAGAATAAGAGGAGGAATAAACTTTACCAATGACAGCTTATTCCAGATCAAATAACTGCTTGGTAAGGATGCCTTGCTGGCAAAACTTATATCCACAACACCATAAAAGCATAGACAAACTAGAATCGCAGTAATGGTGGTAATAAACATTGCTTTCCACTGCCTTTTTACAGGTACCTCGACCGTGTGGGACAGTAATTGATGTGCGCTGGAGAACGGTGATGTCCGGTCTCCCACAAAAGCTCCGGAAACTAATGCTCCGGCTACAATGGTAATAGGGAGATGAAGTACCGCCGCGGTCCCTAAAATCGGAACCCCAATCGCACTTAGTGTCCCGATCGTTGTACCAAGCAGCATGGAGAAAATCATGCTAATAAAAAATGATAAAATAAAAAAATGGTGTGGATTAATAAGATCCAGGGCTATCTGAACCATTTGCTCTATCGTTCCCGCTAAGTACCAGGAAGGGAGCAAAAAGCTGACTAACAATAAAATAATGATTACAATTCTTGTTTTATGAACACCTAGCAAACTAATTTTTATTGATATTCTAATTGGAAATTTACATTTTAAGGAAAGAAAATATAAAACCAAATATCCTGGGAGAAAACCTATAACCAGCGGCTGGTGATAGATAACAGACCAGATCACCCCGACTATGGTAATAAGTAAAAGAAACAGGACCTGCTTAAAAGAAAACTTTACCATCATCAAAACCACCTTCAGAAGTAAGAACACTCCTCATTATAAGGAAAACTTCGTACTTCGAAAAGACTCTCAAAAAAAAAGAGAGCCGTACAGTTTACCATTCAAAAAACCTCCTCAGAAATTTCCTGAGGAGGTTGGTTTGCTTCTTACACTACCTCATCCAATAGTGCATAAAGCTGGTCGCGCTCACTTTCCCTTACTTCAATCTCCAGGAATATTTTCTGCAGCAATTCCAGCTCACTTTCCTTTTCAAGCCTTTTTTTTAGGTAAGAAATATCACTTTCAATCTGTTCAATTTTTCCCTCAATTTCTTCTGTTTTTGTCTTCTCTGCCTTTGTTGCTTTTGGCGGGATGGTTTTATCGACGACTACCTTAGAAACGATTGGGTTGCTTACACTCTGTGCCAACTTCCCTTTTGCCCAATCATAATTACCGTCGAAATGGTGGAGACGGCCATTTTGGAGCCAATAGGTTTTAGTAAATAGTTTATTTAAAAAGTATCTATCATGGGATACAGCTAAAATCGTCCCATTAAACTGTTCCAGCGCTTCCTCCAGGACTTCGCATGAATCAATATCCAGATGGTTTGTCGGTTCATCCAAGATGAGCAAATTAATGTCTTGATACATCAATTGTGCCAGCCGCAAACGCATCCGCTCGCCCCCACTCAACTGATTCACCTTACGAAACACAGCTGGACCGTAAAATAAAAACTTGGCTAAAATATGGCGGGCTTCTCCTTCATTCACGACTACCTCAGAGCGAAATACATCGATAACTTGTTCATCGGCAAAATCCTGAAAGACATGCTGAGATAAATAACCCATTTTTACATTACTTCCAACCTTAATGGTCCCTCTATCCGTTTCGACTTCCTTTAGAATCATTTTCAACAGAGTGGATTTTCCTGTTCCGTTATCACCGACGATGGCGGCTCTTTCCTTAAATTGGACCAGCATATTCACTTCATTAAACAAATTCCGAGTACCAAAGCTCTTTGAAACACCCTCAAGAACGATAACATCTTTCCCACTCCGATCTCCCGCATCAAAATCAATCGCCATTTTTTTGACGTCAATCTTGGGACGTTCTAGTTTTTCAATACGGTCAAGGGCGCGCTGCATATTGGTGGCTCGCTTATGAAGCGCCGCACTTGGCGGATTAGACCGGTTCGCCCAATCACGAAGACGCTTGATGGCTTCTTTCATCTTTTTAATTTTCCGCTGCTGCTCCTGATATTCTTGAAATTCCCGCAACAACTTCTCTTCTTTTTCTTTCACATATCCACTAAAATTCGTATGAAATAACTGGATTTCACCTTCTTCCATTTCCAGAACTTTAGTTACTACCTCATCTAAAAAATAACGGTCATGAGAGATCAGAATAATCGTCCCTTTATAGTCGTTCAGATAGGAGCCCAGCCATTCGATTGCTTCTAGGTCAAGATGATTAGTCGGTTCATCGAGAAGCAATAGATCAGGATTCCTCAGCAAGCTAAGCCCGAGGCCTACCTTGGTCTTCTCCCCGCCACTTAAGGCCGTAAAAGTATGTTCCAGCAGATGGGTAATATTTAATCCACTAGCAATCCTGTCTAATTGAGCTTCCATTTCATACCCGCCATTTAAAATAAACTCATCCTGAAGGATACCAAACTGGTCTATGAGTCTCTGTAAGTCAACAGGTGTGAGCTCTTGAGCCATTTCATGCTCCATTTCCTGAAGCCTAAATTCCGTTTGGGTTAATTGTTCAAAGGCGGTTTTAAGAACTTCCCTTACCGTTAAACTTTTATAATCAGGGATTTGAGCTAAGTAGCCAATGTTCAATCCCTTTTTCCAGTGAATAATCCCCTCATCAACCGGTTCCTGATTTGCAATCAGCTTGATTAATGTCGTTTTCCCGCCGCCATTCCGGCCGACTAAGCCAATCCGGCTCCCTTCGTGTACTTCAAAGGATAAGTCTTTGAATATCGTATTGCCTCCGTACGATTTTGATATATGATTTACACTACAAATAATCATGTTCATTCTCCTTAAAAAAATAAAATGAACATCTCTATTACGCAAAATAAGCCACGGGCATCTTTTTCCCGCAGCATTACAACGGCATGAAAAAAGAGAGCACACGAAGCACCCTCTTCTACATACCTACTTTAATGGGCAAAGAGATGTGTTATCGTTCTAATTTCTGTATGCAGTTTCGAAAAAAGGGCAGACTTCCCCCTTGGAAAACTACTTCATGAAAAATTGCACGATAAATAGTTAGTGCTTTAAGCCACTCTAGACGTGCAATAATAGAACGTTTCATCTCTTCCCCACCTCCGTTTCCATCCAAGTTACTCCCATTGTAAAATGTTCAAGAAGCATTTGCAAGCCCAAATTATCAGACTTATCCGAAGGTTTAAAATCACCTCAGTGAAGGTATTTCTTTCTTGAGCTAAACCTTCTGCGGTATACAAATTTACGCAAATCATCATCCTTCAAATGATTATCATAAATTAAAAATAATAGGGACTGTAACTCTGGATAACGCTCCATGACGAAAAGGGCGAACTCCTTTCGTCCGCCCTTCATTTTTAATTTAAACTCTTCCTGTTTGACAATTTCTTTCAACTGCTTCTCATAATAAGCTTTTGTATCTTCCCATTTTTCCTTACGAATTTCTAACGTATCACGGGCATACTCAGGTAATTTGTCGATAACTTGGTCAATATAGCCTTCTGACCACATGATCATCTTATCCTTCTCAGGTAATTCAAAGACCATATTCAAAAGTTCAATGTCATCTCCTGTACTGCTGGCTGCATGTTTCCCTACCCGATTCACTTTTGTCCACCCCTTGGTTGTTGGGTTATGCTTCTTTACTCAATGTATTTTCAATATCATAACTCTTCTTCTTGCTGTCTATCCATGTTTGATATTGAGAATCGACTTTTTGATCAAATAATGTTTCTTTTATTTGGGCCTTGCTGTCCTCATAGTTTGCTGCTTGTGCTGCCTTTTTAGCCTCCACTTTAATAATGTGGTACCCGTATTGTGTCTTTACAGGGTTACTGATGGTATTTACCGGCAAGGAAAAAGCGACATTATCAAACTCTGTTACCATCGTTCCTTTTGCGAAGTAACCAAGTTCTCCGCCATTGGCTTTTGATCCATCATCAGTCGAGTATTTTTTTGCTAATGCTGCAAAGTCTTCTCCATTATCCAATTTTTTCTTTATTTCCTTTGCTGTTTTCTCATCTGCAACAAGAATATGGCTCGCTTTTACTTGCTCTGCTGTCGCAAATGAATCTTTGTTTTCTTCAAAATAAGTTTTCATTTCCTCATCAGTAATTTTAATATCTGGTTCCATTAGTTTCTTTAAGATGAGGTAATTTTTTAAATCGTTTTTAACAACAGAAAGAGTGGTATTATTGCTCTCAAGCGCTTGATTAAAGGCGTCGTCTCCACCATATTGTTCTTTTAAATTATCAATTTCCTTATTGACAGCACTATTTGAAACTGTAACTTTCTGTTTAGCTGCCTCTGCTGCAACAATTTTATCACTAATGATTTGATCAACAGTGGCCAAACCATACTGTTGGACCATCTTATCATACAGTTCATCCTTGCTAATGGATTCACCATTAAACTTTGCCACCGTATCATCCTTGGTTATGGTAAAGGTTAGATAGACACCTGCAGCAACGATGAACGCCAAAATAAGCGTGGTCATTCGTTTATTTTTCTTAATCCATGTCATTACTTTGCCCGTCATCCTTCCGACTGTGCTGTTAGTTTTGCCGTTAATGTGATCAATTTTCCATCGCGATACACTTCAAACTTAATCGTGTCACCTGTTTTTACTTTTGAATATAAATATTTCCTTAGTTCTGATGAATTTGCAATCTGAGTTCCATTCATGGATACTATGATATCCTTTGGCTGGAAGCCTGCTTTCCCTGCTGCAGAATTATTGTCAATATTCATGACCAAAACACCTTTTGTAACATTCTGTGGCAAGTTTTGGTAGTACATCTGAGGCACTTGGTCTAAATCAGCTAGGCCGACACCTAAATAGGGACGAGCAATTTTACCGTTCTTAATTAGTTGGTTTACAATAGGAATAAAATCATTACTTGGGATTGCGAAACCTAATCCTTCCACCCCGGTTTCGGAGATTTTCAAGCTGTTAATTCCAATCACTTGACCTTGAGTATTGATTAGCGCACCGCCGCTGTTCCCAGGATTAATCGCGGCATCTGTTTGAATAACATTTGTATCCCAATTACCTGCAGAAGTTGATACGGAAATCGAACGGTTTGTAGCACTAACGATACCTTGGGTTACGGTTCTAGATAAATCAATTCCAAGTGGATTCCCAATTGCATAAACCGTGTCTCCGGGTCTTAATTTGGTTGAGTCCCCAAAGTTTGCCGTAGTAGTAACATATTTAGCATCAATTTTTAAGACAGCTAAATCTGTTAACGCATCAGTTCCCACTACTTCAGCAGTTGTCTTTTGGCCGTCATAGAGTGAAATTTCAAGTTTAGAAGCCCCTTCAACCACATGATTATTGGTCACAATATAGGCGATATTATTATTCTTTTGAAAAATCACCCCTGAGCCGGAGCCGGTTTCAACACTTTGTGATGAGTTTGGATTTGAGTAAGAATTTGAACTTGAATCGGAATTGCCCCAAAAATCAGTTATTTGCTGTTGCTGCTGCTGCTGATAATTGACAATACCAACGATCGCTTTGGACAGCTTCTCTACAGTATCAGCAACAGAATTTGTCGATACGGCTGTTGGCTGCGCCGTTACGGGTTTAACATTATTACTACTCGTAGTGCTGCTAACCTCTTGATCTTGGCCATTTTGATTAAAGTTTTGCAAATAATCAGTATGTGGTAAAACAGCTAAGGTTAGAACTGAACCAATAACACCCGCTGCAATCGTCGAAACAAATCCTTTTGCCTTACGCTTTTTCGTTTCCGGCTGAAGATTGGAACGGGTTTGTTTTGCTACAGGAGGTTCAGCCATCTCTTCTGCTATTCTACTCTCCCTAAGGTCTTCATCGTCTCTTGTCTTATTCGGCTCTACTGAGAAAGTCGCATCTACAGCATTCACGCTATTCTCTGAATGGCTTTCGTCCTTCATTTTTTCAAGGGAAGGTTCTTGTGGATTTGTATGATTGTTCATCTCAGATGAGCTTGACTGATAGGTTTCGAATTCATTTTCATTATTTTTTTTGAAGTCCATTATCATCGATCTCCTTTACTTAATTACTTACCTTGTCTATACTTTAACTCACAAATCTTAACAAATTATTAACAAACTTTAACGAGTTTAAGAAAAATCAATTAAAAACATCAAAAAGCTGCGGACCAGTCCACAGCTTTTTGATTATTGATTTTTTAAACGGATCGTAAATTTCGTTCCTTTTCCTTTTTCACTCATAACATCTATTTCACCGTTATGAAGCAGTACTAGTTGTTTCACAATCGAAAGACCTAATCCAAATTCTCCATATGGCGTACTGGTTCTTGAAATATCTGCTTTATAAAAACGACGCCAGATGTTTTCAACTTCTTTGGAATCAATCCCAATTCCCGTATCTTCTACTTCAATAATTGTGGTATGTGCTTCTTTTCTTCCACGCAGCCAAATCGTCCCGCCAGTGGTAAATTGAATACTATTTTTTGTGATATTGATTAATATTTGAATAAGCCTGTCATAATCAGCGAGTACTATTATCTCAGGTTCCGCCTCAACGATAATGCGGTTGTTCTTCTCTTCCGCTAACATACTCAATTGATCTTGAATAATTTCCAGCGCTTCTAATAATTGAATTTCCTCTTTGAATAATTTAATTTGATTAGACCGTATTTTTTCAAAATCCAGGTTTTCGTTGACAAGACGAATCAGCCTTTTCGCCTCTTGACTCACTAAATTAATTCCCCGCTCCTTATCTTCTTCAGGAATCATATCATTTTTAAGGCCTTCAATTACACCGCTAATCGTTGTTAATGGTGTGCGCATTTCATGGGATACATCCGCCATGAATTGTCGCCTTCGATTTTCAAGACTTTCGATTTCAAGCATCGATTCATTAATTTTATTCACCATATGGTTAAAATCATTAGCTAATTCACCAATTTCATCAAAATTTGACGAATTAACTTTAACATGATAATTCCCTTCAGATACTTGTGATGTAGCCTCACGAAGACGCTTAATACGATGAACATGAATTCTAGATAAGAACATACTCTGTAAAAAAGAGACACCAAAAGCAATGAATATAGTATAAAGTAAATATTTATTTAGCTGCTGAATCATCTTACTGGAACCGCTGATAGGCGACGTTAACAAGACTCCGCCGAAGAATCTTTGGTTTTCTATAAATGGAAGTACAACAAAGGTGACTCCTTCTTGCCCAAATCGTTTGAAGTCGCTTTGAACAATTAATGTCTTCCCTTTCGTTACTTGATCCCATTCCTTTTGTGATAAATTTTTAATGGCGGGACCATGTTTATTCACTAAATAGAGGTGACCATCCTGATCAAACATACTAAAACTCATCTTCCTCGCTGCCAATACATTGCTGTATTGATTAAGCACATCATCTGAGTCTATAGGTGCAGCATCTTTTAAATCGGAAAGAATTGCCTTGCCATATGAAATCAATTCTTCCGATTTCGTTTCATATATCAGGTTTTCGACATAATGAGCAAATAATATACTTAACAATAAAAACGCAACGATAATAATACTAATATGACTAAAAAACTGCTGATAAAAATATTTAAACTTCATCTGCTTTAACTGCATCATCGAATTTATATCCTACTCCCCAAACAGTATGGAAGAAAGGCTGTAACGTAGTTTCCACTTTTTTGCGCAGACGTTTAATATGAACGTCTACTGTACGTTCGTCTCCGTAGAACTGATATCCCCATACACGTTCTAGTAATTGTTCACGGGAAAAGACTTGACGAGGGTGCTCCACCATATAAGAGAGTAAATCAAACTCTTTCGGTGTTAAATTTGTCACCTGTGTTTCGTCTACAAATACTTCTCTCGTTATTTTATTCACCTTAAAATGATCTGTCTTTATGAAATTGTCTTGCTCCTTATGCTCCTGATTCTGAACTCTGCGTGTTACTGCTTTAATTCTGGCCATCAAGGTTAGCGGACTGAACGGCTTGGTGACATAATCATCGGCACCCATTTCCAGACCCAGTACCTGGTCAGATTCACTATCCTTCGCAGTTAACATAATAATCGGAATAGTAGACTTCTCTTCGCGGATTTTCCTACAGATGGTAACCCCATCCATACCTGGAAGCATCCAATCGATAATCAGGGCGTCCCATGTTCCGTTCTTAAAGCGATTGTACCCTTCTAATCCATCGTTAACAAACTCGCCATCAATTCCCTCCTTTGCAAAAAACATCTCGATCATGGAGCAGACACTTTTATTATCTTCAATCACTAATAATTTCACAGTTACTCATCCCCTAGCAATAAAACTCTTTTTTCTTAGTTTATACGAAAATTTTTGCATATCCAACCTCCTGCCCAATAATTACATTTTAATTAAGAGTTTGTTCATAGTTTATTAATAATTTAGTTTTTCCAACGAAAAAGAGACTTGAAATGTTCAAGCCTCCTTTACTGCTTATCTTACATTTACTGCAGCACCGGCAAATAGCGATTCCGCATTTTCTCTGAGCATTTTGTTAAATTGTTTTTCGGTTATGCCTTTCTCTCGTAAGTCTGGCAAGATATTGTCAAAAATATGACCAGGATGCCAATTCTCCATAATTTGCATTACTTGCTCATTCATCACTGGCGGGCGGCCCAGCCAAATATTTACACTGTCATGGGCTAATAAAATTTGGTCCTCGTACCCCTCCTCCAAAAGGGAAATTAACGTGGCGACCCGTTCTTGATCAAGCGGTGCTCCTACTAAGACTTGGATTCCAAAACGGTCGAAACCGATTCTTACCCCTTGGTCGAGAACTTCCTTATGATAGGCTGGGTTTGTGTTTCCGCACATATGTCCAATGATGATTTTGTTCGGATCTGCTCCAAGGTCAATCAGCATTCTTGCCTGTTCCGGTCCCATCGTGCCTTCTTGGGTATGCGTTAATATGACTATTCCGGTTTCCTGTTGAACCCGTGCCGCAGCCCGGAAGAACATTTTTTCATATTCGGTGATTTCATCTTTACTCGAGGCTAATTTAATTATCCCCGGCTTGATTCCCGTCCCGGCGATGCCTTCTGTAATTTCAGTTTTAAACATTTGATAGATATCCTCTTCTGCTGTTCCTAATCCCTGTCTAAATTTGAAGTATGGAGTTGCCCCCTCGCCTTCATAATAGTAACCAGTCGCACAGATAATTTGCAGGCCTGTCGCTTCCGCAATTTTTCGTAAAAACAGAGGATTTCGACCGCACTCATTTGGGGTAGGATCGACAACGGTTTGGACACCATAGCTTTGCATTTGTCTCGCAATACCAATGGCAGCTTCTAAGGCCTCCTCTTCATTAAATGCACCAAGTGTAACGTCTCCTTGAAATCCCGGGTAGCCAAAAATAAAATGTTCGTGAATAAGCGTTTTTCCTAGTTTTTCAACTGGGATTGGTCCTGTAACGGTTTCAACTGTTTTCATTGATTGGATCTCCCTTTCAGTTTCAATTAAAATAGTGGATCAACAAGTTACACTAGTTGCAGTCATTATGGTTCTAAAATCAATTTGCCTTGTGTCTTTCGTGATTGTAATAAGGTATGAACCTTAGCCGCCTCAACCAACGGAAACACACCGCCAATGGTCAGTTTTAATTTCCCTTGGCCAAGATAAGAGAATAATTCTACTAAACTCGGCTGAAGCAGTTCTGGTTTTCTCATAATTTGCGGCAGGAAAAATCCAATCACAGATTGATTCCTCGCCATGAGTGATGATGGATAGAACCGGCTTTGTTCTCCGCTTGCTGCACCAAAAATAACAAGGCGGCCAAAAGTGGCTAGACATTTAACGGTTTTATTAAAGACCTCTCCTCCCACCATTTCGAGTGCAACATTTACTCCCTTGCCGCCTGTTGCTTCAAGTACCTGCTTTTCCCAATCTGGCTCGGTATAGTTTATTAGAACATCCGCTCCCATTTCACGAGCTAACGCTAACTTTTCTTCTGAACTTGCGGTGGCTATGACTTTTCCCGCCCCAAACAATTTGGCAAGCTGCACGGCGATTGTTCCGACACCACCTGCAGCGGCATGCACGAGGACACTTTCCCCTTTTTCCAAACGCCCCATTGTTTTTAAAATATGATAGGCGCTAAGACCTTGAAGAGGCAGTGCTGCAGCAGTTTGGAAATCTAATTGTTCTGGAATAGGAATGACCGACCGTTCGTCCGCAATGGCAAAATCAGCGTAACCTCCTGATTCAATTAATGTCACAATTCTTGTACCAGGCTTTATTTTTGTCACTTGTTCGCCAACTGCTGCAACGACTCCGGCAATTTCTGCCCCAGGAATAAATGGAAGTGGTGTTTTCACTACATACTGTCCTTCTCGTCTTGCCGTATCTGCATAGTTGACACCGATTGCTTTAATTTCAATTAAGACTTCATGTCCTTGAGGAATCGGTTTTTCTATATCGATGAGGTTTAAAACCTCTGGACCACCATATTCCCTTAATTGTATTGCTCTCATATACATTCCTACTTTCCTTTAAAGGCTGGTTTTCTTTTTTCTTTAAATGCGGCTATACCTTCTTGGTGGTCTTCCGTTTCCACCATAAGTGTTTGAATTAAACGCTCCTGTTCGAGGATCTCTTCAAGAGTGGAGGTAAACGCCTGATCAATTAATTTTTTCTGCTTTCCATAAGCTTTACCAGGACCATGTGCCAATTTTAAAGCAAACTTGGTTGTTTCTTCTTGGAGTTTTTCGAGTGGGACTAGATAGTTAATCGCCCCTAATTGGTAAAGGCGCTCGGCCGGGATTGGCTCGGCAGTAAAAAAGAATTGTTTGGCTAAGTGGGGGCCGATCAGTCTTGGAAGTAAATAAGACCCGCCGCCATCGGAAATGAGACCCACTTGAGAAAAACTTAGAGCAAACTTACTTCCTTCTGCTGCCAAAATAAGATCGCACGCCAATGCTAAATTAACACCTGCTCCAGCTGCAAAGCCATGAACGGCTGCAATTATGGGCTTTTCGGTTTCTTTCATTAATAAAATCAACTCATTTAGCCTTCCAATATGTTCGTATACTTGAGCTCCTTTTGCCATCCCCATGGTTTTGACGTCACCGCCGGCGCTAAAAGCACGCCCCGCTCCCGACAAGACAACCACCTGGATATCCTCGTCATTTTGTGCTTGAATGAGGGCTTCCTTAATTCCCAAGATCATCTCCGGGCTAAAAGCATTTAGGCTTTCTGGACGATTTAAGGTTAATGATAAGACAGGACCAAGTTTTTCAACTACTAAATGTTCTTGCGTCATTTTTTCATCTTCCTCTCCATTATATTGACTACAGGTGACAAACCTTCCTTACTAACTGGAAACCAGAATACCTAGCGTTAATCGATTTTGCGAGACAAAGTTGGTTCAACCGCCACCTTTCCCTCTGTTAAAATTGGTACAATCGAGGTAATTCCTATCGATGCAGCGACCTTTAAGTCAGGATGCAGGTTATGTTTTTCTAGCAGCCTGCCAACATAGGAATCTAGCAATACTTCGTAGGAATCATCTTGACCGCGGTAAAAATATAGTGCTGTTTTAGCCGCATCTGTTAGTTCAAATTCCCCCTGGTTTTGCAGACAATCGATCAAATGCCCTGCGCCATAAAAATCCTCTAAACTGGTTTCACCTGAATTACCGGAACAAATAATTAGGATGGTGTGATCATCCATATAGTGCAGCAGTGAATTGGCAACTGCAGGATTGTTGAGCAGCGAACCAATATAGACTCTTTCTGCCTGAGCTGATTTCCTCAATGCGACGGTTCCATTAGTAGTAGACAATATTAATGTCTTCCCATTAATTTTTTCACCAATTACGGTCGGGCTTGGATAAACAAAACCATCTATTGGTCTTGCCTCAAGCTCTCCGGCCAAAACATATTCCCCCTGGGAGAACTCTTTTGCAACTCCTAATGCTTCACTGCTATGCAAAACAGGAATGACTTCCTTTGCGCCATCCTTTAATGCAGATACAATGGTTGTGGTCGCCAGAAGAACATCTAAAACGACAGCTATTTTATTGCCAACTGCCATTTTTTCTTCTTTAATGTCTTCTTTTTTCATCAGAAGATGAATCTTTGTCATTCCTATTCCGCTCCCTCATTAAAGCTTTTCTTCCGACACAAGTGCGGCATGCAAAATTAAGTTCTTTACAAAGTGGTTAAAGTTTGCAAAACGAGTGTCTCTGGTTTGCCCCTTTTTGTAACGATAATAAATTTGCTGCCCAATTACGGCGAGTTTGAAGTAGGCAAAGGTTAAATAAAAATTGAAATTAGTAATATCCCTGCCGCTTTTTTGGGCGTATTGTTCAATAAATTCCTTTCTTGTAAAAAAACCATCGTGGACAGCGGTAACAGGAGCTTTCCCTAACCCATTAATCAATAATTCCGAGTCGTTTCCCTGATTCCAATAACTCATTGCCACACCAAGGTCTGCCAATGGGTCGCCAACAGTGGTCATTTCCCAATCAAACAGTCCGACCATTTCAGTTAGTTCCTCGTTAAACATGGCATTATTAAATTTATAGTCATAATGGATAACCGCAGCATCTGACTGTTTAGGAATATGATTTATTAGCCATGCTTTTAATGCCTCAACCACAGGAATCTCATCCGTTTTCGCACGCTCATACCTTCCAATCCAGCCATGGACTTGCCTTTCCATAAAGCCCTTCGGTTTACTTATCTCGGCAAGACCTGTCTGTTTGTAGTCTATTTCATGTAATTCTACTAATTTTTCGACCATAACCTGTGAAAGACGGCGGCAGAGCTCTCTCGTCACTTGAACCCCTTCAGGAAAAGAAGTATCTATAACCATGCCATTTTTTCTTTCCATGATAAAAAATGGACCCCCAACGATTGTTGGGTCCTCTGAATAAAGAAGCGGACATGGGGCAACGTGAAAAATCGGATTCAGTGAAGAGAGAATTTTGTATTCTCTCCCCATATCATGGGCTTTTGGGGCCACAGGTCCGAGCGGAGGGCGTCTTAAAACGGCTTCCCAATTTCCAATTTTAATCTGATAGGTCAAATTGGAATGCCCAGCCGAGAACTGTAAAATATCCAGCTTTCCGCCCGGTAATATATCAATATTTTCTCGCAAAAACTTCTCCAAAACAGTCAATTCCAATTCTTCGCCTTGTCGAACTGGAATCGTGTCTTTATTCATTTGACTTGGCATGAAATTCCTCCTATCCTATTTGAAGATTCTGACTCCTGCGGACAAAAATTTATGATGGGCTTGTTATCCAACTGGATTAAATCATGACTCTTACTGCTTGCTCTTTCATACTAACCGGTTAGTATATCATTTTCAAAAAAAGAGAGAATTGTAAAAAGTACCCTCTCCTTTTTGTTTTATCCATTCACTTGAATACCCTTTAAAATCATATCTACAAAAATTTCGGCAACCTCACGATCTGAGCAGCTTCCATTTGGGTTAAACCACTGATAACTCCAATTTGTAATCCCTAGGATTCCAAATGTAATAATGGAAGCATTGATTTCCGGACGAAATTCCCCGTTTTCGATACCTGCTTTTATTAACGCCTCAATATTTAAGCGGAACTGATCACGCTTTGAAATAATGACTCTGGAATGCTCATCATTCAAATTGGTTAACTCCCGATAAAAGACTTTTGCAGCTGAACCCCGGGATTTAATATCCGAAAGGAGCATATACACTACTTCAAAAATTTTTTCTTTATAGTGCAAGGATGGATCGTTAAAAATCTGCTCTAATTTGACCAGTAATTCATCAATATAGCCGCGATGTATATCCATTAATAATTCTTCTTTACTTGAAAAGTAATAATAAAATGTCCCCTTCGTTACCCCAAGAGAATCAACAATATCTTGAATGGATGTTTCACTGAATCCTTTCTTTTCAAATAAGCGGATGCTTTGTTCCGTTATTTTTCCCTTCACCGTTATGTCCTCACATTCTGTTAGATGTTACTCAAATTATACCATAAGATTGTTCTCTCCTTTACGACAATATGTGTTCTTAAAGGATTATCAGTTAGTTCTTCATGGCTTCTTCCCTTAAAGCGCGTCGAAGAATTTTCCCTACACCTGTTTTTGGTAACTGATCCCGAAATTCAATGATTCGGGGTACCTTATAGGCAGCCATGTTTTGTTTGCAATATTGAATTATTTCAATCTCTGTCGCTCTCTTTCCTGCTTTCAGGACTACTACTGCCTTTACATCTTCGCCTCTGTATGGATCTGGGACTCCAATACAAACCGCTTCCTGTACTGCTGGATGTTCATATAATACTTCTTCTATGTCACGTGGATAGATATTATAGCCACTGGCGATAATTAAATCTTTCTTTCTATCAATAATGTATAAATAGCCGTCTTCATCCACTCTGGCAATATCACCGGTATAAAGCCAGCCATCACGGAGTGTATGAGCCGTTTCTTCTGGCAAGTTCCAATACCCTTTCATTATTTGCGGACCTTTAATAATAACTTCGCCTAATTCACCGGTCTGAACCTCATCCCTCCCTGTAGCTAAATCGACAATCTTATATTCTGTTGAAGGCATACCAATCCCAACACTTCCAGGTTTTCGTTCCGCAAATGGCGGGTTACAATGCGTAGTGGGTGATGCCTCAGAAAGACCATAACCCTCAAGGATTTTAGAGCCAGTCTTCCTTTCAAAATTGCGCAGCAATTCAACAGGCATTGGTGCACTGCCGCTGTTACAGGTTCTAATGCTTTGGATGTTATACTCCTCTGCCCTAGGATGATTTGTAATCGCCACATACATCGTAGGAACCCCGGGGAACATTGTCGGTTGTTCATTTTTAATCGTATTTAGAACCTCTTCTAAATCAAAACGTGGCAGCATGATCGATTCAGCAGCGGTATAGATGGAGAGATTCATACATGAACTCATCCCAAATACATGAAAGAGTGGAATGACAGTTAAACACTTTTCCTTTCCAATTTCTAATTCGTGTTTAAAAAACTCATAGCATTGGAGAATATTGGCCAAAACGTTGCGATGAGTCAGCATCGCGCCTTTTGACCGGCCGGTTGTTCCACCAGTATACTGGAGTACTGCCACATCATGTTCAGGTTCAAATGTAATGGGAGTAACAATTCCATTACCCTCACCTAGAAAGCTTTCAAAACTTCGATCTGGAGAAAAAACTTGGTCAGACGGCTGTAAACTTACCACAATGATATTTTTCAAGCTTGTTTCCAGCTGAACACTTTTAACTCTCGGGTATAAGGAATCGAGGACGATGATGGTCTCAGCGCCGGAATCTTTTAAAATGTATGCCAATTCCCTTTCAACAGACATTGGATTTACTTGCGTAACAATCGCTCCAGCGTTCAAGATTCCATAATAGGAAATGACATATTGCGGGCAATTAGGAAGCATAATTGCCACCCTATCCCCTTTTTTCACTTGATTTTTTTGTAGGGAAGACGTGAAACTCTTTGCCATTTGGTTTAGCTGCTCGTAGGTGATTTTTCTTCCATAAAAAGAAAGGGCGTAATTAGAAGGAAATTTTGCGGATGTCTCTTGAAGAATCTGACCCATCGCCATATCAGGCAGTGTAATCGTTTTTTCTATGCTCTCAGGATAGTGCGCCAACCAAGCTTTGTTTTGACTCATATGTCCCCTCCATACTCTTTTTTTCTTCCCCAACTTAAAACGTCAGTCCTCCTCCATCAACTGATAGCGTTGTTCCAGTAATGAAGGATGCTTCATCGGATGCCAAGAATAACACCGCATTGGCGACTTCCTCTGGTGTACCAATTCTCCCAAGGGCATTGGCTCGTGAAATAATCGGCCATTTCCGTTCGTTCTGTTTCCAATTATCAATAATTTTAGTATCAATTACTCCAGGTGCAATTGCATTAACACGGATATTATATTTTCCATATTCAAGTGCAGCATTTTGTGTCAAGACCACTACACCAGCCTTCGAGGCATTGTAAGCGGAAACAAATTTCTGACCTTTTAAGCCCAATAGACTTGAGGTGTTAATAATGGAACCTCCACCTGACTTGATTAAAGCAGGTACTGCATATTTAATGCCAAGGAAAACACCTTTTAAGTTAATATCAACGACTCGATCCCATTCCTCCACCGACAGATCCACACTTCTAACTTCGGAATTTCCGACCCCTGCATTATTGAACATGATGTGTAAATCACCATACGTACTAGTGGCAGCATCAACCAATTGTTTAATTTGCACGGGGTCAGCTACGTCAGTTTTTACAAAAATGGAAGACCCTTCTTGCTCAAGTATGTAGTTAACAGTTTCTTCCCCGTTTGCAGAATCGATATCTGCTACAATGACTTTTGCACCTTCCTTTGCAAATCGAAGTGCTGCTGCCCGGCCGATCCCACTGCCACCTCCGGTTACAATAGCTGTTTTTCCGTTTAATTTCATCTAAACCAGCCCTCTCACCAATTGATCATTCATCCTCCGAACAATACTAACCAGTTAGTATGTTATATGTACCATTATACCTTCAAAACTTAATTATTCAATTTCTTTTCTAAATATTCTAATAAATTCGCAGAGATTTGTTGTCAAATAGGAAGGATTAAAAAAATCCTGTTTCAGGATCTCCTTTTCTCTCAATACCGTTTGAAAGACCTTTTCTGTTTATTCATGACCTCATACGATTTTTCAATGATATCTGTTAAAACGTCACCTTTGTAAATCCGGCCTAACTTTAGTCCCTGTTGATAATATTCAACAATTTCATCCAGCTTCGCAGAAGTTTCCTTTGTAATTCTTACATTTAATTGAATTCTTTCGCTTTCATTCATGTCTAAACTCTCCTGTTTCAAAAGCTAGCCTTATGCTAGCATTTTTCTATTCGTTTGGTATCATCTGCTACTATACTATAAATTTCAACTTTTTTCATTAAAAAAATCGGACCACCATGGTGACGGTCCGATTTAATGTTTAAGCAAAGATGGTTTTTGGGATTGACAAAGTGAGCCTGCAGCTCAACAGTCTCGTGATGAAGAGACAATTTACCCTATGTGACATTGGCTTCTCCCTATTGTTCTTCATGTTTCCGATCAGGAATTATAATGGTCGCTACAGTTCTCCTCCTTCTACCCTTTTCCGGCTTATTCTGTGTCACCCTTGTATAAATCTCTGAAAGTTCCTTAATAAATTGAGCAAACTCCGTGTCATCCAAAAACAGAGAAGTCTGCCTAAATGATACCCCATCACGGACTAAATCAATATTATCCTCGTTTAAATATCGCTCATATTCCCCCATGATGTTAGCCATGAACCTAAAAAATAAATTCATATGCTCATCTTTCGTAAAACTGCTTAATTTTTCTACCGATATGGTGGCGTTAGCAGGGTCTTGAAGAGAATATACCTTTTCAATTGTCCCTCGATTTGGTATCTCTTCAATTATATGAATAACCCCAGCCTCAACTAATTTTTTCAAATGGCGATACATAGAGGCTTGTGGAATATCAGGAAGCAATTCTTTCAATTGTTGGGCGGTCATTTGTTGGTTTATTAAGGACTGTATGATTCTCATTCGAACTGGATGCAAAATTACATCAACGGTTGATTCTTTTACCATGATAATGGTTCCTTTCTTTTATTATCATTATTAATAATGATAATAGATTACTTTCTAATATTTGTAAAGTAGGAAATTGGAAATAAAGATAAATATTTCATGTTCAACTTCTCTTCACCTTTCTACATGAAAAGGGAAATTTCTACTTATATTATAATGAGGAGGCGTGCAATTAATGATATTATCATGTATTTTAGGCATTATTTTAACATCACAACCCATAACCTCTCCCGATCATTTAGTGATAACCAAAAACGGGATCCATGTGACAACCATTAAACAGGAGGATTTCTCCTATCCCTATACAGATCTGCCGATCATTGATGGTAAGAAGTATAGCCAATTCCTAGATAACTTGGACAAGCATTTCTCGATAAAGCCTGAAAATGCATCTATTGATTTAAATGGTGAGATTGTCGCAGAAAAGATGGGTTCGCAAATCCACCGTCAAGCGTTTACGGAGCAACTGTATGCTTATTTTTTTTCCCGCCGCTCAGGAAAGTTAGAAATTCCTATGTTAGCTGTTTACCCGAAAGTAGACAGTGAATTACTCGCTGATATACGTAGTATGCGAATTGGCCGATATGTAACGTCCTTTAATCCAGGAAACAAAACTAGGACCAATAATATCGATTTAGCAACAAAGGCGATCAATAATTATGTCATTTTTCCGGGGGAAACCTTTTCTTTTAACAAAGTGGTAGGAAAAAGAACAGCTTCAAAAGGTTATTTAAAGGCCCCAGTGATTGTGAGAGGAGAATTTTCAGAAGATATTGGCGGAGGTATTTGTCAGGTTTCATCCACTCTATTTAACGCCGTAGATAGTGCAGGACTTAAAATTGTCCAAAGGTTTTCTCATACGAGAAAGGTTCCGTACATTCCACCTGGACGCGATGCAACGGTTAGTTGGTATGGCCCTGATTTTGTTTTTAAAAATACGTACAAAGAGCCCATCCTGATTAGAGCTAAAACACTAGGGCATTTATTAATAATTAATCTCTACTCTTCAGATTTGATTGAATACCAGCCAAAGAAGGTTCCTAATACTCCATATTAAAAAAAGTCCGCTGAATCAAGAGCGGACTTTTTTAATATTTAACGTTTATTTGTTAATGCACTTTCCATTAGCTCATCAGAAAACTCTGAAAGAGCTGCATTGTCCATTACATTTAAGCTAGGCAAGTTCGCTCTTTCTGAAAAGTTTTGCATTACATTTTGAAAAGGAAGTGCAAAATTTCGACGCTTCCCTTTTGTTATCCTAAACACTGCAGCACTTAATCCTAGTCCGACAAGTGATGCCCATAATGGCATTTTGCTTTTTGGTTTAGGAGTAAACAATTTGAAAAGTGGTTGTCTTGTTATTTTTTTCATATTAAGCACCCCTTTGCATGGTATAGAAGTTAAAAATTCTCCCCTCTATTTGCTTAATTTGTACGATACGATAAAAATTATGTGAAGCAAAACATGCGTGTGTTGCTGGTATTTAACAATTGAGAACTGTAATTATATTTAGAATGGATTAAAATGAACCACCTACCCATTTTTTACATACAATGGCTAAAAAGATAATGGGTGGTATCTATGGGAAGTTTAACTTATTTTGATTTCTTAGCAAAATTCGGTGTTGGGGGTGCACATCCAGGCGGAATCCTTCTTACACAAGACATTCTTTCAAAGGAAAAGATAAATGATCAATCCGTTATATTAGATGCTGGCTGTGGAACTGGCCAAACAGCTGCTTACATGTATCAGCAGTACAAAGCAAATGTGGTTGGTTTGGAAATAAATCCAATCATGGTAGAAAAAGCAAAAAACCGCTTTGACAAGCTGAAGTTTCCCATTTCTTTGATACAGGGCTCTATTGAGGAAATTCCGTTTGAAGATCATACCTTCGACTTTATTTTATCAGAGTCAGTTTTAGCTTTTGTGAATAAACCAAAAGCTCTTAATGAATTTTATCGAGTATTAAAAAAAGGCGGACGTTTAATTGCCAACGAAATGACCATTAACCGCCCCCTGAATAAGCAGGAAGCAGCCGAGATTATGAACTTCTACGCGGTAGATACCTTATTGCTTGAAGAGGACTGGGTACGCCTCTTGCAAGCTGCAGGTTTCCGTCAAATTGAAATTCAAGCCCAATCTCCACCCCTAAGTCATGGAAATCAAACACCTGAATTTAATTTCTCCAAGGACTTTGAACCTGAACTTTTTCACATTTTGAACGAACATGGGAATATTGTTATTAAATACCAAGATACTCTAAGCTATCGGGTTATAACTGTAACTAAATAAACTGACTGCCTACTTTTTAGTAAAAAGTAGGTCTTTTTTATTGAAACTAAACTTCCATGAGGAATATGAATATTATTGTCCTTTCAAAGAAAAATAATATAGTGAAAGGATGGGATGATTACATGGATAAAACTTTGGGATATTTAAAAGAGATATTATCCAATTACACGGACGATCATACTGAGGGGCGATTTATATATAAGAAACTTATTGAAGGCGCTTACAAATCTGAAGGTTCTTTTGTCAATGATTTAACCCAAAAAGAAATTCATTTTTTAAACCACATATTGCCTAACGAAATAAACCATGCAAAAGAGGTACAGGATGAGAAAAGAGCTTATCAGTTAAATGAGGTTTATGAGTTATTGTGATAAATTCAAAAAAAGATGGCAGACCAATCTGTCATCTTTTTCGGAAATATTTCATTTTTTGCTAAAACTATTTCCTAGGGAAGCGCATAGTACGACAAAACATTCTTAAAATCATCGTCTGTTCTCCCTATTTACGACAATAAAATCAGAAAAGCTACAAATATCTCCATGATCACTAATTTTAAAGTCTCTACTAATGGATATCTCTTTTCTTAAACCTGCCTCCCCGTACTTCTGCAATATCCGCCACAGCTAAAAAGGCACTGTTATCATTTTCAGTAACAATTTCTTTTAATTTTGCTTCTTCTAGTCGATTTATCACACAAAAAATCACTTTCTTGTGGTCACCAGAATAGGCTCCTTCCCCATTCAAGTAAGTAACACCACGGCCTAAACGGTTCATGATGGCATCTCCTATTTGACTGGCATTGTCACTTATAATCCAAACTGACTTTGATTCATCTAGTCCTGTAATGGTAATATCAATCGTTTTGTACGCAACGAAATAGGCAATTAACGAATACATAGCCCGATCCCACGAAAAAACAAATCCGGCGCTCCCTAAGATGAATAAATTAAAAAACATGATAATTTCCCCAACAGAAAACGGAAGTTTATTGTTGAAAAGAATGGCCAAAATTTCGGTTCCATCTAATGAACCTCCATAACGAATGACCAAACCTACGCCAGCACCGAGCAAGATGCCCCCAAAAACAGTCGCAAGCAGTATATCTTGTGTAAAAGCTGGAACTGGATGAAGTATGGTGGTTGTAATAGAAAGAATAACAATTCCATAAAGAGTGGATAAAGCGAAGGTCTTTCCAATTTGTTTATAGCCTAAAAAGATAAAGGGAATATTAAATAGAAAGAGGAAAATTCCTAGTTTCCAGCCTGTCATATAAGACAACATGATAGAAATTCCTGTAATCCCTCCATCAATTACCTTATTGGGGACAAGAAAAATTTCCAGTCCTACACCCATTAGAATTGCCCCAAGCGTGATTAATAGAATTCGTTGGAAGATTTTTTTCTTGGACAAACCTTTGTGTTCAATCTTAGCTAAAATCGCTTCTTGCTGGTCAATTAAACTAAGTTCTTGTGTACCTGACATTAACTTTCCCCTTTCAATACAGTCTCTTACCAATAGTATAATGAATTTTAACTGCTATTTATATTTAAATGCTTACTTTTCCTTTAGGCTGTATTAATTTTGAATGTTGATTTCCGCTCCAGGAGGCTTCACTCCAATCAACGTGCTAAAAATCAACTACATCCTTTAACACTGCTTAAACAAAAAGAAACTGCCTTCTATCAAGGCAGTAATCCATTCAACTTGGGTCAACTTCATCGTAGGAGAGGGTGGTCACACTCGTGTATTCCCCATCTGCTACTTCCTTATCAGTTGCACTTGCATCTAGTTCTTCTTGGTCATCCATCCCTGGGGCTATGTTTGGATCTTTTTTCTTATTCATACTATATCAACTCCCTTACAGGGATTATTTTCCCAGAATTTTTACCAATTATACTTAAAATCTTTTTGAACCTGTGTAACAAAAAAAAAGCTACCCCGTAAGGAAGTAACTCATTTTTATGATTAACAGCTTAGGAGACCCAACCATTACACCAGCCAATGATTTTTAAATACTTATTTCCATTTAGTTTTTTAAGCTAGAGGAAAATTTAAAAACTCAGCCGATGGGTGTTTGTTCCGTTGAAGGAATTAATTCACATGCGTTTAATGGAATTCAAATTCCTAAAAGAAACAAATCCATTTCGGTTTTGATAACTCTTTAGACTCTTTATTCCCCATTTGGATCGAGCTTGTTGGCAATACATCTTTTGGTTTGGTTTCAGTTATAAATACCTTGTTAAAAAATTTTTCTTAACGAAGTACTAACCTATAAATCCTTAACTTCTTCCTTTGATAGTGATCTTATTAAATCCTAAAAATCAACTATGAAAGGTGTTTATTTTGGATTTATGCCTCCCTTATACACCTTGTATCGCTCCACCCTACCAAATGATTTAATCGGGATAACCTTACTACTACTCGTTCACATAACGGAACGAACACGTATGGTTGAGTCTCCTAAGTTGTTAATTATCTTTTACACTTATAGTATACCATGCAATTAACGAAATAGATAGAAAACTTGTGACGTATATGTGAATTTTTGGTAATTTCACTCCGGATTAGCATCAAAGTAAGACGGGAACCTTATCTAAATAGAACAACCAGACTTAAAAAGGAAAGGAACGAACAAATGATAGAATCCCTAAAAAAATATGCAACGCCATTTCATACTATTGACGACCTAGATTCGTTAATTGAAGCGATTGGTGATTCTAAATTCGTCCTGCTTGGAGAATCATCACATGGTACTTCAGAGTTTTATACAATTCGTGCAGAAATAACTAAGCGATTAATCCAAGAGAAAGGTTTTTCCTTTATGGCAGTGGAAGGTGATTGGCCTGCCTGCCAATCCATTAATCGATATATTAAAGGCTTTTCCTCCTCTAAACAGGAGGCCCGCGAAGTACTAGAGGATTTTAATCGATGGCCCACATGGATGTGGGCCAATCAAGAAATAATGGAATTAATGGAGTGGTTAAAGCAGTTTAATTTAAGAACTAATCGAACAGAAAAAGTTGGTTTTTACGGACTGGATGTATACAGTCTATGGGAGAGCCTAGATGAGATTGTTGGTTATTTGGATAAAATTAATTCTCCTGAACTTGAGATAGCAAAAAAAGCATTTGCTTGTTTTGAGCCTCATAACCGAAATAACGAATCCTATGCAGTGTCTGCCGGATATTTATCAGAAGACTGTTTAAAAGAGGCCCTTGACCTCCTTTCTGCCATTCAAAGAAATAAGTGGAAATTTGATGATAACCAGGAAAACAGTCTCAATATGGAAGTAAATGCCCTTGTGACAGCGCATGCAGAAGAATACTACCGAACAATGGTGAAAAGTGATGATGAATCATGGAATATTCGTGATCGGCACATGGTAGATGCTTTAGAATCCATTGTTAAATTTTATGGCAACGATGCAAAGGTCATTATATGGGAACATAATACCCATGTTGGGGATGCACGAGCCACTGATATGAAGGATGAAGGAATGGTAAACGTCGGACAGCTTCTCCGCGAGCAATATGGAGAAGATGAGGTGTTTATCGTCGGATTCGGGACCTATACAGGCACTGTAATTGCTTCAACCGAATGGGGAGTTAATTTGGAAGTAATGAATGTTCCGCCTGCCCAGATCGGCAGCTGGGAATATGTCATGCATCAGTCTGGAGCGATGAATAAGTTTCTTATTTTTAACGAACAAAACCGCAAAGAATTTTCAGCAACTATTGGTCATAGAGCTATTGGTGTAGTGTATCATCCAGAATACGAACAATTTGGAAATTATGTACCTTCAAACATGGGCCAACGGTATGATGGATTTATTTTTGTGGATCGAACAAATGCTTTACATCCTCTAGTTTTAGAACGCGTTTTTATTTAGTTCAACTTGCAATTGCTGAAATTAAAAAGGAATACCGTAAAAAAAACCAATCTCTATAAGGATTGGTTTTTCTTACTGATTACTTAGATCCGGGTGCTGGTTGATCCACACCTTTTACATGATGACTATGGCCATTGTCTTCAGTTGTATGAAAATCATAATAATGTACATGCATTCCATTCCCTACAGGTATAGCAGGGCCGGAGTATGCACGATAGTGATGTGTGTGTCCATCCTCAAAGACAACATATCCTTCCGTATAGTGAATATGCCCTCCATCTTGAGTTGGAATTGCCGGTGATGTGACGTCCAAACATTGATGGACATGCCCTGAACTTACCCCTGTGTAGTCAACAGAACCATGATTATGATGTGGAACAAAACCTTGGACAAAATCATCCTTACCTATATTTCTAATCGTAATCACCCCATAAAGTAATGTTGATGTTACAACTATATGCAGCTAAGTAGGAAAAAAGTCAAAATGAGCAATCAAAATTTTCTGTACCAATTGTTATAAGCATTCTAAACGAAGAGTAGAATGGAAAAATCCTTATCAACCATGATTGATAAGGATTTCCCATTAAACACTGACATTATGAATTTTTTGTTTTACCATTTTATTTGCGAAATGGCTGTGAAGTACCATACCAATCATTACTAATGCCATACCGCCCCAAGATAAGGAAGAAGGTATCACCGAATTTAAGAGCAGCAATTCTCCCATTACTGCAAACAAAACTTCCATCGATTGGGTTGCCTCTACAGCGGCGAGCTTTTGCATGTCTCCTCTTACTAAATCAGTGGCCTGAAAGAAAAGGACCGTAGCAATAACTCCTGAGGAAATAGCAACAAGCCCAGATTGAGTAGTCTGCCCCAGACTCGGGGGGCCCTCATAGACGAATCCATAGATTGATAATACGATCCAAAAAGGCAGGCTTGCTAGTGTCATACCTAATACTCGTTGAAACACATCGAGGCGGCCTCCGCAAACCTCCATCATTTTACGGTTCCCTAATGGATAGGCAAAGGAGGCAACAATAACGGGTAAAACACCTAGAGATAACCCCATTATTGATAAGTGATTCGATTGTTCCAATTGCATAAGAATAATGCCTAGTAAAATAATCAGAGACATCCCTAAACCCTTAAAAGGAATTTTCCCTCTTAATTGTACCGGCCCATTCTCTGTGTTTACAGTTTCATAAAAAAGCGGGGCAAGCATGGAACCGGAAATAATGGTAATCTGCCAAGTTGCAGCAATTAACCATCCGGGCGCATAAGCCGCTGAAAAGCAAATTGGTGCATAGAAGAATCCAAAACCAACTGTACTCCATAATAACCAACGACCAGGCTGCTTTTTCATTTCAAGAAACAGCGGTTTAAAGTTCTTTCTCAAGATTACAATTAGAACTAGAAAAGGAACCATAAAGAAATACCTTAATGATGCACTCCAGATCCAACTTCCTCCGGCCAGATCCATCGATCTATTAAGGATAAAAGTAATTGCAAAAAAGAAAGCGGCAAATATTCCTAAGATAATGGGTCGCATTCTTCACTTTCCTTTCATTTTCAAGGGAAATCAACATAGATTTGCCCCAATATTTGATTTGTATCAGTATATCAGATTTCTGAATTTTATGTTAACATATCATATGAAATTACGTACATATGCTTCCCTGTCCGGTATATAATGTTCATCGTTTAAAAATAGAGCTGCGACATGAAACTTTCTTTACCCCTAGTTCGTACATAGTTTAGTTAAAAAATTATAAAGTGAGGTTGAAAAGATGTTTGGAAAAGTTGCTTCCGATATTTTAGGATTGAGCGATGTAGGCTCCGTTATTAAACCAGAGAATTATGATAAGGTGGATGCAGACGATTATGTCATGCATGAAGACAATGAGAAAATTTACTTTTTAATCAAATCTAAATCGGATGAATATTGTTTTACCAATAACGCGCTTATCCATCTTGATGGTACAAGCGCTATTAGTAAAAAACGGGTGCTTCATCGCTATAGCTATGTAACAAACCAAATTTCGGATGTAATGCTTGAAACAGCTGGTACTGTCGATCTTGATGTGGAAATTAAATTCAAAGTTGGTTCGGTTCCATTCTCGATTGATGTACACAAAAAACATATTGAGGAAATTAAAGACCTATACAAAACATTAATCAAAATTTCCGAGATTTCACATGAAAATGAAATCAGTCTACAGTTTGCGAAACAAAGCCTTGACGTTGCTTCCACAACACTAGGCCGCATCACAAGTCCAGACAGCAATTTGGTCGTACAGTTCAAGATGCTTAATCAAGCAGCTTTTCAATGGCTTGAGGACAGTAAAAAACAGTATTGCGTGAAGGATTTTGGATTCGTATTTGAACAATATATTAATAACTAAGAAGATCTCCCTTAAGAGTATCAGATTTTGAGCGCACCAAATTGTTAACACAAAACTAACAATTTTGGTGCAGTTTTTTTTATGGCTATATTTAAATTCGAGTAAAAGAATATCACTCTGGAATGATGTCATATAGGGATATTGCTAAAAGGCTAGTACTGTTCACAAAGAAAAACCATACCGCGGTTGGAAAACCATGTGATTCCAATTTTATAAAATTTTTGTTTTGATCGAAGATTGGTATTTGTTCGGACAAGGTCTCAATTATTGGGATTGCCCTTGTCCAAAGTTTACTCGTCTTTGGACACCATCTTGCTTTTTTAGCTTTCC
>NZ_JBALNF010000051.1:35883-70771 GCF_036962465.1 Neobacillus vireti
AGCTTTCCCTTGTCCAAAGTTCACTCGTCTTCGGACACCATCTTGCCTTTTTAGTTTTCCCTTGTCCAAAGTTAACTCACTTTCGGACATCATCTTGACTTATTAGCTCTCCCTTGTCCAAATTTCACTCGTCTTTGGACACCAACTCATCTTTTTGGTATTTCCTTGTCCGAATTCCCCTCGAATCCAGACACCAAGTGCTTCTATTTATGTTACGGTTCACCATAAAAAATTGGTTCTCAAACTAACTGCAAATTATTGTCCATCCTAATAATGATGTTAATTGCTATATCAAAGTTCATAGGATTTTATAAAAACCCAGATAAATAAAGAAAAAGACGTATGCAAATTCATACGTCTTTTCTTGAGTCTTTTAATTAAGTAGACCCCCTAAAACGGAACCCTTTAATAAGTTTAGTGCTACCCTTCTTAAGATGGATGTTGTCGATGAAACAGCCCCATTACTTCAATGGTTTCTGTGATATTGACGAAAGCACATGGGTCCACTTCAACAATTAAATTCTTCACTTCATTCAATTCATAACGAGTAATAACGGTTATTAAAATGTTTCGTTTGTCATTGGAATATGCACCAATTCCATCCATAATGGTAAGACCTCTATAGAGGTTGGTAAGTAAATGCTCCCTCAACTCTTGACCCTTATCTGTAATAATCATCAACGTTAATTTGGCATGGTCTGTATAAATAGTATCGACTACTTTTCCGGTTAAATAAATTGATACTAATGTATTAAGTGCTGCGTCCCAATTAAATAGAAACCCACTTATCACAATGACAACAGCGTTCATACCCGAAAGTAATACTCCGATTGGAAAATCCTTTTTTCGCGACACGATCATCCCAATAATGTCAAAACCGCCAGTGGAACCCGAAGAACGAAAGACAATTCCTACTCCAAGACCTGTTAAGATTCCTCCAAAAATAGATGAAAGAATAGGATCCTTCGCAATTGGAAGAACAGGAACTAGGTAAAGACCCACAGAAATGATAACCACGGATACGATCGTATTCATGATGAATTTTTTCCCAAGCATCTTATAACCAATAATGATGAGTGGTAAATTCAATAAAAAGTTTGCCAAACCGGTATTTAATGGGGTAATCATCCCTAATATCATGGATATTCCACTTAATCCGCTGCTTAAAACAGCGTGAGGAATTAAAAAAAGGTTGAATGCCACCACTACGATGAGGGAACCGGCAATTACTCCAATAATCTGCATGGCAAATCCTCCTGCTTCCCAATTTTTTCTTTTTTTTAAATGATACTGATTCTCTAAATCAAAGTAAACTTAATAGTTTTTTTCCAATAGAAAAAATAATCTGTCTATTTTGATTTTACTAATTTTAAATGAACTCATTGACAGTTTAAAGATATTAATGATACTTTAGTAGTATATTAATTGAATAGTAAAATCCTCATCAAAACCGGTGAGGTAGAGGTCGCGGTTTTTATAAGTAAAACGGATGAGATGCAGAGACATCTATGACTCCGTTTGAAAGGAAAAGCTGCCGAAGTGTGCTTTGTTCTCTTAAAAAGTATGCTGGGTCTGTTTTCGAATAGGAACAGAACTGTCACGTTTGAACCTACCAAGCAAACGTGTTGAGCTATCTTTCGGAAGGTATGATGCGGGGTATACACAATGCCATCGATTCTACTTCGATGGCATTTTTTATTCCAAAACTCCTTCTCGAACTAGTGATTGCAGGCTGACCTTTCAGGTACCTGCGTAATGTTAGCAGCACTATATAAAAAAGAAAAGGAGTTTTATTATGCAAGGACAAACAGCAAGACCATTAGAAGAAATTAATACAGGAAGACATACATCTAAAAAGGATTCAAACGAATTAAAACGAAGTCTAAAATCTCGTCATTTAACGATGATTTCTCTCGGAGGTACAATTGGAACCGGCTTATTCCTTGCCAGCGGCGGTGCGATACACTCTGCCGGACCGGGTGGGGCTATTCTTTCCTATCTTGTCATCGGAGTTATGGTTTACTTCCTAATGCAAAGCTTAGCGGAAATGGGCGCCTACATGCCCGTTGCCGGTAGTTTTAGCACATACGCTACAAAATTTGTAGACCCATCCCTTGGCTTTGCCCTTGGTTGGAATTATTGGTATAACTGGGCAATCACCATTGCCGCAGAATTAGCCGCTGTCACCATGATTATGAAATTTTGGTTTCCCCATACACCTTCATTTGTCTGGAGTGCCATTTTCTTAGTCATTATGTTCCTATTAAACTATCTTTCTGTAAAAGGATTTGGCGAAGCAGAGTATTGGTTCTCTCTTGTTAAAGTAGTTACGGTTATTATTTTTATCATCACCGGCACTTTGATGATTTTCGGTATCATGGGCGATCATGCAATTGGCTTTAAGAACTTTTCAGTCGGAGATGCTCCATTCCACGGCGGTTTTATGGCTATGCTAGGGATCTTTATGGCAGCAGGTTTCTCTTTCCAAGGGACTGAGCTACTAGGTGTTGCTGCGGGTGAAACCGACGATCCTAGTAAATCAATACCACGTGCTGTTAAATCTGTATTTTGGCGGATCCTCTTATTTTATGTTTTAGCTATTTTGGTTATTGGTCTTCTTATTCCCTATACAAATGGAAACTTGGCTAGTGGTGAAGTATCTGTCAGCCCATTCACGCTTGTTTTCCAAAAAGCAGGTATTGCATTCGCTGCTTCTGTAATGAATGCGGTAATCTTAACAGCTGTTTTATCAGCAGGTAACTCAGGAATGTATGCATCAACACGGATGCTATGGGATTTAGCAAGACAAGGTAAAGCGCCTAAATTCTTAGGTAAACTTAATAAAAATGGCGTTCCGGTTAATGCTTTAATCGCGACAACGTTAGTAGGAACACTTGCATTTTTGGCCTCTTTCTTTGGAGATGGTACCGTTTATGTATGGCTATTAAACGCATCCGGTATGTCAGGGTTTATTGCTTGGCTTGGGATTGCCATCTGTCATTATCGTTTTCGCAGGGCATTTGTTGCTCAAGGAAAAGATCTAAACCTGTTGCCTTATAAATCAAGATTCTTTCCGTTCGGTCCTATTTTTGCCTTTGCCGTTTGTGCTTTTGTTGTTCTAGGACAAAACTACTCTGCTTTTATGGGCGACCATATTGATTGGAGCAGTGTATTAGTATCCTATATCGGCTTGCCATTATTCTTTATCTTATGGCTTGGTTACAAATTCACTAAAAAGACTAAGGTTATCCCTTTAGAAAAATGTGATTTAGAAGTATAATTAACCGAAAAAAAACAGACTCTGCATAGAGTCTGTTTTTTTGGTTGCTGCTTTTATAAATCAAAACGTTTTATTACTTTTCTGATTCCCAGACATACAAATCCTCAATTTGACAATTTAATTCTTTTGAAATGGTCATTGCCGAATTTAGAGTCATTACCTTTTTAGATATGTAGTTATCTAGCTGGCTCCTTGGAATGTTTGTATTACTTTCTAAATTATCTAGAGTCATACCACTTTTTGATAATAACTCCTTGAGGTTACTTCTTTTTGCTTTATAATTGGTCAAAAATGACACCTCGCTTTTATTAAGCATACCATAGTTAACTTATAATGGAAAGGAGAACGGCTCCGGTTATTCTTATTGTTATTTCCATATCCTATATGTAACCAGGCATAAGTGGCATTTTTGTGATATACTTAAGGTGAAGGGGTGTTGAAATGAAAAGTTCGAATAACCGTTTCAATGATGGTCAAACCGTAAATATCATAGAAACAGGTGAGGTTGTCACCATTTCTAAATGGCAATATGTGAAAAATATGAAAAGATACTCGTATATCGTTAAAGAACATCCCAGTACATTTTATTTTGAAGAAGAACTGCAAGAAGATTCATAAACTGAATATGAATAACAAAAAGAAGATCCATTTCGTGAAATGAATCTTCTTTTTTCTATCATTAAAATTCAGCATTACCAGTTGTTCGTGGGAATGGAATAACGTCCCTAATATTAGCCATACCCGTTAAGTACATGATTAATCTTTCAAAACCTAGGCCATAACCTGAGTGTTTTGTTCCACCATATTTCCTTAATTCCAGATACCACCAATAGTCTTCCTCACTCATCCCAAGCTCTTTGATTTTTCCGGCTAGGATATCCTCACGTTCTTCACGCTGACTTCCACCGATTAATTCGCCGATTCCCGGTACTAGTAAATCTGTTGCAGCTACGGTTTTGTTATCTTCATTTAGACGCATATAGAATGCTTTGATCTCTTTTGGATAATCTGTAACAAACACTGGGCGTTTAAAGACTTTTTCACACAGATAGCGTTCATGTTCCGTTTGCAGATCAAGTCCCCATTCAACCGGATAAGCAAAGGTTTCACTTGAATTCTTCAATAACTCAATTGCTTCTGTATACGTTACCCGTCCAAAGTTTGCTGAATGAGCCAGATTCAAACGATCTAACAATCCTTTTTCTACAAAGCTGTTAAAAAAGTTCATTTCTTCTGGAGCTTGTTCCAATACATAACCAATGACATACTTCACCATTTCTTCCGCTAAATCCATGATATCCGGTAACTCGGCAAAAGCAAGCTCAGGTTCAATCATCCAAAACTCAGCCGCATGTCTTGCCGTATTTGAGTTTTCCGCTCTAAAGGTTGGACCAAATGTATACACATTTCTAAAGGCCAATGCAAACGCTTCGGCAGAAAGCTGACCACTCACGGTAAGATTAGTTTCTTTATTAAAGAAATCCTTTGTTACATCAGTTTTGCCATCTTTAGTTTTTGGAAGATTATCCATATCCATAGTGGTGACACGGAACATTTCGCCAGCACCCTCCGTATCACTGCCCGTGATAATTGGTGAATGAACATATACAAATCCTTTGTCCTGGAAAAATTTATGAATCGCATAAGATGCTAACGATCTTACACGGAAAACAGCATTGAAAGTATTTGTTCTTGGACGTAAATGCGCGATGGTTCTTAAATATTCAAAGGAATGCCTTTTTTTCTGCAGCGGATAATCTATATTAGATGTCCCTTCAATAGAAATTTCCGTCGCCTTAATTTCAAAGGGCTGCTTTGCTTGAGGTGTATAAACAAAGTCACCCTCTACACGAATCGAAGAGCTAATGGGAAGCTTGGTAATTTCCTTAAAGTTATCTAATTGCTCGTCAAAAACGATCTGAACACCTTTAAAAAAGCTTCCATCATTTAATTCAATGAACCCAAAGGTTTTGGAATCTCGTATCGTCCGGATCCATCCGGATAATTGAACCTTCTGTTCAACATAACTTTCCGTATTTCTGTACAAATCCTTAATTAAGACCTGTTTCATTCTTCTTCCTCCTAAATCCTATGTAAAAAGTTATGCTAATAGCCAGAATCATTGTTTTACCCGATATAATAATAAAAACCCTTCATCCTAAGGGAAGAAAGGTAGAATACTGACTATCATCATTTTTCTTTATCCCTTCAATATTATACAAAATACCATGGCCTATAAGCAATATTCAACAAATTATTCGGGGGATAGAGGGTAATTTGTCATTTTTTAGTTATTCTCCCCCTATCGTCCATGCCCAATATTCTTTAGTAATTATTATTTTATTTTTCAGAAATCTATCTTGGAATTAGCAGGAATCCGTTTAATTATAGTCGAATTAATAAAAAATAAATACTTGATTGGGGGTAAGATTGTGGACAAGGTTACTTGTATTGCCTATCTGCTTTACACATCTTCTAAGAATCAAGACAACAGAGAAAAAGCTATCCAGTTATTAAATGGCGATGTTTCGGTACATGATTTAAAAAGGAATCAATCGGTTCGAACACTAATCGTTATGGCCGAATCCATGATAAGAAAAAACAAAGTTGATAAAACAGAAGTGCAACGATTTGTTGACGAATTTATGGTAGTCGAGGTGTAACATTCTATTGGCAGGATGAATTTTATATTTGTTTTTGATAACATAATATTGCACTTCCATTTTGAGCCTTAGACGTTATATAATAAACAAATCCTAAAGATTTCCAAAAGCACTGCGCTTTTGTGTTTTCTTGCAATATGCCAATTCTAATGTTGTCCAACCCCCGATTTCGCATCTCATTCTCGAATTTTTCATATGCCTGTTTACCGAAGCCAAATCCTTGATAATCTTTATGAATTATTAACAATCCCAGCCAAGGAAAAGAATCTTTCAGATTTACCAGCATATAATCAATAACCCCAATATACGTATCGTCAAGCTTAATAAATTCACTAGTTGTATTTGGGTTCAAAAATTCGTTTTCCATATCCGTAAGTGACCTAGCTTTTTCCCTATTTTCCATCTCATTATATTGCGGATTTGAATTTATGATCTCTAGAGCAATATATATAGTTTCTTTGTTTATTTCTTCGAAGTTTATAGACAACCCGAACACTCCCTTAGATTTGAGGTAATACTTTATAACAATCGCACAGAAAACCCCTATGAATTTGCCAGCTTGTCATAACGGTCTGACACAAATTTAATAATACTATAAGAAAAAGGTGATTTTAAATGGTCCAAGTTGAAGTAAAAATAACTTTTGAAGGAAAAAGCTACTTAACGAATGTTATCGCACAGCGTGAAACATCTGAAGATGAAATATTACGTCTTGCTACTGAACAAATTCAAAAGCAATGGAAAAAATAATTCCTAAAAAAGCGGCAGGGGAACCAAATGGACCCTTGCCGCTTTTAATTTATTTAAATAACATCGTAAACATCCTTAGGTACACAAGCCATGAGGGGACTATTTTCACCGGTAGCAAATATATGGAGGGCATGCATAGCTCGGGTGCAAACGGTATAAAATAATTTCTGTTCACTTTCCTTTTGATACCGGGAACAATCATAAAGAATGACAGCGTCAAATTCTATTCCCTTCGCTAAGTAAGATGGAATCACATTAATTCCTCTTTCATAAGAAATGGTTCCCTTTTCAATTAAATGGAGCGGGATTGCTTCTTTAAGTTCCTCAAACAAAGCTTTACTTTCTGCCTCCGTCCGACAGATTACGGCGATTGTTTGATATCCTGCTGACTTATATTGTTTAATTTTCTCAAGAACTTCACTATTCAATTGTGCCTCTTTCACATATCTTACTGTTGGTTTTTTGCCTCTGCGATTAAAAGGCTCGATTTTTTCCCCATCTGAAATGAGTGCACTGGAAAACTCCACAATTTCCCTGGTTGAACGATAAGTTTTGGTTAGGACAAAAGTTTCAACCTCTTTTTCATTGTTATCCAGATCTGTCAAAACTGTTTGCGAACCGGTTGCCCCTGAAAAGATGGCCTGGTTAAAGTCGCCGAGCAGAGTCATTTTGCTATAAGGAAACAGGCGCTGGATAAAGGCAAACTGGAACGGTGTATAATCCTGTGCTTCATCAATAAAAATATGGCGAATCGCGGTGTTTGATTTCCGGCCCTCAAGTAAATCCTGCAGGTATACGAGAGGGGTAGCATCTTCATAAGGAACCACCCTATGCTGAATCTGGCCAATTGTTTGTTGACACATCTCTGGCCAGTATTTTTTAACAGATTGTTCATTATCCTTAAATAATTGCAGGTATACTTGTGTTAAATCAATAAATTTAAAGTTTTTCACTCTTACAAATAATGGTTTGAATTTTTCTTTTACAACCATTTCAGCAAGCAACCGTTGTTCCCGCTCAAAATCATCAAAGGTATTCTCAGTAAAACGATCCTTCTCTTGAAGTTTCTTAAATGCTTCCATATAATCCTCTTTTTCAAGGAATTGGACCTCTTCCTCCACCCAGCTTTGAGAACGTTCCCGTTTAACAGCTCGCTTTAATTCTTTTAACAACCATTCCTTTACAAGCTGCATCCGGTTTGGAATAGAAAAACTACTCTCCAACCCATAAAAATAATCGCTTATTTCTTTTTTAGAAATAATCTTATTTCCTCTAAAGGACAAGTCCTTAAAAATTAAGCCCTGGTTTGATAGCTTAGATACGTACTGGTCAATTAACGATTTAAATTCAAGACTGGCCTTAAAACGAATTTCCTCCACTCTTGTTTGATACGCAGCGTCATCATTTCCGCTTAGAAGAAACTCCATTTGCGAAAATGAATCCTCAACCTCAAAGGTCTTACCCAATCTTTGCGTTAAATACTCTTGAAAAGTAGATTGTTGCATATTTTCTTCGCCAAGTTCAGGCAGCACTGTCGAAACATAGCTGTTAAATAGAGGGTTAGGAGAAAAAAGCATAATGTTTTCGGCGTTCAAGGTTCCACGATAACGATAGAGTAAATACGCAACGCGCTGCAATGCTGCTGAGGTTTTTCCGCTCCCTGCTGCACCCTGAACGATTAATATTTTACTTCGCTCATTTCGAATGATTTCGTTTTGCTCCCTCTGGATGGTGGCAACAATGCTCTTCATTTGCGTGCTCGCATTATTCCCGAGGACTTCCTGAAGCATTTCGTCACCAATCGTTACACCCGTATCGAACATTGCCTTGATATCTGATTCCCGGATAATAAATTGCCGTTTTAGCGACATTTCTCCTTCTATGGTACCTTCAGGTATTTTATATTGCGCATAGCCTGGAGAGTAATCATAATATAAACTCGAAATTGGTGCCCGCCAATCATAAATTAAAAAGTTCTCGTCGTTTACATCCATTAATGAAGCAATGCCTAAATAGACTTGATCCACACGACTCTCGCCTTCTTCTAAGAAATCAATCCGGCCAAAATAAGGTGAGTATTTCAATCGGGTCAGTGTTTTTAGATTTTTATCCAAGTGACTGTGTGTACGTTCTCGCTCTGAGAGAAGTTCAGCCTGTTGTTTGATACTTGCTGCAGTTTCTATAATGTCATCGGGTTCATCCGTGTTGACCGTAACATCTTCCCAGAAGTTCTTGCGAATCTCGATAACATCAGAGCGAACAGCTCCGGTATTCTTTTGCAGACTCTTTATCTTTTGATCGATGACCTTTACAACCGTACCTACTCTCTCCTGCTCCAGTCGTAAGTCGGTTCTTTCTTTATCGCTCATCTAACCACTTCCCCTAGAATAGATTTCATTTCCTTGACAATGTACATATTATATGCTAATGTTATAATAGAGATTTAAACTCTGCTAACAATATACATATTATACCACCAGTCATTGTATCATGCCTTCGTTTAATAATCAAGGATAGAACTTATAAAAACCAAACGCCAAATAGGCGTTTTTTTACTTTGTATGAGATTCAATCTTTTCGATTTCCGCCAAAAATCCACTTTCTATATGTACCATAAACAAGTACCATAACACTTTTTATTAAAATATAATTTATTACTTTAATCTTCGTTTTAAATATTTTTGTTCTAATAAAAATTTGATATAAACAGGCATCAAACAAAACCACCTTCACTTTTGCCCAATAACCATTATTTTTTTTAAAGGTAAAGTAGCTGAAAAGCGAAAAGGTTATGGAATATAAAGGTGTGATTATAAAATGCTCCGTCCATGCATGATATCTGCCCCAACCAAAACGAAATTTACGAAGGAACGCTAAAAGTAAAAATAAGTTTGTTTCAGTTACCATTATCATTAAAAAGAAGGAGATCTTACGGATGAACTCATTTTTTTTCGAAAGCAAATAATACCAGTAATCGCTTATTACAAAGTAAATGGGGATTAAAATCAAGGTATAAACTGTTCTCCACCAATTATGCTTATATACCCGCAGACGCAAAAATAATAACTCTATTAAGGAAAAGTAAATTCCCCCAAGCAGTTTCTTAGTTAATCCTGATTTAGTTAAAGTTAGGTAAACGGCAGTAAAAGGAACAAAAATGGACTGAGATAAAAAAGCTCCCAGAAAATTGTCCAACGATTTATTTTTAAAAACATTTGGCATATATTTGTAACCCTTGAACAAGTTTAATACAAAGAATTCGAATAAATAGGAAAATCCCATAATGGAACCCAGAAAAATGATTACTTCCTTTTTATTTTTACTTTTATAAAAGGCTAATCCTATGAGGAATGTATGAATAATAAACAAAATAAAGAAAGGTATACTATTTTTATTTTTGAACCTCATATAAACAACCGTCCTTAGACTTTCTTATTTGATTAGTATGAGAAAAAAGTCAGGAATTAATTACAAAATAAATTGATAATAAGTTTTTAAAATACGGTCTTGAGACAGTCCGTCTCCTTGTCGACAACAAAGTTAATGTTAACAAACGAGTTTACGCAGCAAAGACAGATCATTTTCTGAAATATTTAGCTCTCCTCAAAAAAGGAGGGCTTTTTAAGTCGAACATAATTTCAAAATTTTCTACTTATTTATAATATGGAGGACAAAATGGTTTGAAATTCTAAATAAACTGTTCTCTAAAACTATATTGAAACTATAATAATAGTCATTTGGACAACTTCCTTGTAAACGCTATCAACTAACACATATTAACGATTTTGTTATTAACTATGTAATAAAATATTTACCATAATTATTATTCTAGTAAATTTGATAAAATCCCTGAAAAAAAATAATAATGCTGTCGAAAACCACCTCCAAATAACTGGTTTTTCAGGAAATAAGAAGAAATTTGAGGAAATAATCCTATTGCTCAACATTTATTTTCAGAATATTATTTAATTTGCAACTATTTATTTTTTAGGGGGGTCTATTCTTGAAGAAACTATTTAAAACTGGTCTAACAACTGCAGTTATGGCTGGTACATTGTTCTCAGGATTTCCTGGCAACTATGTAAACAGCAGCAATCTTGCAAGCGGGGAATTGCTACATAAGAGTTCTAGCGCTGTCTCACAGTCGCATGGTTCACTAGATTTGTCAGTTGTAAATGAAGACAAGCTGATCGAGTTGTTGATTAGGGAGGGTGTTATTTCTGAGAATGCAACTCAAGCTGAGAAACAAGCCGCTTTACACAATTACTTGGTACAAAAGGGTAAAGAGGACAATGTAAAAACGGATGACCCAATAGCGGCAAAAGTAAAAGCTGGTGATGCAAGAAAGCAAAAAAAGTTTAAAGAATATAATAACGGAATGATGAAAGGAAATGGCAACAAAAATGGGCAAAATGTTAAGGAAGGAAAGTCACCAGGAGTCGTCAAACAAGGTAAACTTTTAACGCTGGTAGTAGAGTACTCAGATTTCACTCACAACAAAATTCAACCAAAACAAACAGATAACTATTACAAGGATTATACGATTGATCACTTTGAAGAAATGATCTTTGGCTCAAACGGAGTAACAGGCCCTAATGGCGAAAACCTCATTTCTCAAAAGCAATTTTATGAACAGCAATCTGGTGGTACCTATACGATTAATGGTAAGGCGTATGGCTGGTTAAAAGTGCCTGGAACTGCAGCATTTTATGGTGCAGATAAAGGTACAGGACATGATAATGTAACACCAGGTGGTGCCGCACAATTGGTAAGGGACACATACAAAGCTGCAATTGCAGCAGGTATACCTTTACAAGACTATGATTTAGAAGATCCACATGACTTAGATGGTGACGGTAACTTTTGGGAACCGGATGGATTAGTTGATCACCTTCAAATCATCCACTCTGGTATGGGACAAGAAGCTGGTGGTGGATCACTTGGTAATAATGCAATTTGGTCGCATCGATCTGCCGTTTTCTATGATCCTGATGGTCTTGGTGCAGGATTGCCTGGATTTTATGATTATACAGTAATGCCTGAAGATGGTGCTACCGGGGTATTCGCACACGAATATGGTCATGACTTAGGCCTTCCTGATGAATATGATACAGCCTATTCTGGTGCTGACGAGCCAAATCAATATTGGTCGATTATGTCAAGCGGTTCATGGGCAGGAAAAATTCCTGGTACAGAACCAACTGGGTTCTCCCCATATGCAAAGCAATATTTTCAAGCTACACTTGGAGGAAAATGGACAGATCCAACAGTGGTAAATTTAGAAGATGTTACTTCAAAAGGCACACAGTTCTTACTTGATCAAGCAAATTCACCTCTCGGAAAAAATAACCAGGCAATTCGAGTAAATTTACCACAAAAGAAAACACACCTATTAGATCCGTTTGAAGGCAAATTCTCTTTCTGGGGCGGGACAGGCGATGAGTCTGATAACAATATGGTAACATCAGTTGATTTAACTGGTAAGAGTACTGCTACATTGGACTTCGATGCTTACTATAAGATCGAAGAGGAATGGGATTACGCTTTCGTTCAAGTTTCTGAAGATAATGGATCCACTTGGAAGTCGCTTTCAAATGCGAACACAACATCCAATGTTGTCTCAGGTGTTTATCCTACCATTCCAGCGAATCTTCCTGGTTTCACAGGAGACTCAAACGGCTGGACAAAACAAACTTTTGATTTATCTGCCTATGCCGGCAAGAAAATTCAATTGAAGTTCCGTTACATTACTGACTGGGGATTTAACGATACTGGTTTCTTCGTTGACAATGTAAAGGTTACTGCTGACGGTACTAATGTATTGAATGAAGATGGTGAAGGAACAACTTCAGCTTTCACCCATAACGGCTTCAACAAGTTCGACGGCAATGTTTACGCTGATCACTACTATTTACTTGAGTGGCGAAATCATCAAGGAGTAGATCAAGGTCTTGCTCATATTAAACGCGGAAGTTCTTTAATGAGCTATGATGGCGGGTTAGTAGTTTGGTATGTTGATAATAGCTACACGGATAACTGGACAGGTACACACCCTGGGGATGGCTTCCTAGGTGTCGTTGACTCCCATCTAGACCTAAACTTAAAATGGCTCCTTGCAAATGGAACTACTGCAAATGCAAGTACTCGTTTCCAAATTGCAGATGCAGCTTTTGGTTTAGATCCTACTTCTGAATTAAATATTACTTATCCTGGTATACAAACTTTGAATGTACCAAGCCAACCAGCTGTATCTCTATTTGATGATAGCAGATCTTACAAAAATGCATTTGTTCCAGATGCCGGACGTGCTATCCCACATTACGGTCTAAAAGTTCGTGTAAATGGCGAATCAAATGATAAATCTGTTGGTTCAATTGTAATCTATAAGTAAACAATTTTCCCACCCTTGTATTTTAAAGGGTGGGATTTTCTGCTATATAAAAAAGGCAGGATAAAAAATCCGCCTTTAGAAATTATGGGCGTATACTGACCCTGGTTCCATTTGGAACCATTTCCGCAAGTTGCAGCACATCCCGATTATACATTCTTATACAACCATGAGAGACGGATTTTCCGATCGAACTCGGATCATTAGTCCCGTGTATCCCATAGCCTTGTTTTGATAATGAAAGCCATAAAACCCCAAATGGTCCCCCTGGATTATACTGGCGATTGACAATAACAAAATCCCCTACCGGTGTTTGTGTGAGCATCTTGCCGACCGCAATTGGATAAATTTTCACTAACCGGCCATTATTGTATAATGTAAGTCTCTTTTTACCAACAGATACTTCAATTGAGTAGGGTATGGTACTTGGCTCCGGCAGACCTGGAATTTGTATTTTTTGTCCCACATGCAAATGCCCGATTCCCGGATTTGCGGCGTAAAGGCGCCTTAGGCTCACTCGATAGTTTGCTGAAATCGATCCCAGTGTTTCGCCTGGCTGAACTGTATGGATCATGTATCCCACCTTCCTTCTGATAGCATATTCCTATACAAGTGTGTGGTTGACTATAAAACGGTTAAGCCTCGGCCCATCTCCGAAATGCTTATTTATGATTTTAAAGAATCACTTAAATCTAAAAAATGGCGACATATCCTCACGCAGGTGATGGATATAGAAATAATCATTACTAAGAGGATCATAGACGTAATCGTTTTTCCAATTATCTATGTTTTCGGTAATTTCTTTGATCGCTCGAACAAAGATAAGTATTTCATCATTTGTCATGATGGGGTGAACTGAGAATCGTACCCATCCTGGTTTGGTAGACATATCTCCATGATTAATTTGATCTGTAATTTGTTTGGAAGTAGCTTGATCGATTTCTAAGAGATAATGGCCATACGTCCCTGCACATGAACATCCCCCTCTTACCTGAATACCATACCTGTCATTTAAGAGACGAACCACCAAGTTATAATGAATGTTTTCGATATAAAATGAGACAATTCCGATTCTATCTTTGATATGCCCAGCTAATATTTTGACATCCGGAATCTTTTCCAAATGGGAAAATAACAGTCTAAGCTGCTCTTTCTCTCTTTTCAATATTTGATTGATCCCCATCTTCGTTTTCAAATTCAAGCATAAAGCAGTCCGAATTGATTGCAAAATCCCAGGGGTCCCCCCATCTTCCCGCATTTCAATCTCATCGATATACTGGTGCTCTCCCCAAGGATTTGTCCATAAGACCGTTCCGCCGCCAGGATGGTCTGGAACCTTATTACTATATATCCTTGAATCGAAGACCAATACTCCGCTTGTTCCAGGTCCGCCTAAAAATTTATGCGGTGAAAAAAATACTGCATCAAGCTTCTCAAGCGGGTCTTCCGGATGCATATTGATCTCGACATATGGTGCAGAGGCAGCAAAATCAACAAAACAAAGTCCCTTGTGTTGGTGCATCAGCTTCGCAAGCTGATGATATGGCGTTTGAATCCCTGTTACATTGGAGCATGCTGTGAAAGAACCAATT
Source organism: Neobacillus vireti (assembly GCF_036962465.1). GTDB lineage: Bacteria > Bacillota > Bacilli > Bacillales > Cytobacillaceae > Neobacillus > Neobacillus vireti_B. The sequence goes on from NZ_JBALNF010000051.1 coordinate 50,557, forward strand.
TTTAATTTTCGATCCTTATAAACATTAAGGAGATGTTCTAAATGACCTAAATCCACTCCCCCCTCCTCATCAGGGTTAATCACTATGACCTCACCAAGTGTTTCTAGCCACGATGTCTGATTGGAATGATGTTCCATATGAGTCAGGAAAATGATGGGTCTTTCAATATCAGAAAGCAGGAGTCGGTCTCTCCATACTTCCGGAACTCGCAGCCCTAAGATACGCTGTAGTTTATTTACGACTGAAGTCATCCCAAATCCGTCCAGAATGACCACATCATGTTGATCTGCATTAACATGTTCTTTAATAATTTTTTTAGATTGCTTATATAAACCGGTCATCATTAAACTGGTGATATTTGATTCTGTATGGGTATTGGCCATAAAAGGGCCAAATACCTCAGAAATTTTTTGTTCAATCGGTTGATATAGTCTTCCACTGGCCGTCCAGTCGGCATAAATGATTTTCTTTTGACCAAAGGGGGAATCAAATTCTTGGTTCATCCCAATCACATCTGGGCGGAATGATTGAAAATATTCTTCTAGGTTGTCTGGGATTCGAAACGTTTTACTTCCAATGTTGGCCGTGATCATTTGTTCCACACCTCACACTTTTTGTTCTTAATCAATATATGCAAGGCCCTTTTACACCGTTTCATTTGTTTTCAAACAAAGAAAGAATGGCCATTAAAAGGTTTCCCTGCTACTGGCAAAAAAAAAATACCCATCGGACACCGATTGGGTATTTTCACTATCTAGGATTCAATAAGTTGTAATTTTAGCGGATTCCTTTTTCGTTACCTCCTCAATTTTTTGAATAAACATTTGAAAAACTCTTCGTTTTTCCTCTAAATCTTTTATGTATTCTTTTAATTGGTTATAGCTTTCTTCAAAAGGTTTATGATACATTTCACGGATTTTTTCAATAATCTCCTCATTCACTGTTGATTGAATTACTTGTTTCGTAATTCCATACTTATATGAATACACCTTTAATTCCTGTGCCACTTCATCATATTCTTTGGCGATTTCAGCTAAAACTAAGGAAATATCTTCCTTCCACTCATCTAGTGATTTTTGTAAATATGATTTTGTCAGTGTTTCTTCCATAAAATACCCCACCCTACTTGATTCAAGTATATTAACCCTATTATAGCGAGGTTTGATTACACCCAAGTTTCCCACAGTTTACAAAGTGATATCATTACCGTTTTTATGGTTGATTACTTACAAAAAAACTATGCAAAAGGCCTCCAGCAGCTTGCATAGTTTTTTCGTACTATTCAAATGATGGTTTTCTTAATGAACATTGCATACTTTCGGTCTGAAGTTCTGGAGCAAATTCAGCTAATTTTTTGATAAAATAACAGGTTTCGGGAAAATGGTGTTCAAGGAATCGAAGGGTCGTTTTATTTAACAACCTATTACCCTTATATTTTTCAACTACAGATCGAATATATTGATTCATTTCGATAACGGTTTTGCCGACATCTAAAGCCAATTCTGTTTGACGCGGGAACCCCTGCTCCGTGAAGCGCAAGAACCCTTTTACATGATGATTCTGCAGGATGAACATCTGAAATCTTTGCGCATAAATATCTGATTGACGCTCAACAGACAGCTCAATCGGATCAATTAAATTCCTTAATAAAATGATGTGACCCAATTGATCCTCAAGCCATAAATCTAGCAGTTGATCCAATCTCAGCCGAACTGGCTGCTGTCCATTGACAAGGTAGGATAAGAGCCGTAAATATTCTTGATTTTCATTTAAAGTGCCATTTAAATACGTAGGTGACAGATCTAAGTTTATTTCATTACTAATTCTTAACTTCTGCATCTGTCCCTCAAATCGGTAATATTCGTAGGAAACAGCATAAGCTTGTTTAGCAAACGCAGCCATATCACTTGATGTGTAGCTTAAGGTTGGATTCATTTGTTTTAGATTATTAAGCAGGCCTTGGAATGATTGATTAAACCCTTCAGCAATAGAAATCTCCTTCCTTTCTACCACCGATAAATGATCCCGAACAAAAATCGCATGATCCTGTAAAATTTCAAGCCAGAATAAATGTTCCTCCCACAAACTGATAGTTCCAGACACCAATATCCCCCCTCTAATAAGAAGATATTCATGCCCGATTAAATTAGAAATTTTTCGCAAAATATTTCATAAAAACAAGCCATTATTACTGTTCTACTTCGACTATTTTGGCGAATTCTTTAAGCGTAGTAGAATATTTAACATAGGTCCGAGGAAGCAAGTATCGTTCCTTTACTGCACTTGAAGGAGTATATGGTCCAGGGGTAGTGGTCAGTCCATACGAATAATACTTTTCCGTTTCACTAACTACTCGCTTATTTGTGTTTCCATACGGGTATGCGAGTGCAATTACCATCTTTCCAGTAATTCTCTCAATTTTCTGGCGTGAATCTTTTAGTTCGTACGTAAGATTCTCTGATTTCGTTAAATCTGGATGGGTAGCTGTATGTGATTGAATTGAGATTAAACCTGAATCGGTTATTCGCTTTATCTCTTGTTCTGATAGACGATTGGGCCTGCCAATAAAATCAGAAATGATAAAAATGGTCCCTCTCGGCCTAAACTCCCTTGTTTGCAGCTTTTGAAAAATGGTAAACACATTTAAATTATTTTTATAGCCATCATCAAAGGTGAGAAAAATCGGTTTTTTTACATTTACTGCTTCCCGCCATTGTTCAAATGTTAATAACGTAAAACCATGATCTCTCAGGTAGATCATTTGTGCTTCAAAATTTTCTGGCGTGACATAAAGTTCCTTTGACCCAGTACCTGAATATTCAGCAATGGAGTGATAAATAAGAATTGGTATTTTCTGAGCAGCAATTACCTTGCCTGGTAAAGTCAAAATAGCAATGGTAAATAATAGGATAAAAGGCATTTTCATTAAATATTCCTCCCTTCATTTTACTTAAAAGATTCTAGATTACTTTTTCCTTTTACCCTATTTGTCATTCGGTAATTAAGAGATGATATCTCTTCACAAATAGTGGTAAACTATTCATAACTTTTAAAAAAGGAGCTCCCCGATGACAAAGTATAAGGTCCTATTCCTAGATATTGATGGTACACTTGTAACACCTGATAATAGAATTGAAGAATCAACAAAAGAAGCTGTTGCCCAGGTTCAGGCTAAAGGGATAGAAGTATTTCTTGCCACTGGAAGGCCGCTCCATGAAATCGATGATTTGGCCTCACAATTGAACATCCGCTCTTTTATTGGCTATAACGGGGCAAACGCAGTACATAAAGGTGAAGACATCTTTCAGGAACCGTTAGAGCCAGCATTGATTAAGCGTTACCTCACAATTGCAGAGGAACACAACCATGATGCCGTTCTATATACAAATAAAGAAAATCTCTTCACTGATCTACAAGAACCCTTTATCCAAAAATTTATTGAGGTGTTTCACTTCCATAAAAATCAACGGTATACCCCAGATATTGAACCTGCTATTTTGGGTATAACCATGATAAATTTGAGAACGGAGGATGTTTCTCTTTATGAAAACGAGCCGGGTATTCATTTATCACAAGTGAATGTCGAAGGACTTACGGATTGCTATGATGTAATTAGAGATAAGATTAATAAAGGATATGGAATTCAAACGTTATTAAACTACCTTGACATCCCCAAAGAAAGTTCGATTGCCTTTGGTGATGGGATGAACGATAAGGAAATGCTGCAAGCGGTTGGCGAAAGCTTTGCGATGGGTAACGGTCATCCAGATATTTTTAAATATGCCAAACATAGAACAACGGATGTTACAGATTCAGGAATCTATAATGGTTTGAAGACGCTTGGATTAGTTGAATAAAAAACAGAAGTGCAGGTATTTCAATTTGAATATCTGCACTTTTTTTACGGATTACGCTTTTCGCTTTTTATGCAAAAAAATGTTGTTATTTCGTGTTTTCAGTCTTGTTTTGAGAGCTTTTGTCAACCAGCAGGAAAAATATATACCTTATGGTGAATAACTAGTAAATGGACAAAAAATTTCCTATATAAATAGAGAGAGGAATGGATTCTATGAAGACCTATACCTTAAAAGAGGTTTCCAAAAAAATAAATATATCTCCTGGGACATTACGAAAATGGGAACAAGACTTTGAAGATTTACTTGATATCCAACGAACAAAACAAGGAGCCAGAATATATACGGATATAGAGATTGAATTATTAGTAGAAATAAAACAGATGGCTGATAAAAAAGTAAGTAAAGACGCCATTCGTCAGGAAATGCAAAAAGTCGAAGAGCCGGAGAAAGTCGAAATCTCTTCTATCCAACTAAATTCTTCAGAAAAGTTTCAGGAAGATGAGATAATCCCGGAACCAGAGGTCCCGTTAGGTATTAACCACGAAAAAACGAATACTTCCGAGCCGCAAAGGTCTTTAGAAATTATTCCAGAAGAGGCCATTACTCCGCTGGCAATTGAGGAAAGTGCCATGAAAAATACGGAACTGTTTTTTGACGCAATGGAGACTTATAAAAAAACCTTCTTAAGTGAAGTAAAGGACGAAATTCGCACTGTCGTTCGTAAAGAAGTTCTCGAAGAAGTAAAGAAGGAAATTTCAAAAGGTACTTTTGTAACCGTAAAAACAATCTCTGATTCCATATATAAATCCTCAGAAAATACAAAGGTTGAAATTCAAGAATTATCGGAGTCTCTAGAAAAAGTATCAGGGGAAACGACAGACTCCTTGAAACTACTTGCAAATAAAGTGGCAAATGTTTCAATAGAAACCTCTGAAGAGATCTTTTCACTTTCAAAGCAGCTGTCGGAAACTTCTGAAGAACTTTCCCATTATGTAGATGTCACTAATAACGAAATATCAAGTCTAGCTGAAGCCATTACAAAAGACCGTGAATTCCTAATTGAGGAGTGGAATCAATACCGTCAAGAAGTTACCCAAAGAGAATTAGCCTTCCAACAAATGTTAACTAACTTCCGTGATGTCGCCGCAGCAAAAGAAAAGAAATGGTGGAAGTTTTGGTCTTGAGTATTTTGCATCTTTTGTTTTGGCACATTCCTTTTTCTTCGTTAGAATTTTCTTTAGTCTATAGTCACTCTTGTTTGTAGCTTATTCTATCATTAGGGAGGATTCGGCATGAATACTAGTGAAGTAGCAAAGTTATTAGGGGTATCTTCGAGTACGATTCAGCGTTGGGTAAAGCAGCTCGAGCTGCCAATGGAAAAAAATGAACGAGGCCATTATCATTTTAGCAGCAAAGATATTCAACAATTAAAAGAAATTCACGAAAAACTTCAAACCGGAACACTTCTTCATGAAATTAGCCCCGTGGGAGAGAAAAGAAGCATCCGAAAAGGGACTATAAAGGCGGTTGAAAATGATCAGGTAATGGAAAAATTAATAGGGAAGGTCAAGGAATTGGAGCTAAGTCTACACGCAAAAGCAGATTCCGTTGCTTCCTATCAATTGCTTCAGCATCGAAGAGAAATTGAGGAGTTGCAGGATCAGGTTAAAAATTTAACCCAACAAGTGGAACATCTCCAAAGTAAGCTGAACGAATTAACCCCACCGTTACTTCCCGAAAAACCTTTGGTCTTTGACCAAACCAAAGCAAAACGGAAAAAGAAGAATTTTATGAGCAGTCTTTTAGGTTTTTTATAAAGCAAAAGTCGAACGTACATGACGTTCGACTTTTTATATTCTCTATCCAGTTTTAACCTTAAGCTCCACCAGTGGCCGTGTATATTTTTTTATAAAATAACTGCCAAGGAGTTGACAGATGAAAAACGACAAGAAGAAAAGTAAAATGTAATGTCCTGATAAAAACTCCAAAGTTTCATCCGGCAAGATGGCTTGGATTGATTTTATAATAAAGCCATGGAATAAATAGACATATAACGTTCTTTCACCAATTTTTGTAAGTTTGTATTGTGTTGAGGGAATTAATGCTAAAAAACCGAAAACGACCAATAATGTTAGTACATATTGAAGTAATCGCACAAGACCATCCCACCATTGTAACCCCCCCATATTTGCATAAGAGGTATCCCCTAACAGCCAGGGCACTGCATCTTTTGGGAAGCCCATTCCGAAGAAAATCATCGTAGCAATAATGATCATGATCCCAATTGGAAGTGAATATTTAGAGCGTACCACCCGTTTTAACTGATTAGCATTCAGTAAAAAGCCTAATAAGAAATAAGGGAAAAAGACAAAGGTTCTTGAAAGGCTTAAGAAACTTCCCGCATCCGCTACATAACCAATCGCAATTCCTAAAATAATTGCTGCTCCCAAGCCGAGCCACTTTAATTTGGCAAATACATATAATAACAAATTCCAGAAGAAAAGGCTTAATAAAAACCATAATGACCAATGCGGATGGAGAAAATCAAAAGCCAATTTCTCTTCCTGGCCAATTAAATAATAATAAATGGAGTATATCATCTGAAATATTAAATATGGAATTAGGATTTTCTGGACGGATTTTTTAAGATAGCCCTTCTTTCTATAGCCTTTTGCAAAATATCCTGAGATTAAAATAAAAGCAGGCATATGGAATAAAAATATCGCTGTATACAAGGTAAAAAGTATTCCATCCTGCTCCTTAAGGGGACTAATGATATGTCCAAAAACAACAAGAAAAATTAAAATAAATTTGGCATTGTCGAAGAATTTACTCCTTTTTGAATTTGCAGCCATCTAATCACCTCAGTCGAGTTATCGTTCAAAAAGGTATAGTAATATGTTTATTTTCGGTAATTGTAATCAATAGAAAACCATTTAGACAGTCTAAAAAATGTTGCTAATTATCCTTATACCCAGAATATCATATAAATATTACAGTAGTATGTATTAGATTTTACCAACTATTGCATAAGAATTACAATTTTAAAATAACTATACTATTTACCTACGATTAATTTACCAGGTAGTCCTTAAGAAAAGCTTAAATACAAAAGTGCAAGCGCCTTGGTCAGCCCTGATATAAATGGCGACTTGTCGACTGGCCGGCGAAAGCAGGTCAAAGACTAGTCGCCCTTAATGCGTACAGTAAGCGATAGCTTTCTGTAGTCAAGCATAAGACGAGCCGGCCGAAAGGTTGCTTTTTAACCTTATGGACGGATTTGCTGTAGACCATCAAGGGGCTAGGCGCTGGAGCTGGACGCCACAAAAAAGAACTTAGGAAACCTAAGTTCTTAAACATTCATAATATCGACAAAGTTATTACTAATAATTTCATGAAAGTCTTCCTTTAAGTCATCTATAGATAGATGAAGAAATGCAGACAACTGTTTTAAATATTCTTGGTCAAAACGCAGCCATGAAGCATGATTTCTTTTTAGAGAGCGCTCTGCTTCAGGGAAACTGGAATACATCGGTGCTTCCCTTTCTCCTTTATGGACAATATAAAAATTCCCATCGCCAGTTGGAACAATATAAGAAATTTCTCCATTATGATTTTGATAACTTGTCCCTACAGCAGATTCCTTAACATTAAATTCATTTCGATCAGTGTCTGGTTTCAATGGGTTTGAGCCAAATACTTCGACTACAAAAGTCTCAAAGGCCTCTTTTGACAAATCTGCTCCAGATGCCTTTGGATGTCCCCCACCACCAAATTTTTGGGCAAACTCTGCAACATTTACTTCATCATGAATGGTCCGAAATCCCATTTTCTTACCCGAGACATTTAAAAGGACAATCATATCTAAATGTGAATAAATATTATTTAACGCGTTCCCAAGCTCAGACAAATACTGTTCAGCATGGACGATTCCAATGCAATATTCGTTTACAAAGGTCTGAGTGGTCTGCCTGCTCTTGGATTGGATATATCGAGTAATCTTTTGTTCCTCAAGATCAAGAATCATATTTTCTGTTTCGGTTAACGAAAAGGATTCTTTATTTTCAGTCAGCCGCTTTAGCATTTCTTCTTCAAATCGTTCTCTGTTCAATATGTAAAATAAATCATTTAACCGCTTGGCAGTGACATTGTTATTTTCGTCCCACTCCCAAGTATCATATTGACGGACTAAATCAATAAATTCCTCTAATGCCTGATTTCTTTCCATTTTTTTATGCTCGATTAAATAATCATAAAATAAAGAGGTTGCACAAGTCTTTTTCCCATTATCATATTCTGGAACCACTTTCCCCCATTTATATTCGTTAAAGTGCAAGGCGGTCACATGATGATCAATCATCTGAACAGGTTTCCCCTGCCGATACCGTTCTTCAAGCATTTTCTCGACTGATTCATTCACCGCTAAATCAGTAATATAAATTTCTTCCTGATGATTCCCAGGATGTGTTATAACTGCTTCCACACGTTTATTTAAATTTCGATAAGAACAGTAATAAACATTTGCCTGATCACCGAAGGCAATTTTGGCAATCAACCCGCAACCGAGACCGTCTAAGTCAATATCCGTAAAAAGTCTTACCATACAAGACACCATCCAATCTATTTTCCATAACGCTTAGTTTGTTTTTGATGAACGAATCCTATTCAGCATCCATACATCCTGATCTACGCTTTTCTTTCTATCTGCTTAATATAGCGTAAATGGTAAATAAAATCGATAGACTTTGCGAAAAAAAGAAGGCTGCCATTAAAGAAAAAATTCATTTTATTAATTCGGGAGCAGGCATTTCTTGCGGTCGGAAGAGATATAAGGAATAACTTTCCTGTGCTTATCCCTGGCGAAAATAAGGTTAAAATCAGTAAGTCAGTCATTATTAGGATAAAAATTTAAATCCAGCCATCAAGAATCGTGGCTGGATTTTCATTACGGTAACCTTTTTATCTTATCGGCAATCGGCTTTCGCGGTTTTGGCTCTGGAATGATTTCCGGATAACCAATTCCTAACACACCGATCACTTCATATCCATTAGGAACCCCAAGTATTTCCTTGTTTCGGTCTGTAGACCCGATGGATGACCAAAATGTCCCCACACCTTCTGTCCAGGCAGCTAAGTTAAAATTTTGAATAAAGCATGCTGTCGCTAATGCATTTTCGATCATTTCTATTTGTGATGTACCATTTCTAGATAAAACAGCTATTACGGTAGGTGCATCGCCAAAGTTTGTTTTATGATTCAGTTTTCCTCTCGTTTCCTTCCCGATAAAAAGAATTTCCCACGGCTCTGTCATTCGATGATTCGGAGCCATAGCAGCGGCCTCAAGCCAGGTAAAAAGAGACTCTTCCTTTACAGCATCAGGTTTAAACTTTTTAATATTTCTCCGATTTTTAATTACATTGATCATTTTTACTTAATCACTCCCATTCTACTTTTTTCATTTTACTAAGGTTTACTCTTAACTTGTAATTTAAATACCTACTTTATAAAAACCTTTTTTAAAACCATAAAAACAAAACCATATTGCTTGCAGGAAGAAAAATAGCCCCCAAAACGGTGCTGGAAGTATTCTAGTTATTTGAGCAAGATTTGCAGCATCCCCTGCCGCTTGTGGCTGTGTAACGCTAATAAACAAAATCTCATATGCACTTTGTACAGAATCCACTAAAATGATGGCTGCAATAAGTAGTAATACATGGTTTCTAATACGTGGACTCCCTTTTATAAGTAATAAAAGGAAAGCAGCTGCGAAGGAGCAAAGCCAAAAAATCCCGTATGGGTTACGGACCCAAAATATAAGATTTAAAAAAATAAAGGCTAATAAAATATCAATTAACATGTTATCCTTTTTTCTTCTTAACAGCCAAAAAGAAAGGAAAGCCATAAAAGATGCAAAAATGTAGCCTGCAAGACTTGTCAGGAAACTGCCCATCCATGTTGATTGATTGCTAATCGTAGCCCCTTCAGAGTTCATAAATAAGGAGATTGTTTCTACCCTTCCCCCAAATAAAGCTATGATGGCATGACCGGTTTCATGTATCAGCGTATTAATTATTTTCATATAATTTCCTATTATCGGTACATGGATCAAAATTACAGCAATCACGAGGACAATGAAAAATTTTGCACTGAATTTGTCACGAACAAAACTCAAGTTAATTCTCCTCTTTTATCATAATTTTTCTTATCTTTATTTTACATACTTCCTTTATAATATTGCAAATATTCACTCATAATACTTTGTTTCATTTTTAATTTATCTGGGTATATCCTCATTAGTTCATTCGTGGGGTCGACAACCAACAACTTATATGTTAACATAAAGTTGTTACTATATTAACCTAATAAATTGAGGGGGAATGAAATTGATAGAATTTAAAAACATTGTAAAAAAGTATCGGACCAAAACAATTATTAATCCATTTTCATTAAAAATTGATGCCGGTCAATTAGTTGTCTTTATTGGTCCAAGTGGCTGCGGAAAGACTACATTACTAAAAATGATTAATAAGCTAATTCAGCCGACATCTGGGCAAATTTTTGTAAATGGAACGGATATTACCACGATGAATCCCATTGAACTCCGCCGTAACATTGGTTACGTTATTCAAAACACCGGACTATTTCCACATATGTCTATAAAAGAAAATCTAGAATTAATACCGAAGCTTAAGGGGGAAGATCCCGCTTCCATTGAAAAGAAAACCCATGAATTACTGGAATTAGTTGGCCTTGAGCCAAAGGAATATTTGCATCGCTATCCAAAAGAATTAAGCGGCGGGCAGCAGCAAAGAATCGGTGTTGCGAGAGCCTTCTCTACTAACTCGGATATCATTCTCATGGATGAACCATTTAGCGCACTGGACCCCGTTACAAGAAGCTCCCTTCAAGATGAATTGTTTCAAATGCAAAAAGAATTAAACAAGACGATTATCTTTGTTACCCATGATATGGATGAGGCTATCAAAATCGCTGACAAAATTTGTATTTTAAAAGAAGGAGATATACTTCAATATGATACTCCGGAAAACATTCTAAAAAATCCTGCAAATCACTTTGTCGAAGACTTTATTGGCAAACGCAGGGTGTGGAACAATCCAGAATTACTATTGGCCGAAGATATCATGATTCAAAATCCTGTTAAAATCACGGCTATGCGTACTGTACTTCAAGCTGTTGAGATTATGAAAGATTATAAGGTAGATAGTTTAATGGTGACAGACAAACATAACATCCTTAGAGGGTTAGTAACATTAAAAAGTATCCAATTACTGAATCGAAATTTATCGATTGAAACGGTTATGGAGCAGAATGTTCTATCGGTTGCACAGGATGCTAACTTAATCTCCGTGTTAGCCACGATGAACGAACATAAAATTGGCTATCTGCCTGTGGTGAACAGTTCCAGCCAATTAACAGGCCTCATCACAAGAAGTAGTATTTTATCTGCGTTAAGCAGTCAATTAATTGATTTGGAGGTGGCATTTTAATGAGTGGATTTTGGGATTATCTTTCAAATAACTACAGTCAGATCTTTAGCTTACTGGGAGAGCATTTATATTTAAGTATCGTATCCGTTCTAATTGCCATAATTATTGGAATCCCATTAGGTATATTAATTTCAAATGAACCAAAACTATCAAAACCAATCATTGGAATGACGAACGTAATTCAAGCTGTCCCAAGCTTAGCTTTACTTGGTTTTCTTATCCCGTTTATCGGAATTGGCAGTACACCTGCTATCGTAATGGTTGTACTTTATTCTTTACTCCCAATTGTTAAAAACACTTATACTGGTTTAACAAATATTGACGGAGACATTCTGGAAGCCGCCAAAGGTATTGGTCTGACCAAAAGTCAAACAATGAAAAAGGTGCAGTTACCACTGGCCTTCCCAATGATTATGGCGGGTATCAGAATTTCAGCAGTAACAGCAGTTGGCTTAATGACTATTGCTGCGTTTGTTGGAGCAGGGGGACTTGGTTACCTGGTTTTCTCAGGTGTGCAAACTGTAGATAATTATATGATTTTAGCAGGAGCCATTCCCGCTTGTATACTTGCTCTTCTTATTGATTTTGTCGTTGGGAAACTTGAATCATCTCTTTCTTATACGAGTAAACAAAAATCAAGATCGAAAAAAGGAAAAACGGCCAAAAGAGTAATGATTGCAACTGTCTCTATTCTTTTAGTAGCTGCCATAGGCTTTAAAGCCTATTCATCCGTTAAGGCTGAGGATAAAATTATTATTGGTTCAAAAAACTTTAGTGAGCAGTTAATTTTAGGCAATATGCTCGCAGATTTAATTGAAAATCAGACCGATATACAGGTTGAGAGAAAATTGAATCTAGGTGGTTCACAGGTAGCCTTTGGAGCATTAAATTCTGGAGATATTGACATGTATGTTGAATATACGGGGACAGGTTTGGTGAATATTTTAAATCAACCTCCGGAAAGTGATTCGGAAAAAGTTTATAAGTATGTTGAGAAAGAATTTAAGCAAAAATATGGAATTGATTTATTAAAACCGCTTGGATTTAATAACACCTATGCATTAGCTGTACGACAAGACACGGCTAAAGAGTATCATCTAAATACAATCTCAGACTTAGCAAAGGTAAGCGGAAATTTAACTATGGGTCCTACCATCGAATTTCCAAACCGTGAAGATGGATTAATCGGTCTTACAAAAACCTATAATATGTCCTTTAAGGATGTAAAACCAGTTGATGGCGGCTTGCGCTACACCGCTCTTCAAAACCAGAAAAGTGATGTTATTGATGCCTTTTCAACCGATGGATTACTTGAAGCGTTTCATTTAAAGGTACTAAAGGATGATCAGCACTTTTTCCCTCCATATTATGCAGTACCAATTATTAAAGAGGAAACCTTAAAAGAGCACCCCGAATTGAGAAAAGTAATTAATAGCCTTTCCGGAAAACTGACGGATGAAAAGATGCGGGAACTTAACTACAAGGTTGACAGTCTTAAACAGTCTCCAGCTAAGGTTGCCAAAGAATTTTTACAGAAAGAGGGATTATTGGATTAATAAAAAAGCCGGTCAGATTGACCGGCTTTTTATATGTGCTCAGTTTGATTCTTTTGATACTAATCTTCTAAGAAATGAACAACCCTGTCATAGGTCTCATCATCACCAATTACAAGTAATACATCGCCCTCAAGGATTAGAGCGTATGGTCCAGGTGAGATAATCAAGTCGCCGTTTCGCTTCATCCCAATCACCGTACCACCCGTATTTTGCCAGAACTTCACTTCTGAAATCGTCTTTCCAATATAACTGCACCCTGGAAAAACTTCCACCTCGATAGGCGCCAATGGATTGGTATGCCGAAGTTTCCCCGAATAATCCATTATTTTTCTTAACGTATCAAAAAGGTCCTCATCCAGTCTATTTCTTTCTGAAATTAGCGTATTCATTTGTTTTTCTAAGTCCTTTATACTCGCTAAATTTGAGAAACGATGGATATATTTATAAGCATTCTCTCTCGATGAGATGACAATTCCACTTCCCTTTGTGGATTGGACAATCTCCACGTCTTCTAAGATTTTAATTGCTCTTCGGACCGTTTCAGGTGAGACCTTGTATTCACTTGCAAGAGTGGATCTTCCATGGATCTTTTCCCCTACTTTAAACTTTCCATCGTATATCCTATTTGCTAAATCAATCGCAATCCGTTCGTATGTAGGAATTTGTGCCTTTTGCATTGGACCACCACCAAGTTTCATCTGATAAAAATTTGCATATATTATCACTATACCGTTTTTATAACCAGTTTGCGAGCCAGAACCTACACCTTTATATTTGATCATTTTAGGACATAATTGTAAGGAGGTATTTTTGCTTAGGAGATGAGCTGGTGAAGAGAAAGATAATTATTTCATTAAGCATATTATTTAGCTTGGGAATGGCTGGGTTATTTATTTTTTACTTGATAAAGCATGACCATACTCGGTGGCAGGTTGCTCTAGGGGGAATTTTTGTCAGCCTGTTACCACTGGGCTTATTAAAAATGAAAAATAATCCCTTTAATACTCCTATTATTGTCAGTTATTATCTGTTCTTATTTTGCTCTTTATATTTAGGCTCGATATCAAGCTTTTATTTGCATTTCAAATGGTGGGACTCTACCCTCCACTTTTTTAAGGGAATGTTTGTAGGGTTTATGGGTATAAGTCTTTATAAACAATGGATTCCACCGCAGGCCCGAAACAACGTTTCGGCTGGGATTCTTTTTCTGTTTGTCCTTTCACTAGCCGTTTCCTCAAGTGTGCTTTGGGAGATTTATGAGTTTGTAGGCGATCTCACTTTAACGCATACCATGCAAAGAGGTGGAAATAAGGATACGATGTTAGATCTGTTATGTGGTTTTGCAGGAGGTCTTATCACGGCAATATACTCCATTCTTAGGAAAAGAAGTATTTAAGTGAGGTGTTACTAAATTGAACCGGAAACTCGTTATCACTTTGAGTCTTTTGTATGTCCTATTCATGGTCTTCTTGGCATTTTATTATCATAGTATCGGCCAGTCCTTTAAATCCACTGTGGCCCTTGGGGGTATCCTTTGTGGAGCAGTTCCGCTTTTATTGGCATTGTTTACAAAACTTCAATTTAATTTACCAATCGTCATTTCGTATCTCATTTTTTTGGTTGGTTCACAATATCTTGGTTCTATATCAGGCTGGTATGGGCTGGGTTGGTGGGACACCTTTATGCATTTTGTCAGTGGAGCCATTTTGGCTTTTTCAGGAATAGCCTTATATGAAAGACTAATCCATCGGGCGGCTGGAGACGAAATTTCGCCTTGGTTTGTCTTCCTGTTCACCTTATCATTTGCGGCCTTGGGCGGCGTTTTATGGGAGGTCTATGAGTTTAGCTGCGACCAATTCTTTGGGATGACCCTTCAGGGCGGCGGAAATAAAGATACGATGACAGATTTAATCGCTGATACTTTAGGCGGGCTTGTTATAGCGATATGGACCTTCGCACGAACAAAGTTAAAATTAAAATAGGTACGTCATGATTGACGTACCTTCTGAAACACACAATCAAACTGTGACAGGAACAAAGAATTCCTCGTAAAGAGCCTGTACAGCCCGTTTTTCATCTACCTCTTTCACACCAAACATCATACTAACCTCAGAAGAACCTTGATTAATCATTTCTATATTAACCTTTGCCTTTGCCAGTGCCTTTGAAGCTTTTGCCATTGTCCCAACGTTTTGCCGCATTCCTTCTCCCACTACCATTATAAGAGCCAGACTGTGGGCAACTTTCACCTCATCCGCATGTAATTCATTTTTTATCCGATCAATCACTTCATCCATCATTTTCTCATCAAACTGATTTTCCCTCAATATGACAGACACATCATCAATGCCAGATGGAGTATGTTCATAAGAGAGACCATAATCCTCTAAAACCCCTAACAGTTTGCGACCAAACCCGATTTCTCTATTCATTAAGTATTTGCTTACATATATACTGCAAAACCCTTTATCGCTGGCAATGCCAATGACAGGTCCATTTGTGTTGTCACGGTTGTTCACAATAAGTGTTCCAGGGGCAGACGGATTATTTGTATTTTTAATATTGACAGGTATTCCCGCTCTAAATGCCGGAACAAGTGCTTCATCATGCAATACAGTAAATCCAGCATAAGATAATTCCCGCATTTCCCGATAAGTTAATTCTTTGATTTCTTTTGGCTTTGTCACAATCGAAGGATTTACTGAATAAACGGCATCCACATCTGTAAAATTTTCGTATAATTCGGCTTTTAAGGCATTGGCGAGAATGGAGCCGGTAATATCCGAACCACTCCTTGAAAAAGTAAATACCTCTCCATTGACACTATAACCAAAGAATCCTGGAAAAATTAAAATGCCTGAACGGTCATTTAAGGAGTTTAAACGTTCATAAGATTCCGGTAATGTTTGTGCATTTCCTGGCTCATCGCTTACAAGAAGTCCTGCTTCCCTAGGATTTACATAATGAGCCTCTACCCCCTGTGATTGAAAGTAGGCGGCTACCAATTTGGCATTATTATCCTCACCACTAGCTTTTAACAAATCAAGAAACCGGTCAGGTTTATTTTGATCACTAGCCATTCTTGTTAATAGGTCATCATGAATTTCCTGGATTACTCCATCAGGTAGATTTAATTCCTCTGCTATGACTGCATATCGTTCCAGAACAGCAGCTAATTTTTCCTTGGGATCCTTATTTTGCAAACAAGATTCCGCACATTCAATCAATAAATCGGTTACCTTTGTATCTTCTGCATACCTCTTACCCGGAGCTGATACAACAACAACTTTACGTTCCCGATCAGCAGTAACAATTTGAAAAACTTTCTCCAACTGTCTTCCAGAAGCTAAAGAGGATCCGCCAAACTTTACGACTTTCATGGATACATCCCCTACTCTATAAAAATATAATTTTAATTTTATTACAATTTAGAAAATAATCAAGAGTTTTTTCCATGTATAATGAACAATTGTCCTCGACGAAAAGACAACCCAGGAAATACAGCAAAACAGTGAGCTTTAACTCCCGTACAATCACTGTTTTAAACATATTTCCATATTAAAAAGCGTTTTTTAAAATCATTGAATTATTTCGATAAAATGGGCTAAGATTCTTGCTGTAAGTCCCCAAATCGTTTTCTCGCCATAGCGATAAAAATATTCGTCCATCTCTCTAGCCCGCCAATTATATTTTTCCCCCCCGGGAATTAAATCAAACGGAAAATTCTCCGAAGGCTCTGCTTTCAGTGCAACTCGATAGATTTCCGGCTCATTATGGATAAAGAACGATAAAGGAACCGTAAATATTTCTCCAACCTCTGCTGGACTTGGTTTAATTTTTTGAGGGTTATTTATATAACCTACATAGGGATAGAGAATCATTCCAAAAGGGGAAATCATATAATCTAACGGTAAAACATTCGTTATATCTTGTTTATTAATCCCTAATTCCTCTACTGTCTCACGGATAGCTGCACCTTGTTCATCTAAATCTTGTGCATCAATTCGTCCGCCCGGAAAACAAATTTCACCCGGTTGGCGCCTTAGCTCGAGAGACCGTACCTCAAATAACACATGTAGTCCGTCCTCCTTCATCAATAACGGAAGCAGGACCGCATATTTAGAAAATCTTTCACTACCTAAAATCTTTGGGGTATGTTCATTTAACTTGTTTAATATTGACCCTAAATCCATAATTTCACCTCACTCTATATGTATTATAAAAATTATCTATTACTACAATACCACTTTTAGCTAATAGAAAAAACATACCTTCTTTAGGTATGTTTTCAACAATTTAAATAGTAGGAAAATATATCGTTTGATAACGTTTGTCTCAAAAAGGTCAAAAATATTTTAGTTAAGCTAGGATGGCTCGGTCGCTCGCCATTTGTATTCCGCGAATTCGTTTAAATTCACTTAACAATCCTTCAATCGTCAGCTTTTGCTTTTCCTCTTCATTCACTTCTAGGATGATTTGACCCTTATCCATCATGATCAAGCGATTTCCGAGGTCAATAGCCTGCTGCATGTTATGGGTAACCATTAAGGTCGTCAGCTTATACTTAGCGACGATTTCTTTTGTTAAATTTGTAATAAGCTCAGCACGCGAAGGGTCAAGTGCTGCTGTATGTTCATCGAGCAAAAGAATTGATGGCTCAGTAAATGTCGCCATTAACAGGGAAAGTGCTTGCCGTTCTCCCCCTGAAAGTAACCCTACCTTCGCACTAAGACGGTTCTCAAGACCAAGATGCAGTGATTCAAGTACCTCTCGGAAATAATCCCGTCTCTTTTTTGTTACACCTTTTCGAAGTGTCCGAACTTTATTTCGTGAATAGGCCATCGCAAGATTCTCTTCAATTGTCATACTTGGTGCAGTTCCCGCCATGGGGTCCTGAAATACGCGTCCAATCATTTTTGAACGGTTATATTCTGACATGTTCGTAACATTTTTTTCACCAATTTGGACTTCACCAACATCAGGAATTAAAACGCCTGAAATAATATTCATTAACGTTGATTTCCCAGCACCATTGCTCCCAATAACCGTTACAAAATCCCCTGGGTTCAGAAAGAGGTTGACGTGATCAATTGCTACTTTCTCATCCGGAGTTCCTTCATTAAAAATTTTATGAATCTGATTTAAGTGCAGCATGATTGTCCCCCTTTGCTTGTGCAGAAGTCTCGATTAGGTTAATTCTCTCCGCTTTCCTTCGAGCTTTGCGTTTTCTTTCTTTGGAAGAATCAATTATTTTTGGTGCTGTCAGAGCAATAATGACAATAATCGCTGTAATTAACTTCATATCACCAGGACTCATAAATTCTGCCCTCAGTGCTAGAGTAACAACGATTCGATAAATGATAGAGCCCCCGATAACAGCAAGGGTTGTCCTGGCAATTGTTTTGGTTCCAAAAAGTGCCTCACCGATAATAACCGACGCTAAACCAATCACAATCATGCCAATTCCCATGCCGACATCTGCAAATCCGCCTTGTTGAGCAATAAGTGCCCCTGAGAAAGCTACTAAGGCATTGGAAAGACCAAGCCCTAGAACCACTAAGATATTTGTATTTGCTGAAAAGCTGCGAATCATTCGCTTATTGTCACCAGTAGCCCGTAATGCAAGCCCAATTTCAGTTTGTAAGAATAAATCGGTTAGGAACTTAATTATGAATGTCACGATAATCATAAAAATCAAAATCCCCCATGTTTCAGGAAGGCTGTCACCGAGTCCCACCATCGTTAGAATACGATTAAAAAAAGAATCGATTCCCGATTTTTCAAATACGTCCCCAATCTTCGTAAAGACTGTATCAGCATTTAATAGAGGTATGTTTGAACGACCCATGATCCGTAAATTAATAGAATATAAAGCAATCATCATTAAAATACCTGAAAGGAGGTTATTAATTTTTCCAAATGTATGAAGAAGCCCTGTCAAACACCCAGCAGCAAATCCGGCAAATAATGCGGCAATCGTAGCCACAAAAGGGTTTACTCCATTTGCAATTAGTACCGCTGAAATAGCGGCCCCTGTCACAAAACTTCCATCCACCGTTAAATCTGGAAAATCCAGAATACGAAAGGAAAGATAGACGCCCAGTGCCATAATCGCATAGATGATGCCAGCTTCAAACGATCCAAATATAGATGTAAACAATGAGATCATCCCTTCTCTAAGCCTTAAAAAACCTATCAAGTAAAAATCCTAGGTTATTTATTCTTATGTATAAAGCAAGGAGGAACCTGTCAGCCAAGGTTTCCTCCTTGATAATGTACTGCTATAAATTATTTTCCTTCGTAGAATTCGCCGAGTTTACTCCATTCCTCTTTCACTGTTAAGCCTTGGGCCTCAGCTGCTTTCTTATTAATCACTAGTTTTAAGCTCTTTGGAAGCTCCACTGGAATTTCGGAAGGCTTTTTCTTACCCGTTAGAATGTCTGCTGCCATTAACCCGGATTGATAACCTAAGTCATAATAACTGAATCCACTAGCGGCAACTGCACCTTTTTTCATAGAGTCAAGTTCTCCCACGAAAAGAGGAATTTTCTTACTGTTAGCTATCGCAATAACTGAATCGAGAGCGGTAACAACGGTATTGTCAGTAGGGATGTAAATCGCATCCACACGTCCAACAAGCGACTCAGCTGCTTGTTTAACTTCCGATGTATTTGATACTGAAGCTTCGACAAGCTTGGCTCCTTTTTCTTCTACCAATTTTTTCACTTCTTTTACTTGAACCTCTGAATTTTGTTCACCAGAATTAAAAATCACGCCAACATTCTTGGCTTTAACTTCCTCAGTAATGAAGTTAATGGTTTTCTTTGTAGCATCAGGATGATTATCAGTAGTACCTGTAATATTTTTACCTGGCTTATCAAACGATTTGACAAAGCCCGCTCCAACTGGATCCGTTACCGATGTAAAAACGATTGGAATATCCTTAGTAGCATTTAAAGCAGCAGTTGCACTCGGTGTAGCATTGGCAAAAATCAAATCCACTTTATCTCCTACAAAATTATTCGCAATGGTTTGTGTATTATTCATATCTGCTTGTGCATTTTGCTCATCAAACTTAACCTTTATTCCTTTGTCCTTCAAGGCCTTCTTAAATCCTTCTGTTGCAGCATCTAATGACGGATGCGGTGCAAACTGAGTGATACCTACATTAAATTCTTTCCCTGAACCGGTCTTTTCCGAACTTCCGGAAGATTCCTTGCTGCCGCATCCAGCTAACAGCAACATACCTGCTAACGCGATCGAAACTGCCTTTACCTTTCTTTTCATGAACATG
>NZ_JBALNF010000051.1:70794-72546 GCF_036962465.1 Neobacillus vireti
TCCTTACAATTTTCAAATAATTTTTTATATATTAAAAATTATTATTATTCTAGTATCTTTTTTGGATAAAAGCAATAGAAAACCCAAAAATATTTTTTCGCTTTAAAGGATCAAAACTGCAGGCGTAGAGCTATTCTATTAAAAACGGATGTTACTTGGGTTTTTTCTTACTAAAAAATGCCCTCTAACTTATAGAGGGCATTCGCAGATGTTACTATTTTAAATGTTATTGCCAGTGTGGCTTACCAATTACGCGTATTTTCAAGCAGTTGATCAATCTCCACTTTTTTCACTTTATTATTATTTTTCTCAGATGTTAGATCTGAAGTAGCTTCTAGTAGTTGGTCGATATCGATTAATTTGATTCCCATCACTAACCTCCATAGAACATTTGTCAGTTCTTACTCTACTAAACTATTCGAAGTATCCATAGCGAACATGGGGGTTGTTTTATAATATTTTCTAATCAAGCTGTTACTTTTATATCTTTTTTACTTTGACTTCTTTTAAAGAAGTATTTCATCATGGGTGGTGTAACGATTGTTGTGACAAGTACAACAATAACTAAAATAGCAAAAAGTTGTTGGCCTATTAAATTAGTCTCAAGACCGATTGCTGCTATTATTAAAGCTACCTCCCCCCTTGATACCATTGCCGCGCCAATTCCTAACGAGCTGTTCCAAGAGAATTTGGCCAGTTTTGCACCCGCTGCAGCACCAATCAACTTTGTTAGGATTGCTAGAACACTAAGTACAATGATTGTCATAAGATGTTGAGAAATTCCGTCAAAACTAACCTTTACTCCGATCGAAATAAAAAATACGGGTACAAAAAGTGAATAACTAATGGTTTCTACTTTTTTAACTACCTCATCTTTTAATTTGGTTAAACTTATGGCCAGACCAGCAATATAGGCGCCAATTATCGCAGCAACTCCAGTTAACTCTGCCATATAGGCAAACAAAAAGCAGATGACCAGTGCACCGGAACTAACTGATTCTGTTACCTTTAAACGTGAAAATTTAGTTAAAATCCAAGGTACTAGCTTCCAGGCTGCCAATATCGCCCCACCGAAAAAAAGAACCTTTTTCAATATGATCATACTTAAATTTACCTCACCACCTGCCATGCTCATTAAAAAGGCCAGCGCGACAATGACCACGATATCATCAATAACAGCTGCACCTAAAATAGCTGTCCCCTCTTTTGATTTCATTTTGTTTAATTCCTTAAGAGCCTGAACGGATATACTCACACTTGTCGCTGAGAGTAACAATCCTAAAAATGACGCTTCAAACGTGGACATATTCATGATAACTCCAGCTAAAAAACCGATAAAGAACGGAACGATTATTCCACTTAGCCCCACGAAGGTTGAGGCCTTCCAAGAGCGTTTTAATTCATCTGTATCAGTCTCCAAGCCTGCTATAAACATTAACAAAATAACACCAATCTGGCTGAATTCTTCCAAGATTTTCGTCTCGGAAACAAGGCCAAGCACAGCCGGACCTAAGAGGATTCCGACAAGAAGCTTTCCTAGAACCGAAGGCTGGCCTAATTTAACACTAATAGCCCCAGCCACCTTAGAAGCAAATAATATAATAACTAACTCGAGAACGAATTCCATCTTTTCACCTTTCCTTTCAAAAAAATAAAAAAGAATCTGTGATCCAAGCGACAGACTCTTTTTTTAAAAATAAACATCAAAAAAGCCCGTCAACCAAAGAACATAATTATCCCTTGGTGACAGGC
>NZ_JBALNF010000052.1:0-26090 GCF_036962465.1 Neobacillus vireti
GTATAAAAATAAGCATTCCCGCCGGAATGCTTATTTTTATACGTCTGCTTTATATCCATACTTTTCTAATTCTGAAAATATGGTTTTCAAGCGTGGGTTTCCTTCCCCAACAATTTTTTCCTTAATGACTACAACGGGATAAAACAAATCTTCTTCGATGACCCGCTGAGCAAACGCCATTTTCTCACTGTCACCCTCTGGCTGAAAAATATCCACATAGGTCATCTTAAACGGCTGATCAGGAAATTTCCTGGAGATGGCCGCTTCAAGCCATTCAAAAGTCTCTTTTGAAGATGGCAAACTTACACAGCTCGGGCATAAGGTCTCAGCCCCATATAGAACAATTTCCACTTCATTTGTACCCATCAAAATCATTCCCTGTCAGTTTTCTTTTATTTTAAACTAAAGCGAAGAAAAAACTAAAAATATTGTCTTTAAATGTGTATTTTCCTAATTTCTGAGAATGGATTTTTACCACTATTCACATTATAATATAATTAGGAAAGGAGTCGATTACATTGGCAACAGAAACTGAAATTTTTGAACAAGTACAAGAAGTTCTAGATAAATTACGCCCATTTCTTCTTCGTGACGGTGGAGATTGTGAATTAGTAGATGTAGAGGAAGGGATCGTAAAGCTTCGACTTTTAGGTGCTTGCGGCAGCTGTCCTAGTTCTACCATTACACTAAAAGCCGGCATCGAAAGAGCCCTGCTTGAAGAAGTTCCCGGCATTGTTGAAGTCGAGCAAGTATTCTAAAGCGGAAGCGCCTTGAACAGGGGCTGGAGCTAGGTGGTACTAACTGAAATATAAAAAAGCGATTGCCTAAACCGGCAGTCGCTTTTCTTGTTTATGATCGTTTAACTAAGGGTCGCCAGTCCTTGTTTACTAACGTTTTAGGCTCTTTTTCATCTAATATCAAGCTAATATTTTCAATACACAGCTTAATCATCGCTGTTCTTGTCTCTATGCTTGAACTGCCGATATGCGGAAGAGCAACGACATTAGGAAGCTGCAATATTGGATGGTCAGCAGTAATAGGTTCCTTTTGGAACACATCAAGTCCTGCTCCAGCAATCTTTCCTTCCTTAAGGACTTCAAATAAAGCCTGCTCATCTACTACGGCACCTCTTGAAGCATTTATAAAAATAGCTGAAGGCTTCATTTTTTGGAAAACTTCCCGCGTAAACAGATTTTTTGTTTCAGGAGTAAGCGGTGTCAGGCAGACAATGAAATCTGACTTTTCAACCAGTTCTTCAAAAGGTGTATAAGTAACACCCAATTGCTTCTCTGCCTCAGGTTTTCTCGTCCGGTTAAAATAAAGAATATTCATATCAAAGCCTGTTCCGCGTTTCGCAACCGTTTCCCCAATTTTCCCCATCCCGACAATTCCAAGCGTCTTATGGTGCAAGTCTTGACCTGCTAAAAGAAAAGGGTTCCAGCTCTGCCACTTTCCCGCTTTAACGTATTCTGCCGCTTCGACAATTCTTCGTGCTGCAGCCATTAAAAGCGCAAAGGTTAAATCTGCGGTAGTATCTGTAAGAACATCCGGTGTATTACAAATTGCGATCCCTTTTTCACTTGCCGTTGTTAGATCGATATTGTCAAAGCCAACCGCAAGATTTGCCACAACCTTTAGATTTTCTCCTGCCGTCAGGACACTTTTATCAATAGAATCAGCTAGAACAGTAAAGAGAGCATCTGCTTTTTTTGCTTCTTCCCTTAAGATATCTTTTGGGACTGGAATATCATCATGTTTCCACATATTCACGGTATACTTTTCTTGAAGCGGCTTCACTAATGTATCCGGAAGCTTTCTGGTAATATAAACGTAGGGCTTCATATCGTGTCACATCCTTGGGCTATAGTAATACAATGATTGTACCATGAATTTAATCATATCCGCCCTATTAACAAATCAATTTGGATAAAGCCAATCTAGCGGTGGAAGGTGTAATTGTTTGATAGGTGCACCGGATATGGGATAGAATTCGGCTAAGAACCGTTCGTAATCACTCGATTGCCGTAAAATCTTACTTAACCTTTCTTCGAGTACTTTCTTTTCTTGTTCTGAGCGGGTGATATAGTAACTCTCTATACATTCAAAATAGTGGAGCGGAAAGACTAAACGAGCATATAGTAAACGCCAAGAAAAGGACGATAAAGGAGCAATGCTTTGATATTCTTCATAAAAGTTCCGCAAATCGACCTGATAGGTTTGGATGTTACGAAAATATCGTTCTCTCGTCCACTCTGCTAAGTCGCGGCTTCGATGATCAAAGACCCAATCAAATGGATTTTTAATCACGTACTCGTTATGCGGTCCCCAGCTTCTGCTTGTAAACCGCTCATGACAAACCGTCCCGCTATCGGTTTCATGCGGTTCATCATCAATCTCAGTATCAACTAGGTATTGAATGGCATTTTCCGTTAGACCAAGATAATAAGGAAAGGAATCAATAAACATTCGTTCAAAATCATCTTCTGGGGATTGAAACAATAAGCCATTCCAGACCTTTTCCATCTGCTCCAAACGCTTCTCCCATAACGATTTCCATTGCCCTATTCGACTGGACCTTTCAATTTGGAATGGAACTCTCCTTCCTCGTTCATGAAATTTAGCTAGCTTTCGCCCTAACTTCATTTTTCGCTGCTCTTCCATTTGTCGATTCGCTAGAACGCAATATTGATTTTTTTCCCATGTGGTAATTAAACTGCCTTCTTTAGACGGTAAAAATATCGGTACATTTTGGTCTCCATAATTTCTTAAATGCTCGGCAATTTTTTCTAGTTCCGAGACATCCTCTTCTGCCTTTCCCCCTGGACGAGAGATCAAATAAAGCCAGCCATTTCCCCTTAAAGCCTCATAAGCATCTAGCTTTATATATTCTTCAACCGTAATTCCATATTGATTCTCCAGCATTTTTTGAAGCATCTCTACACCCCGCCTCATTACCTTCATTACCCTATGTATATGTATAGTCACTAAAAACTTGTTGTTTTTTAATATAGCTTATCGGGTAATAATAGCAGGGTATGATAACATTTTAGTTTGTCCATTTGAAGGAAAACTGCATAATTTATGGATAAAAAAAATATATATAGTGAAAATAGAAAGTGCTGGAACTACATTCAAATTGTTTTCCAATTTCACAAGGAAAAGGTGATTAGGAAATGGCAGATGACAAAAAAGTGGATCTAACTGAGGAAACGGCACGCAAATGGTTGAAAGAAAGAGGCGTCGAAATTAAGGATATTGCTGATTTAGTCTTCTTTTTACAAGAGAAATATCATAAAAATTTAAAAATGGAAGATTGTATTTCGAATGTAGAACGAGTTCTTTCCAAACGGGAGGTACAAAACGCGATTCTTACCGGAATACAGCTAGACGTTCTGGCTGAAAAAGGATTGCTGGAAGAACCGCTTCAATCCATCATCGGCACGGATGAAAGTCTTTATGGGGTAGATGAAATCTTGGCATTTTCGATTGTAAATGTCTATGGTTCGATCGGTTTTACAAATTATGGTTACATCGATAAGCTTAAGCCTGGAATTTTGGCCCACTTAAATGATAAATCAACTGGTGAATGTCATACTTTTTTAGATGATATTGTCGGTGCGATCGCCGCAGCAGCTTCAAGCCGGCTGGCCCACCGAGCCGCACATAAAGAAGAAGAAGAATAAAAGCCCAAAGAAGGTGTCCCAAAAGTCTAACTTTTAGGGCACCTTCTTTTTTATACACTGAATTAGTCTGTTGATTTCCGCTCCAGGCGCGAG
This sequence comes from Neobacillus vireti, assembly GCF_036962465.1. Classification (GTDB taxonomy): domain Bacteria; phylum Bacillota; class Bacilli; order Bacillales; family Cytobacillaceae; genus Neobacillus; species Neobacillus vireti_B. Next base: position 3,777 of record NZ_JBALNF010000052.1, read on the forward strand.
CGGTTCGCGGGCGGTACGGGGAGCCTCCTCGACGCTTAAGCGCCTGCGGGGTCTCCCCTGTCCCGTACTCCCGCAGGACATTGATTTTGCATCCTCGAATCCCCCCACGCACGAAGGAAATGCGATAGCATTTTCGAGGAGTCTTCGCGCCTTCCGCTCCAATCAACAGAGTGTGCAAAAATTATTCATCAACCACCTTTTGGGGCGGCCTCTTAAAATTCCCATTGGTCTAATGTATCTATGGAATACGTCGGCTTCCGGTCATATCCGGTCAACATTTCCCTTGTGGTAACACCTGTATGAACGAGCAATGTATCCATGCCGGCGTTCATTCCCGCTAAGATATCGGTATCATAATAATCCCCTACCATCAGCGTTTCTTCTTTAGAAGTACCTAACACCTTTAAGGCCTGCTCCATGATAATCGCTTCTGGCTTCCCGATAAACGTCGGCTTTTTTTGGGTTGAAACGGCAATAACAGAGGTGAGCGAACCGTTCCCTGGGAGCAGCCCTCTCTCTGTCGGGATGGCGATATCTCCGTTTGTTGAGATAAATTGAGCGCCATTGCGGACTGCCAAGCAGGCAACGGCTAGCTTTTCATAGCTGATCTCACGGTCAATTCCGATGACGACAAAGTCCGCATCTTCCCCAGCAGCTTTAAATCCCTTCTCCTCAATGGCTGATTGAAGGCCCTCTTCCCCAATTACATAAACGCTAGCATTCTTTTTTTGTTCAGCAATATAATTAGCGGTTGCTTGACTTGTCGTAAAGACAAGCTGCTCCTCTGCCGGGATATCAAAGCTGTTTAATTTATCAGCGACTTGGGCTGGTGTTCTAGAAGAATTGTTGGTGACAAATAAATAAGGAATATGGTGCTCTCTCAGTTTTTTTACAAAATCAGATGCCGCTTCAATACGCTCTGTTCCTTTATACATCGTCCCATCTAAATCAATTAAATAACCTTTATATTTTTTCATCTAAAATCGCTCCTATGTATTACCAAATGTGATCTTAAAAGCGAAATAGACCGTATGAACGGTCCATTCATTAGTTTTTAAATGCAGAAACAGGTCCTAATTCATTGACTAAATAGTCACGAACATTGGTTGAAAAACTCTCTAATTCATGGAGATACTGTGAAAATTGTTCCTGAAGTTCCTGATGAGGAATCTCTAGATAATCTTGAACAAGGTTCTTCCGATAATGAATGAGGAGCTTTAAATTTTCTCCTGTTGATCCACTAATTACCTTTTCATCGATTAAAATATCAATAATATCCTCATAACTGCCGGGGTCACGCATGATAAATCCATCGATCATGCTATTTCCAACATCGAGAATGGACTCAATCATCATTTGGCATAGACGCTCCAAGGCCGCCTTTTCAAGAGGTGTTGTCCACTCCTCAGTCCCTCGGAATAGATGGATTTGTACTTCTAAATATTGGAGCATACTTTCAATTTTTTCTCGGTCAACAAAATACACCTAATCCACTTCCTTCCGCCGTTCTTATTCTATGTAATCATTCCATTTTCTATTGTATCACAAACCAAAGCCATTCGGATTTTTTAGACGGACAGAAATCATGAAACTTGCCCTCCCAACATGAACACAAATTTGATACTATAAAGAAGATGGAAAATAGTTAAACCAAAAGGAGACGAACGAATGCAGGAACGATTTTATTTATACGATGATACAGAAAATACAAAGACCCGGTTTGTCAGTTTTGTTGGCGAAAACCAACGCTTTGACTTGGCTATTACGCAAACAAATCGTCATTATGGAAAATCGTTAGTATTAGATATACAGGGTAATCGTTTTGCCATCATTGGTCCTGATGACTTAGAGGAAGAAGGGTATTTAGAGTTTGCTTTTCAATTAAACGAAGATGACGCAGAAGAATTACGCAGCTTTTTGGCAGAAATCGTCTAATGAATGACACATGTTTTTCACTCACTGGTCCAATAATAAGGACAAAGGAGTGAAACCATGACAAATAAAGGCTCTGAAGAATATACAGAACTATCAAATGTTGAAAAACAACAAAATTTTCTTACGGCGCAAGAGTTTCCTGAAGGTCCCTATGGTTCACCAATTCGAAAAAATCAACCTGTCCAGAATAAAAGTACTCCTTGGGAAGAAGGACAACGTTATTACAGCAATTTTAATTATGAAAATAAATCATTGCATCAGGATATCCCCAGGCAGATGGAAGGAGCTCATCCGCCCCACGATGATCCGAATACAGATGAACAGCCGCCGTATGACAATTAAACTTTGAAGCCACGTTCTAATGGGAAGGTACAGCAGTCGCTGGACTACGGAGCAGATTTAGAGTGATTTATCGCGAAAAAAATGAGAAGGTCAGATTTCTGATCCTTCTCATTTTTTTACTTTTTTCAATACAAAAAAGGCACAGCCAAAGTTGCAGTATTCGTAAAGATACTCACTAAGGGTACTAATTTTGGTATCAAATGTAGCCTTTTGGTTTTGGTCATCAAAAAAACCTTTCAGACGAAGCTGTCCATATCCCCAATCGCCCACAATATAATCATATCTCGCTAATATATCACTGTACCTTGCTTTAAAAGCTTCTTCATTATATCCATCTCGATATTCCTGAAGAATTTCATATGTGGTATTGTTGATCACTATCATCTATTTCACCTCATTTTTAACCGACAAATTCCTACTTCTCATTATACCCGATTCACCATCAATTGCTAAGAAAATAAATGCTTGCTTTGGTCATCCTAAGGATAGGAGGTGCAAAAATTTGAAAAAGTTACTCGTCATCGCAGGCTTATGTACCATAACCGCATTAAGTGGCTGCTCAAAAGATAATGGAAATAATGATGTATATGAAGAAAGCGGAAATACCATTAACGTCAATAATAAACGACATGAGCTTTATAATGAAGGTGCGGGCCGCAGTATTCGCAATGCAAGTACAAATTATGGATTTGTCCGGCACCAAAAAAGCCCATTAATGAACGATAATACGGCAAATGATCATTATACAGCTCTTGATCGTGAACAATTAGCTAATATAATCAGTAAGTACAGTGCGAATATTCATCATGTAAATGACGTGGCCACACTTGTCACTGACCAAGAAGTATTGATCGCTTATCGAACAGATACTAAAAACCGCAATCTGACTGCTGACCAAGTTAAAAAAACAGCTTTTTCAGTGGTACCGCGTTATTATCATGTCTATGTGACCGATAATGCGACACTGATGCGTGATGTACAGAATCTTGCAAGCCTTGATTCCAACAGCCGGCACGCCCGTAGTTCTGTTAATAGTGTTATCAAGCAAATGTTAAAATCTCCTCAAGGAGCCCGTTTGAACGCAAGTGAGGACGAAAATGGCCGGACACCAGATGATTTTGATATCAATAATACGCCAAATGCAAATAACAAAAACTACAATAACACTAGAACTCTTGATAAAAATACAAATGGCGGCGGCAAAAACACAAACATGAATAACAATAAATAGCAAAAAAGAGTTCAAGCCAATCCTTTGGCTGAACTCTTTTTTAAGGTACCTTATTCTAAGCTTCTTTTACTTCTTCTTTTTCACCTAACAATTGTTTATGCTTTGCAGCTGCGTTTACTTGTTCATCTGCATGGTAAGAGGAACGAACGAGCGGACCTGCTTCACAATGGCTAAAGCCTTTGCTGAAGGCAATATCCTGTAATTCCTTAAATTCATCAGGAGTATAGTATTTTTCAACCTTTAAATGGCTTTTTGTCGGCTGCAGATATTGACCAATCGTCATGATATCAACATGATTGGCTCTTAAATCATCCATAACCTCCAAAATTTCTTCTTTTGTTTCACCCAGACCAATCATTAAGCTGGATTTTGTAGGAATACTAGGCTGCATCTCTTTCGCACGACGCAGGAATTCAAGCGAACGGTCATATTTAGCACGTGCCCGTACCCTTGGAGTTAAACGTTTTACCGTCTCAATATTGTGGTTAAGAATATCCGGCTTTGCATCCATTAAGACTTTAAGATTCTCTTCCTTTCCACCCATGTCGGAAGGAAGAACCTCAATACTTGTAAATGGATTTTTACGACGGATTGCTCGAACGGTCTCCGCAAATACTGCCGCTCCGCCATCCTTTAGATCATCACGAGCAACGGCCGTAACCACGACATGCTTTAGATTCATTAATTGTACGGAGTCAGCCACTCTTTCCGGCTCCTGCAAATCAAGTTCTGTTGGCAGACCCGTTTTTACCGCACAGAATCGGCAGGCACGTGTACAGGTATCTCCTAGAATCATAAAGGTAGCTGTGCGTCTTACAGCCCAGCATTCATGAATATTTGGACATCTTGCTTCTTCACATACCGTATGTAAGTTTTTTTCCCGCATCATTTTTTTTAAGCCTGTATAAGACTCATTGGTGTTTAATTTTATTTTTAGCCATTCGGGCTTACGTAAAATTTCTTCTTTCTTGCTCATTATTACACTCCTCAAAGTACATATATGGCTCAAATTGAGTTCATAGTCACTTTATCACACTAGAGGATGAACAACAAGCAATTCAAATTGATTACCAATTATTAACCATAATGAAAAAAGGAAAAGTTCACACACTAAAGTTGTACATTAATTGGAAGGAGGATTCCTGTTGCGGGCTCTTCTAATGATTGGAACCATCCTTATGCTATTTATTTCTACCTTGTCTGTCAGGGATGCTCATGCACAAGAAACCGATCCCTATCAGGAAAGAATGAAGCTTTATAAAAAAGTAGAAACTGTTACGCAAATTCCCTGGTATTATTTAGCGGCCATTGATCAATACGAGCGCAGCGTCCGCCTAGCTCGCAGAGATTTACCAAAAGCTGAAGGCGTAATTGGTATTTATTTTCGTCCTGAAGTGTGGGCAGGGAAGACAAATCCTAATCCAAACGAAGAGAATCCAGCAGTCATTCAGTTCTTTAATGGAATGGGTATTGATGGAGACGGAGATGGCAAAGCAAGTTTAAAGAGCGATGAGGATGTTTTATATGCATTTGCAAATTATCTCCTTTCATACGGTGTTGATCCTGATAATATAAAAATTGGATTATGGAACTACTATCATCGCGATCGATCAGTTGGCATTATTGCGGGAAAAGCCAAAATTTACCGCCATTATGGCCGTCTTGATTTGGATAAACGTGTTTTTCCAGTTCCATTATACAGCAATCATAGTTACCGCAGTACTTGGGGCGATGCCCGCGGATGGGGTGGGAGAAGAATCCATGAAGGAACCGATATTTTTGCTGGTTATGGCGTTCCCGTACGTGCAACGGCTTATGGGATTGTCGAGATGAAAGGCTGGAATAAGTTTGGCGGCTGGAGAATTGGCATCCGGGATATTAATAACACTTATCATTATTTTGCCCACCTTAGCGGTTTTGCCAAGGACTTAAAGGTAGGGCAAGTAGTTGAACCTGGCATGGTGATAGGCGGGGTAGGCAGCACTGGATATGGTCCTCCAGGAACCTCCGGAAAGTTCCCACCGCATTTACATTATGGAATGTATAAAGACAATGGGCTTACGGAGTGGTCGTTTGATCCATATCCACACTTAGCGCAGTGGAAAAGGCTGGAACGAATCGAGCTTCGTAAAGCAAAGAAGTAACGTTGACAAGAAACCTCCAAAAAAAAGGACTGTCCGAAATGGATCAGTCCTTACTTAGTTGCCTGTATTTTTTTGTGTTTTGTTTGTATTTTTCTTTTTTGACTCAGTCTTACTATCGCTCTTGCTCTGCGGTATTTGAATCGAAGGTGTTAAATTGCCGCCGCTATTATAAAATTGTGGTACTTCTCCTTCAACAAGGGTTCCGCCGACCGGAATGCTTTGTTTTAATTTCGTCACATCAGTTGCAAATGGGGTAATAATTTGCACAGAAACCTGAATCACAACCGAAACCTCCAGCCACGTATTGTTGATTCCCATTTCTTTTGTGGCAATATGCACATCCGGTTCTACTTCACCGATTGCATGAAATCGCACTGGGATTTTCGGACCGATGTTTCCTAATAAGGAGATATTCGTTGCCTGCCCTAAAGGAATGTACCAAACAATTCCGTCCTCTTTTTCGGTGTCCTGTGTTTCAATTTCTACATCATTTTCCAATAAAGCAATGTCACCCTTTTTAGCCGTTTTTAAGTTTTTTTGAATCTGTGCTGTCGTTTCTGCCAGAACGCGATTGATTAAATCGGTATTTAATTGGGCGTTTTGTCCTTTTCCATTACTGCCTGGTACTATTTTTATCACATCATTGTTATCACCTACATTGGTGGTGCGTTTGGTTATCGCTCTGTTGATAACAAGCGAGGCGATATTCCGAGTTTCCGATGTGGCAATTCTCATTAATGTCGGCTCAATCCCTTTATTTACAAGCCATAAACCTGATGCAGTAGAGAATAAGAAAAGGATAAAGGATAATAACAGGACATAGCGGAATGGCAGCGGCCCCCGTTTGATAAGCCGTCTTGTCAACTTAGCCAAGAAAATCACCCCTTCTTGTTAAATGTATGCACAAGAAAGGTGAACTAGCCCATAAAAAAGGACACAGACGGAAGAACCGTGCAGCGTCAGCGGCGAAAGCAAAAAAATGCCTGCTATTGATAGCAAGCATTTAGATCATTTTTAGCAAGGCTTCTTTACCGATCATTCCCTTATGGATTCCAAGTTCCTCTGCTTCCCATGTCACCGACTCTAAAGGGGCATTTAGAAGCTGCTCAATGGTCCGTACGCCGACAGCGCGGCCAGCAATGATTTTTCGATCTTTCAGTTTATCATTTAATAAACCTACATCTAATGCACCACACATGATATAACCCTTATCATTCGTAACGGCTAACAAGGTGGTTTTAGGGAGTAACACCGTAACAGCCAAAAAAGTATGGCCATTGATTTCAATTGGTGAAAGCTCAACCAAAGGTTCCTCACCCCTTTCCTTACTATCACTGTATGATTAGAAGGATTAAAGGGTGACAGGCTATGGTCTATTGTTGTTTTTCTAACTCCCATTTTAGTAAATCACGCAGGAATTCTGGAAGAAGATAGTCTTTATGTTTCTGGGGTAAAACCTCTTTGAAAAAATGACCAAAGGTAAACATATCAGGCAGCGCCAATGTATAGGTTTTATCATAATCCAAAGAGGTATGATTGATGAAGATTCGATCATTTTCAAATTGGATTCCTTCATAAACGAATATCCCCAAGACGGTCCCCCTAAAACCTAAGCCTTTTATTTCTCTGCGTGCAAGTTCTTCTCCATTCGTCTCTGCTAAAATCTTTTCTAGTTCCGCCCCGGTCAGTTCTACGACACAGGGGTTTATCGGATGAGGACAAATAGAAAGTAGATCAAATGTCGTCACAACCCCAGATAATGAACCTAAGAGAAGTCCTGCGTTGATCATGGCACAATCTGTTTGACACCAATCTCTTAAAGCCTTGCACAATAATTTTGAAAAATTAGTTTCATGAAAAGGGTCATGAAGCAATGGTTCTTGAAGATTGGTTACTTGCTGATTTAGGAGCTCTTTTCCTTGTTCAAAAAAGGCTGTGACTTGTTCCAGCTCATTTTTCGGTGCAGGAAGTTCCTTAAACCCATAGAGGAGCGCCTTATTGTTTACAATTGCCTTTTCCTCATCGACGTTTAGAGTAATATGACCGACAAAGTGACCAAATTTCCCGGCGGCCCCAATTAGTGTTTTCCCCACTACTTTCCCTTGTTCTAGGAAATGATGGGTATGAGCTCCTAAAATGACATCAATTTCTGGTAATTGGGCCGCGATACTTTCATCGTCTTTTAGACCAAGATGGGAGAGTAAGATGATGATATCAGCCTCTTTTTTCAACGGCTCCATCCACCTTTTAAGCTCGGTAAGCGGCTCTGTGATTTCCCAGCCCAATAGTGTGTATAGATGGTGAAAGTAGGCAGTGAGACCGATCACGCCAATTCGGGTTCCTGTTTTTGTAGCATAGACTTTATAGGGTTTGAGCCAATGAGGATAGCTTCCATTGGCATAAAACAGGTTGGCATTCAATACATCGAAGTCTGCCCGATCATATAGATGGTCCAAATCCTCATGGGGAAGATTAACGCCCTCATTATTGCCGATCGTAACCGCAGTATAGCCAATTTTATTTAGCAGCTCAATGCTGCCTCTTCCTTTGGTCGCTTCTGAATAGGGATGCCAGCGGTCAATAAAGTCACCAATATCAAATAAAAAAACCTCCTCCCCCTTGGAGTGATGAAACTCCTTTTTTTGCAATAGGAAGTTTTCGATTCTGGGCCAATGCTCGAAGTGGCTGTGAAAATCATTTGTATGAAAAATATGTATCGTTTCCATTTTTACCTACCCTATTATCCCTTGATAAATTAAACGCACCCCAACAATGATAAGGGTAGCTCTGATTATAATGACAATCGTTTTACTCTTAAACCTGGTATTTAAAAACACCCCCACCTTAGCACCAATCCACGCCCCTGGTATTAAGGCCAAGGCATATAGCCAATTCACGTTTCCTAATGCGATATGGGTAATCGAACTTAGGATCGAAGTCGGTAAAATCATAAACATCGATGTAGCTGTGGCCACATGCGGCGGGAAGAAAAACAGCAAAATCATCGTTGGAACCATGAGTGACCCTCCGCCGATTCCAAAAATTCCTGACAGGAATCCAACGATAAAAGCAATCACAACTCCAAGAATTGGGTTGTAGCCATATTCAAACGAGCGCCCGGCATTATCGGTAAATGTACGGACAATTCCTTTATCTTTACGGAACGGGAGCGGCTTTAATTTGTCTTTCACTACCAGGATGAACGAGACAAAAAGAATAAACGTACCGAAATAGATGTTAAAGGAGTGTAAGTCCATTTTTTCTGTTACCCATGCACCTAATATACTTCCTGGTCCGCTGCCGATCAAAAAGATGAGTCCGCTTTTATAATCAACTGTTTTATGTTTCATATAGGCCAATGTAGACGAAAGGCCTGTAAAAATCATCGTAAACAGCGAGGTCCCTACTACCACTTGTGGTGTCAAGTGATGGAAGGAGGGAAGGGTTGCCAGGTAAAGCAAGGCTGGAACGACGATAATTCCTCCCCCCATACCAATCAGGGATCCAAGTGAACTAGCCGCTATTCCAATTACAATTAAAAGAATCCACTCCATTTTTGCGTTCTCCTTTTATTATGATTATAGTTCATTAAATAAATCCAGCTGTTTCGGTGCCAGCCCTTCGTATGTGAGCTGGAGGAGTTTCATCATTTCTTTGGCATTGCCGGCAGCATCACCGCCTGAGTTATTGTTAAACAAAAGATATACATCCTTACATTCTGTTGCTAGGGTTTCAATATAAGTCTTCCATTCCTGCAGCTCTTGTTGATTATAGCGATAGAGATATCGAACTTCCCGCCAATTATCGGCATTCCGTTTCTGCCAGCCATAAACATTGCGGCCATGAAATCTTACAAGTACGCGGTCTTTTGTAGTAGGCTCTAGAACCATTGGAATTGATCCTTCCCCTGATTGCGGCTCGTCACAGATACTATGAATCCATTTTTCTGCTTTCATAAATTCTAGTGTTTGCTGCCGATAAGAGGCCGCGAACCAGGATTGGTGCCGAAACTCCAGGGCACAGGGGATATCGCCCATTTCTTGTTTACACCATCTAAGATAGTCGACGTTTTCTCTTTTACAATCAAACCAAGGCGGAAATTGAAAAAGGACCATGGCTAATTTGTTTTTCTTGAGGTACGGTTCTAATGAATCTTTAAAGGCTTGGAACATGCTATGTATGTTATCAAATGGGATTTCTCCCCGTTGGTGGCCGGTCATCCCTTGATAGGCTTTGACAATGAATTGAAAATTATCCGGGGTATCATTGACCCACTTTTCAGCATTACGTTTAGGCTGGATTGCATAGAAGGCGGAGTCTACTTCGACGATCGGAAAGTGCCCGGCATATTCTTTTAGTTTATCTCTTGACGAGATTTTATCCGGATAAAGGCTGTCATGGTCGCCCCAGCCGGTTACACCAATATAGATCATGTCTGTCACCCCCATTTAATAATAGCATAACCATTTTTTCTACCGCCAAAATAAGCGTAGGTTTTTGCTGATTTATTCAAGTTATGGATTTTCATAGGAGTTGGACGTTATTTCCGTGTTATTTTGGATTTTTCCTGTGGGATGGCTGCATAATTCCGCTGGATTCTCGGCTTTTTCCGCAGACATTGGACTTTTTTCCGTCCGTTTTCTAATTAATTCCGTAAACATAACAACGAACCCTTGTGTATCAACCCCGCCATCGGACCATTTAATAAAAAAATACCCGTCTGCCAGCAATAGCAAACGGGTATCTTCAAATATTAACCGATTGAGCCTTCCATCTCGAACTTGATCAGACGGTTCATCTCAACAGCATATTCCATTGGTAATTCTTTTGTAAACGGCTCGATGAAGCCCATTACGATCATTTCAGTCGCTTCTTGCTGAGAAATTCCGCGGCTCATCAAGTAGAATAACTGCTCTTCAGACACTTTTGAAACCTTTGCTTCATGCTCTAAAGAAATATTATCATTTAAAATCTCATTGTATGGAATTGTATCAGATGTTGATTGATTATCCATAATCAAGGTATCACATTCAATATTTGCACGGGCGCCATCCGCTTTGCGTCCAAAATGAACCACACCGCGATACGTAACTTTACCACCATGCTTAGAGATTGATTTTGAAACGATGGTTGAAGACGTATTTGGCGCTAAGTGAATCATTTTAGCACCGGCATCCTGGTGCTGACCCTTACCTGCAATTGCGATGGATAAAGTCATACCTCGGGCACCTTCACCTTTTAAAATAACGGCAGGATACTTCATGGTTAACTTTGAACCGATATTACCATCGATCCATTCCATGGTTGCGTTCGCTTCACAAACGGCACGCTTGGTAACCAAGTTAAACACGTTGTTTGCCCAGTTCTGGATCGTTGTATAACGGCAGTAAGCATCCTTTTTAATGATGATTTCAACAACTGCACTGTGCAGGGAGTTAGTCGTGTAAACAGGCGCTGTACAACCTTCTACGTAATGAACAGATGCACCTTCATCCACGATGATTAACGTACGCTCGAATTGTCCCATGTTTTCGGAGTTAATACGGAAATACGCTTGTAATGGCGTATCCACTTTAATACCTTTTGGAACGTAAATGAACGAACCGCCCGACCATACAGCTGAGTTTAATGCCGCAAACTTGTTATCTGTTGGCGGTATTACTTTTGCCCAGTGCTCACGGAAGATGTCTTCGTTTTCTCTTAAAGCGGAATCCGTATCTTTAAAAACAATTCCTAATGCTTCAAGGTCTTCCTTCATGTTATGATAAACAACCTCTGATTCATACTGTGCCGAAACACCAGCAAGATATTTTTGTTCAGCTTCAGGGATTCCAAGCTTATCGAAAGTTGCTTTAATTTCCTCTGGTACTTCATCCCAAGACTTCTCAGACTTTTCGGATGGTTTTACATAGTAAGTAATTTCATCAAAACTTAAAGAATTTAAGTCGCCGCCCCATTGTGGCATTGGCATATTGTAGAAGTGCTCCAGTGACTTTAAACGGAAGTCTAACATCCACTGTGGTTCATTCTTCATTTTTGATATTTCTTCAACAATCTCACGTGTTAAACCACGCTTTGATCGGAAAATGGAAACGTCTTTATCGGCAAAACCATATTTATAATCACCGATTTCCGGCATTTTTTTCGCCATCGTCGAGTTCCTCCTTATTAGAAAAGCTAAAAGCGCCTTGATTAGCCCAGACAGCTGCTGACGATCCTTAACGGTGAAATCGTTCTTTGACTTCATCGGCAGGACCGAAGCAACTCGGGGGGCTAGACGCGGGAGCTAGACCAAGCCTCTCCAACCGCTTTTCAACTTATTTTTGTTCCTCTTCCTTTAATCCCTTTTCCATTGCCTTCCATGCTAATGTCGCACATTTAATTCTGGCAGGGAATTTGGAAACACCTTGAAGTGCTTCAATATCCCCTAAATCAATGGAATCATCGTGTTCTTTCCCCAGCATCATATCAGAAAAAATCTCCGATAATTTTAACGCCTCTTCAACCTTTTTCCCTTTAATCTCCTGCGTCATCATCGAAGCAGACGACATCGAAATCGAACAGCCTTCTCCTTCAAACATGGCATCCTTCACGATTCCATCCTCGACCTTAAAGGTCAATTGAATCCGGTCACCGCAGGTAGGGTTATTCATATTAATCGTATGGCTTCCATCTTCTAAAACACCACGATTACGGGGTTTTTTATAATGGTCCATAATAACTCGACGGTATAATGCATCTAAATTATTAGAAGACATCGCTGAAATACTCCTTTGTTTTGACAAGCCCTTCAACGAGTTTATCAATATCTTCTTCCGTATTGTATAAATAAAAACTTGCACGAGCAGTAGCTGAAGCGTTAAGCCATCTCATCAGCGGCTGTGCGCAATGATGACCTGCCCGGACAGCAATTCCTTCTGCATCCAAAACGGTTGCAACATCATGCGGGTGAACATCCTTAATATTAAAGGTGATCAGGCCAGCACGTTTTGCTGCATCTAACGGACCATAAATGGTCATTCCTTCGACTGCAGACATTTTTTCTAAGGCATAGGCTGCAAGTTTATGTTCATGCTCCGCAATATTGTCCAAGCCGATTTCATCTAAAAAGTCGATTGCAGCTCCAAGACCAATCGCACCGGCAATAATAGGTGTACCGCCTTCAAACTTCCAAGGCAGTTCCTTCCAAGTGGATTCTTGCAGATGGACAAAATCAATCATTTCTCCGCCAAATTCGATTGGCTCCATGCTTTCAAGCAAGTGTTTCTTTCCATAAAGTACCCCGATACCAGTAGGCCCACACATTTTATGTCCAGAGAAAGCAAGGAAATCACAATCAAGATCTTGGACATCAATTTTCATGTGCGGTGCACTTTGAGCACCATCAACGACCATGATTGCTCCATTTTCGTGAGCAATTTGCGCAATTTCTTTAACAGGATTGATGACGCCAAGCACGTTAGATACCTGCATCACAGATACAATTTTCGTATTAGCTGTAATCGTAGCCCGTACATCTTCAAGAGAAAGCGTGCCATCTTCTTGAAGCGGAATGTATTTTAACACGGCACCTGTCCGTTTCGCTACTTGCTGCCATGGAATAATGTTACTATGATGCTCCATGTAAGTAATAACGATTTCGTCGCCTTCCTTTAAATTGGCAGCTGCATAGCTGGAAGCTACCGTATTAAGGGAAGTTGTAGTGCCTCTTGTAAAAATTACTTCCTGTATGGATTTAGCATTTATAAATTTACGAACCTTTTCCCTCGCCCCTTCGTACGCATCTGTAGCTCTAGTTCCGAGCGTGTGCACCCCGCGATGGACATTGGAATTAATTTCGCGATAATATTTTTCAATTGTTTCAATAACCTGAAGCGGCTTTTGGGAAGTAGCTGAGCTATCCAAGTAAACCAATGGGCTGCCATTCACTTCTTGATCTAGGATTGGAAACTGGTTACGAATATCTTGGATATTCATTAGCGAACTTTCCTTTCAATCACTTCAGTTAATTGTTTTTTAACTCCTTCAATCGGAAGCTGAGTAACAACCGGTGCAAGGAATCCGTGAATAACTAAACGTTCTGCTTCTGTTTTCGGAATTCCGCGGCTCATTAGATAATAAAGCTGAACTGGATCAACGCGTCCAACGGAGGCCGCATGCCCTGCTACAACATCATCTTCATCAATTAAAAGAATTGGATTGGCATCCCCGCGAGCTTTTTCGCTAAGCATTAGCACACGAGAGGTTTGCTCTGCATCTGATTTAGATGCACCATGTTCGATTTTACCAATCCCATTAAAGATAGATGTGGCACTATCCTTCACAACCCCATGATTTAAAATGTTTCCGGTTGTATTTTTTCCAAAGTGTACTACCTTTGTGGTAAAGTTTTGCGTTTGCTCGCCACGGCCGACAACGACTGTTTTCGTGTCGCCATGTGATCCATCACCAAGCAGGTTAGTGGTGTTCTCAGAGATCGTATTGCCTTCGTTCATAAGGCCAAGTGCCCATTCAATGGATGAATCTCTGCCAGCCACACCACGGCGGTTTACATAAGTAGTGATTCCTTGTGCCAGATAATCAACTGCTCCATATTGAACCTTCGCGTTTACATTGGCGATAACTTCAGTCAAGATGTTCGCAAGAGTATTTGAGCTTTCCACTGTAGAAATGTAGTTTTCTACGTATGTGACCGCACTATTGTCTTCTGCAACCACAATAACATGGTTAAACAGATTTGCCTCAGGCTGATCTTGAACAAACACTGCCTGGATTGGCTCTTTAATTTCAACATTCTTAGGAATGTATAAGAACACGCCTCCGTTTACAAGTGCTGCATGCAGAGCTGTTAAACGGTGTTCATCCATATTGATGGCTTGTGTCATATAGTACTTTTTCAAAAGTTCACCATGTTCTCTTGCAGCCGTAAATAGATCTGTAAAGATTACACCCTTACTTTTTAACTCTTCCGTTAAGGTTAAAAATGCAGGGGTTTGATTACGCTGGATATAGAGGTTTTTATTTTCAGTATCCAAATTGATTAATGCTTTTACTTCCTCTGGCAAAGTATCAAGGGAAGGATAGGCATCACTTTTAACAGTATGCTGTTGGAATTGGGTGAAATTCCATTTATCTATTTTGGTTTTGTCAGGTCTCGGCATAGTAAGCTGCTCAAATTCGTTTAGCGCTTTTAGGCGGAATTCTTCAAACCATGCAGGCTCATTCATTTCTTTTGAGAATGAGCGGACAAACTCCTGATCAACTGGTAATTTTGTTTCTGTTGTCATTGTAATCCTCCTAACACTCTTTACGCTTCTTGCCCAACTGTTTCATCTTCAATTCCAAGCTCTTGTTTGATCCAGTCATATCCTTCTGCTTCTAAGCGTTGTGCCAGCTCTGGTCCGCCTGATTTAACAACACGGCCTTGCATCATAATATGCACATGGTCAGGAGTGATATAGTTTAACAGACGTTGATAGTGCGTAATAATTAAGCAGCCAAAATCTTCGCCGCGCATTTTATTTACACCTTTTGAAACAACCTTAAGAGCGTCAATATCTAGACCTGAGTCAATCTCATCTAAGATCGCAATTTTAGGTTCAATCATCATTAATTGAAGAATTTCATTCCGCTTTTTCTCACCGCCAGAAAATCCTTCATTTAAATAACGTTGTGCCATATCTAAATCCATTTCAAGGAATTCCATTTGCTTATCCATTTTACGGATAAATTTCATAAGGGAAATTTCGTTTCCTTCGCCAAGACGGCTGTTAATAGCTGAACGTAAAAAGTCCGCATTTGTTACACCGTTGATTTCACTTGGGTATTGCATTGCTAAAAATAGACCTGCACGTGCGCGCTCATCTACTTCCATTTCCAGAACATTTTGTCCGTCCAGAGTAATGGAACCGCTAGTTACTTCATATTTTGGGTGTCCCATAATCGCAGAGGATAAGGTTGACTTACCAGTACCGTTTGGTCCCATGATTGCGTGAATTTCTCCACCTTTTATTTCTAGGTTTACACCTTTTAAAATTTCTTTCCCATCAATTGCTACATGTAAATCTTTGATCGTTAAAGTTGATCCAGCCATATTTATACCTCCGAAAAGAAAGTGTTTTATGCTTGCAATGCAAGTTTATTTGTAACTCTATTCTCATTTTATTCTCATTACAATCTTATAACAAATGAAATGTATTAGCAACTCTTAAACAGTAGAAACAGAGAGCTATTTTCATTAAGCAAATGCTAATTGAGAATATAAAGGGAGTGTTTAAATGAAAATTCAGATAAAACTCCTTATGTAAGAATGACCCGAATAAAATCATACCTCATTTTTCTACCATTTCCAACTGTAATAGACCATAAAGACCTTTCTATTTTTACCCAATTGAATACTTTCATGTAGTGTAGTAATAAGGAAAAGCCAGTGAATTACTCACTGACTTACCCGTTTTTACCTATTTATCTATTACTTAGAAACCGGTACAACTGCACCTTTGTATTTATCAAGGATAAAGTCTTGGATTTCTTTAGAATGAAGAACGTCTACAAGTGTTTTGATTGCTGGCTTGTTCTCGTCCCCTTTACGAACGGCAATGACGTTTACATAAGGAGAATTCTTGTCTTCAATTGCAATTGAATCTTTGATTGGATTTAAGCCGGCATCAATAGCGTAGTTTGAGTTAATTAAAACCGCATCGCCTTCACCGTTTTTATAGATTTGTGGTAAAAGTTTTGCTTCATAATCTGCATCAAATACTAATTTTTTAGGATTTTCTACAACATCTTTGATTTCTGCTTTTGTCTTATCAATGCCTGATTTTAATTTGATAAGTCCTTGTGCTTCTAATAATGAAAGCAGACGTCCGTGATCAGCGACAGAGTTGCTCATGATTAAATGAGCGCCAGTAGGAAGATCGCTTAGTTTCTTGTATTTCTTAGAATAAATTCCAATCGGCTCGATGTGGATACCGCCAGCATTAACGAAACCATAACCAAACTCTTTATTTTGTGACTCTAGGTATGGAATGTGTTGGAAATAGTTTGCATCTAATTCTTTTGTTGATAACGCTTTGTTAGGAAGAATATAGTCAGTAAATGTTTTAATTTCTAAATCAATCCCTTTTTCTTTAAGGATTGGTTTTGCTTTTTCTAAAATTTCTGCATGCGGAACTGTAGAAGCTCCGACCACTAATTTTGTTGTTTTACTGTCTGTACCTTCTGACTTATCTGTTGACTTACCGCAAGCAGCTAATGCTAGCACAAGTGCGGCTGTTAAAACTAAAGTTAACCACTTTTTCATGTTGACCTCTCCTTTTATCTTTTATCTAATTTTGAAGTGATAAAATCACCGATAAACTGAATCACAAAAACGATTACTAAAATAATGACGGTGGCCATAAGCGTCACGTCGTTCTGGTTTCTTTGGAAACCATAGTTATAAGCAAGGTTCCCAAGTCCGCCGGCTCCGATCGCACCTGCCATCGCTGTGTATCCAACAAGCGCAATCGCAGTAACGGTGATACCGGAAATAAGGGCTGGCATCGATTCTGGTAATAAAACCTTCCATATAATCGTTCCAGTAGTAGCACCCATGGATCTCGCCGCTTCAATGACCCCTTTATCTATTTCTCTAAGACCGATTTCCACCATTCTTGCGTAAAATGGAGCCGCTCCAATAATTAGAGAAGGTAATGCAGCATCTTCACCAATCATGGTTCCAACTAAAAATGTTGTCAGCGGAATTAATAAGACAATTAGGATAATAAACGGAATCGAACGAAAAACATTGACAATCGCACTAATCACTGCGTTAATCGGCTTGTTTTCCCAGAGGTTGCCTTTGGATGTAAGAAATAAAATTAATCCTAATAAGGTCCCTAAAATAAACGTTGCAACCACGGAAATGCCGGCCATGTAAAGAGTATTTTTAGTTTCATCCCACATGATTAACCAGTCAACATTAGGCAGATAATGTTTAATCATTTGTAACCACCTCCACTCCTACGTGCTGAGAACGAATGAACTCAACCGCTTGGTTGACTTCCTTGTCGCCGCCATCGATATGAATGAACAAGGTTCCATATGATCCGTTTTGCGTTTGAGCAATTTTACCTTGTAAAATATTTACGGTAACCGGATGATTACGGATTAAACTGGTTATTACTGGCTGCTCAGCTGATTCGCCAATAAAAGTTAATTGGACAATCTGTCCGGATGGATATTGTTCAAGTAAATGTTCAACAGCTTCTTTTGTATCATCATTCTCCGATACTTGCTGGACAAATCGCTTCGTGATTGGCTGCTGTGGATTTTTAAACACATCGAGTACCGAACCATGTTCAACGACCCTGCCGCTTTCCATCACAGCAACGCGGTGACAGATTTTCCGAATCACGTGCATTTCATGTGTAATTAATACAATCGTTAACCCTAGGCGTTTATTAATATCCACCAGTAATTCTAGTATCGAATCCGTGGTTTGCGGATCTAAGGCCGAAGTTGCTTCGTCACAAAGCAAGACTTTAGGGTTATTCGCAAGCGCTCTGGCAATCCCCACACGCTGCTTTTGACCACCGCTAAGTTCGGATGGATAAGCATTTTCCCGGCCTTCTAGACCTACCAGTTTGACTAATTCTGCCACCCGCTTCTTTCTTTGTGGTCCCTTGACTCCAGCAATTTCTAATGGAAATTCGATATTTTCACTAACTGTTCTGGACCATAGTAAGTTGAAGTGCTGGAAGATCATACTGATTTCTTGACGGGCCTTTCGTAATTCTGAGCCCTTTATTTTTGAAATGATACGGCCGGCAACTGTAACATTGCCCTCCGTTGGAATCTCTAAGCCGTTTAACATACGGATTAACGTACTTTTTCCGGCTCCGCTATAGCCAATCATGCCGAAAATTTCTCCTTCATTAATTTCAAGGTTCACATCATCGACTGCCTTAAGGTCCCCTTTTTTACTAGGAAATATCTTCCGAACATTCTGAATTGAAATCATTTTGATCACCTACTTTTTATCGACTTTATTTGAATATATGGTTAACTGTATCTACCTAAAGGATTCTATTATTTCAGAAAAATAAAAAAACCTTTCTGCGCGGGCAGAAAGGCGTTATGAAAAATAAACCTTTCTCCCATCTTCCAAAGCAAACGCTTTGTGTGAATTGGCACCATTTCAATAAAATATTGACGGTTGCCGGGCTTCATCGGGCACATCCCTCCACCTCTCTTGATAAGAGCTTACAGCTTCTATATTCAATTTAAATTGTTATTGGTTTAACAAAATTATTTTAACAAAAGTTATCGTATCATGTATAAAAATAGGTGTCAACGATTTTTTTAGAATATAATTTTAGGTAAAATTTAGGCTTTCGCTTTTAATGAGGATAATCCGGTTGCAGATTCGATCGCTGACTCCAAGTCATCGATTAGATCCTCGACATTTTCAATACCGATGGAAAGCCGGATTAAATCCTCTGATACACCGGCAGCCTTAAGTCCTTCAGCGTCTAACTGCTGATGAGTGGTGCTGGCAGGGTGAATGATTAGACTCTTAGCATCGCCAACATTGGCAACATGGGCCCAAAGTGTTAAGGAATTGATCAATTTGGCACCTGCTTCTTTTCCACCTTTAATCCCAAAGACAACCATGGAGCCCGGACCCTTTGGCAAATACTTTTTCGCTAACTCATAATCAGGGTGAGAGCTATGACCAGGATAGGATACCCATGCCACCGCCGGATGGGCTAGTAAATATTCAACAATTTGCTTGGTATTGGCCACATGCTCCTTCATCCGCACATGTAGGGTTTCAAGCCCTAAAGTAAACTGAAATGCATTTTGCGGGCTTAGCGCAGGTCCAAGATCGCGTAATAATTGAACGCGGGCTTTTATGATATACGCAATCGCCCCTAAAGCTTCTGCATAAACAAGGCCATGATAGCTGTCATCAGGGGTGGTGAAGCCTGGGAATTTGGGTGAATTCCAATCAAACTTACCGCCATCAACAATGACTCCTCCCGTTGTGGTTCCATTTCCTAATAACCACTTGGTTGCAGAATGCACAACGATGTCCGCACCATGCTCGATTGGACGGCATAGGTATGGAGTGGCAAAGGTGTTATCAATAATTAAAGGGACCCCTGCTGCATGGGCAATGTCCGCTACTTTTTCAATATCAAGTACTCGTAAACTTGGATTACCAATTGTTTCGGCAAAGACCGCTTTTGTTTTTTCAGTAATCGCTTGGCGGAAATTTTCTGGATTTTCAGCATCGACAAACTTTACGTTGATTCCGTATTTAGGCAGGGTCACTGCTAATAGATTATAGGTTCCGCCGTAAAGATTGGAAGCAGCCACGATCTCATCGCCTGCTTCAGCGATATTTAAGATGGCAAGTGTAATAGCTGCCATCCCACTGGCAACAGCGAGTGCACCCACTCCACCCTCTAACAGGGCAACGCGGTCTTCGAAAACAGTGGTCGTCGGATTGTGAATTCGTGTGTATATGTAACCAGGTTCTGCGAGACTAAATAGGTTGGCAGCATGCTCGGTATTTTTAAATTGATAGGCATTGTTTTGATAGATTGGAACTGCACGTGCTCCTGTTACAGGATCGGGGGACAAGCCTCCATGAACACTTAGTGTTTCAAAACGGTACTTCTTTTGATTTTCCGCCATTTTTCCTGTTCCTCCTTTTTGACAATAGAACGACAAAACCCCCGCTTCCGAAAGAAGAGGGGGTTCTCTCTTCTCATCTTTCGAGCTGGATAGCTCTGCTGGAATTGGCACCGTGTTAGTCAACCGGTTGCCGGGCTTCAAAGGGCCAGTCCCTCCGCCACTCTAGATAAGATTCTGAAAGTTCAGTTGTTGTTACATATAGATTACTAGAAATCTAATTCCAAGTCAACCTATAGGATTATATGACTTTAGCAAGATTTTCATGTGCTTTTGTTAAAAAGAAGATGGATTCGAGTAGCAGTGTGGTTCGAAGAGGGGCGGTTACGGTTAGCTGCCCCTTCTTTTCGAGTGTTCGCAGTGTTTCGGTTCCTTCGAAAAGCTGCTGAATGGCTTGCATATCCCCTTTGACTTCCGAACAGATGATTTCCGGATCATTTAGTATCGACATTTGGCCATTTTTAATCTGGATGACCACGGAACCCTTTTCACAATTAAATTTTACTTTTATATCGGCATGTTTGATAAGGCTGAGGATATGCCCCTGTAAGGTGAATTTTTCTAAAAATTTTTCTGCCAGTTCTTTCATTCTACCACTCCGGTCTGTGCGCACGTATTGGTTTACTTATTCACCATAGGAAGGCGGGATTCCTTTGATTATCGCTCGACAATTCTCTGTAGAATTAGGCTATTTAAGACGATTTCCTGAGAAATATGTCGAGTCTTTGAAACTGTTAGAAAATAGTCAAAACTTTGGCCCGGGATTATGGTTAAAATGAAGCTAGAAAGGATGTGGGGTATGATTTTTAAGGATCGCTCTGAACCACTTGAATTAAGAATTTTAAAGTTATTAGACGCTCGAACCATGTTAGAAGAGTAGGAAAAAAAGTATCTTTATAATAAAGCTAAAGGTTATGAGGGTGAAAAAATGTTTGATTTGTTAACAGGGAAACTCGACCCTCCAAGTTACCTCTTAAATGACTTGCTGCTGGAGTCAAACAATAGCACGTTTCAAATTGATACGTTAATGATTAGACAGGAGCCCATTTATCTTTTTGAGGTAAAAAATTTTGAAGGCGATTTTTATTATGAAAATGGCCGGTTTTATTCTCTCGCTTCCCAAAAGGAAATTAAGAATCCATTGCTACAATTGGAACGCTGTGAATCTCTGCTCAGGCAGCTTCTCCAAAGTCTCGGATACCGCATAGCTATTGAGGCCCTTGTTATTTTTATTAACCCTAAATTCCACTTATATCAAGCCCCTCTGAATAAACCCATTATCTATCCAAATCAGCTGCCCGATTTTATGTGTAAATTAAATAGGAAATCGTCCACTTTGAATGGACGCCATAAAAGTCTTGCTGAGCAATTGGTCTCTATGCACCAGCCGGAATCCCCATATGAAAAGTATTCAAAGTATTCGATTGATCGGTTAAAGAAAGGGGTTATTTGTGCTGCTTGTCATTCTTTTGGTGTATTTTGTTATGATAGGCATGTGCAATGTCAGGTATGTGGTCATTGTGAGGGGCTTGACTCTACGATCTTAAGTGCTGTAGGGGAAATACAGTTGCTTTATCCGAATGAGAAAATTACAACTAACTTAGTTTTTGAATGGTGTAATGGGATTATATCTAAGCAGTCTATAGGAAGGATATTGAGACAAAATTTTAGTGCTCATGGTATTAAGAAGTATACTTATTATGTTTAATTTATTTTGTAGATGATCTCTCTTAATTCTAGGGGAGATTTTTTATTTTATGACTTGTATATGATTATTTGAAACGTTTATATCGGTTCTGTGCAGCTTTTTGGGATTTTGATTCCTCTTATTTGTCGTAGACCGACATCTGGTTCTGCTTCGGGGGTTATGAAACCCCTCTTATCTGTCGTAGACCAGCTTTCGTTTCTGCTTCGGCAGTTATGATACCCTCTTATCTGTCGTAGACACGCACTCGCTTCTGCTTCAGCAGTTATGAA
>NZ_JBALNF010000053.1:0-63134 GCF_036962465.1 Neobacillus vireti
TCTCCACCGCCATCAGCTGTTCCTCAACAAATGCACCAAGCAGGAGCATTTGCAGTAGACCCAGGCAGTATGGTCAGATGTTTACACAGATACACCTATGTATGGTTAAGAGGTTTTGAGCAATTTTGGTTTTATCCGACTTTTATTGGTCGACACTCTGTATCAGGGTATCGCTGGACCGGACATAGATGGGTTAACTTTGGAATAAGCCTACGGCAAATTCAATCTTTTACTTGCGTATAGTTTATAAAACCTTATGGGAAAGTAGTGCAAAAGCTTAAAATTCAGCTGCCATTATGGTGGCTTTTCTTATGTTCAACTGACAACCGAGGTACTTACTAATTTAATAGCGCACTCTCTAAGAGCTAGTTTCTTTGGAAATGGCTCTTTTTACTTTCATAAAAGGATTCCCCCAGTGATGGATTATTTAGAAGTATATAAATAAATTAACAGTTTTATTTACTTCTAAATAATATAATTAGAATATTAAAATAATAACCCTAAACCATTCGTAAAAATAAAATTCTTTTAAATATGGTCCTTATCGTTGGTCCGACTACTTTAAAAGTACTAGAGGTTAATGGATTTTTAAATATTTTAGCAAATAAGTAGAATGAATAAACAAAAAATACTTTTTCAAGTTTGATATCTATGATATAGTTAGAAAGTATTGTTTTTATTATATTAAAAATAATCTAAAAAGTAGGGGTGTATTAGATGAAGAAATTAGGTTTATTTAGTTTATTTTTAATTCTGACAGTCTTTATCGCAGCATGCGGAAGTAAGGAAACATCAGGAGAGAAAACGAGTAGTGAAAAAGTATATAAAGTCGGCGTGGACACGACTTACCCTCCATTTGAATACAAGGATGGAAATGAGTATAAAGGTATAGATATTGATTTGATTAATGCCATCGCGAAAAATCAGGGCTTTAAAATTGAACTTAATCCAATGGACTTCGGTGGAATTATTCCAGCAATGCAAGCTAATCAGCTTGATGTAGCGATTGCAGGGATGAGTATTACTGATGAAAGAAAAAAGGTAGTCGATTTCTCAACTCCGTATTTTGATGCGGGATTAACAGTTGTTGTTAAAAAAGATAATTCAACTATTAAATCAGTTAATGACCTTAAAGGAAAAACTGTTGCGGTTAAAAAAGGAACAACAGGTGCTAAATATGCACAAGATAATGCATCAAAACTAGGAATTACTGTCGTTCAGTTTAACGATAGTCCAGCCATGTTCCAAGAAGTTTCTAACGGAAATGCCGATGCACTTATTGAAGACTATCCTGTTATCTCTTACGCTATTGCCCAAAAGGACCTTGGTTTGAAAATTGTTGGTGACCGCTTAAATGGAGACCAATATGGAATTGCTGTTTTGAAAGGGCAAAACCAGGACTTAATTAAAAAAATTAATAAAGGCCTTGCTGAACTCAAAAAAGATGGAACATATGATAAAATTGTAAAAACCTATCTTGGTGAATAAATAATGATTAGGCGCGCATAAAGCGCGTCTTCTTTTTGAAAGGGGATGAAACAGTGGATATAATTGTTGCAGCATTACCAATATTACTAAAAGGATTACAAGTCACACTTTATATTTTTATTATTGCTATTATTCTAGGTTTTTTAATTGGTTTACTGATGGCCTTGTTACGCCTTGCACCTCTTAAAGTCTTGAATTGGATTGCAAAGGTATATGTGGATGCAATCAGAGGAACTCCATTTATAGTACAGTTGTTTTTTATCTATTTTGGAGTGAATTCGCTGCATTTGGTTTCTTTAAACAGCACAACGGCTGGTATTATCACTGTTGCGATTAATGCGGGGGCCTATTTTGCAGAAATTATCAGAGCGGGTATTCAATCAATTGATAAGGGACAAACAGAAGCCGCTAGATCGATTGGTTTTACCGGAGCACAAACCATGCGTTACGTGATTCTGCCTCAGGCTTTTAGAAGAATGCTTCCTACGATTACGAACCAATCCATTATCAGTTTAAAAGATACTTCGCTGTTATCTGTTATCGGTATTGCAGATTTAACACAGCAGGGTCAAATTCAGGCTTCAGCAACCTTTGAAGCATTTAAGATTTGGTTGGCTGTAGGTGTCATTTATTTTATCATTATTTATTTGTTAACCCTTCTAGCTAATTTTGTTGAAAGGAGGATTCAGGTTCGATGAGCATTATAACCGTGAAAAACTTAAGCAAATCATTTGGAAAACTAGAGGTTTTAAAAGATATTAACGCTGAAGTGCAAGAAAAAGAAGTAATCTGTGTTATAGGCCCTTCTGGATCAGGAAAGAGTACATTCCTTCGGTGCCTTAATCGCCTGGAAGACATCTCAGGTGGTGAGGTAGTGATTAACGGGCATAACATAACGGACCCAAAAATTAATATCAACAAAGTTAGACAAGAAGTTGGAATGGTATTTCAACAATTTAATCTGTTTCCTCATAAAACGGTTTTAGAAAATATCACGTTAGGTCCTATTAAAATTCTTTCTATTAGTAAAGAGGCGGCTGAAAAATTGGCCCTAGAATTACTTGAAAAGGTTGGATTGAAAGAAAAAGCTGGCAGCTATCCTGGAGAACTATCTGGCGGACAGAAACAGCGGGTTGCCATTGCAAGAGCATTGGCTATGAATCCAAAAATTATGCTCTTTGACGAACCTACTTCTGCACTTGACCCGGAAATGGTCGGTGATGTATTAGAGGTCATGAAGCAGCTTGCTAAAGAAGGAATGACGATGATTGTTGTTACCCATGAAATGGGATTTGCCCGAGAAGTTGGCGATCGAGTTATTTTCATGGATGGTGGCTTTATTGTCGAAGAAAATGAACCGAATGAGTTATTCGGAAACCCTCAGCATGAGAGAACAAAAGCTTTCTTAAGTAAGGTACTATAAACAACCCGATTCATTAGATTTGAGTAAGACATTAAGAGCGCAAAGTAACTGCCTTAAATGGGTAATACTTTGTGCTCTTTTTTTGATTTTAATGTTTGTATTTTCCTTAATAGTTTTTATTTTGATTGACAATGACAAAAGTCTATGGGACTATAATTTTATAATATATTTTTCAATATTTAGAAAATTCACTCTAAGTGATTTTTATAAGGTTCCACCTCACCCCAAGCATACTTAATTTTAGTAAATGAAGATGGCTAATTTTTATGGTGTTATAAAATTTATGTTAGATTATCTTACGAGTTACTAGTTTTCTTTTCTACATTCAGGTAATCTTTTCATATAGCAATTGAATATCTTTACGGTTGATTGTATTGGGAGAGAGTGACGTATGTCGCCGCCGAAGGAGCAAATTCCATAAAATCCTTGGAATAAATCTCTCAGGTAAAAAGAACCATTACATGACGTAACTCTGGAGAGTGCATATTTCTTTATATGCCACCAAAGGGGATCTGCTTTATTAGCAGGACAAACTTTCAGGTAAAAGGACAGAGAGGGTAGAAACATTGCCTTCTTCTGTCCTTTTTTTGTTGCCAAAGGTTAGTCCTGTCTTTAATAAAACCAACATCAGTATAAAAATGGCTTAACCCATTATGCTGATAGGAAAATTATTATGAAGGAGGAGTAAAACTTGAGTAAGAACACATTGTTAGAATGGATGAATCAAAATGAAGAAAGATTTACAGAGGTTGCGCAAAAAATCTGGGAAAATCCCCAGGTGGGCTATGAAGAGACCTTTGCATCACAATTACAACAAAAGATATTAATGGAAGCAGGCTTTACCATAAAATCGAATATTGGCGGAATTCCAACTGCTTTTATCGCAGAATATGGAACCACTAAACCAATTATTGGTATTCTTGGTGAATTTGATGCACTGCCAGGCTTGTCCCAACAAATAAGTTCCGTACGTAATCCTGTAGTCCAGAAGGGACCTGGCCATGGCTGCGGTCACAATTTATTAGGAACGGCAGGAGTAGAAGCGGTGATAGCTCTTAAAGAGCAGATGGAAGCAGAAATGCTGCCTGGAACGATCCGATATTATGGTTGTCCAGCTGAAGAATTACTTTCAGGGAAAACGTTTATGGCACGCGTTGGGGTATTTAATGATTTGGATTGCTCCCTAACATGGCATCCGGGAACAAATAATCTAGCTGCCAATTACAGTATGCAGGCATTAACTGCGATTGAATTTTTCTTTTCTGGACGGACCTCCCATGCCGGAGCGGCTCCACATCTTGGCCGTAGTGCATTAGATGCTGTCGAGTTAATGAATGTGGGTGCCAACTATTTACGTGAACATGTACCAGATGGTTCTCGGATTCATTATCAAATTACAAATGGGGGTATGGCACCTAATATCGTGCCTGAAGCTGCTAGTGTTTATTATTTCTTACGTGGTGAAAATCGAGATCAGGTCGATGAACTAACCGAACGATTAATAAAAATCGCACAGGGAGCAACCTTAATGACCGAAACTTCTGTAAAGTGGCAAATCAAATCTGGCTGCTACGATACATTGCCAAATGAAACGCTAAATGATCTCATGCATCAGCAAGCTGAATCCATTGGACAAATGACCTATACGCTAGAAGAAGAGACCTTTGCTATAGAGCTCCGCCAAACAGTTGATCCATCAGTGTTGGCCGCTGCTAAACAACAAGCCCTTGGTGCAGATGATAAACTACTTGATCCTGGATTTTATAATGATAAGAAGAATTTTGGTAAAACAATGGGTGGATCATCCGATGTAGGAGATGTCTCATGGATTACACCGCTCGGACAAGTTATGACAACGTGCGCCCCCCTAGGAGTCCAGCTTCATACATGGCAGGCAACCGCTTCTTTTGGATCCTCCATTGGCATGAAAGGAATGCATTATGCCGCTAAACTAATGGCATTATCTGCATACGAATTACTAATTGATAAAGAGGGTATTCTTGAAAAGGCAAAAGCAGAATTTACAACAAATACGAAAGGGGAGACTTATAAACCTGGAATACCTGCCATGGTTCAACCTCCTGTGAAACAAAGTGAGTTTTTTCAGTACCAGTAAGTTGAGCTTGAATGATCAATGAAACAGGACTTTATAAAGAATATATAACTGATTCCTAGGTAAGGTAGAATGGCATAGAACAAATGGATTCTAATACATTTCCATTCTACCTAAAATTTAGGAGATCGGCATTTATAGTAGAAAAGCGAAAAAAAGGAGCGTGTTGTAATGGTTGAAAAAAATAGAACCTCGAATAGTAAGATCATATTGTCTGTTCTCTTTTTTGGCTGGATCGTATCGTACATCGACCGAACCGTGATAAGTCTTTCACTTGTCCAAATTAGTGGAGATTTATCGCTTGATGCATCCAAACTTGGAGTCATTTTAAGTGCCTTTTTTATGGGTTATGCATTGATGCAAATTCCCGGCGGCTGGCTCGCAGATCGCTTTGGATCCAGGCGAGTGATCACAACTGCTATTTTATTCTGGTCCATTTTTACAGCATTTACTGGTCTTGCCTGGTCACTAACCTCGTTAATTCTGATTCGCTTCCTTTTTGGAATTGGGGAAGGAGGATATCCTTCAGCTAGCACCAAAGCCATATCTGATTATTTTCCTGTTGCTAAACGAACGAAAGCTCAATCAACTATGATGTCTTCAAATGCACTGGGAGGCGCACTTGCCCCCATTATTTGCGCTCCTCTACTTGTTTGGTTAGGCTGGCGTCATGTTTTTTGGGTTGTATCCCTTCTTGGAATTATAGTCGTTGTCTGTTTCCTTCTATCTACTAGAACGAAAGGCGAATACACTGGTTCGGATACCGCACATAAGCCTAGTAAAGAAGAATATAAACAGCTTCTTCAAAATTCCTATTTGTGGAAGGTTCTATTTGTTTTCTTCTTTATTAATATAACAAACTGGGGTCTCTCATCATGGATGCCTACCTACTTGATGCAGGTTCTGGGAATTGACCTCAAATCTGTTGGACTTATTAGCGCTATTCCCAGCTTGTTCATGGCATTAGGAATGGTGATCAGTGGAAGAATCATCAATAAGTTTGGTTCTTATGCAAAGTATGGAGTCATCGTTGGGATTTTTATTATGGGCATATTTCTTTATTTGATGACACTTGCTACTAGTATTAGCCAGGTGATTACCTATCAATGTATTACTTTTATCTTTACCTCCTTTATCATGAGCTTTATCTTCACACTTCCTCACCGGGTTATGGAACAGAAGGTAGTAGGTACTGCCTTTGGTATTATCAATTTCGGTGGTCAAGCAGCAGGAATCTTTTCCCCGATGATCATGGGAGCTCTAATCGCTTCGTCCGGAGGATCTTACAAAAGTGCTTTCTTATTCTTAACTATTTGCTGTTTAATAGCAGGAATCATAGCATTTTTGCTGCCGTCCAGTAAAAAGAGCCCTAAAGTGACTGAACAACCAACGGTAAAAACGGTAAGTTAAGAGTATGAAAGTAAATTAACTGTTAAGATAAATCTTACTATTTTAAAAAGTGACTAAACATAGGGTTTCCCTAACGGTAATTTTTTGAGTATTCTGATTAAAAATTAAATATCGTGAGGAAAACCATTTATGAACTAAAATCTTATTAGGTAAAGAGGATAGAGAAGGGTAGTACGAATTCAAGCTACCTTTTTCTGTCCTTTTTGAAGTCAAAAAAATTTATCCTTTCTAAATGTGTGGGCACATAAAAGAGTTGCTTCACTAGAAAATAATGAATCACGTTTAGGTGTTATCAATTAAATGAGTGTAGATATTAAAAATCTTCGTAACATCATTAAGGATTTTGTGTAGAAGTCTACTGGAGGAATCAGTTTTGTCAGAAGCGAAGATAGCAATCAGTTTTATAAAATTAGGAGGAACATATCATGATATTTTCGAATTAACCGAAGAACAACAAAGTGTTCAAAAAATGGTGAGAAGGTTTGTCGGAAGGAAATTATCCCATATTTCAACAATGAACGTAAGGGTGAATTTCAACCACTATTTTGAAAAAATTGCTGCTTTACAGCTAATGGGTGTTTGTATTCCAGAGGAGTACGGCGGAGCTGGCATGGATTATAATACACTTGCCATTTTCTGTGTTGAATTAGAACGAGGTGATACAGCCTATCGAACAGCAGTTTCTGTTCATACAGGGTTAAACAGCATGACGATACTCAAATGGGGAAATGAAGCGCAAAACCAAAAGTTTTTAATTCCTTAGGCAAAGGGGGAAAAGATTGGTGTGTGCGTTTGGTTTGACTGAACCGAATGCTGGCAGTGATGTAGCTGCAATGGTAGTACAACATATATTGCCAAGAATGGTCAACTCTATCTTTATTTTACCCTCCAAATTATAGCATACAGATTGTGAAGATATGTAATATCTCAAATCGAAAAGGTTATGCAAAGGTCTTACTATACCGCTTAGGTCTACTGAAAGATAATAAATTGTTTGCATTTTACTTATCTATTCAAAAATACTTTCTTCTTTTTCCTGCAGGTGATAAACTTCTTTTTAAAAAGGATATTTGAATAAGATGAGAAAATGTTTATCATATTTGGAAGAAATAGTACCTTTGTACTTCCCAAGAGAGAACTGGGAGATTGTTCCCGGGCCAAGTGGTGAAAACAATACAACCGTCTTTATTTTGGCCAATAATAAGCAATATGTACTGAGAATTTATGAAACCCATCAAGATGAAGACAAGGTAAACTATGAACACGCTGTATTATTAGCATTAATCAAACGGCCCCTTTCCTTTTCCATACCAGTACCAATGATAACTCTAGATGGGCAAACCATTGTCAAAACTAAATCCGGTTCTCTTGCAGGAATGTTTCAATTTATTGATGGACAGAATCCTGTCCTAGAGGACCTAGACCAAATCTATTCATTTGGTAAGGCGGCTGGCCAACTTACTGCAGAACTTGCCGAGGTCAATGTAAATCAACTGCCAGTATATAGACCTTATTATGATATGGATAGTACACACCCAAAATGTTCTTTGGACCAGATTAAGAATTTTTCCTTCAATCCGCCAGAGAACTTTGTGGAGTTAACTCATGAATTAGTCATTATCCACAAACAACTACTTTCATTTCAAGAAAGTGTCCCGTTTATAAAAAAGCTTCCCCATCAGCTGGTCCACGGAGATTTAAATGCTTCCAATATTCTTTCTGATCAGAATGGAAAGATTTTAGCCATTCTTGATTTTGAATTTGTAACACATGATTTACGAGTGATGGAAGTTGCGGTTTCTGTTTCTGATTTCATAAATGATGAAGAGGATGAGGTTATTATTTTTGAAAGGATTAAGGCCTTCCTAATGGGATATGGCAGCAGCATTAAGCTAACAGAAGGAGAAATTCATGCCCTACCTCTTTTAATCCAGCTTCGAAGTATAGATGTGTTTATCCATTTTCTCGGCCGATATTGGGACGGGGTTGACTCAATTGATACGGTTAAGAGGTATATTCGTAAGGCTGCACAGAGAGTTTCATGGATTTTAACACATTCTGACAAGTTTATGAAATTCTATTAACCGTAGAGTTCTAATACAAGTAGGTTGCTTTTTTCTAGCAAGTTAACTAATGATGTGATTTTTTATTAAAAAAGAACTCCGAAATCTTCGGAGTTCCATTGTTTATGCTTAAGATGGCTTTTCAGAGTCTTATTGTTCTTATTTAGAAATGTCTTTCTCAACACACTTTAACACCAAACGATTATTCTATAGGGTGTGGTTTGGGCTGGGATGCTTTTTGTGACAGCTCCATAAATAACAATTAGATCTCGATTTGCCGGGTTTCTTGTAAAGAGTTGCCCATTTCTTAAAACCACTTGAGTAAATGGGGAAATATTTAAACGTAACCGGCCATCACTACTCTCCAGCTCATTATTAAAATAATCCACTTTTACATTCTGATAGGAACTATCTTTTACCATAACAAGTGCTTGATATTGCGGCGGGTAAATAAGAAGAGCAGGTGCATTTCCGTCATAATATCCAGTCACGCGATCTCCTACGGACACCATAACATGGTCCACAAAGTAAGTTGAAGGAGAAATTACGAAATTAACTATTGTTCCTATTCCGTTCTCAACAGTTATTAACTTATTACAGCCATCTCCTTCACCATTTTGCCCTATAAGATCAGTAATCATGGTAATGGTCCCATGAAATGAATAAAATTTTGTCATCCTTATACCTCCTACACATAGACAACAGCTATAAAGCCGTAAACGGTCACATCACTTGCTTCATATGTTTTTACCATCAGTCTTGTAACCATATGAATTTTCTAAATGTCCCCTTCCAAAGCTCAT
This sequence comes from Neobacillus vireti, assembly GCF_036962465.1. Taxonomy (GTDB): domain Bacteria; phylum Bacillota; class Bacilli; order Bacillales; family Cytobacillaceae; genus Neobacillus; species Neobacillus vireti_B. The sequence goes on from NZ_JBALNF010000053.1 coordinate 9,301, forward strand.
GAACATACTTTGTGCACCATATGTAGGTCTATACCTATTTGACTGTGTGGCCGCCCATAAAAGATAAGAAAACCTCAGTAGATTATGGGTAAAGAAGTTTATTACTGCAAAAAAATTAATGTTATCCAAGATTTGAACATAAAACTAACCAACAGATAGCGTCTGGTATGAAAAAGTTTATTAATAAAACGATTTTCTGATATAATAAACACCTAAAAAGGTGAGCCCTTTTTATACATATAAAAATTCTTAAATATATTAAACTACAAAATTTTCAGAAGGTGAACAACATGAGTACAAGCATCTTGGAAAAAGAAACTTATGAAGAATTACAAAGCGCATTTAAAGCTTTAAGAGAAATGACGCAGAAGAACCAGCAGAAACAGGAATTAAAACTGTGGAGTGATATTTCTGTTCCTTTTACTATGAATGAGGCACTTTCTAGGTTTTCCAAAGAGGAATTAAGTTCCATTAGAAGACGTTTAGAGATAAAAGGCGCCAGTCAGCTTAAAAAAGGCGAATTAATTGATTTATTAAGTATAAAGATTCCACTATCAATGGAAAAGATAATCATGTATCTGGACCAAGAGCGTTACAATTTAATCCAGAAATTAATCCACCATGGAGGTTATATAGAAGCTCCTAAATTAACACCAAATCAACTAAACTACTTCCGTAACATTGGGATAATCTTCACAGGAACTTTTAAAGGCAAAAAAATTATTGCCATAACTGAAGAAATTGTTGAAAATCCGCTTTTTCGAGACAAGCACAAGCTGTTCATCACCATTAGCCGGCGCAATACCGAATGGATTAAGCTTACACAAGGATTGCTCTACTATTATGGGACATTGACCCTTAATGAGCTGCATGATTTGCTAGAAAAATATATGAATGAACCTATCAACCTTTCCGATTATCTATCTGTAATCGATCATGCTATTTCCTACTACGAGCAAATAAAAATAGATCAAATTGGATTTGCTAATAATCGAGTGTTGGATCCAGAAAAAGTAAGAGGAGAACAGAGATCTAGAAAAGACTTGGCATTTTTCCAATTCTCTAAAGAGCAATTACTTAGAGCGGGTGAACCAGGGTATATCGAACGCAATGATAGCTATCTTCAGTTTGTAAACTTTTTAACGCAAAACTATGAAATGAGCAGGCAAGAAGCGGATAGAATTGTAGAAGAATGCGTTTATGCGAATAATATTGGAGAAAGCCTTAATCATATTTTTCAATTTTTGCAAAGCAGAATAGAAATTGAAAATATAGAAATGGTGAAGGCTTGCATGGACAAAATTGTAAATCTAGTGAATAACACGAAACAATGGTTTCTCAAAGGATATTCACCACGAGAGGTATCGAGTGCAAATGAGCAGCACTCACTACAGTCAGATTCTAAATCAAATATCATAGATTTCGCAACAAGACAGAAAGTTGGCCGAAATGACCCTTGTCCATGCGGAAGTAATAAAAAATTTAAAAAGTGTTGTGGGAGATAATTTATCTCTGAATCATAAAGTCTGCCTACAATGACTAGGCAGACTTTTACAATTGAACGTACACGTACAAAATAGAGGTACAGAAAAACAATTATCTTTCAAAATATCAATGCTTAGCTTGAGAGGATTTTTCGATGAATACATCACTAGAAATGCTGATCCATTTATTTGAACGAGCAGCCTTGCTGCTGATCTGTCTGTTTTTTATGATCCGAATCCCAAGGTTTAAGGAATCCCTGCAAAAAGACCGCCATTCTCAAACAGAACGGCTGGTCATTACCATCTTATTTTGCTTATTTGCTATCTTTGGGACCTACTCAGGGATCAATGTCGAAGGTTCATTAGTGAATACCAGGATTATCGCGGTTGTGTCAGGTGGTATATTGTTTGGACCTTGGGTTGGGATCATTTCGGGCGTTGTTTCGGGTGTACATCGCTACTTAATCGATATTGGCGGCGTTACATCTGTCCCGTGCCTTATTACAAGTATTATTGCGGGGATCGTTTCGGGTTATATAAACCGTAAAGTTAAGCGGTCGTTACGATGGATCTATGGAATCGCCGCTGGAATGGTTTGTGAAGTATTGACCATGCTGTTGATCCTTGCTATGGCAGAACCATTTTCACTAGGATTAGATATCGTTTCGAAGATTGCTTTTCCGATGATCGTGGGAGAGGTTAACATTGGTCTAATTGTATTACTGGTCATGAGCGTGGAAGGTGAAAAGGAAACAATTGCGGCTAGACACGCCAAGCTTGCATTAGATATTGCCAATAAAACTTTGCCTTATTTTCGCTCCATCAATACTGAATCCTTAAGGCAAATCTGCAGTATTATCAAAAATGATATCCAGGCTGATGCGGTTGCCATTACAGATAATGAAAATGTACTTGCCTATGTTGGTTTCGGGGAAGAGCGATATGTGACTGGTCAGGAAATTATCAGTGATTTGACGAAAGAAGCAATCCGAACGGGCAAGTTCATCATTCGGAATCATATCGCGGATCACCACACGCCCCAAATTCACTCGCTGCTGATTGTTCCTTTTGAGGAACATGGAGAAGTGACGGGAACCTTAAAAATCTACTATCGGAAAGCCTATAAGATGACGTACTCTCTTCAGACAATGGCAATCGGACTTTCCCAGATTATATCTACACTTATGGAAGTTTCTCGGATTGAACAGATGAAGGAAGCAGCCAACAAGGCTGAGTTGAAGGCACTTCAAACAAAGATTAATCCGCACTTTTTGTTTAATGCCTTGAATGCCATTGCCTCCACGACACGCAGGAATCCAGACAAGGCTCGTGAGTTAATCATCAATCTTTCTGGCTATATGCGCTACAATTTAGAGGTAAGTGATGAATTGATTGATATTCATAAAGAACTAGAACAAGTTCGCGATTATGTGGAAATTGAAAAGGCCCGTTTTGGCAGCCGTCTGACGGTTGAATATGATATAGACGAAGTGAATGTAAATATCCCAAGCCTTCTCATTCAGCCTTTAGTGGAGAATGCTATTATTCACGGCATCTTAAAGAAAAAAGGACCTGGCTTGGTGACGATAGCAGTTAAAGATTTGGGAGAAAAAATAAGAGTTAGTGTGAAGGATACGGGTGCTGGAATAAGTGAAGAGGTCATCCACCATTTGCAGCATGATACGGTACCAGCAAACAAAATTGGCCTGTATAACGTGCATCAGCGAGTCAAACTGATCTATGGAAATGGTTTGGTCATTCATCGGTTGTCACCAGGAACAGAAGCTTTTTTTGATATGGTAAAGGAGAAAATATGAAAGCGATTATTGTAGAAGATGAAATTCCAGCTCGGGAAGAATTGGAGTATTTAATTGAAGCCTATAGTGAAATTGAGGTCACGCATTTTTTTGATGATGGCTTAGATGTTTTAAAATTTCTGCAGGAGCAGGAAACAGATGTGATTTTTTTGGATATCAATATTCCCTCACTTGATGGGATGCTGCTGGCTAGTACGATAAGCAAATTTACGAAAAGACCGTATATTGTTTTTACCACGGCCTATAAAGAACATGCCGCACAGGCATTTGAATTAGAAGCCTTTGATTATGTTCTCAAGCCATATGATGAAAAGCGGATGGCAACGATGTTAAGAAGGCTAGAATCTGCTTATAAACGAGATCAGGCTGACGCAATCGCTAAAGAAAGCCGACCAAATACTAAAGTACAGGAAGTGGAGATCCATGCAAAACCTTCTAACAGAATCAATTTAAAAAAGAACGACAAAATTATTGTGACGGATGTAAATGACATTTACTATGCGGAGGCAAGTGAAAAGGTGACATTGGTTTACACGCAAAAGGAAGAGTATACCATGCAGATGAGTATAACGGAGTTTCAGGCTCTTCTGCCGGAGGAAATGTTTTTTCGCTGCCATCGATCTTTCACGGTTAACTTAACGAAAGTCCGCGAAATTGTCCCATGGTTTAACCAAACCTACCAATTGCGGTTAAAAGATCTTTCAACGGAAATCCCGGTTAGTAGAAGTAAAGTGAAAGAGTTTCGACAAATTATGAAGCTATAACCTCCATTCATTCCGTATAATAGGCATTTCATTCAAAAAACGGTTTCTCTCTTTTTTTCGGTGGTATTATGATCATGTAAACGATAACAAATAAAAAACACGAATGTTCACCATGATTATTTTTAAAGGAAGAAAAGAGGAGATTGTAATGAAAACTAGCACAGATCGCCGTTGGTTGATTGTTGTAGGAACCATTATCGTGCAAATGGGATTAGGAACTATCTATACATGGAGTCTTTTCAACCAGCCCTTGGTCGACCATTTTGGCTGGAAGCTTAATTCAGTTGCTTTTACCTTTTCGATTACTAGCTTAGCTTTGGCACTATCCACTTTGTTTGCCGGTAAGCTGCAGGATAAATGGGGAATCCGCCGATTACTCACAGTAGCGGGCATTGTAGTTGGAGCAGGATTAATGATTAGTTCTCAAGTATCATCCTTGTGGATGCTTTATATCTTAGCAGGCGTGATTGTTGGGGCAGCCGATGGTACAGCCTATATCACATCACTTTCCAATTTAATTAAATGGTTTCCGGAAAGAAAAGGACTTATTTCAGGTGTTTCTGTTGGAGCTTATGGTACTGGTAGTTTGATATTTAAGTTTATTAACGGGTCATTCATCCAATCAGCAGGAGTTACCCATGCTTTCCTTTATTGGGGTTTAATTGTCATGATTATGATTGTCGGAGGTTCTTTCCTAGTTCGGGAGGCCAAAATAGGTAACGATTTGAAAGTTCAAAATGGCAGCGTTCAAAAAGATTATACCGTGAAAGAAATGTTGAAAACGAAAGAAGCTTATCTTTTATTTGTCATCTTCTTTACATCATGCATGAGCGGATTATTCTTAATTGGAATTGTGAAGGATATTGGTGTTAAAATGGCGGGGCTTGATATTGCTACAGCAAGTAATGCGGTGGCATTAGTGGCCATTTTTAATACAAGCGGCCGTATCATTCTTGGAGCATTATCCGATAAAGTGGGACGTTTACGTGTGGTTTCAGGTGCATTACTTGTTACGGCAGCAGCGGTAACGGTATTAAGTTTTGTTCAACTAAACTATGGATTGTTCTTTGCTTGTGTGGCAGCGATTGCGTTTTGTTTTGGTGGTAATATTACAGTATTTCCAGCGATTGTAGCTGATTTCTTTGGTTTAAAAAATCAAAGTAAAAACTATGGAATCATTTATCAAGGCTTTGGTATTGGTGCGATTTCAGGATCCTTTATTGCTTCTTCTCTAGGCGGATTTATTCCTACCTTTAAGTTGATTGCTGTTTTAAGCATTGTATCTGTTATCATTGCCATGTTAATCAAGACGCCAGGCAATGGGACACCAAAAGCGAAAGATAAAAGCAATCCTGGTAAAATTCGCAGTCTTTCACCGGATACACGAGCAAGTTAAAAGCCGTGTCTATTTTAAATAGAGGAAAATTAAAAAAAGGCAGGAGCATTCTGCCTTTTTTGCTTTTTAACAAACCTTTCTACCATAAGGCGATAGGAAAAAAAATGCTTATAATTTATAATTCGGTCAGAACTGTGGCAGGTTACCAAGGTTGTTGGTTGGATCCCCGTCAGGATTGCTCCGAAGATGTTCCTCGCCGTCGGGACCTTTGAACACATTGACGTTCACAATCATCCCGCTTTTTGCCATTTGTTGTGCTTCTTTGTAATTAACAACCTGACCGTTTGACAACTTAAGTTCCATAATATCGTCATCTCCATTCTTCCGGACGGCAATGACAGTTTCTCGACGTTTTTCCATTATTTCGCCTCCTATATAATAGGATGACTTTAAACTCATATTTTATGAACCTTATTGCCGAGAATTAGCAGCTAGGTTAGAGCGATATTCAAAATTTAACAAGAATCATAACAATTTCAAGAATCGATTCTTCCAGTCCTCTGCAAGGGCATCTACTGTTAATATTTTTTCAATTGATTTAATATCTTGTTTTTGATGAAAAAGAATTTGTGTAGCGAAAGAAACGGATATTTCTTTTGAGTGTTTTTCAACAAGTGTTATTTCCGAATCGAACATAATAGTCCCTTCTTCCAATACCCGAAAAAAGTAACCAGTAAGAGTCGTTTCAACCACTTTCTTTAAAAATTGATTTTCTTCATTATATTTGGAGATAGTTGAACAAGGCACCCTTCCTTGTGCTACTTGAACTATTGTATCTCCTATCTTATATATATCACCAATACAAACCTGTTCTTCCGCCATTCCAGTTGCAGTAATATTTTCTCCAAAAGCAGGCAGAATAAGCTTTTTTTGAAATATATCTTCCCAATATGAGTAATGCTCAAATGGATACAAACAAACTGCACGGTCTGGCCCCCCGTGGAACTGGTGGTTTGCAACATCATCACCAATAAAGCCAGATTTTTTTAACTCAACAGCTTGTAAAGATGTTTTTCCTATTGCAGATTGCTCTTTTTTATTGTTCCAATTAGATTCCTTCGGTTTGCCGACAGCTAAATTAATAATTTTCCGATTCAATTAGAAATTACCTCATTTCGATAGAACTCTTTCATATAAATTGTATTATAATTGTGTATCTTGAAAAGGTACACATTTAAAAAATGCATCAGGGTCAAAATGAAATAAAATGCTTTATTTATTGTTTGCCATACAATTTTAATATTGTATGGTTTTTTTGTGCATGATATGATGTTTCAAACGATTTCAAATCAAGCCGGCAGAACGCTGTGTGCTGAAAGAAAACTCTGATGAAAGATGGGTCCGCTTGACTGGGGGGCGTTCAGTCTCTTATTGATGCTCTAGCAAAAACGCTTCTGTCAGACATAATTGAGCTAGAAACGCGAGTTAAGAAAATTGAGCAAATCGAAGTTGAATTTTCACCTTCCCTCCTTTCAAATCTTATGACAGACATTTCAAAAAAACCTACGTGGATGACGGGGCAGGCCAAGGTAGTTGCAGTCTATGATCGTCCCTTCTGGAGAGAAACAGGACTATCAGGATATGAATTGAGTACCGTTGGTCCCTTAGAAGAAATATTTGATGCTTCTCCTAATAAAGGCCCTGGTGCATTATTTGGAATGCCTGCTGAAGTCCGTAAAAAAATGGGACAAGATAAAATATTAAAATTAGTTTCTAATCAGTTAGTTAAGCTCTTTGGAAGTGAAGCCAAAAATTTAAGGGCTATTTTTTATAAAGATTGGTCCAGCGATTCCGAAACGGCTGTTGAGGAAGACTACAGTCCTCTTAGAAATTACCAGAGTTATGGGCAGCCGTCAGTAGAAGGTGTATGGGAAAAGAAACTTATTTTTGCCGGTACAGAGACGAATTCACAATCTAGTGGACATCTTGAAGGTGCACTACAGTCAGCTGAACAGGCTGTTTTTGAAATTATTAATTTAAATAAGAAGCATTTATGAAACGATATTATCAGTACAATAACTTATAAAAAATAATTGATTGTCATCAGAACTGGGGGGAGTAACTCATGAACATTTTCTTTGATCACCTTGTTTGGTTCTTTAAGAAACCAGAGAAAGCAATTTCACTCTTAAAACAAAGAGGACTTTATGCTGTGCAGGGTGGTCGTCATGAATCTTGGGGAACATATAATACCCTAACCTATTTTGGCCTAAGTTATATTGAATTTTTAGGAATTGAAAATTTAGCAATAGCCGAAAAACATGGTGAAAACCGATTGATTACGCAAATTGTTGAACAGCTAGCAAAAGAAAGGCGGGAAGGACCTGCGAAAGTAGCGATCCGAACAAATCAAATTGAAGAATTAGCAATAAAACTTAAAGCAGAAGGACTTACAGTTTTTGGGCCGCTTACTGGGGAGAGAGTTCGTGCTGATGGTCAAGTAATCAGGTGGTCATTGTTATTCCCTGAATACGCGGAAAACAAGGTTTCTTTACCATTTTTTATTGAATGGGAAAAATCAGATGAAGAAAGGTATTCGGATTTAGAGGAACAAGGACTCGTAGGGGCACACATATTAGGCCTGCCAAAATTAGAAAGTGTTGGTTTTGTTGTGAATAATTTGGATAAAACAGTAGAAATTTGGAACAAATTGTTTGGCCTTAAATTAGGCGAGGAGTATATTGATACGGAAATTAATGCACGTTGTAGAATTTTAGAATTGAACCTAACTAATTTATTATTTTGTACACCAATTGGAGATGGTCCGGCTGCTAAGGTATTAAAAGAAAAAGGGGAGACTCCTTTCTTGGTGAACCTTACTGACACGAATCAAAATCACCTTTTTGAAATGCTGGATGGTTATTGGAGGTTTCAGTAATATTGATTTAAAAAAATTCACAATCATATTATTGTGTAAGAAAAAGGATGAGTATGTTGCCGATTAATTCTTTTGAAAACTATCCAATGAGCTGGAGGCCATCAATTGATAAAACTAAAAAGCCGATATATCAGGCACTCGCAGGTCAATTGGAACAGGATATATTAAAAGGAGTTTTATTACCTGGCACAAAACTTCCTCCCCAGAGAGAACTGGCTGATTTTTTGGATTTAAATTTAAGTACTATTTCAAAAGCTTTTAAAGTTTGTGAGTTAAAGGGCTTGTTAAGTGCATCTGTTGGAAGTGGGACATATGTATCGTATGATGCGTTATCAAACGCATACTTACTTGAGGATACAAAGCCGACGCACTTAATTGAAATGGGAGCAACACTACCAGACCATGCTTCTTATGAGCCTTTGCTACTCCAGCTAAAAAGTATGCTGCATGAAACAGATTATGAAAAATGGTTTGGTTATGGCCGGGCAGGCGAGAGCCTTTGGCAAAAGGATGCGGCTCTAAAGCTAATCCGAAGAGGCGGGTTTGAAACAACTGTGGATCACATTTTATTTGCAAATGGGGGTCAAAATGCGATTGCTGCTACACTGGCAAGTCTTTGTAAGCCTGGAGAACGGATTGGTGTTGACCATCATACCTACCCTGGCTTAAAAACGGTTGCCGCAATGCTAAGTGTGCAAATAGTACCGATAAAGTCAGAGAACAATGAAATGAATCCAACGGCCTTTGAATATGCATGTAAAAATGACAATATTAAAGGCGTTTACTTAATCCCAGATCATCATAATCCAACGGCTTGCATTATGTCGGTAGAGAATCGAAAAAAGATTGCAGCTATTGCCAAGAAGTATAAACAGTTTGTTATTGAAGATGCAACGTACCATCTTCTAGATGAAAAACCACTGCCAGCACTTGCATCATTTGCACCAGAACAGGTTATTTATATTTCTAGTTTATCAAAATCATTTGCACCTGGGTTACGACTAGCCTATGTAGCAGTTCCGGCTCAATTTAAGGAGCCCATTTCAAAGGCACTTTATAATTTAAATATAACCGTTTCCCCGTTACTAGCAGAATTGACAGCACGTACGATTGTATCGAATCAATTTGAAGTCTTAATTGAAAGTCATCGGGAACAAGCCATTAAAAGAAACAAGATTGTCAATCGTTATTTGGCTGACTATACGTGTCTGGGTGTTGAAACAGGTATCTTTCGGTGGCTGTTATTACCAGGCAAGATTACAGGTGCAGAATTTGAAGCGTTAGCCGCACAGCAGGGAGTACAAGTGTATGCGGCAGAACGTTTTGTTGTTGGAAATAGTTGTCCAGAAAGGGCTGTAAGGATTTCTGTCTGTGCACCAAAAACTCTCGAAGAGCTTGAGCAAGGATTGATGATCCTTAAACGTTTGCTAAACGATCTTAGCTAATATTGTTTGCCATACAATTATAACATTGTATGGTTTTTTTAGGCATGATATGATGATTCAAATCTAGTTCGAGTTTATCTGGAAATTTGCTAGAAAGGCAGGTTAGATCATGATACACAGAGATAGTGTAAAAGTGTTAGACGTTCAATCAGCTTCGTTACAAAACTACATTCACTCTTCAGAAAAACAAAAAGCGTTATACAAGCGTACATTATTCGTTGTAAGTATTTCACAAATTTTTGGTGGGGCAGGGTTAGCAGCAGGAGTGACGGTGGGAGCGCTTTTAGCACAGCAAATGCTTGGTACGGATGCGTATGCTGGACTTCCTTCTGCTTTACTTACTTTAGGATCAGCAGGAGCAGCTTTATTTGTTGGGCGACTTTCTCAACGGTACGGACGCCGTGCAGGTTTGACAGCTGGTTTTATGACCGGTGGACTTGGAGCAATCGGAGTAATTCTTGCAGCAATAATGAATAGTGTTTTCCTGTTATTTACTTCCCTGCTTGTATATGGTGCAGGGTCGGCAACAAATTTACAGGCTCGTTATGCAGGTACGGACTTAGCAAATGGTAAACAGCGGGCGACTGCGATTAGTATGACGATGGTTTTTACAACCTTTGGTGCAGTTGCAGGTCCAAATTTAGTGAATGTGATGGGGGATTTCGCTCTATCGATTGGTGTTCCATCACTTGCCGGTCCTTTCATTTTAGGGGCAGCATCCTATATTTTAGCAGGCCTTGTCCTTTTCTTCATGCTTCGTCCAGATCCGTTAGTTATAGCTAGGACGATAGAGTCGACAAACCAAGAACGTAGTGATAAAGGAGTTTTGTCCACAATTGAACATACAGAAAATAAAAGGGGCATAATCGTTGGTGCAACGATTATGGTTCTTACTCAAATTGTGATGGTGGCTATTATGACCATGACGCCAGTTCATATGATGCACCATGGACATGGCTTGGGAGCAGTTGGCCTAGTTATTGGATTTCATATAGGTGCCATGTATCTCCCTTCGCTGGTTACAGGTTTTCTTGTTGATAAGTTAGGGCGTATGGCGATGTCGATTGCTTCTGGAACTACATTGCTTCTTGCAGGTTTATTCGCTGCATTTGCTCCAGGAGATTCGATGGTCCTTATGGTAATTGCTCTTTCTTTACTCGGATTAGGATGGAATTTTGGTTTGATAAGCGGGACAGCGCTTATTGTTGATTCAACTGAAACTTCCACACGGGCGAAAACACAGGGTACAGTGGATGTATTGATTGCGTTGTCAGGAGCTGCTGGCGGAGCCTTGTCTGGATTGATTGTGGCAGGGTCAAGTTATTCAACTTTATCACTTGTTGGAGGGATTTTGTCATTATTACTCATTCCAGTGGTGAAATGGTCTCAAGGTGGTAAAAATAATACATTATAGTTTAATAGATTTTAAATAATGTCAATCATACTGAATAACCTGAGTCTCAGTAGAGCAAGAGACTCAGGTTATTCATTCTTTAAAAGCGTTGTTACATTATTCAAGGTTCCTATCTAACAATGCCCCCGTTTGTTCACCCATAACACGAGCAGGCAATGGCTTTCCATTCATGAACCACCATTCCATGCTCCAGCGACTGCTGAACCAAAAAATTGAAGAATAACAGATTGTTCCTCGATTCACATCTGCTCTATCCGCAATATCCTGAATGGTAATGTAATCAAAACTTTTTTCAGACAACAGGTCAATGACAGCATTTTTTATAGCTACTTGGCTTTCGGCTATTCTTCTATCTACTCTAGACATTGTATTTAGCAATCTTTCTAAAGATAATCAACAATATTAATAGATATGTTGAGTAATCAACGAAATTCATTAAATTAACCATTGAAAGTATGAAGGGCTTTTTTATAATTATAAACAGATGTTCATAAATCAATCAATATTGATTTTTATAGGGACAGAGGATAATTGTTGATGCTTAGGAGGGCTGCGAAAAACATGAAAAACACTTGGAAAATTTACTTGCTCGGCTTGATTACCTTTATGGTAAGTACATCGGAGTACGTTATTGCAGGTATTTTGGATAAAGTGGCTGCCTCGAATCATGTTTCGGTAGCGGCGGCAGGCCAGCTAATCACCGTATTTGCTCTTGCAAATGCATTCGGATCCCCAATTGTCGTGATGGCGACTACAAAAATGAATCAGCGAAAGTTATTGATACTTTCTCTTACCTTAATGGTGCTTGGCAGCGTGATGACATTTACCCTTCCTGGCTTCGGTTTTCTAATACTCTCTCGGATCATACTTGCACTTGGAAGTGGAGTTTTTGCCATAGCTGCCAAAACTGCAGCAGCCAAGCTAGCTCCCCCAGAAAAACAAGCTGGGGCTATTGGTACAGTTATACTTGGGTTTAGTGCTGCGATCATTATCGGCGTACCTATTGGTCGTGTTGTAGCCACTGCATATGATTGGAAGCTAATCTTTTTGGGGATTGGGAATCTTAGTTTACTAGCAATCTTTATTATCATGCGTATGATTCCTGCCACAAATAATGGGGCAGCCATTCCGCTGGGCAAGCAACTCTCTTATTTAAAGGACCCAAAAATTTTATTAGGCCTTGGTGCAACGTTCTTTTGGCAGTTAGGATATGGGGTGATGTATTCGTATATTGCACCATTCCTGCTTACTGTTACAGCAATGAATGGACGAGAAGTGAGCGGTGCTTTGTTTGCCTTCGGTATCGCTACCTTAATTGGTTCCAAGTTTGGTGGATTTATGACGGATCGGATTGGTAATCCCAGAACTCTTGTCGGCGGTTTGGTTGTCCATTGTTTAGCTTTAGTGTTGCTATCTACTATTGCTAGTTCAACCTTTCTAGTCATTCCATTGCTTATGCTCTGGTCTTTCTCAGCATGGTCGTCAGGCCCAGGAATGCAGTATAATTTGGTATGGCTTGCTCCACAAGCTTCAGGAATCATGCTAAGTTTATATGGCTCCTTCATACAGTTGGGCATTGCTGCGGCAGCAGGAATAGGGGGTATTGCCGTAAAAAACACATCAGCTGGAGTGGTTAGTTGGATAGGGGCCGCAGCAGTGGCAATTGCTGCAATTATTACGGCGGTATCTTTTAGTCTTACTAGTAAAGCGGCGAAATACGAAAGGTTCGTTTAATGAATAGGTATCATAAGCAGGTTAAAATAGACCTTAAACAACGAGGAAGTAATTGGTCATATTATGATGATCTAACAATGGAAAGATTGAATCTGGAATCGAAAAGCCTGAACTAGGATTTACATAAAGCATCCTTACAGATGACTACAGATATATTGACTCAATATACAAAAACCAATAAATAAATATTGGAGGTACAAAATGGAATACCGTACAGTAGAAAAAACGGGAATTAAGGTTTCAAATTTATTTTTTGGAACTATGTCTTTTGTTGCATATGCCGATGCAGAAACATCAAAGGCCATGAAATGGGAGTAAGGTTTATAAACTCTGATGAAGTGGGGTAAGAAGGATGTATAATTTATACACCCTTCTTTTTTTATATATTGTTATCGAGCATTAGAATAAGAGTTACCCTAATAAGGAAAAGATAATAAAAATTATTGGAGGTTCTTCAATGGGTGAGGTCCTATCCTGGATAATAATGATTGTGCCTTGGTTTTTACTTATACCACTAAATTCAATTAGGGTAAGAAACTTCTTATCAGTTGCATTTTTTACTGTTTTTTTGAATACTATATATTTCCAAATGGCAGAAGTTTGGAATTGGTGGACGGTAACAAGTAATGTATTTTTTCTAACAAATGTTTCATCGTTTACATATGGACTCCTACCAGTCACAACGATTATTGTATTTTATTTTTTTTATCCTAACGCGTGGTTATTTTTCGGAGCTAATCTCTTATTGGATGCAATACAAGCCTTTATCATAAGTCCCTTTATTTTTGAACAATTTGGTCTTTATGAATTAAATAAAATTAGTAATTTGGGGCTTTATATTGCAATTATTAGTCATTTACCAATAATTTATTTATATCAAAGATGGTACGACTCGGTATTCAATCATAAAAAAACATATTAAAAAAGGAATTTTTGGACTGATAATGGATTGGGAATTAAAGGTGCTAAGGGTTTAACCAGCACCTTTTTATTAATATTTTGATAAAGACCTTAAAAATAGATAGTATCAGCAAAAGAATTGGTTTTGTAAGCATAACCTATAGCTAATTTATTGTTAGGTAATACTGATTGCGTATAGATAGTGTATTAAGATACTATGAATATATCAGACTGATACAGCACCTGTTTTTTTAAAGATAGAATTTGCTGTAGAAAGGAAGTATATTATGCGTAGACGCAGCACCTCTTTTTTGAAACCGCTTATTATTTCAGCTCTTTCACTCGTTCTTCTCCTAGTTGTTGGCATCTATTTTTTTGGTGAGGATATAGGCGAAAAGCCGCCGAACAAGGCAGTTCCTACAAAGTCACACCCAACTAGTAATAAACCAGCAGATTCAAACGGAAATAAACCTTCGATCCTAGAAGCTTTGGTACGTGACGCCTTCTCACTATCTAAGGACGGTAAGGTAGTAAACGCTCCGTTCATTTCTGGTAAAACTCAAAAAGTAGACGTAATGAAACAATGGGGAAAACCGACTAAAACCACGAAAGCACCAAGCGGCATCTACGAAGAATTTGCAACCCACCATGTCGTTCTTGGATACAGTGGGGAGGTAGTAAATGATATCAGGTCCTATGATAGGGACATACAAAGCATTCCATTGAATGAAATCAAGAAGGCAGGTGGTGAACCTGATCAAGTTCGGTATTATCAAGATCAATTCAATAACCAAATCATTCTGCTATATCATGTTAATTCTACCACTGATTTAAAATGGATATTACCGAAGCCAACCGAAAAGGAGCCGAACCCGAAAGTGGATCATATTTCTGTCTTTACCCAAGTTCAAAATCAAGCAGTTCAACAAAAGGGCATAGAGGAAATTGTTTCGCAAATGAGTTTAGAAGAAAAAATAGGGCAGATGATGATTGCCGGTATTTCTGGTACGAATATGGATCCACAATCAAATAGTTTAATCACGAAATACAAAGTTGGCGGGATAATTTTTTATCAGAATAATTTAGTTAATCCGGAGCAAACGGTTCAGCTTCTAAATGAAATAAAAACTGAAAATGTTCACAACCGTCTACCATTATTTTTAAGTGTTGACCAAGAAGGCGGACGCGTTACCAGGCTGCCCGGGGGACTTATCAATTTTCCTACTAATAAAGAGATTGGGCTGGTAAATGATTCTCAGTTTTCTTACAAAGTCGGAACGCTTTTAGGCAAAGAGCTAAATGGGTTTGGGTTTAATCTTGATTTCGCTCCTGTATTTGATATCAACAGTAATCCTAACAACCCAATCATAGGGGACAGGTCATTTGGGAACAATCCGGATGTTGTCAGTAAGCTTGGGATCCAAACGGTGAAAGGCATTCAATCGCAAAAAATAATCGCAACGATTAAGCATTTTCCCGGACACGGGGATACATCAGTTGATTCCCATCTCGAATTGCCAATTGTATATAAAAATCTGACAGATCTTAAAAAACTTGAATTAATCCCGTTTCAGCGTGCCGTAGAAAATGGGGCGGATGTAGTCATGGTGGCACATATCTTACTTCCAAAATTGGATGCTCATTATCCAGCTTCTATGTCCAAGGTTATCATCACAGATATCCTTAGAAAACAGCTTAATTTCAACGGGGTTGTGATAACGGATGACATGACGATGAAGGCGGTCACTGACCATTTTAAAATGGGTGAGGCAGCTGTGGATTCCATTAATGCTGGCAGTGACATCATTTTAGTGGCCCATGATTATAACCAAATAGTTGATGCGATTACATCCGTAAAAAGGGCTGTTCAAACAGGGGAAATTTCTGAACAAAGAATTAATGATAGTGTGAGAAGAATTATCATATTAAAAAGGAAATATGGGATCAACAATACGAACAGGGGGAATGTGGATATAGGAGAGCTGAACCAGTCAATAAAAAATCTCCTTGATGACTACAAAATAGAACGGAATTAAAAAAACAAAGATAGTTACTCAAGAATTTATTTGTAATAATTGGAAGTGTCACCATATCCTGCTGTATAATAGAGATGAAATAGACACAAGCATTAAAATCAAACGATTGACTAGAGTGTCGTTAATTATAGGAGGAAAATATGGGAAGATTAGTTCATTTTGAAATTCATGTAAGTGATATGGATCGAGCTAAGAAGTTTTATGGAGAGGTATTCGGATGGTCATTTCAAGATTGGAGTGAATATGCAGGGATGCCTTATTTTGGAGCAGTAACGGGAAGTGAAGATGAGCCCGGAATTAATGGTGCTTTAATGCAGCGCCAAAGTGCACCTCCAGAAACAAATCAGGGGTTAAATGCATTTGCATGCACAATGGGTGTAGAAGATTACGATTCAGCAGAATCCAAAATTTTAAACAATGGAGGGAAGGTTGCAATGCCGAAGTATGCCCTTCCTGGAATGGCGTGGCAAGGCTATTATATGGATCCGGAAGGAAATATATTTGGTATTCATCAGCCTGATGCAAACGCTAAATAGTAGCTTTGATTTAACCTTGTACAATAAGATTCTAAAATTTAATGTTAATTTGTTTTGCTTGCATGTTGATGTGCAAGCTTTTTTTTGAAAAAAAATTCCTTTTATCGGTATGTAACTCCGCTTATTAAGTTTAAATATATTTCATAATAATATTATGTAAACTAATTCCTTGTTCAACCTGTATTTAAATGACCGGTCATGGGTCTCTACTATTAGTCTATTTGAGCCATTCACTTTACCCATCAACTTCGATAAGATATTAGAGTGATAACCATTGGAAGCAACTATAATATTAAACCCGATTGAGTCAACTTTATAACTCGTGAGAGAAAGGAGAGCAATGTGAACACAGACCAAGCTTTTGACTTTTTAAAAGCCGCAGGAGTTTCAGACGATCAATGTGTCGAAACGGTAAGAAGATGGCTGCGAGAGCGGAAAATTAAATACCAAGCAAAGGGTGCATTTCATCAAACTGACTATATACTTGATGATACCAATCAGGCTATTAACCTGTTAAATGATGCAGGTGTAGCCGCTAATATAGGGATTCAAGTCGTGCAACGCTGGTTGTATGAGGGGAAGATTCAAAAAGTAGGAAATGGAAATCAACTGACTGAATACATAGCAAACGTTAAAAATCCCAAGCAAATAATAAACTCTCCTACAGATCAGGATAAACTGATCCGAGAATTAAAGGCAAAAGTCAAGGTACAGGATGACCATATAAAAGAGCTAGAGGAACTCCATAAAACATCAGTCAAGACTTTCATCCAGCAAAGAAACAAATTACAAAAAGAAATTCTCAACTTAGAGCTTGAAAAAAATGAATTACAAAAGGAAACTAGAAAAGTACTAAAAGAAAATATTGAATTACGTAGTGAATTGTTATACTTAAAAGATAAACTTTCTAAACAGGGAAAAAGAGTTCCTGAAAAGGCCCAGGTGTTCATAACCGATCAAACACTTGATTATCGCCAAAAGTTAGGTTTATCAAAAACGGCAACTGAAAAGGAAATTTTAACAAGATATAAAAAATTATTAAAAATCACCCACCCTGATCATGGGGGCAATGCGGTAGTTTTTCATTACGTTAAAACAGACTATGACCATTATAAAAATAATAAAGGTGTAAGCAATGAACAGTAAATTAAAATGGAACACGAAACATATGGAACGGATCAAACAGCTTGAGGAACCTACACCGAATCCTAGATTAGTAAAGCTTGCATCTTATCTAAGTGGCGGCAATGCGCTTGATCTTGCGTGTGGTCTTGGAGGAAACAGCTTGTTTTTAGCTCAAAAGGAATACAAGGTGCAAGCTATAGATATTTCGGAAGTTGCTATCACCTATATTCAAGAACAAGCAGCAAAAACGGCCCTCTCAATCGATGCCAAGATGGCCGATCTCACTGCTATGGACCATTTCAGTTGGGACAGCCAATCCTTCGATATGATTGTTGTTACCAATTACCTTGATCGCAAGCTTTTTCCTTATCTAAAAAAATTCCTTAAAAAGAGTGGTTACTTTTTCATGGAGACTTATTATCAGTCACCAAATGCAGAGAATCAGGAAATATCCACTCATTATAAATTAAAGCCAAAAGAGTTGTTAAACGAATTTGGTGATTGGCAGATACTTTATTATGAAGAAAACGAACATAATGGACGACAAACTATTTTTTGCAGGAAATAAGGAATTGAAACCCAATTGAAAAAGGCGCTATCCATACTAGAAGGATAGTGCCTTTTTTTTATGACCTTGTTATAAACTCAGTTTGTAAGGCTGTTGTAAAAAAGTTTGTTTTATTTTTATTATCGGATATCTTTGATTCAAGCTAAATTTCTTGACCTCAAAAATGTCTGGGAGTATGATGGTTACGTTATTTAATCTAGGTTACTAATTGTTACCAAAAAGTAAAATAATAATGAACATAAAAGGAGTGATAGATATGGTGGAAGTTACTTTGATGATTCATTACAGAGGTAAAAATTATTTAACGAATGTAATGGTGGAGAAGGGCACACCAGAGAAACAAATACTGCGTATCGCAAAGGAACAAATTAAGAAGCGATGGTTAAAATAGAAGATGTACATGGTTACCACTAGATCCTTTCTGAAAGGAGCATAACTTCTTGAATGAGAAACAAAAAGTCGGAGAAAAAGCTGCCGATTATGTTGAAGATGGAATGGTTATTGGGCTAGGGACAGGTTCTACTGTATTTTATACTCTCACAAAACTGGGTCAATTAGTACAACAAGGACTCTCGATAAAGGGAATCCCTACATCTTTACAAACAGAGCAATTGGCCAGGGAATTAGGAATACCTTTGACAACTTTTAATGAAATAGACCAAATTGATCTGGCCATTGATGGTGCTGATGAAGTAAACCCAGACTTACACCTTATTAAAGGAGGAGGGGGTGCCCTTCTAAGAGAAAAAATCATTGCGAAAGCGGCTGATACGTTTATTGTCGTAGCAGATTCACGCAAAATGGTTGATACATTAGGATCCTTTCCACTCCCAGTAGAGGTGATCCCATTTGGGATGGAAATGACACGAAAATATTTAGAAGAGCTTGGCGGATCACCTCAATTACGGCAAAAAAATGGATCAGCTTATCTAACAGATAATGGTCATTATATTTTTGATTGCAGCTTTCAAACGATTACCAATCCTCGAGATTTAGAAATAGATCTGAATCTCATTCCTGGTGTTGTCGAAAATGGATTATTTGTTGGAATGGCTGACATCGTCATTACCTTGGATTTACATAAGGAAATTGACATTAATTCGCGAAAATAAATCGGGTATGGATGAGGGAAAATAATTAAGTAATACGATAACTAGATATAATTTTTCAATTATGAGGAGAAACAAATATGGAATCAATGACGTTTGTATTATTTGGAGCAACAGGGGATTTAGCAAAGAGAAAAATATACCCCGCTCTTTATAATTTATATATAGATCATAAGCTGCCACAACCTATTTCGATTATTGGCCTTGGCAGAGGGAATTTAACTCAGCTAAATTTTCAAGAAAAGGTAAAAGAATCAGTGATCGAGTTTTCACGCCGCTTAGAGCATGATGCCAGTCAATTGGGAGAATTTCTTGAGGCGTTTCGATTCAGTACGTTGGATGTAGGTAAGTCAGAGGATTATCAAAAATTGCTTAAGCTAGTTAAAGAACGAGAAGAAGAACTGCAAATAGCAGAAAATCGCATGTTTTATTTATCGGTAGCGCCAGAATTTTTTGATACCATTGCCCTAAATATTAATAGCAGTGGCCTCGGCGCAACGCAGGGCTGGAAACGATTAATCATTGAGAAACCATTTGGACATGACCTTCAATCGGCACGCAAACTTAATGAAAAATTGAGCAGTGCGTTTGATGAAGAAGAGATTTATCGAATCGACCATTATTTAGGAAAGCCAATGGTACAAAACCTCGAAGCGCTTGAATTTGCAAACCCAGTTCTCCAATCTATTTGGAATAAAGAACATATTGCCAATGTTCAAATCACTGCGAGTGAAATAGTTGGTGTCGAACAAAGAGCAGGTTATTACGATCAAGCAGGAGCCATTCGCGACATGGTACAAAATCATATGCTGCAAATGCTGATGATGACCGCCATGAACCTCCCTTACAAGATTAACGCTGCCGAAATTCGGAATGAGAAACGGAAGGTAATGGAAGCTGTTCGTCCGGTAAGTAAGGAAGAGGCTCAATATGAAATTGTTCGAGGTCAATACGCTTCTGGAAAGATTGATGGTAAATCAGTTGCAGGTTATCGTGACGAACCGGGAGTAAATCCTTCTTCGCAGACCGATACATTTGTGGCTGCTCGTTTATGGATTGATAATCCAAACTGGAGTGGAGTTCCGTTCTATATACGAACAGGAAAGCGCATGAAGGAAAAATCTACTCGGATCGTTATTGAATTTAAAAATACGTTAAAACTTCTATATAGTGAAAATGATCAAAAAGTAGAGCCAAATTTATTAATTATTGAAATCAGCCCAGATGAAAATGTTACCTTGCAGTTGAACAGTAAAAACCATTTGAATAACGGGAAAATGGAACCTGTTAGAATTAATCTTTCTTGTGAAGATTCAGATCGCAATGGATCAGGTGTACCGGAAGCGTATGAAAGACTTATCTATGATGCCTTCATTGGTAATTCGACCTTTTTTGCTCATTGGAAAGAGGTTGAATTATCTTGGGAATGGGTACAGCCAATCTTGAATGCATTTGCGGAAAATCAATTGCCTCTTCATGAATATCCGTCCGGTTCGTATGGACCTGATGCCGCTGATTCCTTGTTAGCTGAAAATGGCTTTAAATGGTGGCTGGATGAAACAATTCAAGAAGACAAAGAGGCCGTACTTCAGAAATAAAAAAGTCTAGGAGGAAATTGACATGGCACAAAACATTGATAACTTAGCTGTAACAACGATTCGAACTTTATCGATCGACGCGGTCAATGCGGCTAACTCTGGTCATCCCGGGCTCCCGATGGGGGCAGCACCAATGGCCTATGCATTATGGGCAAACCATTTGAATCACAATCCAAAAAATCCACACTGGTTTAACCGTGACCGCTTCGTTTTATCTGCCGGACATGGTTCTAGCTTACTATACAGCATGCTGCATGTTTTCGGGTATGATGTATCGATGGATGATTTGAAGAACTTCCGAAAATTGAATAGTAAAACCCCTGGCCATCCCGAATTTGGCCATACCGCTGGGGTAGAGGCGACAACTGGCCCATTGGGACAAGGAATTGCCAATTCAGTTGGGATGGCGATGGCGGAGGCACATTTAGCTGCTAAGTTTAATAAAGAAGGATTTCCTGTTATTGACCATTATACCTATGCTTTAGTTGGTGATGGTGATCTTATGGAAGGTGTTTCGTACGAAGCGATGTCAATGGCAGGACATATGAAACTAGGGAAGCTGGTTGTATTATATGATTCGAACGATATCTCCCTAGATGGGGAATTAAATGTTTCCTTCTCTGAAGATGTCAAGAAAAGAGCAGAATCTGCCCATTGGCACTATCTAAGAGTAGAAGATGGCAACGATATTGAGGCCATTACAAAAGCGGTTCAATCGGCTAAAGAAAATACGGAGCAGCCAAGTTTGATTGAAATCAGAACGATCATTGGTTACGGAAGTCCGAAGGTAGCCGGAACCAATAAGGCCCATGGTGCACCGCTTGGAGTTGATGAAGGGAAAGTAACCAAACAAGCCTACAACTGGCTTTATGAAGAAGATTTCTATGTTCCAGATGAAGTAAGAGCCCATTTTGAACAATTAAAGCGTAAGGGAATCGAAACCGAACAAAGCTGGAACCAATTATTTGATTCGTATCAAAAAGAAAATCCTGAATTGGCAGAACAGTTAACGAATGCGATTTCTGGAAAAGTTCTCATCGAAGCCAACGATATTTTAACGTTTGATAGTAGCAAAGCACTATCAACTCGTGTTGCCAGCGGGGATGCAATTAACCATTTTGTGAAATCAGTGCCAGCCATTTTTGGAGGCAGCGCAGACCTTTCTCACTCCACTATGACTGAGATTAAAGGGGAGCAAATATTTGCCGTCGAATCATACGGAGCCCGTAATGTTTATTTTGGTGTTCGAGAGCATGCGATGGGTGCAGCGGCAAATGGGATGGCTTATCACGGCGGATTAAAGCCGTTCGTTAGCACTTTCTTTGTTTTCAATGATTATTTACGCCCTTCTATCCGCTTGGCTGCTTTATCAAAGCTTCCAGTTACGTATGTGTTTACCCATGATTCCATCGCAGTTGGGGAGGATGGTCCAACACACGAGCCAGTGGAACAGTTGGCTGCTCTTCGTGCTATCCCAGGTCTAACAGTTATCAGACCTACAGACGCTAATGAGACAGCTAGTGCTTGGGCCTACGCACTTCAACAAACAGAAGGACCAGTCGCCTTAATCCTAAGTCGTCAAAACTTACCTGTATTTAGTGAAACGAAAGCAAATGTAGAAAACGTATCTAAGGGTGCGTATGTATTAACTGAAACCACTTCGAACCCAAACGTAATCTTAATAGCAACAGGTTCTGAGGTCTCATTGGCTGTCAATGCAAAAGCTGAACTGGAAAAGGAAGATATTTCTGTTCGGGTTGTCGCAATGCCAAGCTGGGAATTGTTTAACAAGCAATCATCTGAATATAAAGAGAAGGTGCTTCCTTCATCTGTGACAAAACGGGTGGCAATCGAAATGGGTATCCGATTAGGATGGGAACGCTATGTTGGTTTTGCAGGAGAAGTGCTATCAATTGAATCATTCGGTGCTTCTGGAGAGGGTACAGCCGTGATGAAGCATTTTGGATTCACGACCGAAAATGTCGTTCACATCGCGAAAAATGTTTTAAATAAGTAAACAATGTGGGGGAATAGATCATGAAAGTAGGATTAATCGGACTAGGAAAAATGGGTTTCAACCTAGGACAAAATTTATTGGAGCACAATCATGAAGTGGTCGCATTCGATGTTAATTCGAGTGCTGTCGAAGAAATGAAAAAATTCGGTGCAGCAGGCGTTTCAAGCTTAAAAGAATTAGTTCAATCCCTTGAACAACCGAGAATTGTTTGGATTATGGTTCCACATGCCGTCGTGGATTCTGTGATTGGAGAAATTCATTCGTTTTTAAACGAAGGGGATATCGTAATTGAAGCGGGTAATTCTCATTATAAAGAATCGATTCAACGTTATAACGAATTGAAAGAACTCGGGGTTCATTTTATGGATGCAGGTACATCTGGCGGTATGGAAGGTGCACGCCATGGTGCATGCTATATGGTTGGCGGAGACCCGGAGGCTTGGGAAATAGTTGAACCTATTTTTAAAGATACGTCTGTGGAAAATGGTTATTTATATGCAGGCAAAGCCGGCAGCGGCCACTTCTTAAAGATGGTCCATAATGGTATTGAGTATGCCATGATGGCTGCAATTGGTGAAGGTTTTGAAGTCCTTGAGAAAAGTGATTTCAATTATGACTATGAAAAAGTAGCTAGAGTATGGAATAACGGTTCTGTGATCCGTTCTTGGCTAATGGAATTAACTGAAAATGCCTTTTCAAAATATCCGAATTTGGAAGAAATTAAAGGGATTATGCATTCATCAGGTGAAGGAAAATGGACGGTAGAAACAGCCCTTGACCTGCAAACCGCTACGCCGGTTATCGCCTTGTCGTTGATGATGCGTTATCGTTCTTTAGAGAATGACACCTTTACAGGAAAAGTGGTTGCCGCATTAAGGAATGAATTTGGTGGACACGGAGTCGAAAAAGCGAGACAATAGAAAAGATTAAAAGATAGGAGGAAGAAACATCATGAAATTTTTTATTGATACTGCTAATTTAGACGAGATTAAAAAGGCTTATAAAATTGGGGTGTTATCGGGTGTTACTACCAATCCTTCCCTGGTTGCAAAAGAAGGAGTAAAATTTGAAGACCGTATTGCAGAGATTTTAAATGCGGTTCCTGAAGTTGAGTCTGTTTCTGCAGAAGTAACTCCAAACGCTTTAACAGCGGATCAAATGATTGCAGAAGCAAACGAGTTAATCAAAATTAATAACGGGGATAAAAATATCACCATTAAACTTCCAATGACATTAGATGGGTTAGAGGCATGCCGTTATCTAACAAAGAAAGGTGTAAAAACAAACGTTACCCTTATTTTTACAGTTAACCAGGCTTTATTAGCAGCTCGTGCTGGGGCAACATATGTTTCTCCATTCTTGGGCCGATTAGACGATATTAGCGAAGATGGTGTACAACTTGTTGCAAAGATTGCTGAATTGTTCCGTGTACAAAAATTAGATTCACAAATCATTGCAGCATCTGTTCGTCACCCAGATCATGTAACACGTGTAGCACTTGCTGGTGCACATATTGCAACGATTCCTTTTAAAGTAATCGAACAATTATCTAAACACCCTCTAACGGATCAAGGAATTGAAAAGTTTGCTGCGGATTGGAAAAGTGCCCTTTAATAGGTACGTACAATCAGACGGGATTTCATTGTTTTAAACCGCATTATAAAATGAAACGACCATCCTAATCTTACACAGATAAGGATGGTCTTTGTTCTAATAAAAGCCATTTCTTTAATTATCCTTCATCCAGCAATTTGCCCACTGACTTATAGGTCCAAGTATTTTTCCTAGTTCAGTTCCTTTTTTTGTTAATAAGTATTCCGTTCTTACCGGACGGTCAGGCAAAACATGGCGGAGGACGATTCCATGCTCTTCTAACTCTTTCATTCTCTCGGTCAGAACCCGTTTACTTAAATCTGGGATAAGGGCATTAATTTCGCTAAAACGCTTGGGGCCGCTTAGCAATACAAATATAATTAATCCTGTCCATCTTTTTCCTATTAACCCAAAAGATCTTTCAACCTCAGGACAAAGTTTTGCCTCCTCTTCCATCAAATCACGCACTTTCTTTTTATAATTTAGGTATTATTTATCTCTAATATACTTATTGTAACCATATATTAAATTCTTAAAAAGTTAAATTAGTAAATTTTTTAAAGAAAAACCTTTAATTAATGAAATTGTAATTATTTCGTCAAAATTGAAAGGAAACGATGAGGAAAAGTGAGAGGAACGATTCAAACATAAATAGAAAAATAGGGAAAAGCATTTCTTCAATTGAAGCTTTTCCCCATAGCATTCCTCTTAGTATTTAAAAGGAACTCAAGCTGTAATTCTTTTCTGACTAGGAAATGTGATATCTTCAGAATGAATCGTTAATAATCTCTCTAGTAGTTCCAGCTTTCCTTTGATCTCTTTTATTTCGATTGTAGAAATCACGTTTGCCTGTTTCAAAAAATTGATCTTGGTCGTTACTAATTGATTAAATTGGGTTGATTTTGTTAATATATATTCAATTAATTCGATGGCTGCTAGTCTTTCCCTTTCGTTCTTTAAAGCGAAAATATTTTGTTTGTCAGTCTCAAAGATAAAGATAGATTGTTGATCCTCTGACATTCTAATACCGAATAGCTCATTTTTTGTTCCATAATATTCATTATTTCTTATCCGCAGCATACCGATGCTAATCATCACTTCATAGAAAGGGAAGTTCTTATCAGGATAACGAAAATTGGTAAGTTCAATGTTTGAACTTTGATCAATAAATATTTCTTTTTCCAATTCTGTTTGGATCACTTTAGAGTCTATTAAGTTCACAATAATTACCTCTTTTCAAATAATTTATTTGCAACAAAAAGGAACAAGGAAACAAAAAGTAACCTAATAATACTAGTATTATATAGAAACAGGGGAAATAAATCAAATAGACTGTTTTCAAGTGATTTATTATTTCAATAATTAGATAAAGAGGAAGGAAGAAGGATATGCGTCTTAACACGAAACTTTGCAAAATACTTGGAATTGACCATCCTATTATTCAAGCAGGCATGGCTGGGGGTCTAACGACAGTAGAGCTTGTTGCTAGTGTCTCAAATGCCGGTGGATTAGGGACCTTGGGTGCAGCCTATATGAAACCCGAAGAAATAAGAGCCGCTATCCGAAGAATTAAGAAGCAAACCTCTAAGCCGTTTGCTGTAAACTTATTTTGTACAGACTGGCAAGATCAATATGCTGGAGTAGAGGAGTCTCAAAAAGTACTAAATGTTATTCGTGTAAAATTAGGTTTAAAGGAATTGGAAAAAAGGGTCGTAACGGACAACTTTTTTGAAGAGCAATTTGATGTCCTAGTGAAAGAAAAAGTACCCGTCATTTCTACGGCTTTTGGGGTGCTTCCTCGCGAGAAAATGATTGTAGCCAAGGAAAAAGGAATACTGGTAACGACTATGGTGACAACTGTTCAGGAGGCACTGTTGGCAGAAAAAGAGGGAGCTGATATTCTGATTGCCCAAGGTAGTGATGCCGGTGGCCATCGCGGAACATTTGTGATTGAACAAAACACGCATGGTGCCGCCATCGGAACCTTTTCGCTTGTTCCACAGGTAGTGGATGCCGTGTCTTTGCCGGTGGTGGCTGCAGGAGGAATCATGGATAGCCGCGGCCTTATTGCTGCATTAGCGTTAGGGGCACAAGGGATTCAAATGGGAACCGCCTTCTTAACGACACTTGAGTCGGGAGCGCATCCGGTCTATAAAAAGGCACTCATCAATAGTACGGAAGAAAGTACGGTGATTACGAAAGTTTTTTCAGGTCGTCCGGCAAGAGGGATTAAGAATGCTTTTATTGAAGAATACCAGAACGCCAATATTGCCCCAGCTGACTTTCCAACCCAAAATACACTGACAAATGACATTCGAAGGGAAGCCGTTTCACAAAATAATTCGAACTATATGTCATTATGGGCGGGGCAAGGGACAAGATTATTGCAAAATGAGATTTCAGCCGGGCAGCTGATCAGAGACTTGGTTGCTGGTGCGGAACGGTTGCTCGTAGTAAAGTAAACCTCATAAAATGAGTTGTTTTCTATTACATCAATTGACCATCAAAAGGTGACTTGTATTTCAAGTCACCTTCCTACTGAGAATTTAAAAAATAAGTAAAAAACTCATTGACAAACCGACGGTCGGTTTGTAATACTTAAATTGTAAAATATGGAATTTAAAAAGGGGAGTTTGGAACATGAATATTTCGTCAAAAAGGAAATTAATCCAAATGATTGCGGTTAGTTTGATCATTAATGGAGCTATACCAGTCGTTGTTTATCATGTGCTTACAGACTACTATTCCAGCTTTGTCTCTTTATTGATTGCGACATTGATTCCCATGGGGGATAATCTATATCATATCGTGAAATATAAAAAAGCGGATGCCTTTGGGCTATTTATGCTCACCGGCTTTATCCTAAGTTTACTAGCCTTTTTATTGGGAGGAAACGAGCGGCTTATTTTATTAAGAGAATCAATGGTTACTGGATTATTAGGACTTATTTTTATTGCATCCTTATTCTTCTCTAAACCATTAATTTATCACTTTGCTCTTAAATTTACTTCTGAAAAAGCATCTCAACAAAAAGGGAAATTTGAAAAGAACTGGGAAGTCCCCTATTTTCGCACTGTACTGCGAATCATGACGGCTATTTGGGGTATTGCTTTATTAGGCGAGGCAATTGTTAAAACGATTCTTGTCTATGAACTTTCTATTACCACCTTTTTAGCCATCTCACAACTTATCTTTTATAGTATCATTGGAGCAGCTATTTTATTTACAGTTGTTTATCGCCGTTATGCAAAAGTACGCTTAGATAAGTTGACACACATTAGTTAAAATACTCCCAGAATCCGTAAAGAAGGTAGTTATATGTCGAATTCAACGTTTTACAACAATCAAAGCTTCCAACATATCCTTGCGATCACTGAAGAAATCATTCTTGAGAAGGGCTGCCGCAGTACGACCTTAAAGGATATTATTGAAAAATCGGGATTATCAAAAGGGGCCATTTATCACTATGTCGAAAGTAAGGATGAATTATTTGGGCTTATCTTAAAATCCAAAATTGAAGAAATGAATGAAACTTTTCATAAGGGCATTACTCAATCTATCAAACAACACCCATCCTCAGACTTCGGAAGCTTTAATATGGTCAGTCAGTTTTTCCAATCGCGGAAAAATGCCCATGATACAGGCAACTTAATTTTTATCTATTTATTAAGTCAAGATAATGAGAAGGTAAAAAAAATACTCCAGGATATTTTTAATTATACGAAAGAAACGGGAACCAGATGGATCAAAATGGGGCAGGAGAATGGAGTGATTCCTGCGAGTATTGATGCAGAAAAAATGTCTACCTTGATGATGACATTTTCCTATGGTATTCGGGTCACACAAATCTTATCCTCGGATGAAAAGGATCTGGTGGACATGAGAGATATCTTTAAAGTAATCAGCAAAAGCCTAACGTAATCCCCTATGAGGGGATTTATAACCCATTACAAACCGACAGTCGGTTTGTAAAATCGCAGAGGGAACTTTCATGGAAATTCAAAAAATTAGGTGCAAGGAGTTAAAGACTGTCCTTCAATTTTATAGGGAGATTTCCTCTGATTTAAGGCAAAAGGGAATCCAACAGTGGGATCGATATTACCCCAATCGGTTTATTGTTAAATCGGATTTAAAAGAAGGAAATCTCTATGGTATCCTATCAGACAATCATTTAGTCGGTGCGGTTGTAGTGGATACGAATCAAAGCAAAAAATATCGTAAACTTTACTGGGAAGATGAGGAGGGGAACCCTTTGGTTATCCACCGTTTAGCCGTTCATCCTTTATACCAAGGCAAGGGATATGGAAAGCGGCTCCTTCATTTTGCTGAAGAATTTGCCCGTTTACATGAATATACCAGTATTCGTCTTGACGTCTTTAGTGTAAATGATGGAGCAGTGAAAATGTACGAACGGGCAGGCTATCAAGATCGAGGAACGATTCACTTTCCATTCCGGTCAGCACCTTATATATGTTATGAAAAAATAATGGGAGGAGATTAACATGAAACATGGAAGGTTTACAATAGGGGCGATGTATGGTGTGATTGGTTTGTTTATGATTTATATTTTTTGGATGTTTCTCCTTAATGGGGTTGAGAATGCCCCTATGGTTAAAGGGAAGATGGAAGACCGAAATTTCTCGGTGTCGACATGGAAATGGTTTTTCTATCCTCATATTTTATTAGGGACAATCTCGCTGGCAATTGGCCCGTTTCAATTAACAAAGTTAAGTCAGAAAAAAATACATCTTCATAAACGGCTTGGTAAAGTATATGCAGTAGCTATTTTTATCAATATTCTAATGGTTCCTTACCTCACGCTATCCGCAACTGGGGGTAAGGGGTCAACGATTGCCTTTCTTATTCTTGACCTCTTTTGGTTGTGGACGACATCAATGGGTGTGATAAAAGCTGCCCAACGAAAAATACCGGCCCATAAGGAATGGATTCTCCGCAGTTATGCAATAACCTGGGTCTTTGTAACCTTTCGAGTAGTTATGATTCCCCTCTTGATTTTTCTAGAGAAATCGCTGGCTTTTCCACTGGCAGTCTATTTAGGGATTGGGATAAATCTTTTATTTATTGAGTGGCGTAATCGAAAAAACAAACGGGTGAGAAAGAATGGGGAAATTAACTCCATTCATCCCATTGTTTAATCATTTTAAAAGTAGGGACCTGCTAATTGTTATTTTAGTAAAGAATTTTCAAATAATTATTAACTATTAAGTTTTTTTCAGGTATAATGTTTCAAACAATGATAGAGAGGTTTATGACATGAATGCATTTATTAAAAATCAAATTGAATTATTTCAAGAGCAAAATAAGAACCGTGGAAGGCTATTGGTAAGCTGCCCGGACCAACCAGGGATTGTTTCGGCGATTTCTAAATTTTTATTTTCCCATAATGCTAATATTATCGAATCAAGTCAGTATTCTACCAATCCAGAAGGGGGCACCTTTTTTATCCGAATTGAGTTTGAGTGCCCGGGGCTTAAGGAAAAAGCTCAGGAAATGGAGGAACAGTTCGTTGATATTGCTGAACATTTCTCAATGGAATGGAAATTTACGCATGCTTACAATATTAAAAAGGCCGCCATTTTTGTATCTAAGGAACTTCATTGCTTACTTGAATTATTATGGGAATGGCAAAGTGGGGATTTAATGGCTGATATTGCCCTCGTTATAAGTAATCATGAAAATGCAAGAGAGGTTGTCGAAGGATTTAATATCCCGTTTCATTATATTCCAGCCAGTAAGGATATTCGTCAACAAGCAGAGGCAGAGCAGCTTAAGCTTTTAAAAGAATATAAGATTGATTTCGTTGTCCTGGCTCGCTATATGCAGATCTTAACGCCCAATTTTATTAAGGAAAATCCAAATAAAATTATTAATATTCACCATTCGTTTTTACCGGCATTTGTGGGCGCTAGACCGTATGAACGGGCATTTGACCGCGGGGTAAAATTAATTGGTGCTACTTCCCATTATGTAACGAATGATCTTGATGAAGGACCGATTATCGAACAGGATATCAGCCGGGTCGGACACCATGATAATGTGGATAGCCTTAAGAAAATTGGCCGGAGAATTGAACGAAGCGTGTTGGCTCGTGCTGTAAAATGGCATGTAGAGGACCGAATTATCGTTCATCAGAATAAAACCATTGTTTTCTAATAAACAAATGAAAAAGCCGTTATGGCTTTTTTTTATTTCCCTTTTATGGTTGGAAAAACAACGAGAAGGCATTCAAGTGATGTATCACATTTTTGCCTATTAATTTAACAATTTGTTCATAATTTGGTAATAATACATGGGCATCCTACCATCTGTAAAACTAAAAACCATTTTTAGGAGGAAGTTACAAGATGAAAAAGATGCTGATGAATTATTTTTTTGCTATTCCTTTGATGATTGCACTTTTGGTCCCACTCCAAGTATTTGCTGACACACAGGCAAATGAACAAACTCCATCCACAGAGGTCCATATTCATGGTCATGGTCACTTCAAACTCAATCCTGAATTTATAAAAAGGCAAGCTGAATCATTAGGGATTAAAACAGAAGGCAAAGATACAGAGACCATCGCCAAAGAAGTTAGGGAAGCTATGATTAAAAAGAAGGCTGAGGAACTTGGGATTAATACAAAAGGGAAAGAAATTGAGTCACTTGCCACAGAGGTCTTTGAAACTACCATTAAAAACGAGGCTAAAAAGTTGGGGATTTCGACAGAAGGGAAAGACCTTCGGGATGTAGCCAGAGAAATTCATGAAACTCAAATAAAAAACGAGGCAAAAGAGTTGGGGATTTCAACAGAAGGAAAGGATCTTCGAGATGTTGCCCGATCTGTTCGTGAAACTCAAATAAAAAAAGAAGCAAAAGAATTAGGGATAGCAACTGATAATAAGAACTTTCATCAAATAGCCCATGAAGTACGCAATAAAAAGATTTTCCAAGCGGCAGAGAAGCTGGGGTTAGACATAAAAAATAAATCTGCAGAAGAGCTTTTCAATGAGATCATGACAAAACATGCCGATAAGGTAAACGAGTTAAATCTTTTTCCACATAAAGATCGAATGATGCATTTCTTTAAAGGCGCAAAAGGTGAATAAATCGAAAAAAGCAGGTTCAATCCTTTTTGAACCTGCTTTTTTAAATATAAGGTAATAGACAACACAAGGGTAAGGTCCAAAGCTTTTTCATTGTATAGGTAACTTAATTCATAATATGATGGAAACTATAGGATAACAGAAAACAAATTTATCTTTTTCAAAGGAACTGACAAATGGATTGGACACCTGAACGAAAATCAAAAACACCCATTTATAAACAACTTGCTGTTTATATTGAGAATGGAATTGCTGATGGAACTTTTCCAGCTGATAAACCTTTGCCTTCGGAAAGAGGTTTGGCTAAAGAGCTTGGAATAAACAGGAGCACAGTTATTGCGGCCTATGACGAGTTGGAATCAAATGGCCTGATTAATCGTAACAGGGGAAGCGGGACAACTATCAGTAAAGATATCTGGGGAATTACCAAGAAACGGATTCCAAGTTGGAACAGGTATATTGAGGCCGGGTCGTTTCTGCCTAACCTGCCTGTAACACAAAGAATACATAAAGAAATGGCGGAGCACAAACTCATCAATTTAGCTAGCGGTGAATTGTCGCAGGATTTATTTCCAATGAAGGCTCTACGCGATATTACATCTAATCGTTCTTTTATTGGTTCACTTGGATATGACCATCCACAGGGGAATGTCATTCTCCGGGAAACACTATCTAACCATGTTAAACAATTTCGTGGGATCGAGACGGACCCAACTTCGATTTTAGTTACATCAGGGGCGCAGCAAGCCTTGCATCTCGTCATTCAATGCTTGTTAAAACCCGGGGATGCTGTCGCAATAGAAGATCCTTCCTACCATTATAATCTGCCGGTTTTTAAATCAGCAGGAGTCAAAACGTATTTTTTAAAAGTGGATAAGGACGGGATAGACCCCGAGGAAATCACCGCTTTATACAAAAAACATAGAATTAAAATGATTTTTTTGAGTCCAATTTTTCAAAATCCCACCGGTACCTTATTGGATTTTAGCAAGCGGAAAAGGGTACTTGAATTATCATCTGAGTATGGGATCCCAATCGTAGAAGATGATCCGTACAGTTTAACCTCTTATAGCGGTGAACAGATGAAGACTCTTAAATCATTAGATCGTAATGGCAATGTATTATATATTAGTTCCTTAACAAAAATTGTAGCTTCGGGATTACGGATTGGCTGGATTATCGGACCCAGGGCCGTCATCGAGAGATTATCTGATGCAAAACAGCAAGTAGATTTTGGACACGCCAGTTACAGCCAATGGGTTGCTAATGACTTTTTAGACTCAGTGGATTTTACTGATCATATTAAGTATCTAGTTAAAAAGTTAGAAAGCAGGAGAGATCAAATAGTTGTCAGTCTGCAGTCCTTTTTAAGAGAGGACGTTGATTTTACGATCCCTAATGGCGGCATTCATATATGGTGTAAGATAAAAAAAGAACTGAATGAAATTCAATTGCTAGAAGAGTCGATTAAAAGAGGAGTTATTTTTGTGCCGGGTTCGACAATGGGATCGAAAAAAGGATTTGTCCGTTTTACTTATTCTAGGGAAAATGAAGAGAATATCCATGAAGGAATCAAGAGGTTCGCTGACGCATTAAACGAGATTTTAAAATAGAAAAAGGATAGCTGTATACGTGCTATCCTTTTTCTATTAACACATTTGTATAATCTTCCTAGCTGAATCGAATCCGTTTTGGATACAATCGGGGATGCCCACTCCATAATAGGAACAACCGGCAAGGATAATTCCTGGGTAATCGGCTGCCAGTTTGCTTTCAAGCGCCGCAACACTTTTTGGATGACTAATCAAGTAATTTGGCATCTGATCAGACCATTTGGTGACAATACTTGTAAGGGGCTCGGCATTAAGCTTTAGACTTTTTTGGATATCCCTAAGTGCAATTTTCAGCAGTTCTTTTTTATCCATTTTTTCTAAGGAAGCAAAAGAAGGATGGCTGCTTTTATAAAACAGTCTTACAAGCAGATTGCCGGATGTTGAAGTATGTTCCCATTTCCGGCTTGTCCAAGTGCAGGCGTTGCAAGACAATTCATCTGAATTTGCGGTGATAAACCCTGTCCCGTCGGCAGGAAGAACACTGTCAGGCACGTCAAAGCCAACATAGACACTAATAAGTGAACTGTTTTTGAAATTTGAATACGCGGATTTTAGTTCCGGATCATCAATTAAATCTTCAGCCGCTGTATTTGGAATACTTAGTACCACAAAATCGGCTGCGATGATTTCCTGGTTGTTAAGATACACTTGATAAAGGGAGTTTTCTTTTACAATTTTATTGATTTTTGTCTTTTTTAAAATCTCCACGTCATTAAGCTGGCTTTCAAATGCGTCAATCAGTGAATCTAATCCCTTTTGAAAAGAAAGAAATTTTCTTTCCCCGCCCTTAAATTTCTGTTTATTAGCCTCAAGACCTTTGATGATGCTTCCATATTGTTCCTTGTAATCAATCAGATACGGAAGGGTAGATGCGAGTGTCAAGTCACTTAGATTTCCCGAGTATACACCGGAAAGGACAGGGGATATTTGTTTTTCCACTATTTCGGTACCAAGGAAATACTCAAGAAAGGAACCGATGGAGTCGTTTTTAGTAAACGTTTCATTTTTTGTATAAAAATCTTTAAGTGCCGCCACTTTACCTTCTGCCGAAATGAGCGTGCTGTTAGCCAAGGATTCAATACTTGCGGGAATACCAAACACAGCATCCTCCGGAATAAGCTTTAATTCTTCATCCGTATAAATATAGGAACGGCCTGTCGCATTATAGACAACTTCTTTTTCTAACCCAAGTTCTTCGATTAGAGTCATCGTCTCCATTTTACGTGCCACAATGGAATCTGCTCCGGTTTCCATAATATATCCACTTTGGTTTATGGTTCTGATTTTCCCGCCAAGCTGCTCTGCCGCTTCTGCTAAAACCAGCCTAACATCTGATCTATTTGATTTTTTCCATTTTTGTAATTCATACATGGCAGCCAATCCTGTAATTCCGCCACCGACTACTACAATTGTTTTCACTCTTGCCACCTCTTATGTTGCTCATATTTTGTATCTCCTAGTGTACCATACCAGGGAAGCTGAAATCATATTGGCAATATCGAAAAAAAACATTAAAAAAATAGAGGAATAAAAAAGCCCAGTTTATTGAACTGAGCCACCGTGCATTATTGGTCTTTTTCTGAATTGAATACTTGAAAACAGCAGATTTATTAAAATGAAAATTTCTGAAGGTTATCAGAAAGAAGGCTATAGGCGATTATTTTCTTCTTGTCATGTTTGACTACATCAATGCGATCATGATATCGGTACAAAAACAACTTGATCTCTTTGTTGCCTCTTCTAGTATCAATGATGAGTGGAGGCTCACTGTTGTCTGGGTTTAAAAATAAATCCTCTGTACCTGGAAATATATAGTGTTTCTTTAAAAAGATTGCTTCGTTAAAATCATGTATCACTTTCGTTTTGTTGTTACCTTCAAGAGGTTTTCCGTCGATCGTTAAGGTAATATCCTCTTCATTGAGTTTTGAGTGTGTTTCAAACTTCCTGATTAACCAATTTACAGAACCGGTTGGAAGGCAGGTAACTAATATTTTAACTAAACTAAGAAGGATTATTGAAATAATAGTCCACATCATATTGATCATCTCCGTTTAACATCTTACTATATTGGTTATATATTAGGTTAACCAAATGTAAATCCCTAGGGAAATTATCGCTAGAAATATAATAACAATATAGATTAATGACAAATTTATGGTATTTCTTTTTGCCGAACTACTGTAATTTTCATCAGACTTTCCAGTTAACAGCAGCGTAGCAACAGCTGCAATAATTAAAATCAACGTAACTAAGCCAAACATTATATTCATGATACACCTCGTAAACTGAAAGATTTAATTATGCTCAAATTTTAATAATCTAATCATAACGTAACTGGATGGAAAATTAACCATCCAATTTACACGAAATTAGACCATCCACTTAAGTGAAAGACATAATTAGAGATTTTATTTAAATCGTTCACTTTCAATAGGAGAGTTTTATTAAGTAATGTGAAATGTTTCACAAAATGTTCACGTATAGTCCGGTAACGGAACTACTTTATCAAGTATATTAACACTATATTCATATTGTTTATGTTATATAGGGGGTTTTTATTATGAAAAAGATATTTCAGATTCTGGTAATGGTGGGTTTGATCATGACACCATTTATTGCCGAAGCACATGTAAAGTGGTTCACTACTGTTAAGCCGCATAAGGAGTCAATTGAACATATAGTATCACCAGCATTTCTATTTTTTGCACTAGTGGCAGCGGTTGTGTTAGCTTCATTGACGTTAATTATTCCAAAAATGGCTGAATGGGGACCCATGATAAATTGGGAAAATCGTTTATCTAGTTTAAGAAAGTATTCTCGTTATATCCTAAAATATGGAACGGCGATTGCGCTGATCATCCAAATGGTCAACGGAACATTATTTGCTCCTGAGTTTCATATTCATAACACTGCAGCGGTCGTTTTAACATGGGTCACGATTGGCTTTTTATTAATCCCGCACCATATCTCCACTAAACTTGGTGCAACAATTTTACTAGGATTATTTATTTATGAAACGATCCATCATGGCGTCTTCCATATGTTAGACTACGGGTTCTATGTTGCCATTATTGGGGTCTTATTGGTAGGAAATACAAAGCTGGAAAAAGTAGGCTTCCCGTTTTTATATTTAGGTACTGGATTGTCACTTAGCTGGGTAGCCGTGGAAAAATGGGTATATCCGGATATGGCCTTAGATATTGTTGCCCACCACCACGTCCCTACATTTGGTTTTGCACCGGATTTATTTGTGGTCATGGCCGCGTTTATTGAATTTGTCGTTGGATATTTATTAGTAGTCGGTATTTTAAACAGAGTGCTTGGATTTGTTGTAACAGGTATTTTTATATCAACAACTATGCTATTTGGCATGACTGAAGTGATTGGCCATTTCATGATTCATATCGTGTTAGTAATCTTTATCATCGAAGGTGTATCCTTCTACAACCCGCCCATTAAAATGCACAAAACGAAGCTGGACCAATTTATCTTTGTATTCCTGAATTTTATTTTCGTACTAGCTACATTCTTATTGATTTACTATCGATTCGCCTAAGGATGTATGAAGAATTATTAACCTAAACAATCCACCCATGTTCATTGGGTGGATTGTTTAGGTTAGAACGGATAAAGATAATATGTAGCCAAACCAATAATGATCCCAGTGATCGCCCCACCAAAAACTTCAATGGGCTGGTGACCTAATAATTCTTTTAGTTTTTCACGAGACTCGGGTTTCTTTATTTTCGGATTCTTTAACGTTTCAATTAGTGAATTAAAATCAATTAATAAAGCATTTAAGATTTCGGCATGATATCCCGCATGTCTGCGAACGCCCGTCGCATCATGCATAACAATTGCCGAAACAACCACACAAATGGCAAATTCATTTGATTTGAATCCAGACATCAATCCAATCACTGTCGTTAAGGAGATAATGGTCGATGTATGCGAACTAGGCATTCCGCCCGTACTGAACATCAAATTCCATTTTAGTTCTCTTGTTGAGATAAAATGTATGGGAATTTTTACAAATTGCGCTATCAGCATCCCCATAAGGGCAGCCAGAATGGGACAGGATAAAAACATATATAATCCTCCTTATCCTTCAATAAAATTTTAACACCTTCTGAAACTCCATTAAGAGTAGAGGCGGATATCCCAGTTATATTTATTTACCCTTCATTTATTTAATATAGACTATTTTAAATAAAAAATGGTAAGATTCACAAAAATAATCCCATAAAACAAAACTTAAGGCATGTGTATAACTTTTCTGTATGCGGTACCATTACAAAAAGATTTTATAGTAAAAAGTTCCTTTTAACTTCCAAAAATCGTGCTATAATAGTCCATATTCATTTGACAATCATTATAAAATTCATAATAAATTGAAAAGAAGTGTAGCGGTATGAACAAACTCGCAGTTAAAATTAAGCCTAGAACCGTTTTTTTGTTAGATAAGTATTTTACAGGTGAATCGATTGATTATAAGAAATTATTTGCGATTATCACGCCTATTTTTGTTGATCAAGCTTTCTTGATTATTATGAGTCTATTAAACACCGCCATGGTCAGCTCTGCTGGGGTTGCTGCTGTAAGTGCAGTGAGTATGGTGGATTCATTGAACATATTCTTAGTTAACGTCTTTATTGCAGTAGCAACAGGTGGTACGGTCATGGTGGCCCAATATAAAGGCAGCGGCAATTCAGAGATGGTGTCCAAAACTGCCACGCAAGCCATTTCAGCGGTTACCTTATTTTCTGTAGTCCTTAGTGCCTTGGTGATCATCTTCCATACGCCAACCTTAAGCCTTTTATTCGGCAGGGCAGAAGCCGAAGTATTTCAAAATGCCAGAATTTATTTAATTGGCAGTTGTCTTTCTTATCCACTCATCGCCATTTTTCAAGCTGTAACGGGGGCACTAAGAGGAGTCGGTGAGACCAAACCATGCCTGAATTTATCCTTATTAATGAATTTAACCAATACCATTCTAAACGTTTTATTGATTACCTTTTTTGATATGGGGGTGGAAGGGCTTGTCATTTCCACCATTTTTGCGAGACTGCTAGGTGTGGTTGCGGCAGTCATTTATATTATTAAATACAATGAAACCATCCGATATAAATTGACCAATGCGTTACATATTGATATTTCTATTTTAAAGAAAGTCATGTTTATTGGCCTTCCCTTTGCGGCTGAACAGTTATTCTTCAATGGCGGAAAGCTGTTAACACAAACATTTATTGTCCAATTAGGAACACTTGCATTGACGTCTTATGCGATTGGCAATTCGATTGCCCTGTTATTTCAAATTGGCCCCAATTCATTAAGTATTGCGATTGTAACAGTAGTGGGACAATGTATCGGAAGAAGGAACGTCCAGGATGCCAGGAAATTTATTATTTCCATGATGGGACTAGGCACGATCCTGTTTGTACTTGCGGATGCCGTGCTGATCCCTTTGTTTCCGATCCTAATTAAACTATTCAGCCCGCCGGTTGAAATTATTCCCACAATTTTTATGATGATTTTAATTTCGGCAGTTGGTCATCCATTATTATGGCCAGCAAGCTTTATTATGCCATCGGCCTTAAGGGCAGCAGGGGATTCAAACTTTACATCGATTGCCTCCTTGCTCTCAATGTGGCTATTGCGTGTCATCTTAGGATATTTATTGGGAATTACGTTTGGATTTGGAATTATCGGTGTTTGGGTAGCGATGAATATCGAGTGGGGAATGCGTACATTAATCTTTATTTTGCGATTTAAAGGAAAGAAGTGGTATGCGCATAAGCTGGTGTGACGATCACCCAGAACTATAGGTAGTGTATCAAAGAATAAAGCTGCCAATGGCAGCTTTATTCTTTTGATATTTATGCAACACTCATGGAATTCTTTCCTTTAATAATTTTTACAAATAAAAAACGAACAATGGGTCCCATTATTAGTAGTTGCAGAGGAAAAGCAACGATAAAGTTCTTAATGACAATGGAGAAGTAGCTAGTAATCATGGATCCTGTCCTTACTCCGTTATTAAGGAAGGCGGTTCCAAGTCCGTATAAAGACATAAACAGTACCATTCCTACTACCATACAAAAAGATATCGCTAAAATGACATAGACTTTTTTGGATTTGTCATAAGGAAGCATAAATGCCACTTTTTTTGCTGTTGGACCAACAAGAAATAGATCCAGAAACAATGCTATCATAAATCCAATGGCCCCTTCGATAAACATTTCTCCTACGGACAGTTCACCAATCAATCCATTTAGAAATAAATTATAAACCGACATAATTAAAACCATTCCAAAACACATCATCGTTCCAAATAAAATACTTTCTCTCTTAGTTGTAGGCATTTCTCAATCTTCCCTTCCTTTTATCTTTCGTATTATAGCGATAGTAGTAACCTCTTCATAAGTGAACGTTTTGTGAACATTAGTTAGAAAATCTAAATATTGTGCTTTTACCTAAAATAAACTAAGAGAATATACTCATAATTACTGTTGAAAATATAGAAATATTTTAAATAAAGGACTTTCGCCCTACCAAAAAATTATATATACTGGAAAAGAAAAATTGAGGGGGAATAGGAAGTGCTTTATAGTATTGTATTATTTTTACACATCATAGGCGCTGTGGTTATGTTTGTGGCAGTGGGAATTACGTTATTAGCGATGATTTCCATGCTGAATTCAAAGACTACAGACACATTGAGAAATTGGGCTGCATTGGCCGTTAAATTGGATGGGTTGCTGCCTTTTAGTGTTCTTTTGATTTTAGTACCAGGGTTATATCTTGTGTTTACTCGGTGGGGATGGGGAAATCCGTGGATTGAACTTTCATTGGCTCTGTTGATTGTTATGACATTGATGGGTCCAATTATTAATCTACGTCGATTAAAGGCGATATTAAATGCTGCAATTGCAGAAAAGGAAGTAGTGCCATCAGCTGTTTTATTGGAAAAGGTAAGAGATCGGGTGTTATGGAATTCAGTCATGATTATGACAATGCTTGCGTTAGCGATTGTTTTTTTAATGACAGTGAAGGTATCTATCGTAGGTTCGATTGTTGCGATCGTGATAGCAGTTGTTCTTGGATTCATGACAGCTAGTATCCTGTTAAATCGGACTTCAACTAAGGTATCAATCTCAAATAAGAAAACAAATTCCATTAATTAAGAGATACATAGAGTGGGGGAGAGTCCGGTTTGGATTTTCTCCTATTTTTATTTTAAGCAGCAACTTGTCTGTCAAATTAGAATTATCGTGGGGTCAAGTGGGTCCTGCTCCAAGAAGCTAAAATACAACTGTACCTTTCGTAGAAAATAAAATATTGATATATTTTCTCTTTGTGTAATAATTAAGAATAATCAGCAAGTTATGAAAAACAAGGAGAGAGTAAGATGACTAATATCAAAACGGCCATTGTGGTTGGCGGCGGGATTGGCGGACTTGTGACTGCCCTAAAACTTCACCGCGTTGGCGTGTCAGTGCGTGTTTTTGAAAGTGTAGAAACAATTAAAGCTCTCGGTGTTGGAATTAACCTATTACCACATGCAGTTAGAGTTTTAACCGAACTAGGTTTAGAGGGTGAACTACAAAAAATAGGCTTACCAACAGCCGAACTCCTTTATGTTAACAAATTTGGTCAAAATATTTGGCGGGAGCCTCGAGGCGTTGAGGCGGGGTACCACTGGCCGCAATACTCCATACACCGTGGAAAGCTGCAAATGTTGTTATTGGATGCTGTTAAAAAGGAACTTGGGGAAGCAGCAGTGTTTACCGGACATCATTTAAAATCATTCCAAACCTTTGGCGATATAGTGACAGCGCAGTTTGAAAACCGAAAAACAGGCGAGAGTCTAGGGTCTTACTATGCTGACATCATGATTGCGGCCGATGGGATTCATTCCGTTGCAAGAAAATTTTATTATCCTGATGAAGGACTGCCTAAATTTAGTGGACGAATTTTATGGCGTGGTATTACAGAGTCTACACCTTTTCTAACAGGAAGATCCATGATAATGGCAGGCTACCAGGATCAAAAATTTGTCGCCTATCCCGTTTGCCCCGACACCGCAGCAAAAGGAGGTTCGCTTGTTAACTGGATTGCGGAACTAGCGGTTGAAGATGAAATGCCTTCGAGGGCAGATTGGAATCGGAAAATTGACAAGGAGATCTTTGCACCGGCCTTTGCGTCATGGGATTTTGGCTGGCTAAATGTGCCAAAGTTGATTGATGAAACAGATGCTGTTTATGAATTCCCAATGGTGGACCGGGATCCCCTGCCGCAGTGGACCTTTGGGCGTGTTACTTTATTAGGGGATGCAGCACATCCCATGTATCCAATTGGCTCTAATGGTGCTTCACAAGCGATACTTGATGCTGATGCTTTGGGAGAAGCGATTTTGGAGCATCACGATGCTGAACTAGCTTTGAAGGCTTACGAGGAGGCTAGATTAGAACCAACAGCAAACATTGTCACATCCAATCGGAAGAATGGTCCAGAAGTTGTCATGCAAATCGTCGAAGAGCGGGCTCCAAATGGTTATACCCATTTAGAAGATGTGGTTTCATATGAGGAATTAAAGGAAATCTCTACTAGATATAAGCAAATTGCCGGTTTCGATAAGGAAAAGCTGAATAGTAAACTAGGAGTCAAATCATGATTGAACATATCGTCTTACTTAAATTTTCGTCAAAAACTACTAAAGAACAGAAGGAAGAATTAATTCGCCGAACGTTATCTTTAAAAAGTGTGATACCTGGGATTGTTGATATTCAGCAGGGGGCTAATTTTTCGAACCGTAGTCAGGGTTTTGAAATGGGCTTGACGGTCCGCTTTGAAGACAAAACTTCATTAGCAAACTATGGCCCGCATCCAGCACATCAAGAGGTATTCAGTTATTTGAAGGAGATTGGCTTGGAAGATAGTATTATTGTGGATTTTGAATTTTAGTTATTTTTTTAAGTAAGGACTTTAACGCTCTAACGCGTTCTTGCTTTTTGGTAGTAGGATAATATCAGTAGGTAACACTGATTTTATCCTATTTTTTTTATGCTGATATTATAAATGGTGACAGGCACCGTGTGTTTGGGAATATCACTTTATTAGTTATTAAATACTACGATTAGGTGAAATTTTGATGTTAATTAATTTACATTCCATTTCAAAGTGGTATTATTGTAAGTATATAATTTTTAAAGGCTTGTACTATTACTAGGTACTAATTCTTAGAAATTTCAAAAAAGACACAGTTTTATTTAGAAAAGTGTTTTTTAAATTATTAGATTGGAGATTGACCACAGTGGATTTGAAATCATTGTTAGCACCAGAACACTTTAATTTAGCAAGTGAAATATCAAAGCATGTA
This sequence comes from Neobacillus vireti, assembly GCF_036962465.1. Lineage (GTDB taxonomy): Bacteria > Bacillota > Bacilli > Bacillales > Cytobacillaceae > Neobacillus > Neobacillus vireti_B. Next base: position 51,813 of record NZ_JBALNF010000053.1, read on the forward strand.
TCTGATAAAATTGCTTTGAAATGGGAAAATGAAAATGGCGAGTTTAATACATTAACTTATGATGAGCTAAATAAAAAGGCAAACAAATTAGCTAATAGTTTAACGAAACTAGGTCTTCGTAAAGGGGATCGCATCGTTGTCATGACTACTCGATTAATCGAGTCCTATGTGATTTATCTAGCCTGTTTAAAGGCAGGAATTGTTATTAGCCCTTCTTCTGAATTGCTTCGTGCAAAAGATTTAGTTTATCGTTTAAATCACTCCGAAGCGAAAGCTGTTATTTCCTACTACAATTTAATTCAAGAATTTGAAAATATCACAGAGGAAACACCATTTCTTCAATATCAAATTGCCTTCGGTCAGGAAGTACCTAATTGGCTCTCAATGGAAGCATTGATGGAAGAAGAGCCTGAAACGTTTACTGATGCAGATACCTTAAAAGAGGATGTGGCCTTTTTAGCTTATACATCTGGTACCACAGGACAGCCAAAAGGGGTCGTTCACAGTCATGGCTGGGGATATGCTCATGTACGAATTGCCGCTTCAAAATGGCTCAACATCAGTGAAGACGATCTTGTTTGGGCAACAGCTGCACCAGGCTGGCAGAAATGGGTTTGGAGTCCTTTCTTGTCGATATTAGGTTCCGGTGCAACTGGATTTGTCTATAATGGAAGATTCCAGCCGCATAAATACTTGCAGCTTCTTCAAGACAACAAGGTCAATGTTTTATGCTGTACACCTACAGAGTATCGGATGATGGCAAAATTAGATGACCTTTCAAATTTCGATCTCACCCCATTACATACAGCCGTTTCTGCAGGTGAGGCACTAAACCGTGAAGTGATTGATGTCTTTAAAAATGAATTTAACATTCTAATCCGTGACGGTTATGGCCAGACTGAAAGTACTTTATTGATTGCGAATCTGAACATTGATGAGAGTAAATTAGGTTCAATGGGCAAGCCTCTAATGCCTGAATTTATAGAGGTAGTAAATGATGAAGGACAGCCAGCTCCAGTAAAGGAAGTGGGGACGATTGCGATTAAAAAGGATTTCCCGGCCCTTTTTCAACATTATTATAAGAATCAAGAATCCACTGCCGCGTCTTATCTAGGTGACTACTTTTTAACTGGAGACCGTGCTTTTAGAGACGAGGACAATTATTATTGGTTCCAGGGAAGAAAAGATGATGTCATCATTAGCTCCGGCTATACGATTGGACCTTTTGAAGTGGAAGATGCGTTAATGAAACATAAAGCGGTAAAAGAGTGTGCTGTTGTTGCCGCACCTGATCCTGTAAGAGGCAATGTTGTAAAAGCGTGCGTGGTATTAAAAGATGGGGTTAACGGTACACCTGAGTTAACGAAAGAATTGCAAAGTTTTGTGAAAAACTTAACTGCTCCTTATAAGTATCCACGTGTAATTGAATACATGGAAGCACTGCCTAAGACCGATTCAGGAAAAATCCGCCGGGTAGCTTTGAGGGTGCAACAATAAATTTTATAATGATAAAGGATGCTATAGCCATATGGGTTATAGCATTTTTTTATTTGAAGGGCTAGTAAACAACTTCCATAAAACGAACAAGCTTTTTTTAGAAATTTTAAAAAAATTCTATGACATAAGCAATTTGGATGTTGATTATTGGGAAAAGGAATTGTATAATATAAAATTAATCCTACCTGAATAGTGTGAATTGAAGTTTCGGAACATTGCGAGATTTATTCTGCTAGATAGATAGACATACATAAGGAGAGATTGATATGTTTTGGACGTATTTAGCTTTTATCATAGCATTCTTCTTCGCGATGAATATTGGAGCAAGCGGAACCGCCGCATCCATGGGGTCGGCCTATGGTGCAGATGCGATAAGGAATAAATGGCTTGCTATGGTTTTAGTAGCCATCGCCGCTTTTTTAGGAGCTGTTCTTGGCGGCGGGGAGGTCGTTAAGACAATAGGAAGTGGGATTATTCCTTCGAAAATCCTTACGATTGAACTAGTGGTTCTTATTTTAGCTGGTGCAACCCTAACCTTGTTTATTGCAAATTTAATGGGAATCCCTCTTTCCACAAGTGAAGTTACTGTTGGGGCCATCGTAGGTGCGGGAATCGCCTATAAAAGTTTGTTCATTAATAGTCTAATTGTTATTATTTCTTTTTGGATTATTGTTCCAGTAGTTTCCTTCATCATTACGTTTATTTTTGGAAAACTGATTGCCAAATCTGAAAAGCGCTGGCCAAGTTTGACAAAGCAAGGAAAATGGAAAAAATGGCTGGGGAGGATCCTTGTTTTGGGGGGATGCTTTGAAGCCTTTTCTGCAGGGATGAACAATGTGGCCAATGCCGTTGGACCGTTAGTCGGAGCAGGTATGCTTTCTACCTCCAAAGGGATTTGGATCGGTGGACTATTTGTTGCTATAGGGGCAATTCTCCTAGGGGGCAGGGTAATCGAAACAAATGGGAAGAAAATTACAAAACTATCCCTATTAGAAGGCAGTGCGGTTTCGTTTACTGGTGGGGCTTTAGTTACGATTGCTTCTATCTTTGGGCTGCCGATTCCATTAACTCAAGTAACCACATGTGGAATCTTGGGTATCGGGGCATCACAAAAAGGAATTGGCTTTTGGCAAAAAGCTGTGATTAGAAAGATATTGAAAGTCTGGTTAATTTCACCTTTAGCTTCTTTGGTTATTTCTTATACATTGATTAACTTGTTAATTAAAACAAATTTTTACAATATCATCGTAATAGTAAGTACTTTAATTGCTGCATTAGGGACGTTAAGCCTTTATGCCAATATTCGTAAAGAAAACAGCACGATTCATGACGAGGGTGGCGGGATCTAAATTGCTGCCTATATAAACAAATAGAGCTCCAGGCTTTCATCCATTTTGCGATGAAGTCTGGAGCTGCTTCTTTTTAAGGACTTGGTGGGATTCAAACCCACAAGATACGTTACAGTCTTCATAGGATGACTGCAAGTTGCTCTATCATTGAGCTACAAGTCCTATCTATAAAATGCCCTTAATATGCAGTTTTATACAATAACCACGCTCTTATCTTCATTTTTTTCTTCATCTTCATAAATCTTTCTTAAATTAAAAATATGTGCAAATATTCCTATTATATAATGTTATATAATAGAAATATATTTATTCATTTTTTCTTAACTAACATCAACTAACTTTAAATATAATACAAAAACGTACCTATTTTGAGGAGGGTGTAGATGGACGTTCAGTCTAATCAGCAGGCAAATGAAGTAGAAAAGCTGCGTCTACAGGTCGCTGAACTGGAACGGAAGAACCAGGAGCTTTCAAAGCAAATTCGTGTAAACGAATCTTTATATCAAGGAATATTGGACGCTTTACCGATTAATATCTTCTTGGAAGATCCGGAAGGGCGCACCCTCTATGCCAATAAACAAGTATGCCTATCGAATGGTGTAAGTTTGGATAAAATCGTAGGAAAGACGATTTTTGATTACTTTCCACGTGAAATCGCCGAAATGAATCGTGCTTATGACCTTGAAGTTTGGAAGAAGCGGCAGCTAATCACTAGGGAATTTCCAAGTGGATATAAAGGTGAGGAGCATCATATGTTTTCTGGAAAAACCATTATCCATATTGATGAATCGGATGAAGACGTATTACTAGGTTTTGCTTTAGAGATAACCGACCGGGTCAGAGCTGAAAATCGCTTAAAAGAGAGTGAAGAGAAGTTCAGAAGTTTAACAGAGCAGGCTGCAGATAGTTTTTTCTTAATCGGAACAGATGGAATGATTACGGAAGTTAATCCGACTGCTTGTGAAGTATTAAATTTTTCTAAGGAAGAACTGCTCAAGATGAGTACTGAAATGGTCTTTTCAAAGCTTCCAGAAAAAATAAAACACTTAAAGATTGAATCCAAAGAGCAGGCTTCCAGTAATTTTGAGGATATGATGATGGGGAATCACGAAATTCAAATTCCGGTAGATATCAATATTCGCCTCATTCATATTGGGGAAAACCAAATGTATTTTGCCCTTTGCCGAGATATTCGAGATAAAAAAAGAGCTGAAGAACAAATCAAACATATGGCGTTTCATGATGCCTTAACTGGTCTGCCCAATCGTTGGGCAATCCAGTCCATTTTAGAGGAGCATATGGCCAAAAAGAATGAATCCCCAAGTCTATTGGGCTTCCTTTTATTGGACTTGGACTATTTCAAAGTTGTAAATGATAGCTTGGGACACGAAGCGGGAGATTTGCTGCTTCAGGAAGTTTCAAAAAGGCTGCAATCAGCAACGGAGCATAGAGAGGTTAAACTGGCCCGGTTTGGCGGGGATGAATTTATCGCTCTAATCCCTCAATTATCTAGTGAAAAGGAAATAACCGGAATTTGCGAGCGGATTATGGATGTAATGGCGGCCCCATTCCTAATAAAGGGGCAAAAGCTGAATATCTCAACCAGTATGGGGATTAGTTTCTATCCTAAGGATGGGACAGACCTTAATTCCCTCATTAAAAACGCTGACCTTGCGATGTATGGTTCTAAGGAACTGGGAAGAAGCTGCTATAGTTTATACCATCCTGAGATGAAACATCATGCGAATAAACGGATGGACCTGGAAATTCTGTTAAGAAGGGCATTGGATGAAAATGAGTTTATCCTCCATTATCAACCCAAAGTAAACTTACAAACAGGTGAAATCAAAGCGGTGGAGGCTTTAATTCGGTGGAAAAATAAACTCGGCCAACTTATTCTTCCTAATGCCTTTATCCCTATCGCCGAAGAAACCGGTCTGATTGTTCAAATAGGTGAGTGGGTAATGCGGGAAGCCTGCAGGCAGTGTAAAGAATGGCAGGATTTAGGCTTTGGAAATATCACCATAAGTGTCAATTTGTCACCAAAACAATTTCAAAGACACAACCTGATGGAGATGATTCTTTCCGTCCTTGAAGAGACCGGTTTATCCCCTGATTCCCTCGAATTAGAGGTAACAGAAGGGATGGTCATGAAAAATCCAGAAGAAGCTGTGCGGGTTTTACAAAAACTAAAACAAGTTGGAATTAAGATATCCATCGACGATTTCGGCACTGGATTTTCTTCGCTGAGCTATTTAAAATTATTCCCAATTGATACACTTAAGCTAGACCGCACGTTTATGGCTAACATCGAAAGGGACGACACAGATGCAAAGATTGCTTCTGCTGTTATTTCCTTGGCTCATAATTTGAAAATGAATGTCGTTGCCGAGGGCGTAGAAAATGGTGGACAGTATGACTTTCTTGTCAATCGTTCTTGCGACTTTGCTCAAGGAAACTATATTAGTAAACCTGTTGAAGCGCAGGAAGTAAAAAGGCTGCTGGTGAACGATGAAGAATCTCTAATGATAACTTAATAATGTGATTGATTTTTATACACAATAGGAGAATGTTTTGACCACTTTCCTATTGTGTATAAACTTATTCTTCCCTTATAGTCTGATGCTGGACGCTTTCTGCAAAGTCTATTACGCCCCAATCCATCGGACTCTTTTTTTTAATCTCATCTAACGTTTTTTGGTGCTGTCCGGAATTGTTATTTTCATTCCTTGGATTCATTTTTTCTTTTACCAATGTAATCACTCCTTTATTAATGTTCATATTATTTACTCCATAAATAGAACTTATCCCAGCCATTTTTCGTCCTCAAAAAGCTCATTTGGTGTTATGATGATAAATAATCCATTACATATTTTTAACAACTTTTTGGGGGAAGAACTATAATGGCAGAAGTTAAATCAGTGAAGATTGATGGGGAAATCATCCACATATTTAAAAGTGCGATATATGTGTTTGAAGCAAGTTCAGGATTCACATTAGAGTTGGACCTTATCGTTAGTGAAGTTGTCGTAAATAAATATAAAAAAGAAGATCATCTCATTATTGAAATAGAATTAGAAGATGGCAGGATCATTCATTCGATTATGAATGTTAAAGTCCTAGCAGGGGGCTTGCCGCAGCTTAATTTATTTTGTGAACTTGATGACGCCGATGACTATTATTTTTTAGACCAGGTAAATGAGAATGATTCATGGTTTTCAAATCTTGAAGAAGGCATCACAATCGAAGAAATACGAAAAGTAGAGATGCCAGATGAAACTATTAATTTAAAACTAAAACTGCCTATTGATCAAGTAGAATGGTTAAAAAATCAAAAAAAGGCACAACTCAATGAAATGTTTAAGGAATTTATTTATTACCATTGGAAAAAAATAGATCAATGATCTGCTCCAGTTAGAATGAAGGAGTTAGGTCAAACGATTGGGTCTGTTTTACATCGTCCGCACTGGTTGCTGTTACCTTCATTTGCGATGAAATTAGTCCTTGGGCAAAAGAGTCGACTAGTATTAGAGGGACAGAATGTTGACCCCGTGTCTTGAAACGTGAAGGCTTTGAATTCTCGTACCCTTCCCTTAAACCTGCCCTGGAGGATTTACTGTTAAATGAAAAGAGCATCCAATAATTAAGACTTATTGGATGCTAAATCTTCTCGGTCGGCTGCTTTCGGAGGTTCTTCCATCCAGCCATTATCAATCAATATATTAGCTCCATCTTCGACGTATACCAACATTTCCGCCAGTGAGCGCATATACATGGACCCTATATCTCTTCTTCCATTTACCGCGATTGAATTCCCAAATGATCGTATCTTCATCGAGAACATATCAACTTTGTGGAAGACCATTAATTTATCGGAAAAAGGTGAAAAGGTAGATTCTGTTACTAAATGGTCGATCTGAGTGGGGAAAGGTAAATTATCCTTTTGTAATTTTTCACTATATTGTTTGACGGATCGATCGGTTATTTCACGGCCTCGAATGAGAAATTGTCGGACCTTTTCATCTTTTGCAACCTGACTAAAAGCGATTAATAAGGCTTTGCTGGTTGTGTTATTTTCGATGTTATCGTAAAGATGTGTAATTTCGAGTGCGTGGAGGGAGCGAACATCTCCGAAAAATCCTTTTAAGTAATTTTGTTTTTTTACAAAATCTACTTTTTCGGGTATAGGCAGAATAGGAGGTTTTATGATTAGACCTTTTGTCATTAATACATCGTTCAGCTGACCAAGAAACGTAATTGTAGAGATATTGCAATAAATAAAAAAGTCTCTGATATCTTCTCTGAGCACTAAAGGAATTGCAACATTATACAAACTTAACCCTGCTTTTCCCGCATATTTTAAATAGTGAACATAAAATTCATCTTGAAATAAACGAGGTGCCCCAAGATTTACATCGTCTTTTGTAAAACCAACAGGAATCGGATAGTTCTCCTTTGATAGGAACTGCTCGATCGTCTGCATGAAATCCTCAGTCAATCCCAAGCCGTTTTCTACTAAAAGTCGAATATCCTCATCCTCAATATGTTTAAGGAAGTATTTTAAAATCCAATTTGACATACTATTTCCCACATAAGTTGCCCAAAGTTTCCCCATATCAGCTGCAGTTAGCTTTGCATTTGGTTTTAATTTGTTTGGGCTTAGTTTTAACGGTTTAATAACTTTATTAGGCTGCATCTAGAATACCCCTTAACTCATTTTTCTTAGTTTTTTCTAACAAAATAAATTTATTCTAGGGACTTGTTCCATTAAGATTCGAATATTTAAGCTGTTTTTGAGGAAAATAGTTTTGTATGTTACGGAATAGGAGTGATATTTCATGGAACAAAATCTTTACGAAAAAGTTGGCGGACAAGAAGCAATTGGAAAAGTGGTTGATTATTTTTATAATGAATTAGTGTTAAAGGATCAGACTGTCAATCAATTTTTTGAACACACCGATATGGAAAAGCAAAAGAAACATCAAACTAAATTTATCAGTTTTGCCCTTGGCGGACCAAACCAATATTCTGGTCAATCAATGGCGAAAGCACATCATGGGATGAATTTGCAGCCGGAACATTTTAATGCAATTGTAAACCATCTGCATGATGCCCTTGCTCATTTTGGTGTGAGTGAAGCTGATATTGATCAGGCTTTAACTAGGGTAGCGTCCTTACGTGAAGATATCTTGTACCAGTAGAAAAAGCGAAAAAGGGACCTATTTCGGGTCCCATTTGTCTTTTATAAAAGTCTTAAAGGATATCAAACCATACGGGAGTTTCATCTTTAGGGTCGCCATTGTAATTGATTAGGATTTCTTCGCCCTCATTTATATCGGTATGGGCATAAAAGTCAATCGTTTTTTGAGTTAAGTTGAGCTTGTATAACGCATTTGGTGTATAGGAATGGTTAAATAGCGAACCATAGCCTAATGCCAGTGCACATTCCTCTAAGTTTTCGCCCCACCAAAATACATACTCTATAAATACTGTCTTCTTTAAGTGTCTGTATTCTTCACTTGGGGAAATAATCACCGGGGCCTCATGAATCAGCTCACCCTTACGAATATTACTTGTTGCAAAGATGCCTCTGCCATATTTACAAGCTTTTACCTCTAACACTTCATTCACCGCCCATTAATCATTCCATTTGGATTTTTTACTACTCTATGCCAGACGGTCGCAGTTTGACTATGTCTATTTGAGAGCAGAAAAGGCTTAGGTATCTGATTGTGGTTTTTACAATTCGGGCAAAATAAAAAGCACCTAGAGGGTGCTCTTTAGCTTACTTTTGTGGCTTTTCTATAAGATAGTAAGAAACAAACTTATAAAACAAAAAAGTAAGGGGCAAAACCAATATATAAATAGCTAAAGAATAAATAAGATGCCAGCCTTTGTAAACAAATACATGTAAATAGACTAATAAGAGTTCAACCCCCACACCTGCCAAAGACCATCCGATGAAATACAACACTAATCCGAACCCTTTAAATTTATAATAATCATAAATATAAATAAAAAGGTATCCAAAAGCGGGATATACACCATATAGAGCCAGATCAAAAAATTCATATTGAAATGTGTCATTTAAATCATATAGATTAAGTGGTTTTACAGCCAACGTGGTGTCCATTATTTTTGGAAACGATATGCTTAATAGAACTAGATGCGGTGTAATTTTTTTAGGAATTCTTTTTGGAAGAAAGATAAAAACAAAAATATTGAAAAGTAAAGCTAAAATAATTGCCCATTCATTTCCGTCGAACTTACTTGGAAAGTATAGTAACATTACGAATACCTCATAAGGCGTTTATATCGATACCATTTCCATGTTAGGAACGTAAGTAAAACGGTACTAATCCATTCTAGTAAAGATAAAATCAAACTATAATGTAAATTTTTTAATACACCTAAATCAATAAAAAGAAACTCAATACCTGAAAGTAAAAAAACCGTTACGATTAACGTTAAAAATTTAAAGAGTTTCGGTTTCAATCTCAGATAAATATCGAACATAATGACAATGAATTGTGGAAAAAGGATAAACCTTTTAAAAAAGTGAACCCAAAAGTTACCATACCCACTTGAAACCTCAATGACTCTAAAATTAATGATCAGAACGGTAGAAATGAAATGAGTTATTAACCAAACTGTCATCCATATAAAAAATATTTCAAAAAGATGAAGCTTTTTTTGATAACAGCAAAAGGAAATTGTCAGTAAACCTAAAAAGTACATAAATAGTGAAAGGGTCATGGTCTCACCTGGAATATTTTAATGCTTATTGTTTATCGTAGAGGCGTCTTTTATACAAATATGATTGTACGTTATTCCTTCTTTGTCTGCTGCTGAAGAATAGATAACCTTAGCTAAGACATCCTAAAAATAAGAAAGTGGGATGTAGGAGGTAGTTTATATGATAACCTTAGATGATATCATTCTTGCCCGTGAAAAAATGAAGGGAATTGTCCACACAACTCCCTTAGATTTTTCACAAACCTTCAGCAGTATTTCAGCCAATAACAAAGTCTATCTAAAGCTGGAAAACTTGCAGAAAACAGGGTCTTTTAAAGTGAGAGGATCCTATAATAAAATGATTTCTTTAACGGATGAGGAATTACATAAAGGGGTTGTGGCCGCATCAGCCGGAAATCACGCTCAGGGTGTTGCCTATTCAAGTCAAATGTTAGGAATTCCTTGCACCATTGTTATGCCAAAGGGGGCGCCGCTTAGTAAAGTGTCAGCGACCAGGCAATATGGAGCGAAGGTTGTACTTCAGGGACAAACATTCGATGATGCACTTGCCTATGCTTTAGAACTAAAGGAGCAGATGGGGGCAACATTTGTCCATGCCTTTGATGATGACTCCGTTATAGCGGGGCAGGGGACGGTTGGTTTAGAAATTCTCGAACAGCTTCCAGATGTGGAAGCGATTATGGTTCCAGTGGGGGGAGGCGGACTTATTGGCGGCATTGCATTGGCTGTTAAAGAGAAGAATCCCCATGTCCGTGTTTTTGGTGTTCAAGCGATGGCTTGCCCAAGCATGAAACAATCATTAGTAGAAAATGGGCCTGTAAGGGTGGAGTCTACGCCGACAATGGCAGACGGAATTGCCGTCAAGAAACCGGGCTTACATAATTTTGAACTGGTTGAAAAGTATGTAGATGATATTATTTGTGTCGATGAAATGGAAATTGCCAGGACCATGCTGCTTCTGTTAGAACGAAATAAGCTGCTTGTGGAAGGATCAGGGGCTGTTTCGTTAGCGTCACTTTTATATCAGAAGGTTAACTTTAAAGAGAAGAATGTGGTTGCGGTTATCAGCGGCGGTAATGTAGATGTGAATTTTATCTCACGGATTATTGAACGTGGGATGGTGGAGTCGGGAAGGTACGCTAATTTTTCAATGATTGTAAAAGATAAGCCAGGTGAACTGCAAAAGGTGCTGAGCTCGATTGCTGAGCTGGATGCTAATATACAATCTGTACATCTTGATCATGTGGGCAAGGATATTTATCCTGGCTATGCCCAGCTGGAGCTGGCGTTAGAAACGAAAAATCAGGATCATATTGAGGAGATCAGGAGAGTTTTAAAAAACAGTGGATATGTGGTTAAGGACTCGGACTAGGGGCTTGATTCCCAGTGGTAGTGTCCGAATCAGAATCTGGTTCCGACGGGCGATTTCATAGCTGTCAGTGTCAGAAGGAGAACTAGGTTCCGACAGGCGATCTAATTTCTTAGCTGTCAGTGTCCGAAGTAGAGCCAACTTCAGACAAGCGATTTCGATTTTCAGGTGACTTTGTCCGAAGTAGAGCCAACTTCGGACAGGCCAACTCGTTTTTCAGCAGTCAGTGTCCGAACTAAAGCCAACTTCAGACAAGCGATCTCATTTTCCAGGTGTCAGTGTCCGAAGTAGAGTCAACTTCAGACAAGCAATCTCGTTTTTCAGCAGTCAGTGTCCGAACTGGGGCCAACT
>NZ_JBALNF010000054.1:0-22622 GCF_036962465.1 Neobacillus vireti
CCACGTGATTTCTGGCTTGCGCTGTCCGAACTTGGCTTTTTACCACTCATAAGCAATGAACTAACCCCAACCGGCTCTATATATTCCGGTTGGGGTTAATGGAAGTCCCACTCTATTCTTTAATTTGATACTTTTCGGTTCTTCCATCCTGGATCTTACCAGCCCAACTTAGTCCAAAAGCAAAGTCATAAATATGTCCTTCCGAGTCCACATGGCATTCCATGTCGTGAGCAACATCTTCCAATTGTTCCTCGACGGTTTTCATGTTTGCAGGCATTTGCATTGGCAGAAGACCTGAAGGCTCTGCTTCCCCTGTTAAAATATCAAAAATGGCTTGATCCTGTACTCCAAAATTAGCAATAATTGCATCTACGTCCTTTTCAAATTCTCCCACAATGGTTGGGTTGGAAAGCAAAAGCGAAACAATAACCGGTTTCCCCTTCATGGCCTCTACTGTCTCTAAAACATTATTCAAATCAGTAGTATTGCTCGGAGTTACCGTTTTTCCTTTATAGGATCGGTTTAAAACGTCACCAGGACGTGCATCCCCAGCAAGACTTGTTTCGCGGGCGTAGGTTGCTGTATAAGGTTTGTATTGAAGGCTGATTGGTACATATCCATTTCCGCCTTCCTTCACATCATCATGACTATAACCATTCCCAGACTTTGGTGTACTAATAAAAACCAAACCAAAATCTGCTTCTTCAGGGTTATCTGTCACCTTGAAATATTTATTTGCTACTTCGATATTGACTGGATACTCTAATTTTTCAGGTGTTGGATTTCCAAACCAGTCTGTGCCGGCAGGGGTATATCTTTTCGGAATATATACAGTTTTGTCCTTACTTAATGGCAAAATATTATTCTTGTTTTTTAACATAACAAGAGACTTAAGCTGCACATTATATCCTTCCTGCATATACTCTGGTTTTCCCACTTCTTGAATCGTTTCCTCTACTTTTAGATAAGGATTTTCAAACAGTCCAAGGCGGAAGATATTTTTTAATAGACGGACTGCTGATTCTTCAAAGCGGTTTCGCATAAATGCTTCACCATGTTCAGCAACCCCCATTTGGTAGGCTTCTAAAATGGGACCAGCTTCATTATTTCCTCCGAATTGATCAACACCGGCCATAAGTAATTTATAATGCCGTTCAGCAACGGTTAAATTTTCAACTCCCCAAGGCTTTCCGCCGATAAAGGTATCAATATTTTCTGGCTCATCTGAAGTAATAACCCAGTCCGTACAAACCACACCGTCATAACCATATCGTTTGCGAAGTAAATCATTAATCAAGTAAGAGTTGTATGAATTACCGACATTTTCTCCGTTAACAGGGTCTTGATCAACTGAGATGGTATAATACGGCATAACTGCAGAGGCCATTTTTGTTTTACCAGGTAACTTAAAGGCCCCTTCTGTAAATGGAATTAAATGTTCATCAAAATTACCCCCTGGATATACGGCAAACTTCCCGTATCCATAGTGGGCATCCCTGCCGCTCTCACCGGAGCCGCCGCCCGGCCAATGTTTTACCATTGCATTGACACTTTCATAACCCCATCCTTCAGCAATTTCTTTCTCACCCGCTGAATTCTGAAAGCCTTCCACATATGCTCGAGTCATATCGGAGGAAAGCTGTGAGTCTTCCCCAAAAGTTCCATTAAAACGGAACCAGCGTGGATCTGTGGCAATATCAACTTGCGGCGATAGCGCGGTTGCAATCCCTAATGCCCGATATTCCTTTGAGGCAATTTCTCCAAATCTTTCAGCTAGTTCTGGAGTAAATGTAGCGGCAAGACCCAGTGACTCAGGCCACATTGAGATTTTCCCGCCTGATCCAGCATTAAATTCAGCACTTGAATCTGAACCATGGCGTGGATCTGAGCTATTGTTTGCTGGAATTCCAAGGCCAATTCCTTCTGCAAAAGCCTGAACCTTGTTATTCCAACGTGCAGCCGTTTCAGGACTTTCTAAAATAGTGACGAGAACATGCCTTAAATTATCTTTTGAAAGAAACTCAATTTGCTCATCGGTTAAATCCCATGGTTTTGCACCGCTTTCTTCGTATGACTTGCCGCCATACGAACCATCAAACCAGCCTCTACTGCCGGCTGGAATGGATTGATGCCTGCTGTATAACATAAGCCCGGCAATCTGCTCAATCGTCATTTTTGAGGCAAGGTCCTTCGCTCTTTCCTCAGGCGTTAACCGCCAATCCTCATACTTATCTATTTTTCCATCTTTATTTAAATCCTTAAAAAAGTATCCATCTTTTTCGATGACTTTTACTCCCGACGTTTCAGAATATCCTAAGGTTGGCCCGCCAGTGTTTTCGACATATTTGATCTGAGTTTCAGTATTGATTTTTGTTATATGATCAGCCATTCTATATCCCCATTCAAATTATCTTTTAATATATCCGATTACATTGTTCTCCATCACTTGTAAATCACTCGCAATGCTAGTAAATTTATTTCCGACCTGTCCTTCGTTTTCCACAATCGCATAGCGAATCGATCCTAATTCGCTCAGCTTTTGATAGGTTTCTTGGAAATTAATAATTCCTGTCCCTAGATTAACGAAATCAGTTGGCTTCACAAGCTCTGTATATAATTTCATCAGATCCGCGTTGTCCTCTTGAACTGAAGCGGAAAATAAATTAACCGTATCTACATGTTTCCCTAAATCCTTTTGATGGATCATGTCGCAACGGCTGCCTAATTTTTCAAGCAATGCCAATGGTTCATATCCCCCCCTCACCGCCCAAACGATGTCCAACTCAAATTTCACGTTCTCTGGATCTGTATTTTCAACAAGAAGTTCGAATAGGGATGTTTCTCCAATTCTCTTAAACTCATGTGCATGATTATGATAGTAGAAGCCTAAACCTGCTTCTTTGCACTTTTCCCCTAATTGATTTAGTTGTTCAGCCGTTTGAAGGGTATCCTCACGTCCGGAAATAAAGGCCATTGGAAAGACAATCGACTCACAGCCAAGAGCTGCATTTTCTTCAATAATCTTATCCCAATCAGTATCCAGTAACGATTTCCCCGGAGCAACACCTTCATGAGCTGCAAACGCCTTTAACCCTAAATCGTCAAACTTCTTCTTAATAACTGGAAGGGAAAAAGTATCAGTAAACCGCTCTCCCGTAGCAAAATTGGCTGAAATCAACTCTATATTTTTGTAACCCATTTCAGCAACTTTTTCTAAGGTACCAAAATAATCTTCGTTTAATTCTTTAAATACTGAAAATAAATTTAATCCAATTTCCATTGCCATTGTTATTTGCCCCTTTTTTAATAGTGTACAAGCTTAAATTTATTGAAGATTTTAAGCTCGTTGAAACTGATACTCCACTCGGTTCTTTAATCTTCTTCTTAAAAATTAAAATTATTTGCAGTGGCCCAATACTAAATAGTCTTTTCTACTTTAAAGATACAACATATGAAAGCACTTTCCTATCCGTAAATACGACCTGTTATTTTCAATTTTCCGACCTTTTGAAAGGTTAGTGCCTAGTGTTTGAATTGGTGATAGTTTTACCTATGGAAGACAATATCATAAAGGGCAAGAGAGCGATCTTATTGCTCTCTTGCCCCTTATGCATTATTGCATTTTCAACCACTTATCATATTGTTTTTGCTTCTCATTAATAATCTTATCTAGTCCAGCCGCTTTTAACTTCTTATTAAATTCTACTAGTGTCTTATCAGGATCTAAGGTTCCAGATCCTAGTCCATCACGGTATTGATTTACTACATTCTGACATGCCGCAATTTCTGACTTCACTTGATTAACATCGAAAGTAAAACCATAAGCTGGTGATTTAATCATGGAATCATTAAAACTCTGTAATTGCTTCCAGTGATCAAGATCGTCACCCTTCCAAACAGAAGTTAGGAAGTTATTTCCAACCTCCCAGTTATTAAATACATACTTTGACTCCTTTATCCCTTCTGGCAAACTAATGGTTCCATCAGAATTATGGGTGTAATGTTTACCTTCTATTCCATTAGCTAGTAAATTCATAATGTCTTTGTCGCTGTATAAGAGATTTAAAAATTCCATGGATTTTTCGGGATTTTCACTATTCTTAGAAATAGACATGCCAAATGCTGTTGCACCACTTGTTGCCATATAACTATCTGATAGTGTCACAGAAACCATCTCATGACCAGTTAGCCTTGATTCTTGCGCTTCAAAACCAGGTTTTAAATTATTAAAGTAACCGAATCCTTTATTGGCTTTCACAATGTTTGCCGCAGTCTCCTTTGATGTAGCTGCATCTTTCATAATGTATCCTGATTCGTACCATTTTCTTGTTAAATGAATCTGATCGATATAATCTTTATCTTCATATAAATTAATGATTTTCTTAGGGTCACCATGATAGTTAATAGCTCCGAAACCATCACCTAATGAATCATACATTCCACCAAGCCTTGAATCTGTTGCAGCACTGCCTGCATTTACAATAGGGATTAAATTTGGTTCATTCTCTTTCACAATCTTAAATACATCTGTTAAATCTTCATATGTCTTAACCTTAGAGAGATCAATATGATATTTATCAACAATATCCTTTCTCATAATAAAGCCATAGTTTGCTCCAAACTCCCTGACACTAGGGATTGCATAAATTTTACCGTTCACTTTCGTTCCTTCCAATACATCTTCAGAAAAAACCTTAAGTATTCCTTTACCATGCGATTTTAGTAAATCATCTAAAGGGACAAATTCTCCTCTTGCTGCCTGAAGAGCATAATTACCAAATATGGATGTGGAAAGGATGAGATCCAATTTTTCACCACTTGCTACCATCAACTTCGATTGATTATCCCATGCGGATACACCAATTGGTTCCAATTCAACAGTCGCATTTATTTTCTTTTTGGTAATCTTGTTTATTTCCTCCTGCACTTTTGGAAGATCATCAAGATTTGTTCCAGTGCTCACGTAGGCCATTTTGATTGTATAACCTGCACCTTTATCCCCAGATTCTGTAGTGTCTGTACTACTTTTGCTAGAGCAAGCTGTTGTCAAAAGGATAGTGACTAAAACGAGTAAAAATACCTTTACCATCAATCTTGTTTTTTTCATATTTTTTCTCCCCTCAAATTGTAGGTATGTTTCTCTTAATCTTAACTATCTTTCTAAACGAAATCCTAATCACCCTTCTATTGGCAGAATCAGGCGCGATTTGCAATCACCTCCAAAGTGCAGCGTCTGGTTTACTGCTTTTGCGGATTCTTGCAATGACCAAATCCCCTCATGATTACTATGAATAGAGTATTGCGGAAAATCAGATGATGAAATATCTACACGCAGGCGTGAACCAGCTTTTAGCCTCCACGAAATATCCCACATATCCAAATGTACCTCTACAATGTCACCTGGTTCATAAAGTAAACGGCTGCTCTCATCATTTTTTCTATAGGCAAGCGTTCCAATGCTCCCACGTATGTTATACGATCTGCCATCTTCGTGTATTTCCATTACTTTTGCGGTAAATGCTGTATCCTTGGCCTCTGAGCTAACATATAACTGTAATTTTATATTGCCTAAAATATCAAGATCAGTCTCAAGCGGCGGAGATACAAAACTTAAGACATCATCACGCCAACCGCATTCTGGCTGCCGCAAACTCCCGACTTCATTCATAGTACGCATCATGGATTCTGCGCCATGAGATAATACAGGATGATCAGGATCGTAAATATACTGTAATTGATTCTTTTTATCAGGGGCCTTTCCTTGCAGTACATATGCAGCTCCATCACATTTGTCAGTTGAGAAAAAGTACTCCAACTCATCATTTTGGAAAGGGTATTCCCGGTTGCTTTGCCAAAGGTCAGCACCAATTTTATATAGTTTCACTTCCCCATCAGGTAAATTTTTTAGTACCAGCAAATTGTAAAACCAATTAAATGCGTTTACTTCATCTGCATTTTCCAATTTATTCGCTTCAACCCCTTGGACGCAAGGCATGAAACCATGATTCCAAGCCCCTATTCGGAAAACGCTGTGCTCCTTTGCTTTTGGCGATAAATTTTGCCAAGTCTTGAAGGCACTCCCTAAATGATGGTCATACCAGCCTCCGCCTAAATAAATGGGAATTGTGACCTTTTTCGGTATATCAGCAAGCACTTTCCAAAATCCTTCACGCCAGTAACTATCATCCCGGTTTGTGCTTATAATCCAGCTCCGATACCAACCGAGACGTGCTCCCCACATTTCTTCATCAACATTAATATGAGGCCGGTATTTTGCTGACTCAATATAGTCAGCCTTTACTGGGAAACCAGCGTTATCCATTGCCCATGAAGTCAGCACATCTTGTCTAAACATTCCATTTTTGTAGGCTGATGTGAACCTGTCTGTACCGTAATGTGTAAGGTACATGGTCTTCACCTTTTCTGGTACAATATCTGCCACTGCCCAACCTGTAAGGGCAAGATACGAATTCCCTATGTACCCTATACTCTCCACTTCATTCAAGCTGTTAAGCCAATCTAATGTATTCTTCCCATCGTTTCGTTCATTGACATTTGGCTCCCAATTCCCTTCTGAACCGCCTGTTCCTCTACAAAATTGATAGACAAACATGAATCCCCGTTTGCAGTATTCTTCAGATTGAATACGAACTATATCTTCCATCCCTGGATAGCAGGTTCGTGTTAGAATCGTGGGAAAAGGACCGTTTCCAGGAGGCTTATACACAACTGTACGCAGCCGCACACTATCATCCATTTCTAACATAATTTCTTCAGGTTCTTGTAACTCAACTATCGGCTTAACTTCTAGACTAGCGTATTGCTTTTTAATGTATTGCTGAACTCTCTCTAACCATTCGTTTTCATCCATAACCATCCCCCCTGCCTTCGCTATTTTTCTACCCAAGATCCATTTCCAGCATAAGCCCGCTTAATGACTTCCCATGTTTATCCAGTGACAGTGAGCGTGTGACACCGCCCCCAAGCGTGTTTTCCAGAACAAAATTTAAGGCTCCCAAACTAGGAACTTCATATCGCTTCACTCTAGTAGCTCCTATTTTTGCAAACCATGAAATAACTTTATCTTCTGTCAGCTGTTCGCAGAGAAGCGGATAGTCTTCCTGGTTGTAAGCGATTACAGAAATAGTTGAAATATTTCCTTTGTCGCCAGTGCGCGAGTGCGCAATTTGATATAACTTCATTGTGCAGGACCTCCAGCCCATGTAATGCCTAATTTCACATCTTCTTCGGGTATCAGCACAGATGCCACTGAGACGATGTTTGTGAAATCTCCTCTGGCTCCGCCTCCTCCTGCCGGTCCATTCACATATAAAGATTCTACTTCACGAGCAGCGATTTCTGCGGCCTCTTTATGATCTGTTCGTATTGATACACGTAATCGGACCTCATTTAAAACTGTTTTTGCTAATTGAGCTGTAGCTGCTCCATACAAACTATTGATTCCAATCAAATCCGTCCGCAATTCTTTGTAATCCACCTTTAGTATTTCTAAACGTTTTTTAATAACTTCTTCAGCAAGTTGAGCACGGGCCACACAATTATGTCCCCCATAACTTATTTCACCTTCGCCAATAAAACCATCAAGATAGCCAACACTTACCTTTAATGAGCCGGTTTTTCTTTTCCCAAAAGCTCCTTTCACCAGCACTTTATTGTCACCAAGTTCCTCCACCGTAATATTAGAAAAATCCGCCACTACATCCGGTGTAATATAGTTCATGGGATCTTGCACTTCATAAAGCAACTGCTCTTTTACAGTTAGAATGTTTAAAATTCCTCCGGTATCTGGAAGCTTTTCAACCACGATGTTACCATTTTCAAAAAAGGTCAAAATTGGAAATGCTAAATTCCACAATTCCGGTACATCCTTATAACCCGGGTCGGCAAAATATCCGCCCGTTAGCTGCCCAGCGCATTCCAAAAGATGGCCAGCCGCCACTGTTTTGCCGAGAAACTCATAATCGCTATAGGATCGGCCAAATTCTTGCATTATGGGACCTGTTGCTAACGAAGGATCAGCAGCACGGCCTGTTACAACAATATCTGCTCCTTCAGCAAGTGCTGTTGAAATGGCTTGTCCGCCTATATATGCGTTTGCCGAAATGATATTGTCCCTGATTGTTTCAAGTTTAGCTCCCGTTTCCATCATAGGCTTTTGGCTATAGTTATTGATTATACTCAATACGTCATCCCCGCTAACAGCAGCAATTTTCAATTGATTTAGCCCGTTTTCACAAGCAATTTCATAGATTTTCTTTGCTGCAGCAATGGGGTTTGCTGCTCCCATATTTGTAATGACCTTAACAGGATGGTCCTTAAGCAATGGAATTACTTTATCCATGCGATATTCTAGAAGATGATTGTATCCTATGTCTGGATTGGAATGCTTCTCCTTTTGAGCGAGAGCAATGGTTCTTTCTGCCAAGCATTCAAATATGATATAGTCCACATTCCCCCTGATAATGTTATCCAGTGCAGGTTCTATTCGATCTCCCGCAAACCCTGCTCCAGCCGCAATTCTGATTGACTTCATGTTTTTTCATCTCCGAGTAGTTTGTCTATCTTTCTATCTGTTATAACTATATTTTAATAGGCAAAGGTATTATAATGCTAATAAATGGTATTTATAAACAATATAAGTATAAGTAATAGTGTGAGGGATTTTTCATGCCACTTGAATTGAATTTGGAATATTATCGTGCATTTTATTATGTGGGACGTCTAAACAGCATATCAAAAGCTGCTGATACTTTGTTCCTTTCACAGCCTGCCGTAACACAATCCATTAAAAAGTTGGAGAACCATTTTAAATGCAAATTGTTTTCACGAACAGCAAAAGGGATGATCTTAACAAATGAAGGAGAGAGTTTATTTTCTCACGTTACGAAGGCAATGGATGAGCTGATGATTGGAGAAAAAGAGCTTAATCGGATGATAAATTTTGAGATTGGGAAGCTGGAAATTGGTGCAACCGAAACAGCCTTATATCATTATTTAATTCCAAAAATTGAAACATTCCGCCAAAGCCACCCAGACATCTATATGAATGTTGTCGGAAGTTCGACTCCTGAGACCATTCATATGCTGCAAAATGGAAATGTAGATTTAGCCTTTGCTGTTTCCCCAATTCTAGATGCCGAAGATTTAATTATTACGAAGGTTTCGGATTTCCATGATATTTTAATAGCGGGTTCTGCATACAAACATCTCCAAAACCGAGTTTTGTCTATAAACGAGGTAAGCGAATTGCCGCTTGTAACAGTAGAAAAAGGAACGAGCGCCCGAACTCATTTAGATTTGTGGTTTGAAGAACAGGGAATTCTTCTTGATCCGGAATATAGTGTTCGAACCTCCACAACCGTCCTGCCATTTGTTGAACGTAATCTAGCAATCGGCATTGTTCCTTCCATGTTCGCACAGGAGTTGATCCAACAAGGGCGAATATTTCAACTTAATGTAGAAAAAGTTATTCCTCCCCGGAGTATAGTTATGATGAGCAAATCTGATTCAAAAATGTCGTTGCTTTGCAAGCATTTTATCAGTTATCTAACCGACTGATAATAGAAAAGATCTTTGATAAACTTTTCTTCTAGTTTAATAGTTTACTTTTTATATCATAAAAAAACATGCGTTGTTGAAGAAGATCCTCTCTACAACGCATGTTGAAAAAATGAAGTTTAAACTAATAATAAAACGTCATTAACCTCTTTGACACGTTTAAACTGTGGTCTCTCTTTATTCAGGTGCCCAATAGCTTCTATCTGCCCAGAAGTCTCCATCATTGTGGAAAATTTCAATCGGACCCTGCCAGTTTTCTAAGTCCTCACTTACATAGCAGTCAAATCCATCTGCAAGTCCCCAAGTGGTCGCACTTCTAGTTCCATAAAGATAGTATTTTTCCTCATAACTTAAAATGTAAGGATCCCGGATATATTTCATTGTTTTCATCTATTCTTTCTCCTACACCGTCATTATTAATTACTGAACAACAACTCTTATTTTCCCAAGCCTTTTATCCAACTCGTCTAAAACCTCTGCCGAAATCGGCAAAAATGGCAGATGGGACAATTCCCTTAATGAATGATGGCCAACTCTCCCCACCATTTCTTGAGGGGAAGCTGCAACATGTGGAGCTGTCTCAGCCAATACACTCTTGACTTCTTCCATTTCAAGCAAGTCAGCTAATGGCATGTGAGTACTATAGTATTTGAAATAGTCAATTTCCGGCATATAAACGATTTCCCAAGTTCCACTGGCTAACTCAACGTGCACCTGCTCGCCTGATTGACTTGCTTTAAAATCGTTCTGCTTAAGTTGACTTCCATTAATTATTACATTTTCAAGTTTTGCATCCGGTAACTCAGCAACAGCTGTAGCATTAAACGGAATCACAAATCTAAATTTCAATTGTCCTTCATCGGTTAGTTCCCACTGACTTTCATATAAACCTGCCGCAGATTCCAAAGTAGCCTTCGCGTACTCCAAGCGATAATCAGGCTGTGGCGCCAACCTTACACTTCTAAATCCTGGCTGTTCTTCAACAGGATTAATCCCAGCGACACTTCGGTACATCCATTCCACAATCGATCCATATGCATAATGGTTTAGAGAGTTCATATCCGTTCCGCTGATTTTGCCATCCGGCAAAACGGAGTTCCACCGTTCCCAAATCGTTGTGGCTCCCATCGTTACTGCATATAACCAGCTTGGATAATCCTTGTTTAACAGTAAAGTATAAGCTAAATCATTGTTTCCGTTCTCAGATAGCACTCTGCAAAGATAAGGTGTCCCAACAAATCCTGTCTTTAAGTGGTTCTTATCCTTTTTCAATTTTTCACGTAAATCGTTAGCAATTCTGTTTCGATGCTCATCTGGAACAAGGTCCATAAATAGGGCAACAATCAATGCTGTCTGAGTATTTAAAGCAAGTCGACCATTTGAAGTAAAGTACTCTGCTCTTATCGCATTTCTGACTTCATTCGATAACTCTTCGTATTCTTCTGCAATTTCGTCCTTGCCTATTACTTTTGCAGCCTTTGCAACCAGCATGGACGAATAGCTATAATAGGCTGAGGAAATAAATGCTGTTTCAGTTCCGCCCATTGGAGAGCTTGGATCTTCTCCATCTAATGCGAGCCAGTCGCCAAAATGGAATCCGGTAGTCCAAAGTCGTCTGGCACCTGATTCATCATCCGCCCTCTTGATATAATCAACCCAGCCCTTCATGCTCTCAAATTGCTGCTCAAGAATGGCTTTATCTCCGTAATGTACATACACATTCCAAGGAATAACAGTTGCTGCCTCTCCCCATGCACTTGAACCGCCGCCTTTAACCGTTGCCATTGGTACGACCATTGGAACACTACCACCTAACTTGGATTGTTCCTGGGCAAGGTCATAACCGTATTTACTAAAGAAAGCATACGTATCCATATTGAAGGCTGCTGTTCCCGAAAAGACTTGAGCATCCCCAGTCCAGCCCATTCGTTCATCACGCTGCGGGCAATCAGTCGGTACATCTAGGAAATTCCCTTTTTGACCCCATAAGGCATTCAGGAATAATCTGTTAACCAATGGATTACTAGTTTCAATATTACCTGTTATATCCATATCAGAATATAAGACGCAGCCAGTAAAATCATCCTTATTTACTTCTCCGTTCCAGCCAGAAACTTTCACATATCTGAAGCCGTAATAAGTAAAATGCGGCCTTACAGTACATTCTTCCCCATTCGTAATAAACCTGAATTCTGCCTTGGCTGTACGGAGATTATCTTGATAAAAGTTCCCTTCCTGCAAGAGTTCCGCAAACTGTAAAACGATTTCTGTTCCTTTAGGGGCATTGGTTATAAATTCAACCCAGCCTACCATATTCTGGCCCATATCCAATACGGTTTCGCCAGCAGGTGTATGAATGACCTCAATTGGCTTTAACTCTTCCTTTATAACTACCGGCAAGCTCAGCCTTGCTTTTAATCGGTCATAGCCCAAATCTATAACTTTAACATTATAGGAAGAAGCATCGTTGGCATTTGCATCGTAGATCTCTCCATCATAAATACCACTAAATTGGATTGGACTTCTTCTAGCGGTCCAAGATTCATCCGAATTGATGACGGTAGTTGTTCCATCTGCATGTTTAATAACAATTTCACATAAAAGCGCAAATTGATTGCCATAAACTTCTGTTTCTCCGCCTTCAAAGCCAAAGCGGCCCTTGTATAATCCATTGCCGAGACTTACCTCTACAGAGTTTTGTCCCTGACTGATTAATCCAGTAATATCATAGGTTTGATATTGAAGCCATTTATCATAGGCGTTGAAATTTGGAGTAAGAAATTCGTCTCCAGCCTTTTCACCGTTAATCTCCAATTCATATAAACCCAAACCGCTTACATAAGCACGGGCATAAATAACTTCCTTTGACAGATCAAATTCCCTTGTTAATACTGGATGGATTTCCTTATCAAAATCAGGTGTGATCCACTTAGCATCCCAAGACTGTGCTAGTTTTGCAGTTTCAAACCAAGCAATTTCGCTCACAGCCTCATCACCATTATCCGCCCATACTGTAACACGCCAATAGTAACGAGTACATGGAGCAAGGTTAATAGGAAGCTCAAAAGCAAGGCTGTCAATCTCACTACTTTTCTCACTGTCAAAAACTATATTTGTAAATTCTTCATCCAGTGCTACCTGTATTTGCGCTGCAGTTTGTTTGGTAGCCTCTGTGTCATATGCTACATACGATAAACGTGGACTCCCTAAATCAAATCCCAGTGGATTCGTTATCCGATTGGTTCTTAGATTTTTTATTCTCATTTATGCATGTCCCTTTCTATCTAGTATAGTTCTAATCTTATTGGTATTTTAGCAAACGCTTTAATTTAATTTAATATTGAAATGAAACATATTTTTGCTCGTTTCAAAGATTCAATATATACTAGCAGCACTCCATCATAATAATGGAGTGCTTTTGCTTATTTACAATCTAGTATCCCATTTACCACAGAACGGATCTACCGGACTCTTCCCTTTAAATTCAGATTTTCCTAGAATTTTATCAACGATTGCTTCTACCACAAATTCATTAGATGAGTAGGCATTGATATAGGTTTTTACCATCGGCACATCCTGAAGATGATAAGGGTTAGCAACTGAAATAAACATAGTAGGAATATCTTTGACAAACCATGGTGCATTCGCATTTAAAGGCTGCTGCCAATTAATTCTAACCGTCGTTTGGTTACTTGCCGTTTCAAGATTGGCAACGTAAATGATAAGATCATATTTCTCTTTAAAATCATTCACACTCATAAACAGTTCTTGAAAATTAACCTGCTTGTCATTATATAATTCTACTTGGAAGCCCGCTTTTTCAAGAGAGTCAACAAAAGGCTGGGTTACGGAACCGCCTTCCTTGAGCCCTCCTTCTTGATCACCTAATACATATAGGCGAACCCGCTTGTATTGTTCAGCATTAATCGGTAAAAGTTTTTGTGTATCCTTTACTAATGTGACGGATTGATCTGCACATTCTTTTGCCCAATTCTTATGTTCTTCACACTGTAATACTGACAATTCCGCTTCATTAGGTACTAAGGTTCCCTGTTCCTTCTGCACATGCAAACCAAGGGAGGCTTTAAGAGCGAGAACTCTAGTAACGGCTTCATCCAATCTTTCTAAAGTAAGGATACCTGTTTCAATCCCTTTTAACATAAACTCATAATCTTCCTTAATATTACGGTTGAAGAGGAACATATCGCAGCCTGAAGCAATTGCCTTTGGTACTGCAACTTCTCTTCTTTCTGAGATAGTGAAGCCTAACATAGGAGATGCATCGGTGACAATTAACCCATTAAAACCTAATTTATTCCTTAATAATCCATTCAGTAATTCTGGCGCCAATGTGGCTGGCATAATTTGGTCATCTTCAATGCCTGGCATTAGTTTTCGCGAATACTCAGGAAGCCTCATATGACCAGCCATAATCG
This sequence comes from Neobacillus vireti, assembly GCF_036962465.1. Classification (GTDB taxonomy): domain Bacteria; phylum Bacillota; class Bacilli; order Bacillales; family Cytobacillaceae; genus Neobacillus; species Neobacillus vireti_B. Next base: position 14,016 of record NZ_JBALNF010000054.1, read on the forward strand.
ATTTTGCCCCACTGTCAATCATTTCTTGATAAACCATCCCAAAGGTTTGATCCCATTCCTCAGTGGATAAGCTGTTGACCGATGGTAAGAGATGCTGATCTCGGTCATCTACACCATCCCCTGGAAAATGTTTCACGGCTGCTGCGAGTCCACTTTCATGAATTCCTTCCATAAATGCTTTAGACATTTGCGCAACTCTGATCGGGTCAGAACCATATGTTCTTACATTTGTTATCGGGTTTCGATAATTCATATCAATATCTACAATTGGCGCGAAAGCCCAGTTACACCCTGCAACTCGTCCTTCACGACCAGCAACTAGCCCTAGTTTATAAGCCATTTTTATATTGTCAGTTGCTGCCACCTGCATCTGTTTACCAAAATAAGTGCCATCGGTAGCAATCCCATTTCCTCCCGCCTCGAGGTTAGCCGAAATCAATAAAGGTACGGGAGAAAGTTCCTGTAATAACCCATGTGTTTCTTGTATTTTGGCACCCGTATCTGGACGGTACATAATACCCCCAGGATGATATTCCTTAATAAACACTTCTAAATCTTGTTTATTGTCTGAATGACCGATTGGACAAAATATTTGCCCCACTTTCTCATGTAAACTCATAGAGTGAAGTGTTTCTTCCACCCACTCGATATCTTTTTCCTTTAGAAAAAAAGGCTTGTTTTTCAAAATAGTTAGGTTGTCATTTAGTTTCAGCATGGTCTCAACTCCTAATTTCGTTCACTTCTAGTAACTGCTCTAAATCTAAGCTGGTTAGATCGTTTAATTTTATATTAGCGTCTACACAATGAGCGGCTGATCCGACACCTACTGCCTTCATTCCAGCCGCTTTTGCCGCATCAATGCCTGCTTTGGCATCTTCAATAACAACACATTCCTCCGGCTTCACTCCGAGCATTTTAGCTGCTAGTAAAAATACTTCCGGATCAGGCTTACTTTTTTTGATACTGTTTCCATCGGCGATGGCATCAAAATTAGTGGTCAATCCAATCTGATCTAAAATAAAAGGAGTATTTTTGCTCGATGAGCCAATGGCGATTTTTATATTCCTAGCTATTAAACTCATTAATAGGTTGATAACACCCGGTAAAATATCGTTTGGAGATAAATTGTTAAGCAGTTCACAATAGATCTCATTTTTCCGATGTGCAAGTTGGTTTTTCTCATTCTCACTATAGGTTTTATCCGAATGACTCAGAATAATTTCGAGACTTTCCATTCTGCTTACACCACGTAGTCTTTCATTTATCTCTCTATCAAAATAAATTTGTTCTTGGTCACTAATTTGTTTCCACGCTTGGTAATGAAATTCATCCGTCGAAACAATTACACCGTCTAAATCAAAAATAACTGCTGATAAATTCATAAGTTCCCATCCTTATTTCAAATAGTAAGCGATTTTTCCACCCATTGCGGCTCCACCTGAAAGCGTTTCCTCTTACAAGTATTATGATATAAAAAATCACTTTAAATCGCTTTCCCCTATTTGGCTGAAAACAGGACGATATTTGTTCTATTTTTTATTTCAGTATGTTCGCAGATTAATGAAGAATGAAAAAAAAGAGCCCAAATTTACTAGAGCTCCATTCTATTAAACATCATTCAAAGTCATTCAATTATTATCCTTCTATAAAAATTCTATTTTTAGTCAAATGGATTTAATTGTAAATTTCAACGCACCATTTGATCAACTTTTATCTTACTACTAATGGAGCACAGTTTCCTCGCCAAACATGAATTTAGGAGCTGCCTTAATATGTAAGGCAATTAGTTTATTATCATGGTTATGTTTAACCTCACATTTATTGTCAAAAATCATGGTAGCTTCATCTCCTGGTTTACACGCAAGCCACTCAGGAAGTCCCTGATGATTGGGATTACCGCTTTTGGCAAAATTAATCCATGCTCCGAAAATCTGCTCCTCAAGCTTGTCTGAAAAATCTGGTACATTGCAAATCGGAACTTTATCAGTATTGTGGAATACAAAAGGAATCTCAGAGCAATGCCACGCAGGCTTTCCATCATCATAAGGGAACTCAAAGGCAAACATGAAGGAGAAGATAGGTGCTTCTTCATGGTTTGCTTTCTTCTCAATAAAGTCCTTAGTTGGAGAACGGAACATGGAATCCAGTGCAAGGAGATCAGTAAGATTCTTGTTGGGATAAGCCGCTTTAAACAAATTGATCAATTCTTCGGAAGCCTCTCCATATTTCTCCACAATCATTGGTTTTATTTCGTCCTCAAAGAGGTCGTATTTATGTGGTACACCGGGACCAAAAGCAAATTCGCCAAATACAGATCCAATTAAAACCGGTATTGTCCGTGCATGTTCAGTAAAGCCTACAACCCGTGGATCTCCAACATAAAATTCATTTGGAACAGGATTCCCGCCCACATAGAGTCCCTGTCTCGCAATTTCTGGCCAAACTTTATTGTAAGCTGAAGCCATAAGGTCATAAGGTACAGTTTCTAGTTTTTCTACCTCACCTTCGCCAAAACCAAGTTCCTTCAACATGGCATTTACGATATGTGTCCCGTCCGTTTTTGGAGAGTTCAAAAAGCCGTCAAGCAGTCCACTCTGGATGATCCCTTTATGGAATAATCCTTCTGCACTTGGGGTCTGCATTAAAGACCACACCTTCATACCGCCGCCGGACTGACCAAAGAGTGTGGCATTCTCCGGATCCCCTCCGAAATTTGCAATATTGTCTTGTACCCACCTAAGGGCTGCTACCATATCTGCACTTCCTACATTGGCTGAATTGGCATATTTCTCTCCGAAGGGGGATAAATCCATGTAACCAAGAATATTGAGACGGTGGTTGATGGAAACAACAACTACATCGCCGTATTTGCTCATGTTTTCGCCGTCATAGGCTACTTGCTCAATAGAGGAACCAGCTGCGAAACCACCTCCGTGAAGCCATACCATTACAGGTTTTTTTGCATCAGGACTTATTGTCTGTGTCCATACATTCAAATACTGACAGTTCTCATCCTTCGGCCAATAACGGTGAGGAACCATAATTTCACCTAAAGGTACTTCCTGCGAAAGCATAGGACATACATAACCATAGGAAAGTGCATCCTTCACTCCCTCCCAAGGCTCAACCGGGGCGGGCATCTGGAATCTCTTTGCATCAGCATACTTAATTCCATGAAAGGTGTAGGTATCATCTAAAATAAACCCTCGGAGTTTTCCAACTTTCGTCTGAACGATTGGTTCAGTAGTTGAACAAACGAACTTTTTGGCCATTTTATTTCCTCCTCAAAATAAAAAATTATTAATTTTACACGATAAAATGCTTAAGTAACATTACAACCATTCGGTGTAAACATTCGTCGCTCGTTACCTGTCTTTCCTCTAACATTCACAATCTTTTTGTATTTGATAGCTCTTTCTTTATGTTTTATTAAATCTTATACTTTAGTATAAATGGATAACGAAAAAGTCACTAACTAAAATTCCGACTTTTTATTTCCAATTTTCCGACTTTTTATCCACTAAATTCCCTTTTGCAAAAAAATATGCTGCCCTACGAGCAGCTTATTTTTTCCGACAGATTACGTCTATTTGTCATTGGTCCTATCCTCTTACAGCTTCGATACAATAAGTAATTAGAATGAAAAAATCATTGACGTCCCTGAAGCTTAAAGTTCTTTTTTCAATCCCTATTCTTCCAATTTGTTAGTCTTTTAAGGGACATGGTAAGGGCTAAATTAATCTCATAAAAAAGGAACCAAGCATATCACAAATCGAATATGATTGGTTCCTTTTCTTTTAGTATATTTATAATTCCTTAATCGCATTAGCGATTTCAATACACAAATCTTCTGCCTGTGGAACATGGCCTAATTTATCAATAAATGCATGGGTCATTCCTTTATAACGGAAACAAGTTGTTTCCACTCCTGCATCCTGAAGCTGCTTGGCATAAAACTCTGTGTGAATCCGTAAACCGTCAAATTCTGCTCCTGCAAGAATCGCTTTTGGCAGACCTGCATGGGATTTGGCAAGCATTGGACTAACATAAGGATTATTTATATCTTCCTTATCAGTAATATAGGCTCCTAAAAAAAGATTATCTTCAAGTTTTGAAGGTCTTCCAAGTGTAATAAGCCCATTGATGATGTCCTTGTGCTCCTCTGATTTTTCAAAGAAGTTCTCACTCCACTCATATCCGTCAACCATGGCATCTGCTTGTGTAACGGCCGGATAAATCAGTACCTGCATGGCAATTTTGGGAGTCCCTTCCTCTTTTGCTTTCAGACACACTGCCGCTGCATAATTTCCACCGGCACTATCTCCGCCAACACTGATTTTTTCTGGGTCAATTCCATAGGCTTCGGCATTCTCATAAACATGCTTTACCGCATAGAAGTTATCGTTGAAACCATGTGGGAATGGCTTTTCTGGAGCTAACGAATAATCTACGTTAAACACTACGGCATCTGCTAATTCAGCTATTAATTTACAGAAGTTTTCAACCGTATAGACGGTGCCCCCAATCCAGCCGCCTCCATGAAAAAATACCAATGCAGGCCGTTTTGGATTCTTTTCTGATTTTCTTGGGTAGTAACGCCACAAGCCTACTGTATTTCCGCTATCTGTAATTTCTTCATATTTTGTATGTATTTCAACGGTGTTTAAATTATAGTTTGGGAACCCCATGTTTTCCCTCATAATGGGAATTAATACTTCCATTGGCGGAATGGCTTCAGGTTCTTCTCCTTCTAATTTTCCTGCCCAATGGTTATCCATAAGGCTTAATTCCATTGGATCTAGATATCCTGGTCGGTTTTCACCAGGGCTTGGTTTTACGATAACCTTAACTCCGTTATTTTCGATAATCGTAGTTTCGTTTTGTAGTTGGTCAATGGCGTTTATATCATATTTACGCATGATAAAAACTTCCTTTCTTAAATTCTAAACAAATTCAAAATACATTAGTTGTTTTAATGGATTCTTTAACCTACTCTAGTTCTTTTAACTAGTATGTCGTTCAAGAAATCAACGTCTTACAGAGTTATTATGCCCATCGTCCTTACCTAAAAAGCGGTTATCTAGATAGCAGTTTCTGAATTTCACCGGCAGGTTTGTTTAATTTTACAATAAGAGTATTTAGCATATCCTCTGAAAATTTTTCAGGGTTAAAAGTAGCCAGTGCACGAAGAGGCAAAAATTTCATAAACGCCTGAAACATTTCGGCAGCATCAGGGTCTTCTCCCATTGCAAATGGGCCTACACCTTTTAACTTAGTTAAAGCTTCGTCATTTAAAATACTTGAAAGAATTGGATCTTTCAAGACATCGCCCATTGTTGTATTTCTATGGATTAATTTCTTAACTGAAACGGTCGAATTAACCTGTATATTTCCTATTAATTCAATATTGACTGAGGATTTGCCTATTAATATCTCAAAAACACCGCTTTCTACATGCCAGTCTTTCAAATCAACGTTGTAATAGGCAAATGCTCTTTTATCAAGGACAAAAGTAACTTCTTTCTCCTCACCTGGCTGTAACTCCACCTTTTCAAAGCTCTTTAGTTCTTTTTCCGGTCGAATGACACTGCTTTCCACATCCCGTACATATAACTGAATAATTTCCTTTCCAGCTACTTCACCCGTGTTTTTCACTGTAACAGATAATTGAACCGTTTCTGTATCGTCTATTTCTTGTTTATCTATTACTAAATTTGAATAGTCAAAGCTGGTATAACTTAAACCATAACCAAATGGGAATAGCGGTTCGATTTCTTTCGCATCGTAGTAGCGATACCCGACAAAAAGCCCTTCTTTGTATTCCACCCTATCACCTTCCCCTGGGAAGTTAAGATAAGATGGATTATGACGCAATGCTTTCGGGAAGGTTTCTGCTAATTTTCCGCTTGGACTTTCATGTCCAAATAATAAATCAGCAATGGCCCCGCCTAACGCCTGACCTCCCAAATAGCCTTCAAGAAGACCTTTCACCTTATAAAGCCATGGCATTTCGATTGGTGCCCCGTTGCTTAATACCACCACAACATTCGGCTGAACCGCTGCAACAGCTTCAATTAAGAGCCGATGATTTTCCGGAACCCTTAGATGCTCTCGGTCATAACCTTCCGATTCGTAACGTTCAGGCAAGCCAACAAATAATACGGCAACATCAGATTGAATCGCAGTCTCTTTTGCCTCAGCCAATAACCTCTCATCAATATTATCACTCTTTAGCTCATAGCCTTTTGCATAACAAACTTTTGCATTTGGAGATGCCTTTTCAATTTCTTCATAGATATTTTCAAGTTTCGTCGGGTTTACATGAGAGCTGCCGCCGCCCTGATATCTTGGCGATTGGGCAAACTCACCAATGACAGCAATGGTTCCTGCCTTTTTTAATGGAAGAATACAGTCTTCATTCTTTAAAAGAACCATACTCTCTCTTGCTACTACTCTCGCTAATTGGTGGTGAGCCTCTTTATCATAGGTTGCATTTTGTTTCTTGTTATCTACTGCTTTAAAGATAATGTTCAATACTCTTTCAACTGCTTGGTCCAATGTTTTTTCAGATAATTTTCCACTTTGAACAGCTTCGACAATTTTTTGGTCCCCTGCACCATTACTTGAAGGCATTTCTACCTCTAGTCCAGCTCCCAACCCATTTACTCGTTCATTTACTGCACCCCAGTCAGAAACGACAAACCCTTCAAATCCCCATTCATCCCTTAAAATATCGGATAATAATTTTTTATTCTCAGAAGCATACTCACCATTCACTTTGTTATAGGAACTCATAACTGTCCATGGCTGCCCCTTCTTCACTGCGTTCTCAAAACTAGCAAGATAGATCTCTCTCAATGTTCTTTCATCAACCAGGGTATCCACTGACATTCTGCGATGTTCCTGATTATTTGCGGCAAAATGTTTCAGGGAAGTCCCGACTCCCTGACTTTGCACACCTTTAATATGACTCGCCGCTAATTCTGAAGAAAGATATGGATCCTCTGAAAAATACTCAAAATTCCTGCCGCAAAGTGGTGAGCGTTTAATATTTACCCCAGGACCTAAAAGTACTGCCACATCCTCTGCTTGGCACTCTTCTCCTAGAGCTGCCCCTACTTTTTCAATCAATGAACGATTCCAAGTGCTAGCCAACCCTACTGCAGAAGGAAAACAAGTCGCTGGAACGCTGGCGTAAATTCCTAAATGATCCGCGCTTTCTGATTGTTTACGTAAGCCATGTGGTCCATCTGTTACTAAAAGTGAAGGAATCCCTAATCTTTCTATCCCCTTCAAGTGCCAAAAATCGAGCCCAGAGCAAAGACTGGCTTTTTCCTCGAGTGTCAATTTTTCAATTAATTGTTTCCTATTTTTTTTCATAAAAAAACTCTCCTTTTAACATAAGACTCGATTTACCTCTAAATTTTCCCAACATTAAATGAAAACGTTTTATACTATAACCTTATAATATTAGTAATTTTTATAGAGTGCATTCCCCTATTTAACAGAAAATAAGTAGAATTTTGTCTTATATAAATCAAAACACTAAAGTTTTATTTTTCAACCATGGCAAATGGATTCTTTTCTTTCTCAGTTGTCTCCGGACTCACCAAATGCATTAGGAAAGTTTTAGCAAGTGGAAGCCACTGTGCACAGGCATGGGCTTTTTCGTCGCGGAATGGCTCAATCAAGTTTCTGCCCAGAGAGAAGCCGTGGTCACCGTATTGGAACATATGAAGTTCATAGGGAAGCCCTTCATTCTGCAGCTTTTCAGCCATCTTAATGGAGTGAATAGCAGGAACCATGCCGTCATCAATGGCTGCAGCCATAAATATTGGCGGAGTGTCCTTACTAACATGATAGATTGGGCTGTATTTTATCAGCTGTTCTTCATCCGGGTCAATGCAGCCGAAGGTAGGTTCGTTTAAGTTAGGTGGAAGCATGGGATTCGGATTGGCCTTTCGGACCTTTTCCTGAATAGTGTAATCCAGAAGACCATAGATGAGCATGGCACTCAGTGGTTTGAATACGGAAGAATCGACACCAAAGGTTTCTGATAACAGCGGCTCGCTCCAGGTAGTTGCGTACATACCGCACAGGTGAGCTCCCGCAGAAAAGCCAATAATCGAAATCTTGTCCACGTCAATACACCATTCCTCAGCATGTTCACGAATGGTCAATATTGCTTTACCTAAGTCGATTATCTGAGCCGGGAAAAGAGCCTTTCCTACTGGTGCCCTCTCTGCTACGCTGTATTCCAAAACAAAACTTTGGTAGCCATCAATGGCAAAAGCCATTGCTACCGGATCACCTTCATTACCATGTCTGGGGCACATCAAATAAGCACCGCCTGGGCATACGATAACAGCCGGCTTCTTCACTGGATTTGGAAGAAATCGATCGGGCATGGTTAAAAAGGTAGTTAATTCCACATCATCTCTGTCTTCCCATAATTTGATTGTTTCTATTTTCATAAAAGATACCCTCTTTCTTGTTTTTTAATTTTGATTTGTCCCACTAAATATTTAAATATTAATTGCCGACTTTATTTTCCCATTCTAATGGGCCCCACAGGTGCAAGTGCGCCAAGGAGGCTCCCCAGCACGC
>NZ_JBALNF010000054.1:22632-96631 GCF_036962465.1 Neobacillus vireti
CAAGATTAACACAGCCTAAATATTAAATCCGGTAGGGGCGTTTGCTAAGATAGAAAAATATTTGTTTGGGGATATTAAATCCTTCTTGATTTAAACAGAAATAATCTATGAATCAAGCAAAAACCTTTTTGGGATTAATATTAAAAGTTATAAAAATGCTTGCTATAATTATGGTAACAATCGATTGTCGCTAACGTCCTTATTTTTTACACTTAATACCTGTTGTTGTCATCTTTGATGCTAGGAGGTACATTGTGATAGCGTTTGCTAAAATGATAAAAACTATTACAGCCATTAGGAGCACTACTTTAGTTGATAAATACTTAATTTACGGTTCCGCTTTCCTTGTTTCATGATTTTACCCCTCTTTAAATAGATAAAAAGCTATTAATAAATAAATCACTTCTATATCTATACGATTGGGAATTAATTCTGTTTAGCTTTGTTTATAAGGGATTCTGTAAAATAAATTTGCTTTTCTTATGTTTTTAGCCCGTCTTTCTCTTTAATTAGATATTTTAATACCATTTTTAAATATGGAACCTCCAGAATTAATTATTACAGCTGGCTAAAAAATTACCAACAGCACAGTTAAACCCATTGAGGAACGGTGCTCTTTTTCTATTAATAAATTAAAATCTATACTCAAACCAATCAAAATAGGCAGGAGTTCTCTTTTTCTGTCCATTTCCTGCAGCATAAAGTCCGAAATATATTCCAGTAAATCCACCGGCGACTTCAGTTGATAAGAGCGAACATTCCCCTGAACCTAAAATAGTAGATTCTCCGTCTATCTGTTGATAGGAGAATGTATAATTTTTTGGATCGGCATGAATGGTGAGAATAATAGCCTTTTCTCCATACTCATGCTCAGCTTCAACCTTCCAAAGAGACCCTATTCTTCGTCTTACAAAGACCTTTTTTACACCATCTCTTATGCCTAATGCTATTTCATAATGAAATCGCTCATTCATAAAGACGGTTAGTCCTGCCTCTTCCCCTTCTACAGTTGGAGAGAATTCTAGAAACGTGGAAACCTTACATTCAAAATGCTGCTGCCTGCGGCCTACAAACGCTTGAGGTCCTAGTCCATTTAAACTTGATGAATTCCCATATAACGTAAGGAATCCAGATCTGTCCGATAAAGACCAGCTTTCCTCACTAGGATTACGCAGGAAATTCCAACAGAAATCTAAGGAAGTCTCATTAAAGTTATCTATGCACTTTAACTGTTCCTTATCCTCTAACTTGAGTGCTCTTCCGTCCATTTCTAAGTCGACTTGAGCGCCAATTATCGGCCAGCCTTTGTCATTCCAATCGACTGGTGCTAGAAAAGTTTCTCTGCCAAGATGATGATGCTTTCCGCTAAATGGAATCGGAGCAGGGCGAATTCCTAAGAATACAGTCCACCAACTGCCATCTATATATTGAACGAGATCAGCATGTCCAGTTGCTTGAATTGGACTTGCACCGCTGCGATGGGTAAGGATCGGGTTATTGGGGTGACTTTCAAATGGACCAAAAGGCTGATTGCTTCGAGCCATTGTCACCATATGCCCGTATTCTGTTCCACCTTCAGCAATCATTAAATAATACATACCGTCTATTTGATACAGGTGAGGTCCCTCTGGATGGGCCCCGCCTGTACCTTGCCATATTAAGCGGCGCTCAGACATAATCTCTCCAGTATCAACATTAATCTCAGCCTGATAAATCCCTGAAGGTTCTCCACTAAAGATATCCTGGGTGCCTGTTAAATAAACCACCCCATCTTCATCAAATAATAGAGAGGGATCTATTCCAGGCCAATCAAGCCAAACCGGTTCTGACCAAGGGCCTTCTGGATTTTCGGCCCAGACGATAAAATTTTTTCCGATTGTTAGATTGGTAGTAATCATATAAAAACGGCCATTGTTGTATCTAAGGGTTGGGGCAAAAATCCCCATGGAACTATTTGATTCATGTAAAGGTAATTGACTATCACGAGTTAAACAATGACCTATCTGTATCCAATTGACAAGATCCCTTGAATGAAAAATCGGTACACCTGGGAAATATTCAAAAGAACTTGTGACTAGATAAAAATCGTCTCCTACTTTACAAATGCTTGGATCGGGGTGGAAGCCGCTGATAACTGGATTTTGATATTTCATAACCGAAGTCCCTTCTTATTCATAGTTTTTTGTTTATTAGGGATAAAGAAAAACCCTTTTTTCGAAAGGTACTTAATTATTACAACATCACCATTTCCTTTTCCAAGTCTATAAGAAGCTTTACTAGAATTCGGACAGGAACACTGGATTTACTTAAAACCTGTTCGAAATGGTTTTGGGTTCGGACACATACACTAATTTTTCTTTTATACTGTCCGAAGTTGTCTCGGGTTCGGACATGAACGCCAGCTTTGTCATCCATCCTGTCCAAACAATTCATCGATCTGTTTAAATCTATTCACTTACACCATTATTCTTTGAAATATCCCCTAGAACACGACCGCTTTCTTTTACCACTCTCTCTTGTGTTTCACGGTTAACCCCAATAACCCCAAAATGCGGTTCATAGCCAAACGTCCATTCATAGTTATCAAACGTTGACCAATAAAGATATCCTAAAACTTGAATTCCATCCTCTATACACGAATGCAGTCCTTTAAGTCCTCGCTGGATAAACTCAATCCGTCGGCTATCATCATCTGTTGCAATGCCGTGTTCTGTTACCAACACAGGGATATCTAGATCTTTGGCTGTATTTCGGATAGTTCCGGCAAGTGCTTCCGGATAAAATTCATATCCCATTGCTGTAACTTCTGTTCCCTCAGGCAGCGGAACTTGTCCCTCTGGACCATACACTTCACGGGTGTAGTTCTGTATACCAATAAAGTCGTCATCTTCAATAACAGATTTGAATTGCCCAAAATAATCATGCCAAACTTTTGCAGCCTGCCCCTCCCCACCCTCAATTGCTTGGATTTCAGGCAATGCTAAGGAAAGACCAACCTTAGTGGAAGGATTCACTTTTTTAATCGCTTCTCTTGCTTTCCGGTGCGCCTCTTTTACAATTTCTAAAGAATCCTCATCTGACGCCATATGGAAAGTAAAATATTGATCGATGGTTGTACCACATTTTGCAGCAGCCGATTCACGCCAGCCTGGAGCTGTCCATGACTTGGCATCCATTCCCACAGGAGGCATAAAGTTCATATTAATAAACAACTCTTTTAACATGACCGGCAAATTGACTTCATTCATCGTTAATACGTAAGGAATATCCTGTCCAAATTCCTTGAAAACCACTTCACAGTATTTTGCAAAAAGGTCTGCAGTTTGTGGATTTTTCCAACCGCCCAGTTTCATCAGCCACTGTGGTGAAGTAAAATGCATCATGGTGACGACTGGGGTGATGTTGTTGTCATAACATGCCTTAATGACGTCTCGATAATGATCCAATTCCTCTTGGGAATATATTCCTTGCTCTGGTTCGATTCTTGCCCACTCAATCGAAAAACGGTAGCTTTTTAAACCTAAGCTTGCCATCAACTCAATATCCTGTTTGTACCGAATATAGTGATCGACGGCATCACCCGAATAATCTCTGTAAGGAGACCCTTTTGAATATTCTTCAGCCCACATATCTGATTTATCATTATTTCCCTCTACCTGGTAGGCAGATGTAGCTGTCCCCCAAAGGAAGGATTTAGGAAAAACATATTTCATTGATAGTTACCTCCTGATCTCAATTAAATATCATCTCTTATAAATTAATAGTAACTATCGATACCTCAAGATATAATGTTAAAAAACGAGATATTGATTGCTCGAATCATAGTTAATAATAATTAAAATAAAAACTGTATTATTTGGTTTATGTTTGCTCAAGATTATTTTTCCAAGTACGTGTTAATATATGGATAAACCCATTAAGCACACAGGTACATATTAATAGACCTCGTAACATATATGGAAGGGGAACATTAATGGACACAGAAATTCTCGTTTGTGGTTATTCTTACCATAGGAAACCGTTCATCCTTAAAAATCGAATACTTGACACTTTTCTTTTCAGACTTCAAGTCCAAGGGAAGTCTATGGTCCGTATAAATGGCAATCGTTTAGATATGGAACCTGGAAATCTATTACTCTTGAAACCTGGCGATTTATATGAGTTAAAGGTGGATGGAGAATCGAGAAGCGGCGATTATTTCATCTTATGCAAAGGGTTGTGGATCGAGCATTGGTGGGAGAGCTTTGAACCACAACCTTTTACCCGTATTCCCTTGGATGAAAGAATCCTTTCTTTATGGGACCACCTCTATTTGGAAAATCATCAAACACTCATACCTGATGACCAACTTGTGGATTATTTGTTACGTTCCTTGTGCTTGTCACTAAAACGAACGATTCAAGGCACGAATGCGGTGCACAAACAACCGCCTAATACAAAGTTCGCAGCTGATTTAATTAAAAGATATATTGAAGATCACTTTATAGAGCAATTCAGCATTGAAGATTTAGCTAAAAACGTAGGATTGAGTGTTTCTCGAGCAAGTCATCTTTTTAAAGAAACATACGGAACAACAATCATACAGTCTGCCATCAATATGAGGCTCAAAAATGCCATTGATCGTATGAGATATACACCTATGACATTGGAGGTCATTGCCGAGAGTTGTGGATTTGGAAGCTATTCTTATTTTCACAAGGCCTTTAAGAAGAGATTTGGAATTTCCCCAAAGGAATATCGAGACATGTTTGACCAAGGTGATCACAATTATAATCAAATGCTAACTCGAATCACTACGGAGCAGTTTACTAACGATTAATTAGAAATATTGAATCAAACGGATCTCGGGACCATCTACATTAACAAAAGGAAAATCGGTCGTCTAACCAGCAAAAAAGAGGGGAGACATCCCCCCTTTTTCACTTAGGATTACAAATAAACAGGTTTCCCTGATCTGGAAGACTCGTAAATAGCCTCCAGGACTTGTGTTACAACTAAAGCCTGTTCAGCTTTGACAAACAATTCGCCCTCACCTTTTAGCGCTGCAACCCATATTTCATGTTCTTTGGACGGAGGAGTATCTCCACCTCCAAATCCGGGAATAAATGGATTGACCTTTTCTCCTACTTTAGTGATGGAAGGCTGACCGGCAACTACATGATTCAGCCTTACTCCATCATAAGTATCGAGACCGCCTTTCGTTCCACAAAGCAGTACCATCCCCGGATTCGTGACAATATTGAGTGCCCACGAAGCTCTCAGGTAGATCGTCGCTCCATTCTTCATTTTGATAAATCCCATAGCAGAGTCTTCTACATCATAAGTCTCGTTATTCCATGGGTCTGGGGACCCATCACGCCAGCTCACCTGACCTTGATGTTCAGGATCCAGCATTCTGCCTAACTTCTCATAGGAACTGCCGACAACGTAGTCAACCTCGTAATTATCCATCATCCAAAGAGTGAGGTCCAGAGCGTGAGTTCCGATATCAATCAACGGGCCGCCCCCTTGTTTTGACTTATCGGTAAAGACGCCCCATGTTGGAACTCCTCGGCGGCGGATGCAAGTTGCTTCAGCGTAGTAGATATCGCCAAGCCATCCATCATCAACTACCTTCTTGGCAATAGCGTTTTCATGGAAGTGACGATATTGATAGCCAATCGTAAGCAGTTTACCTGATCTATCCCTTGCATCCAACATCATCTGTGCTTCCTCCGGATTGATGGCCATTGGTTTTTCACATAAAACATGTTTTCCTGCATCTAGCGCTGCTACGGTTATTTCACTATGTCCGACATTTGGAGTCAGGACATGGACTGCATCAATAGACTCGTCCGCAAGAAGTTCACGGTAATCGGTGTAAACTTTAGCATCTGGGGTACCGTATTTTTTTGCAGCCTCCTCAGCTCTTTCAATCACAAGGTCGCAGAAAGCTACAAGGTCAACTCCCTTTTGTTGTGCCATTCCAGGGAAATGCTTCAGCTTGGCAATATCCCCACAGCCGATAAATCCGATTTTAACGTTTGCCATAGTTTAATCTCCTTCACATTTTTACTAGAAAATGAGTATTGTACTGTTCACACACTTTGTGTATTTAAATTAATTTTTTTCTGTAGAATTTTAAGGTCTTTGGCCACACTAGCAAATTTATTGGATTCAGCATATTCATTTTCAACAATGGTGTATTTAACGAATCCCAATTCATTAACCTTTTGATACAGCCTGTCCAAGTCTAATGGAGCAATATCTGGAAGTATCTCGGAATCTTGAAAATAAGGTTTATATATCTCTGGGAGTTCAAACTTTGGAGTTTCAAAGCCTTCTTCAGGTACAAATGGATACAATTCTTTCTGATGAATCACGTCACAACGAGCACCTAGCCGCTCCATCAAGCCAATCGGATCTACTCCAGCTCTATGGGCCCATAGGATATCCAATTCAAAGAATACATGATCAGGCTCTGTGTTTTCGATTAGTACATCATACAATGTCTCCTGCTCGTTGATTCTTCTAAATTCAAAATGGTGGTTATGTAAATACAGTTTTAACCCGTTTTCCTTCATCTGTTTCCCAATATGGTTAAGCTGTTCGGCCGTCTTTAATGCTTCATCCCGAGATAACATAAACGCAGATGGGATCGCAATCCATTGGCACCCAATCTCGTAATTATATTTAATAATACGATCCCAGTCGTTATCCAATAGACTTATGCCTGGGGGTCCTCCGCCATCATGTGCTCCAATAGGTGTCAGATTCAATTCTTCCAATTTGTTACGTAAGGACGTCGCTGAAACAGTGTCGCTAAATCGTGAGTAGTTTTTCATATTCATCGAAATCAGCTCAACGTTCCTGTAACCAATTGATGAAATTTCTTCGAGAGTTCGGAAATAATCTGCACTCAACTCGTCTTTTACCGAAAAAAGTTGAAGCCCAATATCAAGACTCATAATTTTCCCCCTATACTCAAATATAGTGTCAACGCTTACATTCCGTGTAATAGTCAGATAATTTTTATTATTAAGAATGCATGTTGGTATAATAACATAAGGATTTTATTTAAGTACATACTCATAACTTATAAAAACATCTCCTATCCTGCTAAAAGTCAAAAGAAGGCGTCAGTAATAGATACAAGTATTAGTGCCACTTTGTACTAATCGTAAGAATAGGATTATAATAAAATTAAGTAATAGATTACTCTAATATTAATCATGGGGAGTACTTATGGACCGACTAGAACTTGAAGGCTACTTAGACACCTGCCATTTAGGGCCAATTGATAAAGATAGAGTTTTAAAGGAGTATAGTCCTCATACCGTAATGGTAAATGAAGAACCTGTTTATCTTTTTAATAGAGCCTTTGATATAAACGATTTACCCATTGAGGAGAACATATCCATCTCTCAGCAGCCCTTTGGCTCAGATATTCCTCTTCACATGCATGATTACATAGAAATGATGTTTGTTTATCGGGGAACTTGCACCGTTTTTATTAGAGGGAAAAAAGTTAATTTGAATAAGGGAGAATTAATTTTAACTAACAAAGAAGCACCTCATAGCGTTGCTGCTACTACCAAAGATGATATTGTGATCAATATCATTCTGAAGCAGGACTATCTTTCACCGAGCTTTCTAAGAAGAATGTCACAGAAAAGTATTATCTCTCAATTCATGATTGAATCACTCGTAAGTCATCGAATGCAGAATCAATTCTTGATATTTAAACCAGAGGGTAGTAAGGTTACGGAAATTATGGAAAATATCATGTGTGAATTTTTCGACCGTGACTTTTGTTCTGCAGAAATTATCGATTCTTATTTAGTCGTTTTATTTTCAACATTAATTCGATCCAATAACACCCAGACAAGATATGAAGCCGTGGATAATAAAAACACAGTCTCTTTACTAGATTTTTTGAAGTATATTGAGGACAATTACCGCGATTGTTCGCTTGTTAAAATGGGACAGACCTTTGGCTTTAATCCGAGTTATCTGTCTACATTGCTAAAAAAAGGTACTGGGAAATCATTTAAGGAACTTCTTCAGATCCAACGGTTGAACCAGGCTGCCTTGTATTTGTCTAATACTGATTTACCAATACCTGAGGTCGCTCAAGAAGTAGGCTATTCCAGCCTTACTTTCTTTTATAAAAAATTTAAGGAACTGTTTAAAGAGACTCCGCATTGCTATAAGGAAAAGCATAAAAACCAAGGGTTTAGCATTTAGTCTCCCTTGGTTTTTGTTATCATGTTGTTTCAAACAATTTCTTATTTAATCTAGGAGTATACATGATTAGAAATCCAGATCTCCCAAACGTATAAACAATGAAAGCCAGCCATAGTCCATGATTATGCCAGATAGGTGTTACCGTCATTTGTAACAGGATATAGACAATCATTGCGTAAATCATAGAGTTTCGAACGGGAGCAATTACAGTTGCTCCTGTAAAAACACCATAAATGACAAGGCCAAAACATGCGGCAAACGGGTAAAGGATTAGCCACTTTCCATATGTAATTGAAAGTTCAATAACACTTGATAGATTGGTAAAAAGCGCAATAATTTGTTTTTGAAATAATCCATAACTACAAGCAATACCAAAGGCGATAATGACCGACCATTTTTTTGATAAAGTGAGTGCCTTTTTATATAGTTCCTTGTCATTTGATCCTACCGCTTTACCGACGAGAATACTCGTTGCGTTCGCAAACCCCTCAAAGAAATAAGCCATTATATAATGAATTTGAAATAGAACAGCATTGGCAGCTAACAAGTTGGTTCCAAACGAAGCACCTTTTGCTGTAAACATATTAATAACGACTAATAAACTAATGGTTCGAATAAACAAGTCCTTGTTAACGTTAAACATCTTTTTCAAAGACTTTGTATCTATTAGTTCTTGAAAGGATGGGAATTGCCACACAAATGGTGATGCCTTTATTATAATAAGTAACCCTACTATAGTGGCTGTCACTTCAGCAATCAAAGCGGCTGCAGCGACCCCTTTTACAGCAAAAGAAAAGACATGGACAAAAAGAATGGCCAAAATCATATTTAAAACATTCATTAAAACTTGTAAAAATAATGATTCTTTAATCTTAGCCATCCCCATTAGCCAGCCTAGGATCACATAGTTCATCAATGTAAAGGGTGCCCCCCATATTCTGATTCGAAAATATTCTCCGACAAACTGACTGACATCAGAATCAGCGGAAAACAATTTCAGAGCTAAATATTCAATTGGCCATTGAAGTAGAATAAAACAAATTCCAACCGCAATCGCTAATAAAAAAGGACGAGCTAAAGCAAGTATTCCTTGATCGGGGTCGCTTGCCCCGTTCGCTTGTGCTGCAAAAGCAGATGTACTGACCCGTAAAAATCCGAACACCCAATATAATGTATTAAAAATCAGCGTCCCTACTGCAACTCCTCCAATATAAGCTGGATCGGGAAGCTGCCCAACAACGGCTGTATCTACAGCACCTATCAAGGGCGTTGTCATTGTCGAAATTGTTAAGGGGATCGCCAAAGATAGGTACGCCCGATTATTCATTTGAAAGAGCCTCCTTTTATTACTTTAAATAAAAACAATAGCCCCGATGGAAATCGAGGCACTTGAAACTGCGGATACTTTTTAAATTAAGCACGTCTAACCGTTCGAAAACGCGGGTACTCGGCAAGCATGGAATCCCTCATCTCATTTACTACAGGATGTACTGAAGTAAAGAACTGATCCTTATCATCGTATAGCTCCACCAATTCTCCTTTTTCTAGTACACCTAATCTATCACTAATCGTATAGGCAGCTTTAATATCATGTGTAATAAAAAGAAACGATAGTCCGAAGTCCGCTTTTAACTGCTTTAGTAATTCCAAAATCAGGGTTTGATTCACCATATCTAGACTACTGACAGCTTCGTCCAAGACAATCAGCTTTGGCTTAAGTGAGATGGCTCTTGCAATATTGATTCTTTGCAGTTGCCCACCGCTAAATTGATTGGGATATTTTTTTAAGTCCTCTTCCCTTAGCCCTACCCTTTCCAATAATTCAATAACGGTCCGTTTTTGTTCAGAGAGAGTAAGCTTTTCAAAGTTCTCTAACGGCTCTGAAATAATTTGTTCCGCCGTCATTCGAGGGTTGACCGATGAATAGGAATCCTGAAAGACTGCCTGGAGATCACGACGAATTTTTCGATAACTGTGCTTATCTGTGTTATAAATATCATGCCCTTGAAAAAGAACCTGTCCGTATTGCGGCCGTTCCAGACCAAGTATCACTTTTCCTAAGGTACTTTTCCCAGCTCCACTCATACCAAGCAAACCTAAACAAGTTCCTTCCTCAAGAAAGAGAGAAATGTTGGAAAGTATTTTTTTAGAACTGTCTTTCCAGTTGATAAACTTCCGGGATCCATAAGCTTGAGTAACTTCATTTAATTGTAATAAACTCATTTTCTCCCCCCTTACAAAATGCCTATTTTTAAGCCAAATGGATGACAGACTGATCGAATGGTAATACTGTTCGTGCACGTAATAGTTTTTTCGTATATTCATGCTGTGGCTCATCAAATAGTTGGAACACGTCCGCTTTTTCGACGATTCGGCCATTCTGCATAACAGCAACTTCATCTGCCATTTCAGCAATGACCCCGAGGTCATGGGAAATTAATAATATAGCTGAGCCATACTCAGAGCGAATTTTATCTAAATGGTACAGTACTTTCTTTTGATTATTTACATCAAGTGCGGTTGTCGGTTCATCGGCAATAATGACCGCAGGATGTAAACTTGCTGCAATCGCAATCATCAGCCGTTGTAGCATACCACCACTCAATTGAAAAGGATAGTACTTTAATAGTTTAACAGGATCTGGTAAGTTGACATGATGCATTGCCTCAATAGCCAGCTCTGTTGCTTGTTTTTTATTCCATTGTGTATGTGAACGAATCGTTTCAATAAATTGATGGCCAATAGTAAAAACAGGCGTAAAAGCATTCATAGGATTTTGCATAATAAAAGCTATATCCTTACCACGAATCCCTCGCATTTCTTTCTCACTTAAACCGTTCAGTTCATGTCCTAGTAATTTTATGCTCCCTGTAACTTTAGTGGTTTTAAGGTCGAGCAGTTGAAGAATGGACTTACTCGTAACGGTTTTACCGCATCCACTTTGTCCAACTAGACCAAGAACCTCTCCACGCTTCAGGTCAAAATTTATATCTTGAACGAGAGTGGCAGCTCCATTCTTTGTTTTTACCTCTACATGTAAATCTCTAACTTGCAGCACATTCGACTGTTCATTACCCAACATTCTCATTCCTTTTTAAAATCGCGTTTGACTCCGTAACGTTCTGATAACGCTTCTCCTAATAAATTGAAGGTAACAATAACAAGCATGATCATTAACCCAGGATAAATCATCAAGGCAGGGTTTGTACGAATATAGGACTTTCCTTCGTGAATCATTGCTCCCCATTCGGGTGTTGGCGGTTGTACACCTAAGCCGAGAAACGACATAGCGGATATATCCATAATGGCCCAACCCATTTCTAATGTGCCCATTACGACTAATGGAGGGAGTACATTGGGAACAATATGATTTTTAATAATCTTCCATTGAGAGGAGCCACTTATTTTCGCGGCTGCAATAAAGTTTTGTTCCTTCAAACTTAATACCATACCTCGGAACATTCTTGCATAATAGACCCATTGGACAAGCATTAACGCCAAGATGACTTGTGAAAGCCCAGGCCCGAAAATACCAACCAAACCAAGAATAAGGATCAGACTAGGAAAAGCCATCACACCATCACAAAATCTCATCAAAACCTGATCGACCCAACCGCCTTTATACCCTGAGAAGGTACCAACGATTAAACCAATCACTAAGGATGAAATGAAAATGAGCATGGCAAAACCTAATGAAATTCGTGCCCCATATAAAAGGCGTGATAAGTTACATCTTCCTAAATGGTCGGTTCCTAATGGAAATTCCCAAGAAGGAGGCTGTAGTTTATAAACTAAATTGACCGCAGTCGGATCATTTGGTGCTAGCCAAGGGGCAAATATCGCCATAATAAAAAGTATACCAAGTATAATCGAGCATAAGGGTATCACTTTTTGACTTATGAATATCTTACGTATACTGGTTATCATCAGTTGTGCCCTTCTTTCCTGGATATGCGCGGGTCAATATACATTTGAATAAGATCCACAATCAAATTACTAACAATAAATAAGCTAGCTGCAATAAACACATAACATTGAATGACAGGTATATCACGATTAAAAATCGCTTCAATAAAATAACGACCAAACCCAGGCCAAGAAAATACGGTCTCCACGATAATCGTTCCCGTTAACAGTTTTCCAAGATTCATCCCTAGTCCCGTAATCATTGGTGAAATGGCGATCCTTAAGACATGCTTGGCCATTATCGTTTTTTCCTTAATTCCCCTTGTTCTTGCGAAAAGCACATAGGGCTCTTGTAAATTTTCAAGGATGCTCGTACGCAACAATCTTGTATACATCGCAATTAGAGGAAGAGCTAGTGTTACGGAAGGTAGAACAAGATGCTGCCATGTCCCAATCCCCTCAACTGGGAAAAGGTCCAGTTTTACTGAAAAGAAAAAAATCAAAAGATAGCCTAACCAAAAAGATGGAATGGAGGCCCCCATAAAGGAGAGTATACGACTAAAATGATCAATCGCACTGTTCTTCTTTACCCCTGCCAAAAAGCCAAGGGGGATACTGACGAGCACCGCTATGAATAAACTTCCTAAAGCTAGCTGGATGGTCGCAGGAATTCGGTAAATAACCTCGTCCCAAACGGGCTTATTCGTAAGATAAGATATGCCAAAATCAAGTTGGCATATCTTCATAATAGAGTTTACATACTGCATAAAAAATGGTTGATCTAAACCAAACTCATGTCTTTTTTGAGCCAAAATCTCATCGGTCGGTTCGATATGAGCTGCTGTTAAATAGGCCTCGGCCGGATCCACCGGAGAAAGGTGGATCATCCCGGTCGTTAGAAGTGCGGCCAAAAGAAAAACCGGGATAATGGACATTATTCGTTTAATTATAAAAGTGCCCATAATAGCCTCCTACCTTCTTACTGCTTGATACTAATTCCTGTGAATGGATTTTCGTCACGATTCGCAGAAAAATGGAAGTTCGTGACATCTTTTTGATAAATCGCTGTTTTCTTAATATAAGAAATTGGAACAATTGCTCCCTGGTCTTGCAGTGATGTTAAAACAGATGTGTAAAGCTGTTGACGTTCTGCTTCGTCAGTTGTCTGGGGAATACGTGCGATTTTCTTTAGTAATTCCGCTTTGTTCGGATAGGCTGAAATGGCTTCATTAAAACCAAATCCTTTTTTAGCCACAATGTTTATAAATGTATGCGGATCATATGGAGCACCATAGTTACTAAAGAAATTAATATCAAAGTCATTATCTTTAAATCTTTGAACCTGATCCGCCAGCTCTACCCCCGTAATATTTAATTTAACACCAATCGCCGCCCATTCTGATTGCAGTGTTTCTGCCATTGCTTTTTGAATGGATTCTGCTGAATCGTACATCATCCCAATTTCAAGCAGTTGTCCATCTTTTTCACGAACTGTTTTCCCTTTAGGAAGTTTCCAGCCTGCCTCATCCAATAACGCTTTTGCTTTTTTAACATCATAATCAGTTGATTTAACATCAATATTGGAAGTGTAAGGCAAGTTTGTTGGTAAAATAAAATCGGCTGCTTCTTCTAGTCCTGAAGTGATTCCTTCGACCATTGCTTCCTTATTAAACCCATAATGTAGTGCTTGACGAACACGCTCATCGGAAAGCTGTTTTCTATTTGTATTCATAACAAGCTGTCTTGTCGCTACTGGCTCAGAAATACTAGTTTCATATTTACCTGTTGATTTCAATTGTTTGAAAGCGTCTAAACTAATAACCCCTTCTCCGTAAATTAAATCTAGGTCACCTTTTTCAAAGGCTAGTACTCTCGTTTCTGCATCAGGAATCACTTTCACTTGAATTTTTTCTACTTTTGGAAGCTCACCCCAATAGTTTTCGTTGCGCTTGAAAATCGCATATTCATCCGTTTTATGCGCTTCTAAAATCCATGGCCCTGTTCCAACTGGTTCCTTAACCCCTTTTGAGGTATCACCATCTTCAGGGAATCCAGCTTTACCTAAGAAACGCACTGGTCGAACAACAGCTAGCTCCTGAATCGTTGGATAATAGGCTTCAGTTAATGTCATTTTAAACGTATTATCGTCGACAACTACCGTACTTTTAATTTTCGAAAGAAAACCCAACCAACCATGTAAATCCATATGATTTAATATGGTATCAAAATTCTTTTTAACTATTTCAGCATTAAAACTTGTTCCATCAGAAAATTTTACATTTTTACGCAGATGAAATGTATATACTTTTCCGTCTTGAGAGATGTCCCATGATTCTGCTAGATGAGGTTTTAACTTGCCACCTTCTCCGTAGCTTACTAACGGTTCATATACCATGGACTGAGCGAATAATTGTGAAGGATTATAAACATGCGGATTCATTTCGCCGACATCTCTCGCCCAAGCGATCGTAAGCATGTTATCATTTTTGTCTTGTGAGGTTGTATCCTTTTCACTAGCATTGGTACAACCTAGTAATACTGATGATAATAGTAAAATAAAGATAGATGTTAATAAAAAATTCCGACTATTTATTATGTATAACATTTAAGTCCCTCCCGATTGATACTGATAATCATTTTCAATTGTAAGGGGCTAATTAACTCTTGTCAATGTAAAATTAGAAGTTTCATTAAGATCTATAAAAATAAATAAAACCCGAATCTATAATTACTTGGAAATTATAGATTCAGGTTTTTTTGTTTTCACTAATTAAAGTAATATATTATATATTTAATATAAATACTCTTATCTAAAATGTTTTTTCAACCAATTATCAGCTAAATCAAACCAAACCTTGCATTCTGGATTTAGGTGACTAGGATCGCCTGCAGTCGTCTCATCACATAGAGATAACCCATGGACACCGCTTTCAAAAACATGCAGCTCATACGGAACTTTATGTTTTGCCAACTTGGTAGCAAATAGTAAAGAATTCTCTGCATAAACTAAGTCATCATCTGCTGTGTGCCAAATAAACGTCGGCGGTGTTTCCGCTGAAACATAGTTTACTGGACTAGCCTCTGAAAGTTGTTCATCACTTGGATTAGAAGTCCCAAATGCAGCTTTTCCAGAAATCTCCCAGAATCCTTTAATAAGCTCATTAGCCTCTGTTTCAACTTTCTCTTTCATTAACTGGTAATCTACTAAAGGATATCCAAGAATTACAGCATTAGGCTTAAACCCTTCGTTATCAACTTGAAACTTCTCATTTAATAAGTTGCTATTCCAGTGGACACCAAGACTGGCTGACAAATGAGCACCAGCTGAAAAACCACAAACAGCTATTTTATTTGTATCCACTAACCACTTGGATGCATTTTCGCGGATAAGGAGCATCGCCTTAGCAAGATCATATAATGGCTGAGGAAAAGCTGATTTCTCATTAGGAGCCGGCGGGTTATTGAAATCTTGAACCCACTCCTTAAAATAGGTGTTATAGCGAAGGACAAATGTATGATAGCCAAGTGAAGCGAAACGCATTGCAACCGGTTCAGCCTCTCGATCAGAGGTTCCTAAATATCCGCCGCCAGGGCAAATAACTACTGCAGGGCGAAGCTGATCTTTTTGAAATTCCAATGAGTTATGAAGAATGTAAGTATGTAAGGTTACGGTTTCACTTTCATCCCAAAGTTGGATTTTTTCCAATAACATGTAATGATCTCTCCCTTATATAGATAAATTACCTTTATTTTCTATTATACTCTAAAACAATGATAGGGATGAATTAATACTTTCGTATCATCATCCCTATATTAATTATGGATTAAACCGCTTCACCAATATCATTATTGACTTCCGACTTTGATGCCATTTCAGGTATTGGTAGAACTAAAACTGCTGATAGAATGGAGAAGACAGCTAGAACTAAGAAGAATAACGTATATCCATCTCCGCCAAACATTCTTACTCCTAGACCGATTAAGGCAGGTGCTGCAAAAGTTACTAGTGTTGATGCTAAATTTGTAGTTGTATTCATAATCGAGATATCTTTTGCTGCGTTCTCTTTAGATGGGAGAATACGATTTACTAGTGCATTGTCAACTGCATTGTACATTCCAAAACCAAAGTTGAAGATAAAGTTACCGACAATTACCCAAGTTACGCTTGGAGAGAAGGCAAATACGATTAAACATATTCCTGTTAAAATGGCTGCTCCGATAACAAAGGGCTTTTGTTTCTTTAACTTATCTGATAGGAACCCGCCAAGGATTCCAGCACCAACCATCAGCAAAATCGTCGGAGCCATTAGCCCCATAATTTTAAAGATTTCAGCTTCACCTAAGTGAAATCTTGTGATATAGAAAAGAGTTAACATCGTCGTACCGGCATTCGTAAAATAGATAAATAACTTTGTTAATAATGCCCAGGTATAGGAAGGGTGCTTCTTAAAACTTGGATAGAACCCCCTGATCCCAATCGACTTTTTCTCACTTTTTGTTGTTATAGCAACATAGTTATCCTTAATAAGAAGGGCAGCTAACGCTCCACCGATTAGTTGGACAATAATCATGGTAATCATTTTCTCTTGAAGAGTAGAACTTGCAAAGACTCCCATTATCATTTGACCGATCATTACGAATGCAGGTGCTGCTGCACCAAGTAGTCCCGAAACTCGACCAAACTTTTCCTGTTCTACTTGTTCAGGAACAATAGCGTAACATGAAAGTGAAACCATACCATAAAAGAAATTCACTAGACATAAAGTAATGACAAACACTGGGATGGATGAGGCATATGTTAGACCTAACATACATAAGGCTCCACCAATACTACCCGCAATAATCCAGAACCTTCTTCTGCCCATCTTTACTCGAGTTTTATCTGCAATTACTCCGCTAAAAAGTCCAAAAATAACGACTGCTATACCGGAAATCCCAGATGCTGTTGCAAAGGCAGCCGTTGCATGTTCTTGCCCAACGATCTTGATAACTATAAATGTAGAAAGTCCAAATCCAAGCAGTACTAATGGTGCGATCGATGTGCCTACACCAAGCATGGCCGCTACTAATAATCTTCCAAATGGCGTCTTTTTCATCATAGTATTTTCCATTTTTATTACCTCCCTATAATTTTAAACGTTTTACAAAAATTGATTTCAATGATTTCAATGATTTCCTACTAAACTTCATTACTGGAAACGCTTCCTTATATTCTTCATTATAGAGATATGAAAACCTTTTCACTATCCGATATTTGTTCAAAGCAGGTACCTAAATTGTCATTTCATTTTTTTATGGTTCCTTTTTACTAGTTTTCTGCAACAAAAAAAGGCAGGTAGGGTTCCTGCCTAACGAGTTCTTTGAGGAACAATCTCAAATAATTGTACTTCATGAGCCCCAAGAGTAGTGCTTAAAATATAATTTTCCTCTATACGTACTTCACTTATTTGAAGTTTAGGGACACTAGAATGAATTAAATAATCGATCTCCTCTTGATTCATATGTTCAGGGGCTCCCATTTCGACCCATTTATCAAAAGAACTTCCATGTTGTTTATTTAGTTGGTACTGTTTTATTTTATATGTTCCTTTTTTAACTTTATTTAAAATCATCTTGACCTCCATTGGTGATTGGTCAAGGAACACATTGTATCTATTTTCTAAATCAATATTTGTATGCTGATTCATACAATAGAGCCGGTCATAGTGGCAATAATGATAAAGAAGCAGCTGATACCCTTTTGAACTTTTCGTGAGGAAATAACCATCCCCTTTACTAACCAATTGGTTACCTAACCTGCCTAGCAGCTGATAAGCAAAAAAAGCAGGTTTCGGAATGTTATGATTTGTAAATAAACCTAAACCTCCATGAAAACTCTTCGTTGAAGCTCTTCTTTCCTCAATTAAATCAGTTATGGTCCAATAGCCAAAGCTTTGAATCGAATCCATGTTTTCCAAGAGATTTTTTACAATAAAAGCGGCTTTGAAGCTTGTATCATTGGTTAAATCCCGATGATAGGCCGTAGAGTTCCATTCAGTAAGGTGTATTTCAATGTTGTTTAATTGATTCTCCAACAACATCTTTTTAAGATCAGTGATGCGATTCTCCAAGAAGTGTTCATCCCTTGATATATAACCAAATCCCATGGCTTTATCATTGGTTTGATTTTTTTTCTTATTAATATCCATCTCGTCATGAGAGTAATTGTGGAATGAGATAAAATCAGGAATACATTCCTCTCGGCTGCAAAAATCTAAAAACTGCTGTAACCAGTCACTATTTTTAATAGAAACAATACTTGGCCCGCCTACCTTATAAAGAGGATTTATACTCTTGATGGTTTCGTAGCTATTTTTATATAGTATACAATAATCTTCAAACGTCCCTCGCCAAAAAACATAAAAATCCGGCTCATTCCACACTTCAAAATACCATTGTAGGACTTCTTCTTCTCCATATAGATTTTCATAATGTAAAATAAAAGCCTTTAAAAGATTATTCCATTTCTCGATATCCTTTGGCTGACTGACATTGCTTTCTTTAAAGAATACCGTTTCGCGGCCAGCTGCTAAATCTGATGGCATAAATCCTAACTCAATAAACGGCTTTACTTGAATACTCTCTAGAAACTGAATCAGCTTATCAGTATATAAGAAATTATATGTGGGAATCCCTTGTTCATCTTCCCCATAAACCATCATTTCGTCATCAAAGATTCCATGAAAACGGAGGTAATTGAAATTAGTCACTTTTTTCACTTGCTTTAGTTGGTTTTGAATATCGGTATAAAGACACTCTTTTGCCTTACCAACCGTCATAAGATTCTTCCACGTATGTGTAAGTGTTTCTGCCTTCTCTTCCACATTCACTTTAATTGTCTTTTTGAAAACGGCTTGCTGTTCAACTACTAATGATTGTTCAGTACTAGGTAAAAAAGCAAACAGCTGATCAAAAGCCTGTATTTTATCAATTTCCACGTAATTCGCAAGTGTCACCTTATTACTTTCCGTTTTCTTTGGTTCCATCTCCACGGCACGCCGGTATTCGCTCGGCGTTTGATGATAAAACTCCTTAAACGCCCGATTAAAAGCCTTTACACTTGCAAATCCATTATCGAGCGCGATCTGCGTCAGTGGAATATCGGTAAAAACAATATCCTTCACTGCATGATCGAGCCTGATACTATCAACGTATTTCGAAAAAGGCATCCCCAAGTGTTTTTGTATAAACTTTGATAAGTAATGAACAGACAAAAATTCAATTTGCGACAGTTCATTTAAGGTAATTTGCTGCTTAAAATTGTCTTTCACATAGGATGTAATTCTAAGTAACCGCTCAATGTGTTTTTGGCTGGAGAGTTTGTTTTCCTTTTCGGTCTCTTCTCTAAAATTTTTGATTAATAAATAGATTAACTGAAAATAAAGGGACTTAATTTGTAATTCATATCCTTCGCTCTCTTTGTTGATTACCCACATCATCTGCGCTAACAAAGAGCGAAGTTCATTAAACTCTGCTTGGTGATTTTCATCATATAGGAATGACTTACAAGAGAAGGCATAGGAATCGACATCTTTTACATTCTCCTTTAATTCAGGGATTGGCAGCTGAATGGTAAGTAATAAATTCTCATCTTGGTGCTGAATGGCGTGAATATCGTTAGCATTAATGAGAACGACATCTTTCTCATTTAACTCATAACGCTTATCGTTAACAGACACACTAACTTTTCCTTTTAGGACAAAAATAATCTCGATACTATCATGCCAATGGTTTGATACATAATCGACACTGTTTAAAAAGATATGCAAGGGGAGTTCTTTATTCATTTCGATAATTTCGTAGGTAAAATTCATTTTCGATCACCCATCTTAGTGGAATTACTATTTTATCTAGTATACATCTATGTGTTGAAAAGTGTAAAAAACAGACCGGATATTGGTCTGTTAGTCTACAATTAGTAATTTAATATTTTTGTCTTCCAACTGGTTTTTAGTTTCTTCATCAAGTTTTGAATCGGTAATAATGCAGTCAAGATTGGAAACAGGTGAGATTCTTGAAAAGGCACGTGTCCCAAATTTGCTTGAGTCCACCATTAATATCGTTTCATCAGCAATTTCCATCATCTGTTTTTTTAATAACGCTTGTGATTCATTAAAATCACTTAATCCTCTTTCTAAATGCACCCCTTTGCAGGAAAGAAACGCTTTATTAACGTGATACATGCTTAGGGATCGTTCTGCTAGCGGTCCAACATATGATAATGATTGTGAGAGTAATGTTCCACCAGTGGAAATCACTTTGATTTGTTCTTTTTTACTAAGTTCAATCGCAACCTTAATCGAGTTTGTCAAAACGGTTAGCGGCATATCCGACAATTCTTTTGCGACATACCATGCTGTTGTACTGGCATCCAGTACAATTTGATCACCTGGCTCAATTATACGAACTGCTGCCGCAGCAATCGCTTTCTTTTGTTCCGCGTTGGTGATTTCTCTTTCTAAATAAGAAACCTCCCCTTGGTCCTTTTCAATACTTACTGCACCGCCATGAGAGCGCATTAATAAATTTTCTTTTTCAAGTTTTTCAAGATCCCGTCGAATTGTTTCTTCTGTAACAGCGAAAATCTTGCTCAGTTCCGTAACCCGAATGCTTAATCGTTCATTCACTAATTCGACGATCTTTTTTTGTCTTTCTGCTACCAGCACTTGGCCTGCCCCTTTCTAATTCAGTATTTTTATTTATGTTGTTTTATATTTGTTTTTCACTTATTCCCACTATAACTATATCATATTTTTTTGGAAAACAAACACATATAATACAAAAGCAAATATATTTTTGTTTTCAAACGAAAAAGGACAGGCGCTTCACACACGCCTATCCCCAATTAAACCCACCTATTTAAAACCTGACTGAACAAACCTCTCGAAAGAAGGCTTTCCTTTACTGCTTTAACGCTTTATTAACAAAATCCTGGTAATATGAACAAATCCCCCAAACAACCGCAAAAAAAGCCAATCACTTAATAATGATTGACTAAAACTGAGTTCCATTATATTAATTTTACAATCAGATTAACAATTACTAGAAATAAAAGCAATGTCCATCTCTAAGATTAAACCCCACATTTGTAAATCTTCACTTTTTAACCGGCTTAAATGGATTCAAAAATTCACTTGTAACCATTTTAGCAAGTGATTTCAACAATATTAATACCAGAATCAAAGGAGAATAATATTTAATTCAAAGATAAAAGGTTTAATAAATGAGTAGGAACATATCCTATAACTTGTGGTGTTCCATTAGAAAATCTATTCTAGAATAAAGGAAAATAAATCAATTGCTCCTTCACCTTTATAGGTAAAGTACAAAGCGTTAACTCCTTCATTTATTTGTAGCGGAGCCTTGTAAATTCCCCACTCTTGTGTAGGAGAAATTGTAATCTGAGCAACCGGGTTACCATCAATCGATGTACTTACATGAAGTTCTCCCTTTCCTTTTCCTCTTACTTTCACAGAAATTTCACGGACATTTTCAATATTAAAATATTTATATCCTGCGGTAGCTCCATCTCGCAAATTGGCAATATATTGGTTTGGATTATCCTCCCTATCCTCCCCTTCTTGGGTAAAGTACGGGTGAGATTCATTTATCTCTTGACCAAACTCGTATCGAACTGCCCCTGTTATGCTCATGAGGTTACAAGCAATATAAGCAGGATATTCTCCTTTCCCGATCAATGAACTTTTATTTAGTCCGCAGCTTGTCATTTCTACTTGTTTGATACTCCCGTCACTTTCGATTCGGATTTCTTCAGCGCATGCCTGACGTGAAAATTGATGCCTGTTCGTCTGTCTATGATAGAATACATACCATTTCCCGTTTATTTCGACGATGCTGCCGTGATTGTTACCCGTGTAATTTAGTGCTTCCTCATCTGTTCTTCCATTTAAAAAGATATCCCCATTGGAGATGATGGTTCCCCCATATTCAAATCCACCAATAGGGCTCTTGGATGTTGCGTAGCATAGTTCATGCCCGTTAAATGAAGAATAAACAAAATAATAGGTATCACCAATCTTTCTCATGGAAGATGCTTCAAAAAATTCATGTCCTTCAAAAGATGTCTCCCTACCATTAGCCTTAAAAGGAAAGATATATTTTGGTTCCTCTTTGACCGTAATCATGTCAGATTCCAGTTCGATGACCATTCCGCCTTTTATAGGTTTTTCTTTTTTCCCTAAAAAATTCCAAGGGAAATTCACCGGACAGAAACCAGAATACAAATAAACTTTGCCATCATCATCCACTAGAACACCAGGATCAAACTGGAATCCATCCCCTTCGCGGTTTCCAAGTAAGGTTCCGTTCTTGTAATGAATATGTCCGTAAAATTCATATTTGCCAGCTGGCGAATCACAGACAGCTACTGACATGACTCCCAAAAAATCAAATGCATAATATAAATAATATCTTCCGTCAGGTCCCTGTTGTACATCCGGTGCAAATAATAATCTATTACCTGTTCGTCCCATAGGGTCTTGTATTTTCTTATAAATGACTCCTTCGTAGCTCCAATTACCCAGGTCATCAACCGGTGCCGACCAACATACATAATCATTTTGACAATATTCGGTTCCATTAAATTTATCATGACTTCCATACACGTATACCCTTTCTCCAAATACATAGGGCTCTCCGTCAGGAACATATTCATAACTTGGCAAATATGGGTTAAAAGCCTGCTTTTTCATAGGAACCTCCATTAAATGAATCTATTTGTCTTCATAACTAAAAAATTTAAAATCCGCATAATGTTCGTGCATAGACATGTCTTGACATGCCATCCCGACCATTGTCCCTGTAAATCCATAAGCGTAATCATCAGAACAAATCGTTGTATCAAACTCCCCACCAACAGGAATATACTCCTGGTCATTTAATGAATAATAGAACTGCCCTTTTTCTTTATTCACCACAATCTTCAAGTAAACCTTGTCCGAAAATAACGTAGGCTGTTCTTCCTGTGGTAAAATAGTTGGCTGACCCCTATCAATTTTTATCCCAGCCAATACATTTGCTGCCTTCGTTTCATCATAGGTCATATAAAAATAATATTGATTGGCTTCATTGTACTTATAGATGATCCCTGCCATATGACCAAAATTCTCAGGATTAAATTCCAACAGTGTTTTAGCCTCAAAGGACATTGCCGTCTGCCGCCTGCAAATAATAGCTTGTTCAATAATGGAATTAATAGATTCTTTTCCATATATTCTTAGATAACCTTCTCGATCATGAATAGAAAAACGTTCTTTTGAGTAAGGTTCTCTCAAAGTAAAAAAGTCTTTTCTAAAACGCTCATCTTCAAAGGTATAAGTCGTTTTTGAATTATCCATCTTTTCAACATTTCTATGCACAATAAAGGTGTCTGCTGGATAAATATTCTCAGACTTTAAATAGAGCCAATCATCCTCACGCCATTCTACTTCTTGAATAGCGGTTTCCCTGCCCAAAATACATCTGCCGTCTTTTACCGGGCGGGCACAAAGGTATGCCATATACCAGTTTCCATCCGCATCCTCACAAACAGAAGCATGACCTGCTTTCTGAAGTGTGTCTTCATCAGTCCCAGATGAAGTAAGAATGTACCGTTTTGGATGCAATTCATATGGTCCCCAAATGGACTTGCTTCGTATTAAGGTTACTGCGTGCTCATAGTGTGGACCACCTTCTGCTGTCATTAAATAATAATAACCATTCCTTTTAAAGATATTTGGTCCTTCAGTTTGTCCCAATTCTGTCCCTTCAAACAACGTCGAGACTTTACCCACAAGTCGTTTTTGCTGACGATCATATTCTTGGATGATAATACCTGCAGATCGTTTTTCCGGTTCTTGTCGATAATCCCAAATCATATTGGTTATATAACTTTTCCCATCATCGTCATGAAAAATAAAGGGGTCATAACCACTGCAATTTAACCTAACTGGATCGCTCCATGGACCATGGACGGTTGGTGCAGTAATTAAATAATTATCTAAATCACGGAATGGCGGTTGATAACTAGATTTAAAATTGGTATAAAGCAAATAGAATAATTTTTCTTCTTTATTATAGCTTAGGCATGGTGCCCAAACACCGCCAGAACTAGGGATACCTGTTAGGTTCAAATAACTTTTATCCCCCAACACACCTACAGCATCCCAATTTACCAAGTCTTTTGAAAAATGAATCTGTACTCCGGGATTCCACTCAAATGTAGAAGTAGCAATGTAATACGAATCCTCTACAAAAATAAAGGATGGATCCGGATTAAATCCCTTTAAAATAGGGTTCTGTACAATAGTTGCCATGTTATATTAACACTCCATTAAAATCTTCAATTTGATAGTTCATCTGTATCTTGATACTGTCTCCTCTTATACCTTCCGCTGTTGCAGAAATGATTGCTTTTCCTTCTGCTTTCCCTCTTACAACAATTAACAATTTCCCGTTATATGCTTTTCTAAAAAACTCCTTATAACTTTCTTCTGATACCGGATTTCCAGTGCCAATTGCGGCGAGCTCTCCTGCTCCACTAACTTCTACATTTACCAAATGTTCTGCATTTGGAACTAATAATCCATTTTCATCCCTAATACTGCAGGTAATATATTTCAAATCATCGGTGTTTAATGAATCCCAATTCTCTTCTTCCACTTCTAGTTTTACAGAATACGGATCCCCGCAAGTTTCAATTCTATCATTCTCAGCCTTCCTACCATTTCTATAATTTATTGCTTCAATGGAACCAGGGGTATAGTTCACTTCAAAACTTACCTTTAGTTCCTCATTCACTGTTTTTCTTCCGATACTGCTGCCATTAATAAGCAATTCAACCTCTTCAGCATTACTGTAAATATCAACTCGAACCTTTTGTCCTACATTCTTTGGGAAACTCCAGCTATGCACAACGTCACTCCAGCCCCAAGCAGACACTATTTCTTTTTTTCCAAAGTGTTCCGGTTTCAGTATCGCTAAATAAGGTTCTTTACGCTTATTCCAAAGTATTTTTCGATATTCCCCCTGTGGACGTATAAACCCACAAATATCTATATCGCCACAATTTGACAAGTGCCACGGATAATCTCCAAACAGGTTTCCTGTCTCATCATAAAAACTGCGTCCAATACCGGATTCCCCAATATAATCAATCGCTGTCCATGAAAAATCACCAATGACATGGGGATTTTCCTCCACCTTTTTCCACACAGATGCCATCATTTTGGGATAGGATTCTGTTCCGCAAATTACCCGGTCTGGAAATTTTAGGCCATCTTCTTCATACCGGCTATCAAGATAGTTATACCCGACAACATCTAAAGGCTTACAGAAGGGTTCTGTTAATTCTCCCCACTCAGCCGTCACGCGATCGCACTCTTTTAATAGTTCGTGGACTTCCGGTGGCAGTTCAGAAAGAACACCCGCGCTACCATTAAAGATGTTGGCCAATATCCCGCCAAATTCGCCTGCATCCAGAAAGATTGCATTTACACCATTTGTAACGGCTCTTGTTGGATCAAGTTTTCTAACAAAATCACATAGTTCCTCTGAAATCCGTACCCCTTCTGAATTTCCGTCTCGTTCACCGATTTCGTTTCCAATGGACCACATAATTACGGAAGGATGGTTTCTATCTCTATAGATGGTGGACTCTACATCACGCTTCCACCAATCTTCAAAATACAGGTGATAATCATAGGCATTTTTCTTCTGACGCCAGCAATCAAACATTTCATCGATCACCAGCATTCCATAATAATCGCATGCATCTAACAGTGCGCGTGATGGTGGATTATGCGCCGTGCGGATAGCGTTGTACCCCAGATCCTTTAACAGGCGAATCTTTCGATATTCCGCCACATCAAAGGCAGCTGCCCCAAGTGGACCATTATCATGGTGGATACACCCACCCTTTAATTTCAAAGAAGTACCGTTTAAACGAAATCCATTTTTTGAATCAAAAGAAATAGAACGAATTCCAAATGTTGTATCCGTTTCATCCATCAAGGAGCCATTTTTATAAATTCTTGTGAGTACTTTATATAAATATGGATTCTCGGTAGACCAAAGTGTAGGTGCTTCGATCAGCATGAAAGTTTCAAAGGTTGTTTTTCCTTCTCTATGAGCAATGCCGCTTTTTACTTCTGACATTATCTCCTTCCCATTCGTATCATAAATGGTAGTCTGACACTCTATGTTTTCTTCTGTAGATTGCACGTTTGTTATCGCTGCTTCAATTTTTACAAATGCTTTATCCTCTCTTACATCCTCTGTTGTGACACATAAGTCCCATGGATCGATATAAAGTTTTTCGGCTGTAAGAAGCTGTACATGTCGGTACAGCCCTGAACCGCTATACCACCTGGAATTCGGCAAGGCATTGTTATTGACAACGATCCGCAGCTTATTCTTCTGACCAAAGCGAATGTATTCGGCTAAATCTACTTTAAATTCGGTGTATCCATAAGGATGCAAAGCAGCCAGATGACCGTTTAGGTAGACCTCCGCATTCATGTATGCTCCTTCTACCAACAAGATATATACTTTTTCTTTCTCCTCTTCATGGATAAAGATCTCTTTTTCGTATGTGCCAATCCCTCCTGGAAAAAAGCCTCCTGCTTCATTCGATCCTTCTGATTCTGATCGATTTAATCCAATAGAAAAATCATGTGGCAGATTGACCGTATCTTTGAATGCTTTTCCTCGTTTATCCTTACTAGAGTTGCCTGTGGAATAACTAAATCTCCAGTTAAAATCCAAATTATTTTGCTTCATTTTTCATACTCCTTCATTGGTTTGAAAGGTTTCTACAATATAAATCTTATCATTCACTAAATTTATAACACATAACATTCCTCTTCAATTTCATGTTATTTTTGGTATGAATCTTTTAAAAAAAAGCTTTGATTTCTACTTTGTAAGGATGTAATCTTTAACTATCATGTTATTTTTGGAGAACTGATATGAGGAGTAATAAAATTGATTAATCCAACGAAGACAGATACATTTACTCGCTACTTAACGAATGATATAAAAAATGGAATTTTATCCTGTGGATTTGTTACAAGAAATACAAATGAGTTACCTATAACGATTGGTCATGAATATTACAACTGTTTTGTTATACTTCATGGTTCTGGACGTTTGTTAGATTTGGAAACGGGACAAGTCTTTCCACTTTCGGCACATTCACTTTGTCAGCAACTGCCAGGAAAAACATATTCTTTAATCATAGAGTCAGCCGAGCCTTGGTATGAATTTCATGTTAGTATCGGTGAATCCACCTTTCATTCTCTCGCTTCTCTAGAGCTGTTAAATCTAGTAACTCCCGTTTTTGAATTAAACCTAAAACCATATCTGGAGCAATGGTTTATCGATTTAATATTTCAGTTAAAAACAACCACAACAGCTGAGCTTCCCGAAGTTCTTTTTAATACACAAAAATTATTAATTAATTTGCACCGGGAAAACATTGTGAATCAAAGCAAAGACATCGAAACGATCATTTCAGGGACTAAACATATGCTATACGAGGATATATCATTGGAAGAGATTGCGGCATCTTTTCATATAAGCTATGAAAAACTCAGAAAATTATTTAAAGAGGCTGTTGGGATATCTCCGAAGCAATATCGACTACAAACCAAATTTCTTCTAGCTGAACGTCTTTTAACAGAGGGCTATTCTGTTAAAAGTGTAGCGAGCCATGTTGGATATCATGATCCTTTTATCTTTTCAAGGCAATTTAAAAAATACATGGGGAAATCCCCTAGTCAATTTAAAAAGAAACCTCTAGAAAGTTAGGTAATTTTTATTAGCCAAAAAGAGCACCTCAAGTTTGGTGCTCTTTTAACTTCACTTTATTGCTTTAACGCTTTATTAACAAATTTCGGGGCGATATTAACAATAATTTAGGGATATTAACAAATTCCAAGAGATATTAACAAAATTTGAGACCATATTAACAAAATCCAGAATTTATTAACAAATCCCCCAACCAACCGATATAAAAAGCCAATCACGACAGGTGATTGGCTTTAATCCTATTTATTCTACTAAAACAGCTTCCAATGCCAGCGTTTTTAACTCGCCAATAATAGCTTTAACCTTATCAACTGTGAGATTTACCTCTTGTAATTCCGCTAATTCTTTCAAGCTTCTAGCTTTTGTTGAAAAAATAGCAGGTGGTTTTGTGATACCAGGGGCAAATTTCTCTAATACAGCAACTGCCTCCATATAATCAAGGAAATCAATAATTGGTGTATCTTCAGTAAAACTTGGTCTCAATCCACTCTCGTTTCGATACCTAAAATGATAAAATCCAGAACCTACAGTGAGTCGTACACCCTCTTTGATTTCCAAATAAGAATGAATATCCCCTGAAACCAATGGTTTATTTCCTTCCAACACATCAGCAAGATTAGCTTTAGGTAAAAGGATCTCTGCAGTTGTATTCACAGGAATTTCAACCTCGATCTCTACCGTTTCATTTGTAAGGTTCCAGGATGATAAAATTCTTCCATACATGGACTCAAAGGCAGCTTTTGCTTGAGTAAACGAAATACCTGCAAAATTTGGTTGGATTTTTATTTTCTTATAAGCTGGTACAGCTGTATCCATATCGATCCCCGCTACGACTCTATACATCCAATTTCCTATTGAACCATATGCATAGTGATTGAAGGAATTCATTTGATCACTCCAGAACGAACCGTCTTGCTTAATGCTATCCCAATGCTCCCAAACGGTTGTGGCACCTTTTTTCACTTGGTACAACCAGGAGGGGAAATCATCCTTCATTAATAATTTGACAGCTGTTTCATGATAACCACCTTTTGTAAGAGCTAAACTGATATACGGTGTTCCGACAAATCCTGTGTTCAGATGATAATCATTTTGAATGAGTAATTGATTTAGCTCATAGGCCGTCCGTTCTTTGGCTTTTCCGTCTACCATATCGAACATCAGCGCAATGACATGAGCTGTTTGTGTTGGAGACACCAGTCTGCCTGATGGCGAAACAAATTCAAGATTAAATTGCTCGATAATCTTATCCAATAAGAAACTATATTCCTTAACTTCACCCGATTTCCCTAGGACCTCGGCCGCATCTCTTAGAATTCTAGTTGAATGGGCATAAAAGACGGTGGCAATAAAATCTCTTGCTGTGGCACCAACAAAGCTATTTTCTTTGGCATCCAGGGCTAACCAATCACCAAAATGAAAACCTGTATTCCATAGGTATTCGTTCTTGCCCTGCCTGCGGATATATTCTACCCACGCTTTCATACTGTCAAATTGCTCAGCTAGTACACGTTTATCTCCATAAGTCTGATAAATGGTCCATGGAATAATCGTTGCTGCATCTCCCCAAGCCGCAGAACCTTTTCCACCCTCCACATTCGGAATGACAAATGGTACATTCCCGTCTGGAAGCTGATCAGCCTTTAAATCTCTGAGCCACTTTGTAAAAAATGGACCACCATTGTAATTAAAAAGTGCAGTTGGAATGAAGACTTGTGCATCCGCCGTCCACCCCAATCTTTCACTTCGTTGCGGGCAATCTGTCGGTACATCCAGAAAGTTTCCTCTTTGCCCCCAAACAATATTTTGCTGAAGCCGATTCACTAGTGGGTCGGAACACTCAAATTCACCTGTTCGCTCCATGTCAGAGTGAATGACTTCACCGATAAAGTTTTCAAGCGGCAGACCGTTTTCCTGGCCAGGATATCCTTGCACTTTCACATAACGGAACCCCTGGAATGTGAAATGTGGAGCATAGATCTCAATTCCTTCACCCTTTGTTATATACTCTACCGTTTGCTTTGCAAATTTTAGATTGCCAAAGTAAATATTCCCGTCTTTATCTATAACCTCGGCATGCTTTAACACAATACGAGTTCCGACAGGGGCCTTCACTTTCAACCGAATTCTGCCGACCATGTTTTGGCCCATGTCTAAAATGGTATCACCTGCTGGAGTTACAAAAGTGTCAATGGGTTTAAGTACTTCGGTTACTCTGGTTGGGACATTCTCTTGTGATACCATTTGGGTAATAGGCATTACTTGAACAATGGTACCAATCCATCCCTGATCATTAAAGTTGGGAAGGGTCCATCCTTCTTTTTCAAGCCGCGCATCATACGTTTCCCCATGGTAAATTTCCGAAAATAAAATAGGTCCTGTGGAAGCTTTCCATGTATTATCTGTTACAATGACTTCTTCCGTACCGTCGCTATAAGTTACATGAAGTTGAAAGAATGCTGCCCGTCTATCTCCATAAATATTCCGATTATCTTCCCTAACGAGGTTTCCTTTATACCAGCCATCTGCCAGCATAACTCCGATCGCATTGGAACCATTTTGGAGCTGTTCCGTCACATCATATGTTTGATATTGAAGTCGTTTATGATAGCTCGTCCAACCCGGAGCAAGTAATTCATCACCGACGCGTTCTCCGTTTAGATATAATTCATACAACCCTACACCAGTGCCATAAATACGAGCCGAGGTCATACCGGTTTTTAGAGTAAATTCTTTTCTTAATAAAAATGCCGGCTCACTCAGCGGATCGATTCCATCTGGATCGGGTGTAATCCACTCTGCTTTCCACTCATCGGAAGTTAACAATCCAGTTTCCCACCAAGCGGTTTCACTCCACTCTGATACGCGATCAAAATTGTCCCAGATTTTCACCCGGTAAAAATACCTTGTTCGAGGCTTTAATTCGGGACCACCATATTCAATGTGAATAGATTCATCTGATTGAATAACACCTGTATCCCATGTCGTTGTAGTGAAATCCCGATCATTGGCCGTAACTTGAAGTTGATATGCCTTTTGCATTGTTCCTCGTCTATCTGATTCGATTTTCCAGCTAATTCGAGGTCTTTTTATATCAATTCCTAGCGGATTTTTTCTATATTCGCATGTTAATGCAACTACATTCAAAAGGGTCATTTTCTAATTCCTCTCAATCAATACTTCTTTTTTTATCTTGTAGATGAATTAAATACAATTGGGATGAATAATACCAAAGTACCATTCATCCCGATTTTTCTAAGTATTAAAAATTCAGTAGTTTCAAACAACTATTTCATTAGAAGAGTCTTTGTTGCTTTCTATGCTGGAGCCCATTTCCGGTATTGGAAGTACAAATATCGCTGATAGAATGGAGAATGCAGCTAGAACTAAGAAGAAAAGAGTATATCCATCTCCGCCAAACAGGCTTACTCCTAAACCGATTAAGGCAGGTGCCGCAAAAGTTACTAGTGTTGATGCTAAATTTGTAGTTGTATTCATAATCGAGATATCTTTTGCTGCATTCTCTTTGGATGGAAGAATACGGTTTACTAGTGCATTGTCAACTGCATTGTACATTCCAAAACCAAAGTTGAAGATAAAGTTACCGACAATTACCCAAGTTACGCTAGGAGAGAAGGCAAATACGATTAAACATATTCCTGTTAGAACGGCTGCTCCGATAACAAAAGGCTTTTGTTTCTTTAACTTATCTGATAGGAACCCGCCAAGGATTCCAGCCCCAACCATCATCAAAATCGTCGGAGCCATTAGACCCATAATTTTAAAGATTGCGGCTTCACCTAAGTGGAACCTTGCAATATAGAAAAGAGTTAACATCGTCGTGCCGGCATTCGTAAAATAGATAAATAACTTTGTTAATAACGCCCAGGTATAGGATGGGTGCTTTTTAAAACTTGGATAGAAACCTCTGATCCCAATTGACTTTTTATCACTTTTAGTTGTTACAGCAACATAGTTATCCTTAATAAGAAGGGCAGTTAACGCTCCACCAATTAGCTGGACAATTATCATAGTAATCATTTTCTCTTGTAGAGTAGAATTAGCAAAGACTCCCATAATCATTTGGCCAGTCATAACGAATGCAGGCGCTGCTGCACCAAGTAGTCCCGAAACTCGACCAAACTTTTCCTGTTCTACTTGTTCAGGAACAATGGCGTAACATGAAAGCGAAACCATACCATAAAAGAAATTCACTAGACATAAAGTAACGACAAACACCGGGATAGATGAAGCATATGTTAGACCTAACATACATAAGGCGCCGCCAATACTTCCGGCAATAATCCAGAACCTTCTTCTTCCCATCTTTACTCGGGTTTTATCTGCAATTACTCCGCTAAAAAGTCCAAAAATGACAACGGCTATGCCAGAGATTCCAGTGGCTGTAGCAAAAGCAGCGGTTGCATGTTCTTGTCCTACAATTTTAATAACAATAAATGTAGAAAGTCCAAATCCTAACAGTACTAATGGAGCGATCGAAGTACCTACACCCAGCATCGCTGCTATTAATAATCTTACAAAAGGCGTCTTTTTCATCATACTATTTTCCATTGGTTTAACCCCCTCTAATTTTAAAACAATAATTTAGTCAAACGCATGGGATCGTATAAATACTTGTTTTTAATCCCCTCCCTTTTTGATATTTCTATTTTAGCAAGCGTTTTCATTGTATTTAATGTTAAAACCAAAGCAGTATATTGCTCGATTCAAAGAAATTGTCAGACCCCGCGCCGGACCAGGGAGCCTAAGATTTTATTTCGATACTAAGGTGTTCATTTTGGCAATACTTCCTAAATAACGCGCACTTTCCTTTACTTTTCGTTCTTGTGTCGATCGATCCACTTCTATAAGGCCAAACCTCATTGAATAGCCAGACTGCCATTCAAAGTTATCAAAAGTGGTCCAGTGAAGATAGCCTCTGACGTCAATCCCATCGTCTAGACATGCCTGCACTCCTTCTAAAGCTTTACCGATAAATTCTACTCGGCGGGAATCGTCATCGGTTGCAATACCGTGCTCTGTAATCATTATTGGAATCGATAAATCTTTTGCGACTTTTCGAATGACATTACCTAGTGCCTCTGGATAAAATTCATACCCCATTTGTGTGAGTTCTGCCCCTTCAGCAGGCCTTACTTGTCCTTCAGGTCCATATACCTCTCTTGTATAATTTTGCAATCCGAAAAAGTCGTCTCCTTCGATCATCGACAAATATTGTCTAAAATAACTATGCCATTTCTGTGCGGCCAACTCCTCTCCCCCAGGAATAGACTGAATATCCGATAGAGCCATGGATAAACCTACTTTGGTATTTGGCTGAATCCTCTTAATTGCCTCACGGGCCTTTCTATGAGTTTCTTTTAATATATTGATAGAAGACTCATCCGAAATCATGTGGAATGTGAAGTAGTTTTCAATCGTTGTCCCGCATAATTTTGCTGCTGACTCTCTCCATTTAGGTACCACCCATGCTTCTCTTTCAATGCCAACTGGAGGGATAAAACCAATTTTCGAGAAAATTTCACGCAGCATAACTGGAAGGTTGATTTCATTCATCGTCAATGCGTACGGGATTAAATGACCTAATTCACGGAATACCACTTCACAATATTTAGCAAAACGATCAGGAACCTCAGGACTGGCCCACCCTCCCAGTCTCATAAGCCACTTAGGTGAAGAAAAGTGATGCATAGCAACCACAGGTGTGATTCCGTGTTCATAACATGTTTCAAGTACATCCCTGTAATGCTCAATCGCTGAACGTGAATATTGTCCCGGTTCCGGTTCAACTCTGGACCATTCGATTGAGAATCTGTAGGTATTTAAACCCAAACTAGCCATAAGGGCAATATCCTTCCGATAGAGCCGGTAATGATCAATGGTATCACCTGATTTATCTTTATAAGGTGAGCCCTCTGCATGCTCCTCTGCCCAGAAATCGCTGTTATAATTATTCCCTTCAACTTGGTAAGCTGCTGTTGTTGATCCCCAAAGAAAATTGGATGGAAACTGTAATTCCATTTTAAACACTCCCTGTATTCTTTTATCCTGCTGATTACCTATATTGTAGCAAGCGTTTTCAAACTATTTAATATCAAAAGTAAAGAGGTTTATTGCTCGAATCAAAGATTTATTAAACTGTTTTTATCAAAGTATCCATAATCTATTTTAAATCATCATAAGACGTGCCTTCATCCCGCTATGGTCTAGTTAATAATTCCAAAAAAAAATCCACCATCCATATAAGATTTGGTAGATTTAATAATGTTAATTGGTGTCTAATCCATAAAACATAAACAATTGCTTCATTTACCTTAACGCTAATTCGTGCAAATCCACCTCTTCTTCGTGGAAAAGGATTATCAATATCTATTACAGTATCAAATGCACTTAACACTGCAAATAAAAAGAAGCTAACACCATGCTACTTATTGTTCATTTATCACATGCCAAGCATCCTTTAATAAATCTGCAAAAGAGTTAACAGTAAGTCCATCGGATTTATTATTTAAATAAATAAAGTGTGTTTTAATAGATTGATTGGAATAATGTAAAGGAACGAGTTTCCCATTAGAAAGTTCTTCCTTAATTACATTTTCACCCAATAGAGCGATTCCTGTCTGATTGAGTACAGCACGTCTAATGGTTTCATCACTACCCCCACACTCGATTGTGGATACCGGTCGATAATTTAATTCTGTAAAGCATTGTTCAATAAGTCCGTCAAAACTACAGTTCTCATGATAAGCTAGAAATGGATAATTTGAAAAGATTTCTTCCCTTGTATGTTTTTTATAGATTTCTGATGCAACAACAAGTACCGCTCTCTCTTCATCAAGTAAACGCTTTTCTATAATTGATGATTCACAATCACAAGCAATTATACCTATATTCGCTTCGCTGTTAAGGACCTTTTGAATAACATCCAAGCTGTTACAGGGTAAAAGTTTCAGTGAAACTTGTGGATGCAGTTTCCTATAGGAACTAAGAAGTAAAGAAAGATGATTAATGCAGTAATATTCTGAAGCAGCGATTGTAAGTGATCCAGAAGGTCCATTAATTTCTTCCATATCCCGCTTTAAATCATCTACAATGTCTAATATTTTATCTGCATATCCCTTTAATTTTTTACCTGCAGGAGTTAGAAACGTTTTCTTGCCAACACGAGTAAAAAGCGTTTGATCCAATTCCCTTTCTAGAACTTGTATTTGAGTGGTAATTGTTGGTTGAGTATACCTCAATATTTTAGCTGCTTTTGTCATGTTAAGATGTTCTGCAACTACTTGAAAGGTTTTTAAGTTTCTGAGTTCCATAGCTTTCCCCTTCATACATTACTTATTACTAATAAAAATTGAGGAGACCACTAAATTTTTATTATGATTACCATTAAAAGAATCAATTTTAAGAATATGTTAGATTTAGAAAGAACATTAAGATTGATATTTCTAATATGTTATCAAATGAAAAGAGGTAATGCAAAGGAATATTCTGATGCAATCGCAACTCCAGTTCAGGGAATCTTGCGCGGTGAAAACGCTGCAGAAGTAATAATTCCGTTCTATGATTTGCATCTACTACAACCTTTAAGTTTTGTATTTGATATGTCTCGTTTCTTTCTATAACCTTCGACTTTAATATCTTCCTCATCATGAACGGAATATCCTAAGGTTTCTATTCTTGTTAACAATAATATTTTTCAATAGATACCATTTAATTAATTTATTTTTCCTACTTTCTAAACGTGTGTTAAGTTTGAAATACGAATAGTTTTAATAATATTTCTACGATAATGATCAAATTTCTGGAGGAGGAAATCATGTTTAGAGTTCTTAATCAGGAAAATATTAAAGACATTTTAGATTTGAGAAGCGTTATAAGTATTGTTGAAAAAGCGTATACACTAAAAGAAAAAAATGAGGCTTCTTTATTTCCAATGGTGTTTCATGAATTTGATCCAGGGAAAGCAGATATGGACATTAAATCAGGGGAATTATCAGGTGCAAATATCTTTGGGCTTAAATTGGTTTCCTGGTTTGGAGAAAATCCTGAAAA
The DNA here is from genome assembly GCF_036962465.1 of Neobacillus vireti. Classification (GTDB taxonomy): domain Bacteria; phylum Bacillota; class Bacilli; order Bacillales; family Cytobacillaceae; genus Neobacillus; species Neobacillus vireti_B. Next base: position 58,684 of record NZ_JBALNF010000054.1, read on the forward strand.
AGGATTACCAGCGGTTATTGGGACTGTATTAGTACTTGATAGTAGAACTGGAGAACCACTAGGTATTATGAGTGGAGAGTATATCACTATGATGCGAACAGGGGCTGCAGGAGGAATAGGAGCTAAATATTTAGCTAGAAAAGACTCCGAAGAGCTCCTTTTAGTTGGCTCAGGTCATTTAGGACCTTATCAAATCATGTCAACCTTAATGGTAATGGAAAACATTAAGAGGATTAATGTTTATAACGCCCGTTCCTATGATTCTGCAAAAAAATTCTGTGATTTGGTCAAAGATAAATTGTTACAACTTATTGCACCATATAAAAATCAAGATCAAGAGTTTTATAATCAATTGTTACAGCGAATTAATATACCAATATCAGCAACTAATGATATTGAACAAGCTACAAAAAGCGCTGATATTATTATTACCGCAACCCCTTCTCGTCAACCCATTATTAAAAAGGAATGGGTAAAGCCTGGAACACATTTCTCTTGTGTTGGAGCAGATATGCAGGGAAAACAAGAAATTGAAGAACAAATCTTCGCTATATCTCGTGTTTTTGTTGACGACGTAAATCAAGCCATTAGCGTAGGCGAAACCGAAATACCTTATATAAAAGAAATAATTAATACCGATGAAATCATATCCGAAATCGGGAGCGTTATACTTGGCCAAACTGTGGGCCGTCTCAATGACGAAGATATTACTATATTTGATAGTACTGGCATCTCTCTACAAGATTTATTAACAGCTAACTTTATATTAGAGGAAGCAAAAGAAAGACAAATTGGTATAGTGACTACTCTCTAAGATTACAAAAATATTGACGAGAAACAAATAGGAGGCATCATAATGGACATAAAAACATTCGCAGTAGAACACTGGATGAACTTGTATGAAATGGAGGCTGTTTATAACATCGCAGAAACTTGCGTAGAATCACTAACAGTAAACGAGTTAATTGCAATTGACGGAACAAACCCTGAAGAGTTTCTTCGTAATATAGGTAAGAAAAAATTAACCTATGGACATATTGAAGGTTCACCTGAATTTAGAACATTAGTATCAAAGCTTTATAAGAATGTTGAACCTGAAAATGTGCTAATGATGAACGGAGCTATTGGAGCAAATTTCTTAGTGCTATACTCTCTGATCGAGCCAGGAGATCATGTGATTGCTGTTCACCCTACCTATCAACAATTATACGATGTACCTGCATCATTCGGTGCAAGTGTCGATCTTCTTCCATTAAGACCAGAAAATAAGTTTTTACCAGATTTAGAGGAATTAAAATCCTTAGTTAATAAAAAAACAAAAATGATTATTATTAACAATCCTAACAATCCTTCAGGTGCAATTATTGAGAGAAAAATGCTTGAAGACATTGTTGAGATTGCCCGATCTTGTAATGCATATATACTATGTGACGAGGTTTATCGTAATTTATTACAGGAAGATGATCTTGATATCCCTTCTATTGTTGATTTATATGAAAAAGGCATAAGTACATCAAGCATGTCAAAAGTTCTTTCTTTAGCAGGATTACGACTGGGTTGGATTGCTGGACCTAAAAATGTAATTGGTGAGTGTTTCAAACACCGTGATTATACCACTATTAGCTGTGGCATGATAGATGATATTCTTGCAGTACATGCCTTAAAAAATTATAATAATATATTGAAAAGAAACCGTGAAATCATTAGAAATAACTTGGCTATATTGGATGTATGGGTTCAACAAGAGCCTTCATTTTCTTATGTGAAGCCCCGTGCAGGTACAACAGCTATGTTAAAGTATGATCTTCCTCTCTCTTCTGAAGAATTTTGTGTAGGTCTCTTTAAAGCAAATGGAGCATTTTTAACGCCAGGCTCTTGTTTTGATATGGAAGGTCATGTTCGAATCGGGTATGCATGCGATACGAATGTTTTGGTTGAAGGACTCAAGAAAGTATCTGAATATGTTCAGACATTGAAGCCAACAACTTTAGAGGTGTAAAGACATAGTATTCTTACCGGAATAACTCATATCAAACCTGAGATGGCTGACTTGCAAAAAGGTGGCGTAATATTTAGTTAGACACATCTATAAAAATGAATTAAAAAGATAAATACTAAACTGTTCCCCATGTCGAGTACACATAAAAAATAGTTAAAATGCTAAAAGAAGATTCCTATACTAACAGGAATCTTCTTTTTAAATTAAACTAGTTTTGTTACTTACAGATGAGGTAGTTTCTTTGACGGAGTAAAAAACGCATAAAGCTTTTCACAATTTGATTGGACTTGAAATAAGATTTTGAGATTGATTGTCTCGATATTCTTTGGGTGTCTGAAAATAAACCTCGTTAAATTTTTTATAGAAAAAGGATACGCTTGAATACCCAACTTCTTCTGCAATATCAGGTATAGGCAGATCTGAATTACTTAGATATAGAGCAGCCTTGTTCAATCTTTGAATTTGCAAGAGATCCTTGAATGACTTTCCGGTTGCCTTTTTAAGAACAGCAGAAATATAGTTTGGATGATATTTATAGTGTTCAGCCATTTCTGTTAAGCTGCAGTCCTTAAAATGGTCATCAATATACTTCAGAAAATCGAGAACGATAGCATCTTTTTGCTTAAGATTGTCTTGCGGTTTGCTATTGGAACTGTTACTGTGGCGGATAAGTTCTGTAAACAATATGAAAAGATACGCATCAATCATTTCCGAAGTAAAGACGTCCTTATCAAAATGCTCGCACATAATTTGTTCCATGATTCCAACAACTTTTGAATGCCCTTCAAAAGGGAAGTATAGATAGTTATTAGCTCTTCGACTATCAATCAGGGAGTCGATTAAAAATTGTGAGATAATACTCTTATTCGTGAATCGACTAAGAAATCCAGTTGATAAGTAGTCATGCTTAAGTTTCATTTCAATAGCGATATCAGATTTTGAAATCTCTTTGATTGTGTGAGGGGTGTTTTTATCAATCATGATGGTTCCGCCCTCAGTTATATTTATTTCATGATCTTCCATGATAACCGTACATTTCCCCTGATAGACGTATATAAGTTCAATATACTGATGAATATGCATAGGAACAAACGCGCCGACCGGAGCCTGAGATATGAAAATGTTATCTTCAATTGGATTTGTTGTGGGGTCAAAGATCATATTGAAATTATATACTGTCTCACCATTTACTCGATTTACCGGTTCTGGATTATAGGTGTTTTTTATAACATTCCAATCGGGTGCCTTCCTGGTGTTATTAGCTTGTAGGAAAGAATGCAAATCAACACTATTCATATGAACCCTCCTATCAAATAGAATGAACCTGGAAATCCATTTACAATTAACGTAGAATTTCTTTATTCGTTTGTAGAACCATCCTTAATTTGTAGAATAACTTAAAACTTCGTAGAATTCTTCTTTTTTTGTAGAATCCCTTCTTTTTCCTAAAAAAGAAGACCCAAAAAGGAGTCTATAACTCTCCTATTTGAGCCTTCCTCTAAAATATTACTTATCTTTTTAATAAAACCTCTTGCTCATATGCTTTTACTTCTTCTAACCATGATTCTTTTACTGGAACACCCATTTTTTCACAGTAGTAATCCCAAACAGCGCCAAATGGATACGTCTTGAATTCTTCCATTAACGCCAATCTTTCAGTGAAGTTGCCTTCTTCTTGAAGCTGTTTTAAATACTCATTTGGTACTAACATAGCTGAAAGTAATGCTTTAATCATGTTTCGAGTACCGATTGTCCAGGCAGCGACACGGTTGATGCTGGCATCAAAGAAGTCAAGACCAATGATCACGCGGTCTAACGCATCATTACGGACGATTTCTAAGGCGATTTCTTTTAGTTCATCATCTAAGATAACAACATGGTCACTGTCCCAACGTACTGGTCTAGAAACGTGAAGGGCAAGCTTTTCGCTAAATAAAAGCATGGATGAAATCTTGTTAGATACAGTTTCTGTTGGATGATAATGTCCAGTATCCAGCAAGCATAATTTATCATTTTTCATAGCATAATTTAGATAAAATTCATGAGAACCGACTACATAAGATTCTGATCCTAGTCCAAATACTTTACTTTCTACCGCATCAAGATTATATTGCTCATCTACTTCAACAGCAAAAATCTTATCTAATGATTCTTTTAATCTTTTTCTTGGAGTTAGGCGATCACTTGGAATATCCTTGTAGCCATCAGGTATCCAAATGTTTGTTAATGCTGGTGTGCCAAGTTCTTTACCGAAGTACTCACCAATTTTCCGGCTGCCAATGCAGTGATTAATCCAGAATTCACGAATTTCTTCGTTTGGATGTGAAAGTGTTAAACCATCATCAGCTTTTGGATGGGAGAACAGCGTTGGGTTGTAGTCTAATCCTAAACCATTTTCCTTTGCCCATTTCACCCAGTTTTCGAAATGCTTTGGTTCTAATTGGTCTCTTTCAACTACTTCTCCATTTGTTTCTGCATAAATGGCATGCAGGTTAACGCGATGTTTCCCTGGAATCAAGGAAAGTGCTTTTTCTAGGTCAGCTCTTAACTCTTCAGGTGTCGAAGCTTTACCTGGATAATTTCCAGTAACAGAAATTCCGCCTGATAATTCTTTCTGATTTACTTCAAACCCGCCAACATCATCGCCCTGCCAGCAATGAATCGAAACTGGTACATTTTTTAAAGTTTCAATGACTTCATCAACATTAATTCCCCATTTTTCATAAGCCTTCTTAGCTAGTTCGTAGTTTTCTTGAATAGACATGTCATTCTTCCTCTCTATCTTTTAGTTAGCAATTGGTGCAGTGGGCAAATATTTTTTTACTTCAAATGAGTTTTTAACAATCGTTCGAGCGTCTTTTATATTATCAATTTCATCGAGGGCCATTAATTGGGCCACGATATTGCCGATGGCAGTCGCTTCAACAGGTCCTGCATATACTTCTTTTTTCGTTACATCCGCGACAAGTTGGTTCAACATTTCATTCTGGCAGCCGCCGCCGATGACATTAATTTTTTCAAATCGCTTTTCAAAAATTTCTTCGATTTCGTTAACGGCATCCTGATAGCTGAACGCTAAACTATCATAAACACATTTTGCGGCCTCTCCCGGTGTGCTAGGGATCGGCTGGCCTGTTTCCACACAATAGTTCATAATTTCTTGAACCATGTTTTCAGGTTTTAGGAAACGGTCATCATTGACATTTACCACAGCCTTAAAGTCCTTCGCCTCTCTAGCCAAATCAACCAGTTCTGCAAAAGAATATTCATTATTGTAGTTTCGTCTTACCTCTTGAATCATCCAAAGACCCATAATATTTTTTAAGAAACGGTATTGATAATCAATTCCGCCCTCATTGGTGAAATTGTAATCAAGGGCTTTTGTTACACAGATTGGGAAGTAATTTTCTACTCCAATCAGTGACCAAGTACCAGAACTGATATAAATCGTTTCATTTTCTTCTGGTACGGCAATCACCGCTGAACCTGTATCATGTGTGGCCGGCAGAATCACTTGCAAGTCAAAGCCTAACTCTGAAACTAGTTCTTCTTTTAATGTTCCAAGAACGGTTTTTGGCGTCTTAATATCATGGAACATCTCTTTATTAATTTCTAACAAATCCAACAAGTCATGGTCCCATTTTTTTGTAAAAGCATTGACTAGCTGAGTAGATGTCGCATTGGTATATTCGTTTGCTTTTTTACCTGTAAGCAAATAATTAAAATAATCCGGGATCATTAAGAATGATTTCGCTTGATTTAAGATTTCCGGTGACTGTTGTTTAATAGAATATAATTGATAGATTGTATTAAACTTTTGGAACTGAATACCTGTTTCTAGATACAAGCGTTCCTTCATAATTTTTTCAAAAACCTGTTCCATCATTCCGTCTGTTCGAGGGTCACGATAAGAAACAGCCTCCGTTAATGGTTGATCGTTTTCATCTAGTAACACAAAGTCAACGGCCCATGTATCGATTCCGATACTATCTGGCTTAATGCCGAGTTCATTGGACTTTTTTAATCCATTTTTGATTTCTTGAAAAAGCTGGTCGGCTTCCCAGCAATAGGAGTCACCTTTTTTGACAATATTGTTTTCAAAACGATGTATTTCTTGGAGTTTTAGCAATCCATTTTCCAGATGGCCTAAAATCAGGCGGCCGCTGGATGCACCAATATCAACAGCAATACTGTATTTTGTCATTTACATCACCTCTCGGTTGGAAACGCTTACTGATATATTTATATAATACTAGAAAATGAAGGTTTTCCTATAACTTGATTCGACCAATTTATTGTCCTTATTTGCATCTACTTTTTTAAAAATAAAGGCTCTGTTATTATTCATTGTTGATTTTCGTATAGGTATAAGAATTAATAGGCGGAGAATTTCCGACTAATGTATATGGAGGAGCTTAAAAAGCAGATATTAGCGGAGATATTCCGATTAACTGCTCTAAATAAGACAAAATCCAAAGATTTGGATAACATAAACGGAAAAACTTCCTTTATTTTTAAGGAAATAGGGGTATTTCCCAATTTAAACGGAATTTTTCCGTTTATTTTTCAAACACACCGAAATCAATATTCATTTACAACAGAGCATAAAAAAAAACCACAGAACTCATCTGTGGTGTTGAAAAAATTAATCTTTGTATTTTAGGATGTGTGCTCCCCAAACAATAAACCCTAAAACAATCATCATTCCTCCTGTTAAGCATACGCCCTGCCAATGCCATATGTTCCAAGCATAGCTGCCAAGTGAAGAGCCAAGTGAACCGCCAAGGAAATAGGTCACCATAAATACAGTATTTAAGCGGCTTCTTGCCCCTGGAACTAAACTATAGATTCTGGTTTGGTTGGAGATCTGTGCCCCCTGTACTCCTAAATCTAACAGAATAACGCCAACAATGATTCCCCAGACAGCAGAACCTAAAAATCCAAAGAAGAGATAGGATAACAAGGTAATGATAATGAACATACCAACCAATGACTTTGCGCTAAACCGATCAGCTAATCGTCCTACAAGAGGCGCTGCCGAAGCCCCGACAACCCCAACTAAACCAAATAAACCAGTCACTTCACTTCCAAAGTTAAACGGTGCTCCCTCTAAATAAAAGGCTAGTGATGTCCAAAAGACGCTAAAACTTCCAAACAACAATCCACCCACCAAGGATGCTTCTCGTAAGGTTGGCTGAGTGACAATTAATTCACCAATGGACTTTAAAACTTGGCGATAGGTCAAATTTGTCTCGGGATAGCTTTTAGGTAAGAAATGTTTTAGAATGAGTGCTAATACTAACATTAATACAGTAGCAACCACATACATTAACCGCCAGCCAAAGCTGCCTCCAATAAAACCTGCTACGTTTCGTGCGAGAAGAACGCCAAAGAGTAATCCGCTCATCACACTTCCAATCACTTTTCCTCGTTCTTCCGGCTCAGCCATCTGTGCTGCCAACGGTATAATCACCTGAGGTACAACTGTTGTGATTCCAACAGCAAGACTTGCGACATAAATCCAAAGTAGATTTTGAGCTGCAGCAACGGCAATGAGGGAAATGGTTACAGAAATTAATAGGACAGTTATAAGTTGACGACGCTCTCTCATATCTCCCAACGGCACAAACAAAAACATGCCGATTGCATACCCAATTTGAGTAAACATTGAAATATTGCCCACTTGATGTGAATTAGCATGGAATGTCCGTCCCATATCTGCTAACAGCGGCTGATTATAATAAAGATTCGCCACAGCTAGACCACATGTAATGGACATTAACAAAACTAAACCTTTTGTCAATGTACTCCCCTTTGATTGATTCATTTCTTTCCTGTAGAATTATTTGTCATTTGTATCTCCTTATTCCCAATTCTGTTCTGTCATATCTAAGGATCTATCAGTTTTTGGGGCTTTTATTTGCGAATTTATAGATTTATTTATACCCTGAGTATTTATTTTAAATAATTCTATAAACAGGTTAAACATTACCGTTCTAAAAAAAAAGTCTTCCTTATATGGAGGACTCTTCACAATGCCGCTTTATTTGCCCCTGTAGAAACGGCCGTTTTAACCGATGGCATATTCGCAATAAATACTCCGAGCAATACCAAAATACCGCCAAGGATTTGATTAAGCGAAATATGATTTCCCAAAATAAAATGAGAAGCAAGAATGGCGACAAATGGCTGGATATTCATGAACATCGAAGCGGTACCTGCGCCAACTTTAGCGACTCCTTTATTCCACCAAAACCCGGCAACTCCTTGTGCCATAATCCCGGCAAAAATTAACAATATCCACATCAACAGAGAATGACTGATAACAGAGCCGCTTACCAAATTTTCGACTCCGGCTGCAGGAATCATCAATACACTCCCGAGCACGGTTGAAAAAACAGTAATAATAAAGGTATCCATCGTTTTCGCTAACCCTCGGATAAATAAAATACTAATCGAGAGACAAAACATTGCGATTAAAATATTAAAATCACCCCATGAAATTCCCAAAGCGCCATTTGCAACGCCGATAATTGAAAAAACACCGATTAAACTAATCATGGCTCCTGACGATTTTTTAATTGTAAACTTGACCTTAAAAATGATTCGTTCCAATAAAATGGTCGCTATCGGTGCCAAGGAAATAATCAATGAGGCGTTAGCTGGTGTTGTATGGTGGAGGCCCGTAAAGTAGAAGGTTTGATTTAACAGGGTACCAAAGATTCCAACACCAATGAGATATTTCCACTCTGAAATAGTGGGGCGCTTCATACCCTTATGTATCAAGGCACAAATAATCAAAAAAAGTGAGGTAAAACAAATTCGAACTGTTGATAATAAAACAGGTGAAAATCCTTGAAGTAAATAGGCACTGACTGGATAATTACAACCCCACAAGACAGAAACCAAAAAGAGACTAATAAAAGCTTTTACGGTACTAGACATTTAAATAAACAACCTTTCTAGGATGTTATTATTGATAACTTTTAATAGTATAGCATGGTATTTCGTATGGCGAAAGATAATAAAAACGATTTCCCCTTTTATTTCATAGTGTTAAATGGTTTAGACCCTCCATACTTACTACCATCCCTTTTTGTATGAATGATTGCTTTATTAAAGAATAAGAAATTGAAATACTATATTTATGATAGAATTAATCTAAAGGAGGGTGAACATGGATACTACACTAATCGAAAAACAATTGAGGGAATTTAGTGATTTTGAACAAAAGTATTCCGGCACACCTGAACACCCAAGTCATTATTCACACTTAGAAGATTCAGAACTTACTTTATCGAAAAATGTCCAAACACCCGACATCGTCCCAGTAGATTACTTTTTTAATCCTGATCAAAATGTGGTATTTTTGAAACATCCTCGTTTTATAAAATTCACCGAACATCGGCATTCCTTTATTGAAATGAACTATGTTTATTCAGGTACCTGTACACAATACATTAATGGCAAAAAGGTGACCCTCAACGAAGGAGATCTTTGTTTACTAGATACCAATGTGATGCATGGAATTGAAAGCGCCTCCGAAAATGATATTATTATTAACATTATGATTCGTACCAGTTATTTTGATTCAGCCCTGCTCCAAAGACTATCAGGAAATGATTTATTAACCGATTTTTTTGTTAATGCCATTTATCAACAAAAGAAAGATAGCCGATATATCATTTTTCCTAAAGGTTCCAACAATCGCCTTAAAGAAATCATTATCCAAGTGTTGGGAGAATTCTTTCATCCACAGCTTTGCTCTAATGAGGCGATCAATTCTTACATGTTGTTAATCTTCACAGAGCTATTAAGAATTTATAATAGCTATTCAAAGGACAAAGAAGAACCAACCTTTAAGAAAGCCATTATCTCGGAAATTCTAAGTTTTATGGAACAAAATTATCAGTCGATGACACTAGAACAAACCGCTGAGAAGTTCCACTTCCATCCGAATCATCTCACCCGATTACTTAAAACCAACTTAGGCAAGACATTTATTGAATTATCACATCAGTTAAAAATAAAAAATGCCTGTACGCTGCTTGAGAACACCGATTTAACGATTGACCAAATAGCTAATAAAGTCGGATATACCAATATGACGTTTTTTTATAAATCATTTAAAAAAATTCATAGTGTTACGCCCGCCGAATATCGCAAAAAGAACCACGAAGGCCCTACTCCATAGTAACCTTTCGTGGTTTTTTTTTACGAATTTATTTGTGAACAAATTGTGACCAAAATCACCAAAAAGAACGATATAACCAAAACATTGTCAGAGTATTCACTAAAATCTATACTTCAATTAATAAGTTTTCACTATTCTCAAGTTTAAATTTGTAAGTGTTTTCATTTTAAAAGAATCGGAGGATTGGGTAATGAAAATTAATTTTAAAGGTCTCACAACACAGGTTGTAATCGCAATCATTCTTGGTATTATTTTTGGTGCCATTTTTCCAAAAGCAGGTGCTGATTTAAAAGTTTTATCAGATATCTTTGTCAAAATGATCAAAATGGTCATTGCACCAATCATCTTCTTAACCATCGTCGTCGGAATTGCCGGCATGGGAGATATGAAAAAAGTCGGCAGAATCGGTGGAAAAGCATTACTATACTTTGAAATCGTTTCCACTATTTCCTTGGCGATTGGGATACTTTTTGCGACAATTTTCAAACCCGGAGCAGGTGTAAATGCACACAGTGCAAAAGGGGACATTACCCAATTCACGAAACAAGCAGCCGAAGGGAGTCATAGTTTCTTGGATTTTATCATGGGAATTATTCCTGATAATTTCCTGGGTGCAATGGTAAATGGGCAGCTCCTTCCGATTCTATTTTTAGCCGTATTATTCGGGATTGCCTTATCTGGCCTTGGTGAACATGGAAAAGTCGTCCTTAACCTGTTCGAGAAATTGTCGGATACTTTCTTCCGGATTGTAAATCTTATTATGTACTATTCACCAATTGCAGCGTTTGGTGCGATTTCCTATACAATTGGCGAATTCGGTATAGGTTCTCTCGTGTCTCTTGGAAAATTGTTCGGGTTAACGGTTTTAGCTATGGTAGTGTTTATTGTTGTGGTGTTAGGCAGCATTGCTAAGTTCTATCGATTTAATATCTTCCAATTTATTAATTATATTAAAGATGAAATCTTCTTGGTTCTTGGGACATCTTCATCAGAATCCGCTCTTCCTAAAATGGTGGAGAAGCTGGAGAAATACGGCTGCTCCAAGTCGGTTGTTGGCCTAGTTGTTCCTACTGGCTACTCTTTTAATTTAGACGGAACATCGATCTATCTTTCTATGGCTGCTCTATTTATTGCACAGGCATTTGGGGTTCATTTAAGCTTTGGTCAGGAAGTCACACTACTTGGTGTTTTAATGCTTACTTCAAAAGGTGCGGCTGGTGTAACAGGTTCCGGTTTTGTCACTTTAGCAGCAACCCTGGCTGCATTCCCAAGCGTGCCTGTTGAAGGTATTGCCCTTCTTCTAGGGGTTGACCGCTTTATGTCAACTGCTCGTGCTTTAACAAATCTAATTGGCAATGGGGTTGCCACAGTGGTTGTATCGAAAATGGAAAATGAATTCGATGAGAATGTTACGGCTAAGCAATCTATTAGTCAATCAGCCTAACCTCCTGCAAAACTAGATAAAAGTCCTCAGCCACGAAAATCGTGGCTGTTTCTTTGAGGATAGGAAAAAAAGTAGGTTATAATGGTAGAAAAGATATCAAAGGAGAAAAGTCATGGAGCCAATCAAAGTCTTGATTGTCGAGGACGATCCGATGGTCATGGAAATTAATGCTCAATTCGTTTCCAAGCTTCCTGGCTTTAAGTTAGCTGGAAAAGCTTTCACTGGTAAAGAGGCAATTTACTATATCAACAAAGAAAAGCCCAATCTCGTTTTACTAGATTTCTTTTTACCAGACACAAATGGACTTACTTTGTTACAAACCATTAGAAATAACCATTATCCTTTAGACGTCATACTTTTAACAGCCAATCGCGATCCACAGCATATTCAGGAGATTTTTCGGGCAGGTGTGATGGATTATATTGTCAAACCATTCCGATTTGACCGTTTTCAAACAGCACTTGAGCAATACCGGCAAACATTTAAAAAATACAAGGAAAATAAGCCCTTTGAGCAAGCAGATTTGGATGCGTTGATGGGAGTTAAACCCAAAGGAGACGAGTCCGAATATTTGCCAAAAGGATTGAATGACAGAACCCTTCAGCAAATAGTACAATTTTTAAAAAGACAAGCTGAACCTCTTTCATCTGAAGATGTTGCCGCTGGAATTGGCTTAGCACGTGTTACTGTTCGCCGATATTTGGATTATCTAGAGAAAAAAGGTCAGATTGTAATGGAAATTCAATATGGTTCCGTTGGCCGTCCAATGAATAAGTACAGGTTATAGCCTTTAAATAAAAAGAAAGAGGTGTTCCTGTGCGAAATAAAAGACCTAGGTTTCGTCTTCAAACAACTATAACCATTTTAGTATGCGGGGTTGTGGCTCTTGCTTTATTTGTCACCGATTTACTTATAAGTAATGAAATTGGGCAATCAACTGAAAAAAATCAATCAGAAAAAGCAATGAATATTGCAAGGATGATTGCTCATTCTCCCCTTGTAATGGAAGCGCTGCAACAAAAAAAGGATGAACCTGCTATTCAAAAATATTCAAACGAAATGGTAAAAATCACTAACGTAGAATTTATTGTTGTTATGGATATGAATGGGATTCGGAAATCTCATCCTAGCCCAGATAAAATCGGTCAACGATTTGTTGGTGGTGATGAAGGCCCTGTTCTCCATGGCCATGAGAATACCTCCGTTGCCAAAGGAACATTAGGATATTCTTTAAGAGCCTTTACTCCAGTATTCTCAGACAACGGAAAACAAATTGGCGCTGTTGCAGTGGGAATTTCGCTCAACAAGGTCAAACAGGACGTTAGAAATAGTAAAAAAATCATTTATCTTGCTGTTATCTTTGGCGTAATAATAGGAGTAATTGGCGCTATTATTCTAGCAAAAAAAATAAAGAGAAGTATGTTTGGTCTTGAACCGTTTGAAATAGGAAAATTACTTGAAGAGCGAAGTGCCATGCTTCAATCTACTAAAGAAGGAATTCTAGCTGTTGATCAAGAGGCCCGTATTACCCTGATTAATAATGAAGCGCTTCGTTTATTTGAAGAAGCGGGAATCAAAGAAAATCCTGTTGGCAGCTTAGTTGATCAATACCTGCCTCAACTTCAATTGAAAAATGTCATGGAAACAGGGAAACCAAGACTAAATCTTGAAATTGATTTATCAGGTATTACCCTTTTCGCAAACCAATTGCCAATTTTTGTCGGCAATCAGATGGTTGGTGCCATTACTACTTTTCGAAATAAAACCGAAATTAATAAGCTAGCAGAGGAACTCACTGGGATTAAACTCTATGCGGAAGCCTTAAGGGCCCAGTCCCATGAATTTGTGAACAAGCTTCACGTTGTTTTAGGATTAGTTCACCTCCAGCAATACGGAAAACTAGCCGATTATATTGACCAGATTTCCGATCATCTTCAAAATGAAGTCGGTTATATTGTCAATAAAATTAAGGATCCCGCTCTGGCAGGGTTCATTCTTGGAAAAATGAGCTATGCGAGAGAAATGGGCGCAGATCTTTCTTTTTCAGTTGAAGAAATTTTACCAGAATCTTCTTTGCCTGAAATTACTCATGAATTAATTACGATTATCGGAAATTTAACTGATAATGCTTTAGAGTCTCTTTCAGACCAAGAGAATAAAAAGGTTTTCATCCACTTTGACTATTACGACCATGAGCTTTTAATTGAAGTAGCCGATACTGGCCCTGGAATAGATAAGGCTATAGTTGAACAGGTATTCTTGAAAGGGTTTTCTACAAAAGGAATAGATCGAGGAATCGGCTTATCTCTAGTTAAATCAAGCATAGAAAAGCTAAACGGCCAAATCGAACTGTCAACAGAGACTGGTAAAGGAACGAGGTTTACTGTTACTCTCCCCTACTACTAAGGGGGAGAACTAACGATTATATATAAAATATATGGATTTAGGGAGTGGGTTAATTTGTCAATCGGAACAGGTACGAGTACACACATTATTATGCGCTTACAATTGGATGTTGAAGTTTTTTCGTTCGCTGACATTGCCAGCTGCATCAGTAATGCCGGCGGCGATATCATTGGGGTCGATGTGATTTCATCAAATAAAACACATACGATACGCGATATAACCGTCAATGTCCATGGACTAAAACATAGCCAGCTTCTTGGAGAATTGATTGCCAAGCTTAAAGGGGTCAAGGTAATTCAAATTTCCGATCGTACCTTCCTCATGCATTTAGGCGGGAAAATTGAGACAGCGCTTAAAACTAGGATTAAAAACCGTGAGGATTTGGCAAGGGTCTATACTCCGGGTGTCGCTAATGTCTGCACGGCAATTGCAGAGGAACCAGAAAAAGCCTACTCATTAACGATCAAACGGAATACCATTGCGGTCATTTCAGATGGTACGGCCGTCCTTGGTCTTGGTAATATTGGACCAGCTGCAGCCATGCCAGTAATGGAAGGAAAGGCCATGCTTTTTAAGCAATTAGCAAATGTTGACTCCTTTCCAATCTGCCTTGATACAGAAGATACCGAAGAAATAATCCGTACCATTAAAACAATTGCGCCTGCTTTTGGAGGAATCAATCTAGAGGATATTTCAGCACCAAGGTGTTTCGAAATAGAAGAAAGATTAAAGAAAGAGCTTGATATCCCCGTATTTCATGATGATCAGCATGGAACAGCTGTTGTTCTTCTTGCCGGGCTGTTAAATGCGCTAAGAATCACTAACAAAAATATTGAAGATATTAAAGTCGTGTTCACCGGTATTGGAGCAGCTGGGATTGCCTGCACAAAAATCCTCCTATCCGCAGGGGTTCGGAATATAATTGGTGTGGACAGAAATGGTGCTATTCACCGTGATGTTCATTATGACAATAAGTATTGGAATCACTATGCCGAGATAACCAATCCGGATAACCTTAAAGGTTCATTATCCGAAGTTATTAAAGGAGCTGACGTATTTATCGGTGTATCAGCACCTGGAATCTTAAAGGTGGAAGATATTAAAAATATGGCGAAGGATCCAATTGTGTTCGCCATGGCAAACCCAGAACCCGAAATCGATCCTGAAAAAGCAGAACCCTACGTAAGAGTCTTAGCTACTGGCCGATCTGATTATCCAAATCAAATCAATAATGTTCTTTGTTTTCCAGGAATTTTCCGCGGCGCCCTTGACTGTCGGGCAAGTGAAATTAATGAAGCCATGAAGGTCGCTGCAGCTAAAGCCATTGCCTCTGTTGTTACAGACGAGGAATTGAGTGAATCATATATTATTCCTAGCGTGTTTAACGATAGAGTAGTAGAAAAAGTTCGTACCGCTGTTGTCAAAGCAGCGCATGAGACAGGTGTCGCGCGGAAAGAGCTTCGGGCAGCAAATTTAGTCAACATATAAGCCATAAATAACCTATTAGTCTATAGTAGAGTTAGGGACCACCTATGATATAAGGCGGTCCCTTTTGTTTTGCAACTATACTTGGTTTCAAATTTTAACTCACTAAGCGTTTATTTTACAAAAATCATTTAATTTGTATTCAATATTAATTTTTCCAGAAGGTGCAGTGAATTCAGCTCTTCTTTCCTTTTCATCATATTGATAATTTGAATATTCCATCTCGGTCACATAATCATTTAGTTCTTGAATGCAGCCGGGATCGACATTTGTTAGTGAAATAACAGCAATTGTATTAGCTGGTACACAGACTTGTAAGATCATTTTCTTTTCTTCTTGTATCTCCCATTTCACCTTAATATCACCATAAATGGATTCAAATTGCGTTTCAGCATATTTTAATCTATCATAATAATGAGGTTCGACCTTAAACTTGCTGTATCCTGGTTCAAGTGGTGTTAATCCGCCAATATGGCGAACAAGCCAATCTCCGATGCAGCCGAATGCATAGTGATTAAATGAGAACGCACCAACTGTACCATCCGGTTTAATCGCTTCCCATGATTCCCAAATGGTCGTTGCACCATTTTTTACTTCGTATAGCCATGAAGGACAGGCCGTTTGGAAGAGCAGTTTATAAGCAATTTCCTCATAGCCATTATCACATAAGACATCCATGATATATGGAACAGATAAAAATCCTGTATCGATTTTATACTCATTTCTCTTGATTAACTCTACTAATCTTTCTACCGAATTTTTCTTTTGCTCTCCTGAAAGTAGGTTAAATGCAAGAGCAATCGTGTACACGCCCTGGTAATCAGTTGTTAGCGCCCCTAATTCATTAACATAAGCCATGCCAAAAGCATTTTTTACCTTATTATGAAGATCATGATAATAATTAGCCTGTTCATGTTTTCCAAGAATCTTGGCAATATCAGCTAATAAACCAGATGAATACGCATAAAATGCTGTAGCAATTGGATCCTTTGTAGCTAATGCAGAAGCAATCGGTCCTTGTGGCTCTTTACCAAGCATAAAACTGGGAATCATCCAGTCCCCAAAATGGAACTTTGTATCCCATAAATATCGCTCATAATCATTTTCAACATTTTCCTTATTTTGTGCCGCACTTTTTTGTACATAGCCAAGCCATTTTTCCATCTCCGGGAAGCATTGATCAAGGATTCTTTCATCTCCGTACCTCTGATAAAGTACCCATGGGACGATAAGAATCGCATCCCCCCAGCCTGCTGAAGAAATGGTTCCAGTAAATTTCTTATCATTCCAGATATCCTTTGGTGCTGGGCAGTAATTAAAAATTTCTCCTTCTTCGGTTTGCTCCAGCTGCAAATTCCAAAGCCATCTTGTCAAAAATGCTTGAACATCCATATTAAAGGCAGCTGTCGGAGCAAAAACCTGAATATCACCGGTCCAGCCTGCTTTTTCGCGCTGAGGGCAGTCTGTTGGAATCGACAGCATATTACCTTTTTGACTCCATTGGATATTTTTCCATAGTTGATTAATTTCTGGATCAGATGTCTTGAATTGACCCGTCGACTTCATATCTGAATATAAAACAATTGCTTCTATATCCTCAAGTTGAAGCTCAGATTGATAGCCTGATAGCCGAACATAACGGAAACCATGGTATGTAAAAGTTGGTTCAAAAACCTCTTCCGGCTCACCGCTTGTTACATAATAATCCGTTTGCTCTTTATTTCTTCCTACTATATTATTAAAACACTCTCCATTTTCATTTAATACTTCACAATGTTCAAATTTAAGTTCCTGTCCGCTTGGACCATGTACTTGGATTCGGATACGTCCGGCGATGACTTGACCAAAGTCAATCATATATGCTTGGGTCTGATCCTTCCAAATAGAAACTGGGGACAGTTCTTCAAGGGGTTTAACCGATTCCCCATATTGCGCTCTTAAATTAGCTAAATTATAATCTACAACTGTAACGGCTACCCATTCATGGTTTATCCCATCATATCCTGGCTGATCCCAGCCAGTCTTTTCAAGGGTTCTATCCTGTTTTTCGCCTATGAAAAGATCACTGTAAACATAATGACTGTTTGAGGACAAAAATGAATCATCTGTTATAATAATTTGTTTCGTTTGATCTGTATAAGTGATTTCTAGTTGCGAAAGCAATCCTAGTCTATTACCAAACTGGGCGCTTCCCCCTGGGACGCTGATTCTGCCTGCATACCAGCCGTCCGCAAGAATGATTCCTAAAACATTTTCACCTTCTAACAAATAAGGCAAGACATCATAGGTTTGGTACTGCAAGTAATTGGAATAGGATGTGTAATCAGGTGTGAATTCTGCATTTGTAATTCTTTGACCATTTATTTTTGCATGATAAAGTCCATGTGCCGTAATGTAAAGACGAGCCTTCTCTACTTTCTTTTGATCCATATGAAAGGATTTACGAACCAATTTAGGCGGATGCAATCTCTCTTCAGTTGAAGGCTGATTCGCTTTCTTCTTATTAATAAACATATCCTCTAAGGTCAGTTCTGGTTCTTCCGTTACATCTTCTTGCTTTGGTTCAATCCATTGCGCAATCCATTCACTTTCGTGTAAAAGACCCATTTCCCATTGTCCTTCATTGCTCCATTCCGATTCTTCGCCATTAGAACACCAAACACGGACTTGCCAGGTGTATATGGCTTTACTTTGTAAGTTTGATCCTTCATATGGAATGTTCACTGAGCGATGTGAATTCACTTTATTTGAATCCCATATTAACCGTTTAAAGCCAGGAGACTCTTTTTCAAACACATGAATTTGATAGGCAGATTGTGAAATCCCTGCACTTTCACTTTCTAGGATCCAGCTGAACCGTGGCTGTAAGATATCCGTTCCCAACAGACTTTCTTGATTCTCGATTGTTAATTTGATAACCTGTACCAAGTTACTTCCTCCTTAAATTCCGTCTATTTCTCATGTTGTTAACAATAAAAGGTGTTAAGAATAATTCAAACAGAATCGTTGCAGCTGCGATGATGATTAAGGTAATACTTATCTTTAACCTCCTATAGATATGGATAAAATCCACGCTAGTATTAGCGCGGATTTATCCCTCTTATTGAGCTAATTCAATATTAGTTGGTTCTTTTTTTTCCATTTCCGGAATTGGTTTAACGATGATTCCCGCAAGAATTCCAAAAACAGCCAAAACTCCAAAGAATAATGGATAGCCCCCTGCTGCAACAATTGGACTTGCAGCTGAGTTGGCTAGCGATCCGCCAATATCATTGGCAATGTTGACTATTCCCATATCTTTTGCTGCATCTTCAGGATGTGGCAGGACTCTTGACATAAGTGCGATATCAACTGCTAAAAACATTCCAAATCCAAGGGAAATGATAGAACCACAAATATAGGAAAAGCCAATACTTGGAGCAAAGCCATAGCCTAAAATTCCGACTGCAGTTACCACTGCCGCAAGAAAGACAAATGGTTTTTGACGGCCAAATTTATCAGAGAGACCACCGCCAATGATACTGGCGATTGCTAAGATAGGAATCGTAATATTCATGCTGGTAGAAACAATACCAGCTAAATCTTGCTGTGAGACATGAAATCGTTCTAGATAATAAACACTAGTAAAAGATGAAGCTGTATAGGCAATTCCCATGAAAAACCTTGTTAATACTCCAAATGTGAAATTTGGATATTTTCTAGGACTTGGATAGATCCGTGACATTTTTTCCCCAAATAATAATGTCTCATTGTTTCCACGTTCTTTTTTATACTCTACTTGTTCTTCTTTTATTAAAACGCTGGTAATAACCGCAAACACTATACAAATAAGTCCAAGTAATAAAAATTTATATTCAATCGCCCAGCTATTAAAAATAAACATTAAGTTAATCCCAACCATAATGGCAAGAGGACTGACAAGACCATATATTCCTGAAGCAGTACCTCGTTTATTTTCTGGAACTTGATCAGGAATCAATGCGGTTAGAGCCGTTCCCATAAAACTTAACAAGACTTTGACCAAAACCCAAAACAATAAGACGATTGTAAATGATTTAGCCGTCCCAATACCGTATAGTGCAGCCGCTCCACCGATTGAACCTATTAAAATCCAAGGACGTCTGCGTCCTAATTTCCATGTGGTCCTATCACTGATTAAACCAGCCAAATATTGACTAAAAATGCCAATAATACCAGTTGTTAATCCAAGAATACTAAAGTTCTTAGTAACGTTTGCGGGGTCGAGCATGGCAAGCTTTACTGTAAGCAAAAATGCTAAAGGTGTAATAAGTGCAAGATTATAACCAAAGCTGCCAAGAGAAATACCTGTAATTAAACGAGGAAAAGGTGTTTTGATTGCATTCAAATTCATTGTTCAACCTTCTTTCCTTATAATTTATAAATTGAAAGCGCTTCTATCTTAGTTTATAGAAGGATTTACTCGCTAACTATAGCCATATGCGACATATTTCCTATCCATTTCAAACATAAGTTATTAAAATAGTCTGAATTCCATTTATATTAAACACCTGCTTGATGCTTGTCCATGGTAATCGTTACGATTAAGCCTAATAACAAAAAAACCACGCATTAAAACACGTGGTTTCCCTCTATTTTTATTCATTTAAACTAGAGTTTCTAAATAACTCGAATTTTTCCAACTCTTCTATTTCGATTATGATCTTTATTGTTCAGTGTTTTATGGGAATTAGGAGTATCCGGAAATGATATGAGGCCAGCCTTAAACAGGGCATATCCAATAAAGGTAGCAAAAATCGTACTTCCGATCAGAAACCAGATGAATCTTCTGCCAACATTGTGCAACATATTTTCACCTCTTTAACATTTATTGGTGATAAATATGAAGAAACCATCTTTTTTATGTCGTCTTATTCAACAACTGCCATCCTTACCTGAAGTGTTGAGTGTGGAAAATGGCAACATTAAGTAGGCTGTAAAGGGAATCAAGACACCCACTTACAAGCATATAGCCGGTCGTTAACCATTCTAAAATACAGCAGGATAACAAGACAATCCTACTTCTATCAATTTTTTTTTAGAACTCGACATCAATTTCGAGTCCCCTCCTCCTTAATGGTTATTGATTAGGGCAACATTATTTCATAAAAGATTTTTGGCGTATATTCATCTAACTTGTGACGCTTTTGTGAAGTAAATCTCTCTTAACGATTAGTATGATTCATGTCACATCATTAATACCATTTGGGGTATAAAATCTTCATGGTAAAGACATCACAGGAGGCCCTATTATGGCACGATATGAACAACAGAGAAATTTCTTAAAATCTAATTTTCTTGAATTTAAACACATTAAAACCGATAAGGCAAAGGGGCTGCCAAAACCCCCGGCTATTAAGTCTTATGACCCTTTATCCATCATAATAGATTTACCAAGAATTAGGGAGGATATTGTAAAAAAACAAAGTATTTACGAGTGTATCAAAGGAAGGAGGAGTACCCGGCTATATTCTAAGGAAAGTTTAACCCTTTCGGAATTATCCTATCTATTGTGGGCAACACAAGGTATAACTGGTACCAATAAAGGCGGACTTATGCTCCGAACTGTCCCATGCAGCGGGGCTACACATACATTTGAAACCTATCTTCTCATAACGCGGGTAGAAGGCATCCAACAAGGGGTATATAGATATCTTCCAGTAGAACATCAACTCTTATTTATGCATGAATTAAATGAAATGAATAACAAAATCGATGCCATCACTCTAGATCAGCCATTTGTACCAAATTTCGCAAAAAGGGCTGCCGTAGTATTCGCATGGAGCACTACACCCTACCGTTCGGAATGGAAATATGATATTTCAGCACACAAGAAAATTCTTATCGATGTTGGTCATGTATGCCAAAACCTTTATTTGGCAAGTGAATCCGTTGACGCAGGAGCATGTGCGATCGGAATTTACGACCAAAAATTAATTGATGAGGTACTAGGTTTGGACGGAGTTGAAGAATATGTCCTATACTTAGGTGCCGTTGGAAAAAAACAAAAATAAAACAGATGGCCTTACCAATATGTCCCTTGGGTTTTGATATTCTGCCTTCTTTTCTTCTTAGGAAATCAAAAAGCTTGCAAAAAGAGCTTACCCGTAAAACGCAAAAAAGGCCAGTCTAGTATTATCCTATAGCCTAGCCTTTTTTGAATAAAACTTCCGTTTGCCCCTTAGAAAAACCGCTCCCCTGGTTTTACTGGATAATCCATTTGGTAGAGCCTCTGATAGCGTTCTTCGGTTTCAAGTAATTGTTGGTGGCTTCCGGCCATTGTTATTTTTCCCTCATCGATAAATAAGATTCGGTCCATCTTCTCCATCCCTGCGAGATGGTGGGTCACCCAAATAATGGTCTTTTCTTTTAATGTATCAAAAATCGTTTCCAATAGATTATTCTCGGTAATAGGATCCAGACCTATCGTCGGTTCATCCATAATAATGACGGGTGTCTGTTTTATAAGGGTCCGCGCAAGAGCAATCCTTTGCCGTTCTCCACCGGAAAAGCGCTGTCCTGTTTCGTGCATATTGGTGTCATAACCATTCGGCAGTTGTTCAATCATTTCTTGAAGCTGAACTTGTCTTGCCGCATCATACACATCCTCATCTGCTCGTTCTGGACTCCCTAGTCTAATATTGTTTAAAATAGAAGTATGAAATAGATAAGCTTTTTGATTCAACACGGACATAATGTTTGGTATGAATAATTTATCTGCATTTTTCCCATTGATTAGTACCTCACCGCTTATAGGTAAAAGAGCACCTTGAATCAATTTTAATAATGTTGATTTTCCGGCACCACTTGGTCCGAGAATCGCAATTTTTTCACCTGGTTTAATCTTGATGCTAATATCATTTAGCAGCAGTAATTCAGAAGAATATTGGAAGGAAAGTTGTTTTAATTCTATTGTTACACTAGAGTAATCAATAATGTCTTCCTTTTCATCTAAGGCCGGCCTGGGTCCCTCTTCAGATTGCAAGTTTTCGAGGCGATTAATAGATTCTTGATAGCTCGCCCCTTCACTCACCGCCTCTGAAATTGGGAAAAATGACTCTAATAGCGACATCGTAACAAGAGCAAATGCGGCAATAAAGGTCCCTGGGATTTCCCCTTTCAAAGTCATGCCAGTAGCCCAATAAATAGAAATGATAACCGCCAATCCAAGAACGGTTTGATTGAATAGATCCCGCCAATTAATAAATGCCTTCTTCCTTCTCTCAATTTCCTGCAACTCAAACTGCTGTGTTTCGTATCGCTTAACAAAATCCATGTATCTCCCACTAAAAAGCCAATCACTAATGCCGAACACAGCATCGGTAAACTGCTGGTAAAGTCGGAGTCTTCCTTGTTTAAACTGTTCATTTTTTTTCTTCATATAGATATAAGAAAGGATTGGACCTACAATAATTAGCAAACCGGCTATTATAGCCATAAGAAATGAAAACCAAAGTGAAAATATACCTGTACCGATAAGGATCATGGCATAAATCATAAGGGAAACAATCGATGGAAATAAGATCTTTAGATAAAAATCCTGCAAATGTTCAATATCGTCGGCTAGAATCCCTAGAATGTCTCCTGTTCCATAACGGGACCTCAGAAAAAGTGCTTGCGGTTCAATAATTTTATATAAACGGACACGCAACTCGGACAGTATTTTCAAAATGAACTGATGCCCAGTCAATCTTTCCACATAGCTTAATACCGCCCGACCATTTCCAAATGTACGTACGCCGACTATTGGCACATACACCATTAAAATTGATTCCGGACGGGTCGAAGATTTAGAAATTAAGTAGCCGGATGTAAACATCAATCCTCCACTAAAGAGGATTGTAAGCGTTCCAAGAAAAACCACGAGCATAAACGAACCGTTATATTGCTTTAGATAGGGTAGGATCCATTTTTTCTTGTCCATTATTTCCCCTCCAGAAACGTTTTGGCAAGTCGATAATAATATCCTTGGTGGGCAAGTAATTGTTCATGAGTACCAGCCTCCACAATTTTCCCATTATCCAAAACCAGGATTTGATCCATTTCCAACATCCAATGAAGGCGGTGGGTTGCAAAGAATACTAATTTATCATTAAATAATTGAAGCATTGTCCCCTTTAACGCATATTCCGTTTCAATATCCAATTGCGCTGTGGGTTCATCTAACAGTAAGATTGGACGGTTCCCCAAGAAGGCCCGGGCAAGCGCAATCCGCTGCTCCTGTCCTCCACTTAAATCTCGTCCGCCTTCCCCTACCTTGGTATTTAACCCTCTAGGGAGGGATTCAATAAACTCCGTAAGGCCCGCGGCATCGGCAGCAGCTTTCACTTCCTGGTCATTTGAACTTGGCTCATAAAAACGAATATTGTTAAAAACAGTATCGGAAAAAAGGTATGGATGCTGAGGGATATAAGTTAACTGCTGTTGCCAGTCCTCATGGCATAGATGATTGCACTTTTTACCATCAATTATAAATTCACCTTCTGAGGGTGCCAGAAAACCGCTTATTAGATCAATTAATGTTGATTTACCAGACCCACTTGCACCAATGATGCCGATTTTCTTTCTCTCGGAAACAGTAAAATGAAGATTCTTTAATCCTTTATGCCGCTGCCCATCAAAATACAAACTGATATTTTTTACCGAAAAGACGCTTGATTCATTCCATGCAGGGATAGATTTCTTATTTTGTCTAATCGATTCCTTTTGCAGAATCCCCTGTAGTTTAGCACCTGCCTCCTTTCCATCAAGTGTTGCATGATAATCCGCTCCCACTTCACGAATTGGCAGAAAATATTCTGGTGCCAAGATGAGAACAGTTAAAGCCGTTTTTAATTCCATACTCCCATTAATTAGGCCTAGTCCTAGAAAAACAGCCACAGTTGCGATAGAGAGCATCGTAATAAAATCAAGGGCAAACGTAGATAAAAAGGCAATTCTTAATGTTGCCATTACATTTTTTCGGTAACCTTCACTTACAAAATGGATTTTTTCTGAATGCTTTTGACTTATACCTAAATATTTCATTGTCTCAATTCCTCTAAGGGAATCGACAAAATGATTGGATAACATTTGGTATGATTTATACTGCCGGTTCGCCTTTTCTTTGGCTGCCAAGCCGAGAAGAATCATGAAAATAATCAATATTGGCAACGCAAGGATTAAAATAACAGCGGAACGGATATTTTCAAAAAAGATAAACACAAAAATCGCGGCCGGAATAATGACCGTATTTACTAATTTCGGCAAAAAAAGTTCCAAATAACGATGAAATTTCATTGTTCCTTCCATAATTAAAGTAACTGTCTGACCAGATCCTTGCTCTTTCACAAAACGCGGCCCCAACTGGAATAATTTTTTTAAGACGGCGGCACGTAAATTCACACTAGTTTCAGTGGCAAAGCGATATACAAGCCTTTTTCTAACAAAGGTCAGGGATTGCCGGAAAAGTAGGGCAAGGAAAAAGTAAAGCAATTTTTTCCAGACAGTATAAAACAAATCTCCTCCAAAAAGGGAGGAGATTGAGTTCGCTAAATAATAGGCCTGCAGGATAATCATGATCGCCTGAAGAGATGTCAGCAACCCCAAGACCAGCAGTAAATGCTTGATTCCTTTGTAAGAGAACAACGACTTTTCCATTAATACGTTAAATGCTCCTTGTCTGTTACACGTTTCCTGAAGATATAATAACTCCAGATTGTATAACCTAAAATAAACGGCAGAATGGTCAGCGCTACGATTGTCATGATTTTTAAAGAGTATGCTCCGCTTGAAGCATTATAAACGGTTAAATCAAAAGCCTTGTTAATAGAACTGATCATTACTCTTGGGAAAAGCCCAGTGAAAATCACCAGGACGGTGCAAATTAGGCCAAGTCCGGACATAGTAAAAGCTAAGCCTTCACGCTTTTTAGAAATAAACATGTATGACAGCGCATAGATTATGACAACCAAGGCAGCAAGAATCAGCTCTGGTATACGGCGTACCTGGAAAATATCCGTCATTAACCAGGAAAGTCCAACAAAGACGGCGAGGGCTCCAAGAACGGCGAAGACTATTTTTTTAGCCAAGGACGCCGATCGTTTACGGAGCTCTCCTTCTGTTTTTAGCGTTAAATAGTTCAAACCGTGCAAATAGCATAATAACGTGACCGTAAGCCCGCCCCATAAAGAATAGATATTTATAAAATCTATGAATCCGGCAGACATGTTCATGTCTTTGTCGATGGGCATTCCTTTAAGCATACTTGTAAATAAAACACCAAGCAAAAACGGAGGCAATAGGCTCCCGAAAAAGAGAGCCCAATCCCAACTATTTGTCCACTGGGAACTTGGGATTTTGCTGCGGAATTCAAAGGAAACGCCCCGAGCTATTAAGGCAAGCAATACAACTAATAACGGAATATAATAACCACTGAACATTGTTGCATACCAATTCGGAAAAGCCGCGAATATCGCACCGCCCCCTGTTAATAACCAAACCTCATTGGCATCCCAGAAAGGCCCGATTGTATTTACCATGATAGAGCGTTCTGTTTGACTCCGAGCTAAAAACCGGGTGGCCATACCAACCCCAAAATCAAATCCTTCTAAAAAGAAGAACCCGGTAAATAAAACAGCAATTAGGATAAACCATAATTCACTTAATTCCATTCTAAGCACCTACCTTACTAAATGGATCTATCGTTGCATTCAAGTTATCCTCATGAGCGAACGGCCCCTTTTTGATTTCCCGAATCATTAAATATATCATTACGATGGCCAAAACAGTAAAAATGAGGACATACATAATAATGGAAAGTAAAACACTGCCGGCAGAAACATTGGGTGAAACAGAATCTGCGGTGGTCATCAGCCCAAAAACAGTCCACGGCTGGCGGCCGACTTCGGTCATAATCCATCCGAACGTATTAGCTAGGAATGGAAAGGAAATCGCAGGCAGCAATAATTGTAAAAACAATTTATTACGATCCAATCTATCTTTTTTCCATAAATATAAGCCGGAAATTGACAATAAGATCATAGCCACGCCAAACCCGATCATAAGTCGGAAACTCCAATACGTTGTTTTAACAGGTGGAATATAGTTCGTCCCTTTACCCATTTTCGTATCATATTTCTGCGAATATTCCTTCTGAAGTGTCTCCATACCTTTTAGGCTGCCTTCAAATTTGGAATAGGACAGGAAGCTTAGAGCATATGGGATATTCACTTCAAACTTGTTTTCCTTTTTGGCTATATCAATGATGGCAAATGCAGACCAGGCCGCAGGATCAGAGGTGTCCGTCCATATTGCCTCCGCCGCAGCCATTTTCATCGGCTGAGTTTTTACTAGATATTGAGCCTGTCCGTGACCGCTAAGTGCAGTACCTAAGCTTCCAATCAATCCAATGATTATGGCTAGCTTCATTGATTGTTTATAAAATTGAATATGTCTTCTCTTCAAGAGATTGTAAGCACTGATTCCAGCCACAAAGAAGGCTCCTGTACATAAGGCACCTGTTATGACATGTGGAAATTCAACCCATAGTTGTCCGTTCTTAATGAGGGCAAGAAAATCGTTCATCTCTGCCCGCCCATTTTTCAAGGCATAACCAACTGGATGCTGCATAAAAGAATTAGCTGTAAGAATCCAGAATCCCGAGAGAAAAGTACCGATTGAAACAAGCCAAATACTTGTTAGATGAACTTTTTTAGGTAATCGGTCCCACCCAAAAATCCAAAGTCCTATAAATGTTGACTCCATAAAAAATGCAAGCAATGCTTCAATTGCTAGTGGTGCACCAAAAACATCCCCTACAAATCGTGAATAATCAGACCAGTTCATCCCAAACTGGAATTCCTGAATAATGCCTGTTACAACCCCTACGGCAAAGTTAATCAAAAACAAATGGCCCCAGAATTTCGCCATTTTTTTGTAAATCTCTTTTTTCTTTATTACATACATGGTTTCCATTAAAGCAACAATAAAAACCAGTCCTATTGAAAGTGGAACAAAGAAAAAGTGATAGATTGTGGTTACAGCAAACTGAAACCTTGCCAAAAATACTTGATCCATAGTGTTTCCTCCATTTTGATTTTAATATATGTTCATTATTTCACAAATTAGAACCTAAAAAATCTAACCTAAAAAGAAATTAATTATTAAGATTTTTAATTAATAATAATTATTTATTTAAAATGATTATTTAATTANNATATTAAAATAAATACAATATCAAGTATTTTGTAAATATTCGTCTAAAAACACTAACTTTATTTCTCGGTGTCTTGAGAAATAAAGTTTAGGGGCTTAAAAGCCCCCCCTTTAGATCATACCAACTTAAAATAAAGTAAAGCCGTTTGTTTAAAATTCATATATCTGAACTTCAGATTATAAACAAACGTCAGCCAAATGAGTGATTAGGCGGCCTTTTTCGTATCTATTTATATATATAATCCTACTTTCATCTAAAATACAATGCGTGAATTTCCAAATCTTTTACCTTATCAAATTGCAATCTAAATTCATGTCTTCCAGAAGTACCTTGGAAAGAAGAAGCCACAATTTTCCATTCTTCTAAAGTAATACTTCGCGACGCCTGCTTCACATCATCTAGATAAGTATCAGTATATTGATTTAAGGGATGTTGACAAAATGGGAAATTATTTGAAATTTTTTTCAATGTGTCTTTTATATGTTCCAAATAGGTTGTGTTTCGTTATAATTGTTCCGAAGGAACCATCACACCATATCAGGGATTATAAAAAGACTCAGTTTTCTAACTGAGCCTTAGTTTATTAAACAGACAGTTTTTGAAGATTTTCAGACAACAAACTATATGCCACCAATTTCTTGTTATACTGTTTAACAACATCCACGCGGTCATTGTATCTATATAAAAATAACCTAACTTCTTTTTTGCCTGTTTTAGTATTAATAATTATGGGTGTTTTACTATCCTCCGGCTTTAAAATAACTTCTTCCATCCCCGGGAATATGTAATGTTTCTTTATAAAGGTAGCCTCATTAAACTCATTAATCACTTTAATTTTTTCTTCACCGTTCAGGTATTTTCCGTCTATAGTTAAAGTGATATTTTCGACATTAAGTTTTGAATGAGTCTCAAATTTCTTAATTAACCATTCAACTGTACCGGTTGGAAGACAAGTTACTAATATTTTTAGTAAACTAATAAGAATAATTGAAATTATTGTCCACATCATAAACATCATCTCCAAATTATACTATTATTATTTGAAAAATTAGCAACTATACTAAAATCTTCAATATATAGATTCCAATGAAATTAAAATTAATTAATTTTCATATTAATTTTTTAAGCAAAATATAATCTTTTCCTTAGAAAATTACAGGAATTCTCCCTTTATTAACATTAACACTATCAATAACTGCTTTTTTACTGTATTGTAAATTAATTTGCAGGCTAGGTCTGTGAATATTTTATGAATTATGTAATTAATTTCCTTTTAAATTACAAAATAATACTTTTTTGTCATCTATCTAATTCAATTTATTAAATCCATTTTATTAAAATGGTCCTCTATCAATTGTAAAACTTGGTGCGCGTCAACCCCTTTAGCCCTTATAATAAATTGAGAACCAGGTATAATTCCCAAAGACATAACTTCCATTACAGAGTGAAGTGAGTAATTTAATTCAACAGAATTCCTCTTATATTCGAGAACTAGTTTTGATAAATATTTATTAGAGATTTCTACCAATATTCTTGCTGGACGGGCAAATCCCGTACTCGATTTAATGGTATAATGCTTTTCAATCAATGTTCCCCTACTCCTTTATTCAATATCAGGTAAAATACTAATAGGAAATGCGAATATTTGGATTTATCGATTCTCACCTCTTGGGTGACCAGACAAAAAATAGTGCTAATACTGCATGAATGATGTTTCTAGCGAATGTTCCGAATGATCCTGTCTGCCAACCAATCAAAAAGCCTTATGAACGATTCTAATAAACAGCTTATTTCATCTGCACCAAATGCTGTAACACTTCCGCAATATTACCGTCGATCCCAATGGATTTAGAAGCAATTACATCTGGAATAAAAAGCTCGGATCCTCTATTAAAAGTAATATAGGTTGCATTTTCCTCTATGCTAGTTAAATTCATAAATGGGGCTTTAATCAATTGGTTTCTGGCACCTACGCCTAATTCCAGCAGGACTAATTTTCTACCATGAGCATTATGGATAAACTCCTGATAAGCCTGATAGCTTGTTTGCCAAGACTGGCCTCTTAGAAAATACCGATCGACTTCGACATGGACTTGCATTGGGCCGTCGCACTCTGGACACATAGGAATAAGATCCAGAGGGACTTTTCCATTCTCTTGGTGTTGGGCCATTTTACTCAATATTTCGTCACCTGGATAAATTCGATTATGGCAACCATGAGAACATTGCAAATACCGACTATTGCCCTCTATTTCGAAAAGGCGTTCCTTTTGAAATCCTGCCAGTGTAAAATGAGAATCTGTATTAGAGGTAACCACAAAATAATTTTTATCCTTCACCAGTTCATAAAGGTTCTTCATAACAGGACTAGCTTCCTTGTTGTTTAAAAAGTAGGCGTACATACGGCTAAAAAATGCCCACTTTTCTTCCTCCGAAAGATATGGATAAAAAGATCCCTGTAGGATACTACGAAAACCATACTTTTTACGAAAATCACCAAAATGTTCCAGAAAGGACGAATCCTCTTCAAAGATATTATAACCTTCCGAAATGGTTAGGCCGTTACTTGCGCCGATTACAATGTAGTCAGCCTTCTTGATTTTGCTTAAAACTTCTTGATACTTCTCTTCCATATGAACCCCCATTTTTAATCCAACATTTT
This sequence comes from Neobacillus vireti, assembly GCF_036962465.1. GTDB lineage: Bacteria > Bacillota > Bacilli > Bacillales > Cytobacillaceae > Neobacillus > Neobacillus vireti_B. Next base: position 89,088 of record NZ_JBALNF010000054.1, read on the forward strand.
GATGAATCAATTTTGCTTATTGAATTCGTGTAATGCGAAGCCGTATGGCTCAGTACTTATCCAATATCCATATCTCTTTTTTCTCTCTTGTTCAAAGCACCTTGCAATACCACGGCAATATCTTCATGAATGGCGAGTCCCTTATCCTTCAGTTCCCTTGGCAGCAATGCGTCCTTTGGATTGATGGTAATATAGAATGCGCCTGGCCAACTGTAAGTCATGTTCCAGAATGGCTCTTTGATGAACATCGGTGTCATGGTTCCCACACCTAATTCCAGAAAGAGAACCTTTTTATCTTTGTTTTTTATAAGAAACTCATTGTATTTTCTTAATTCTTTTCTGTAAGAGCTACCTTCCAGAAATACATAAGAGCGCACCCATGGTTCCATTTCCTGCCCGCACTTTGGACATAATGGAATTAATTCTGTTGGAATTTTGGTTCCATCTATGTTTGCATACATGTTCTCAACTAGCTCTTTATTATAATAAACCTGATCATGGCAACGGGAACCGCATTGAAAATAACGCAAATCACCTTGAATTGGGGATACTTTTTCTTCAGGGAAAGTTTTGGAAAACTGTGAGTCTTGATTCGTTGTAACAATGAAATAATTTTTGCCTTGAAGTAGTTGCAATAAGTCAAGGTATGGGCGACCGGCTTCGGCATCATATATAAATTTGATTTCAGTTGCAAGAAAAGCCCACCGTTCTTCTCTTGTAGAAAATCGGTAATAAAAGCCCTCAAAAAGGTTTTTAATACCATATTTATCTGCAAATTTTCCAAAATGTTTTAGAAAATTTGTATCAGTATGATAAAAACTATGTCCAATAGCCTCAGACATCCCAGCAGCGCCACCAACCACAATCGCCTCAGCTTCTTGGATTTTCTTTAGTAATGTGTCTATGTTGTCTTGATAATGTTGTGATAACATACTTAATTTATCCTCCTAATGATGTTTTTCATAGTTGAAAAACATTAATTCATATAGCACTCTCTTAAAAAACAAATATTTGAATCCTCCTTTACTTGGATTCGAATGTATTATATAGTCAATATACATTTACAAACAAGTATGCACTTTTATGACGCATACTATCTAGGAGGATAGTGTAATGATAAAAAGATCCACTGTTAATATGTCTGATAGAAACGAGAAAATTTCTGAAAGCCAAGAACCTTTTTTTGGCTATACACTCTCCATTATTAACGGTAAATGGAAACTGCTAATTATTTACTATTTATCAAGGAACGGTACAGTCCGCTATAATGAACTTCAGCGTATGCTAGGGAAGATAACCTATAAAACACTCAGTTCTACATTAAAGGAAATGCAGAACGATGGTTTAGTTCATCGTAAGGAATATCCACAAATTCCTCCAAAGGTCGAATACAGCCTTACTGAAAAAGGGCAAAGTCTTTGGCCTATTATCCAAGAAATGTGCCAGTGGGGGGAGCATAATAAAGAAAAGTAAAAAATAGAAATGTTGAAATTCTACAATATGGATGTCTCCCTAAGCAAAAAAGGTATAATACTCTCAAAATCGGAGAGAATTATACCTTTTTGCTGTTTTTATCATTCAGTTGGTTGGTTTTCCTATTAACGGGTAAGAGCAAACATTTATTGTAATATGCTATTCAAAGAGTGTTGTTGTTTAATTTCCTGTATGGATAGATTTAAATTATAGTTCCCATGATCGAGAAGTTTATTGAGAAGTTGATTCAATTGGTCTTGGGATTTAACTTTTAATTTTAAATGGTAACAGCCTTGCCCAGATACTCGGTGAGCTTCAACTACTTCTTTTCGATCTTTAATAAACCGAATAAAAGCATCATGATTTGCTGATTTCATATGAACAATGACAAACGCGGTAAAGATCAATCCCAGCTTCATTTCATCGATTATTAGTGAGTAGGCTTTAATGACACCACTATCTTCAAGTTTTTTAATACGGTTTCCTACTGCCTGCCCCGTCATATGAATTTTTTCGCCCAAGTCCTTCCATTGGACACGTGAATTTTCGGTTAGTAACCGGAGAATCTGAAAATCAATTTGATCGATATCCATTATAAATTCCTTTCACCGTGAAATCATTTAATCTAAAAGTGTTTCATCAAAGTATCGATAAAAATCAAGATATTATTTATTATTTTATTGTACTTAATTTTTAAATGAGGTGAAACAAATGAGCACAGCTTTAATCATTGTCGATATTCAAAATGACTATTTTCCAAATGGAAAGATGGAGTTAAGCAATCCTGATAAAGCAGCCGCTAATGCTGCTAAAGTTCTTGATTGGTTTAGACAAAATAACAAAGATCATATTTTTCATGTCCAGCATATCGCAAATAGTCCAGAGGCAGGCTTCTTTCTTCCAGATACGGAGGGAGTTAAACTACATGAAAGTGTTCTACCATTAGAACACGAAAGTATTATCAGAAAACATTTCCCTAACAGCTTTTTAAAGACTGAATTAGAAAGCAAATTAAAGGAAAAAGGAGTAACCAAGGTAGTGGTTGTAGGTATGATGACACATATGTGTATTGATGCAACAGTCAGAGCTGCAGTGGATTTAGGCTTTGAAACCACACTTATTGAAGATGCATGTGCGACAAGGGAGTTATCTTATCAAGATAAAGTCGTACCAGCTGAACAGGTTCATTATGCGTTTGTCAGTGCACTTAACGGTATGTATGCCAATGTAATTACGACTGACGAATTCCTGCAGCAAAAAGTTAAAACTACCTTGTAGAACCAATATATATAAACGGGAGTTTGTTTTAATAACAAACTCCCGTTTTGCTGGCTAAATTTGGCCGCATTCATACTTGTTAATTAGTTGAGAGTTTCATATGTTTATTTGCTGAGCATGTCCTCAAAAAAATACTGTATTTGAGAACCCCATATCGTTATGTATGTCATTTTATCAAAAAATATCATTAATCCAATGAGAATCATTAAAACGCCACCGATTTTCATTAGTAACGCTGAATATTTTAATATTACTTTTGTCTTGCTGATGAAAAACGCCATTATTATAAATGGGATACAGAACCCCAATGAATAGGCAGCAATATTAAAAAGAGTTTGGGTAGGATACATGATATTAGTATACATAATCGCTCCAAAAATAGGTCCTATACAAGGAGACCACCCTGCCCCGAAAACAATTCCCACAATAACTGAATTTAAAAATTTCACTTTCTTTTTTGTATACTGGAAGCGGTGTTCCTTCATTAAAAAACTTGGTTTGAAAATTTCTAACATAAAGGTCCCCATTGCTACAAGAAAAATGCCACCTAGCATTCTTATTAAATTATTATAGTCAGAAAAGATTTTTCCGATGAAGCTCGCTGAAAAACCCAATGCAAAATAAACAATTGTAAAGCCGATGGAAAAACAAATAGAATGTAAGAGGACTATTTTTCTAGTATTAGAATGACTTTGCTGATTTTTTATTTCTCCCACTGTTACACCAGTAATATAAGAGATAAACGATGGATATAAAGGTAGGCAGCAAGGAGAAATAAATGCTAATAATCCCCCTGCAAATGCGACCCATATTGTAATTTCAGTCAATAAATCTCCCCCTATAAACCTATTATTTCTAAATACAACCTGCTTAAACTAATAGTGATTATACTCTAAATTGATTATGCAGTAATCATAGCCGGAATTTTCGGTAATCCAAAGATCCGATTTTTCTCCTTCTTTTATCCCTCCTTAACTTTGATTTGAACGTATTATATATTCATATGAATCATGAAACAAGTATGTACTTTCTTGACGCATACTATCGATGAAGATAGTGAAATTATGAAAGAATCCGACTTTTATTCAATACTGTTGGATAAGTTCAGTCATCCTTTCTTTATCCATTAGACCACGATTCTTTTTCGGATAATCCCTTTCGTTTCAATGATATAACAAGTAGAAATTGATTTATCAGTGTATTCTTACTTAGCATTTCATCCCCTCAAATAATGATCAATATCCCAATTATGCAAAAAAGACTGCCATCAAACCCTTAATTTTCTGGATTTGTCGCCAGTCTGAGCCTTCCTAATGTATAGGAAGGTCTTAATGTTAGAACAAACTAGTTGCTCTAGTTCATCAATTTCGTAAGAGTACTTTCTTTTACTCATGGTATTCCTAAAGTTATATTGCTTCTTCAAATACCACTTTCCGATCCATTTCGATATTTCTGGTAAACAATATAGTGATCATTTAATTGAAATGATTGCCATGGTCTCTTCCAAAGCCTTCACTTCTTCCAGGCTGCCAATTGGGCCATCCGTTCCTGGAATAACGGGAATATTTGCTGCAACCGCCTTATGACGTGCTTTTACTTTTATCATCAGACATATCCAAATGCTTTGATTTAGGGCCAATAAAGATAATCCCTTCATCTTCACAACGTTTTTAAAAATGGATACTTTCTGATAAAAATCCATATCCGGGATGATAGCGTCAACATCATGTGCCTTTGCAATCTCGATAATCCCTTCAATGTCTAAATAGGCATCAATCTTTTTTTTCACTTCTCCTACTAGATAAGCTTCATCTGATTTATACCTATGGAATGAACCGGTATCCTCTTATGAGCATAATTAAGATCAGCTAGAACATAGTTGATTAAAACAAAAAAGGCATTTTTTTTAATGCCTTTTTTGTTTTAAATATTGAAGATCTTTTTCGATCAATTATTTAACATGCTTATGCAATGACTGATAAGGCCTCCATATGTTTCATTACTCTAACAATTTCATCCACAGCTCCTGTACCCATACGAATTAGTGCATCAACAGTGTTTGCACCATTGTGAGGGGTTCCAATGAAATTATCACATGTTAATAATGGGTGATCTATCGAGATCGGTTCCTCTGCAAAAACATCTAATGCAGCACCAAAAATCTCACCATTTTTTAATGCATGATAGAGGTCCTGTTCATTAATAATTTTTCCTCTTGCAGTGTTAATTAAAATAGCATTCTTTTTCATAAGTGAGAGCTCACGTGCTGAAATCAAATTTTCCGTTTCTTTTGTCAATGGAACCGAAATATTAACTATATCACTTTCTTTTAATAAATCTTCTAGGCTCTCATATTTAGTAAAGCCTTCTTCTTGACATTTTGATTGGGTTGTATATGGATCATAAACTAATACATTCATATTAAAGGCAGCGTTTAATTTATGGCCAACTAATGATCCAATTCGTCCTAATCCTATTAAGCCGATTGTCTTATCTTGTAATTCAAATCCTGCTAGTTCAACGGGAGAATTTTTGCTAATCCCCTTTTCTACTAATTTTTGAGATAAGCTGACTTTTCTCGCACAATTTAATGCAAGAGCAATAACTAATTCAGACACGGAGTGCATGTTGGCTTGGGGAGTGTTTGTAACTCTAATCCCTTTACTTTTAACATAATCCAGGTCGATATTATCTACGCCAACACCATGTTTTGCGATAATTTTAAGATTTGGCATTTGGTCGATTACTTCTTTTGTCATTTTAAAAGTTCGTACAATCACTGCTTCCGCGAGCGAATAATTATTAATCTCTTTATCAGTCCAAGTAACTACATCTAGTTTTTCTTTTGCATATTGTAATGCACTTGGATCAATGGGGTCAAAAATAAATGTTTTCATTTAAAAGTCGCCTCACCCAGATTATTTTACTAGAATCCCAAGTTTATCCAATTCGTTTTCCATATTCATGATTTCTAACGTATCTTTTCCTTGTCTAAGTTGCTTCATGATTTTTTGTTCTGCCTCAATTTTTGCTAGACATTTTTCATAAACTTCTGCAATATCCGCCTTTGGAATTACCGCTACACCGTTTTCATCCGCTACAATTAAGTCTCCTGGGCAAATTGCCACTCCTCCACAAGATACTGGCATATTTACTGTTCCTGGATTACTTTTGTAACCACCCCGAGCGTTTATTCCAGATGCAAACATTGGAAAACCCAGTTCTTCAATTTCTTTAATATCTCTTACTCCGCCATCGATGATGAGGCCGCTAATTTTACGGTACATTGCATTAATTGTTAAGATTTCTCCCCATAGACCTGCATTTGGATAATTTCCTGCATCAACTACAAGAATATCGCCTTCTTGTGCTAAACTAACTCCCAGATGAATCATTAAGTTATCTGAAGGATAAGTCATAACAGTTAAAGCAGGTCCAACGCAACGAGCACCTGACCAGATCGGTCTAATTCTAAAATCCATGATATTCTGTCTGCCCATTACATCACCAATGATTGGTGTAGCTATATTAGCAAATTTTCCATTCCATTCTTTGGCCGGTCTTTCAAAAGTACGATTAAATGTTTGCATAATTAATTCGCCACCTTAAATTAGGTTTATAGTTTTATTTCCGAAAATCTAATTTAATAGTAGCAATCGCTTACATTAATTAAAAACGGTATTTTTACATGTTAATTATCGACAAATTTGATTATTGTCGATAATTAATGAGAGTAAATTAATATTTACATTGAATGCTTAAAAAAAAAAAGCCCTTGAATATGCTAAGAATTAGCGTAATTCAAGGGCTTGATAGAACACATTACAAATAACATCCAAAAACAAAGTTTACAAGCTTGGTTTTAATAAACCTTCTTTAAACTCTTGCTGCCATCTTACCTGTGCAATCATGTAATGATTAATAAGTTGTTTAAATTCACTGATCGCATCCCTATTACTGTAAAGTGGATTTTTATTACTAATCATGTAAATAGTTCTTTTTGGTGCTAACTCTTTAAACAGTAACAGATGGACAGGAAACTTTTCCCTCAATTTATTAACAACACTATATGGGGCAATGAACCAAGAATCTTCATCAAGTATTTCAAATGACAACAAAGCAGAATCTGTGATTAATTTAGGTGAAGAATTATGTTGTATATATTTATTATGCCAGTTTAAGTAATCTTCACCCCAGTTTATAAAGATTTGATTATTAGGATTTAGTTCCTGCGGATCGACTTCCTTTAAATTAGCAAAGTCCTTTCCTTTAGTAACTAACACCATATCCTCTTCTAATATTTTTACTGATTCAATTTGAGGCAAGGTGATATGGTTAAGAGCGAACCCTATATCAATAATTCTGGATTCGATTTGATCATAAATTTCAGCTGTATGGAGAGTTTTTGCCGTTAACTGTACATTGGAGTTATTTCTAAGTATTTCTTGATAAATCCTTGAAAACAAATAGTTATTAACGCTATCAACTACTCCTATGGATACTGTTTTTTTGAATGGAGAAGAACTGAAATTCTGAATTTTATCATTAATATTCTGCCATTCTAATGCAATCGAGAGAAAGTATTTTCCATGGTCCGTTAATTTTATATGTTTAAAACCTCGGTCCCTTTCGACTAACGTAACACCCAGCTCATCTTCGAGAGCTTTTAATCGATAGCTCACAGTAGACTGGGATAAAAAAAGCTTTTCTGCTGTTTTTGTTACATTCATCGTTTTCGCTAATACAGCAAATGTTTCTACTAATTCATAATTCATTAAAACACTCCTTTAATC
>NZ_JBALNF010000055.1:0-46781 GCF_036962465.1 Neobacillus vireti
CTGAAGTCATTTTACCTTCTGGTGTCCGAAGTTGTCTCGACTTCGGACAGGGCAGAAATAATATAGCCACATGTTGTCCGAAGATACCTCGAATTCGTACACAACTGATATAATTTATCCTCAAACCGTTCCAAGCTGCCCTATTTTCAGAGAATTTGCCCGTCTGATTTTTCAAGCAGCAAAACTGAACTACTTCCATCTATGAATCCTCTGCTATTTAATTCCTCTTTCTCATTACATCGATATCGACTTAAAGTAAGTTGTTCCTTTTTTATATCAATAAATTTATAATTGCCTTCAATGCTTCTTCATCATCATCACCTTTAGCTGTGATGGTTACATCAATTCCAGCCCTCACGATGGTTAGGATACCAATAATGCTTTTAGCATCGACCGTGAAATTCGCTCTTTTCATTTTTATATCGCTTTCAAATTTATTGGCTGTTTCAATAAACCTGATTAATTCATCTACAGATAGGTTTTTTTTAACTGTAATGTCTTTCACTCTCATGTTTTTTCTTCTCCTGTGAATGTTATTTAGATAATAACAATTTTATTAGCAATTTTTTAAAAACCACCCCTTAATCACGATTGTTATTAAAGTTTCTCCATATGAATTCATTTTTCCTGCCAGTTTAGTTAATTGAAATGTTATTGATAAAATCACCTTTGGTAAGTTCGTTGTAGTGGAAACATAAATCAAAGGAGAATGGGAGATAATTAAGACGGTTATATCACAACAAAAATTTGCCAATGTTCGTTAAAGTACTGCTTAAGAAAGGAGGTATAAAAGATGGATCAAACCAAACAAAAGACCTTCTCTGTTGAATATGAGTTTGGCGGAGTCACTTTTTTTAAGAATGTAAATGCTGCGAGTGAGGAAGACGCAAAGAACCAGATCCAAGCACAACAAACAAACGCAACCATTCATGGTGTATCGATTATTGAAGAAAATGAAAACTATGCAGGGTAGAAGTGAGTGGACCTTTTAATTCCTTAATGGTATACGGATATCCGTTTGCCATTTTTTTTGACTATATTCACAATTCATTTTTAGATATTTTTGTGAATATTTTACAGGAAATATTGACCTTTTTTATCCCTGGGCATATTCTATATTTAGATAATTGTCTAAATACCTAATTAAGGATTACGGGGATTTTTAACGAGAAAAGAGGCTTTAACATGAATGATGCTTTTAAGGCATTATCCGATCCGAGCAGAAGGAAAATTCTCCATTTACTTAAAAAGAAAGATTTATCTGCTGGAGAAATTGCTGAGCATTTTAATATGACCAAACCAAGCATTTCGCACCATTTGAATTTATTAAAGCAGGCAAACTTGGTCGATTCGGAAAAAAAAGGCCAGCAAGTGATCTATTCTCTCAATACAACTGTGTTTGAAGATGTCGTCACGTGGTTTATGGACTTCCTTAGAAAGGATGAAGAGGGGGATTTGAAATGAAAAAATATGGGTTTGGATTGGCTATCATAATAATGAGCATCATTTTAACGTTTATTTCTTATCCTTATTTACCAGACCGGATCGCCGTGCATTGGAACTATAAAGGTGCCCCAGATGACTATAATCAAAAATCTTTTGGTTTATTTTTATTACCTGGAATCATGATTGTTTTGTACCTATTAACAAGTGTATTACCTAAAATTGATCCAAAGAAAAGTAATTTCCAGCGTTTTCAAGGACCCTATTTTCGAATCATGAATGGAATACTATGCTTTCTTTTCTTAATTCAGTTGGTGCAAATTTCAAGCGGATTAGGAATCGTGAATCCAAAATACGTCGTACCTGAACTTGTTGGTTTATTATTTATCTTTATTGGCAACTTGAGTCCCAAATTCAAGCCTAATTATTTTGTTGGAATCCGTACACCATGGACGTTAGCGAATGAGGATGTTTGGAAAAAAACGCACCGGTTTGGCGGGAAGGTCTTTGTGATAACAGGTTTATTGCTGTTGTTAGTCCCGGTTGTACCAGCGGCCATCCAAGCAGCCTATGTATTTACAATCATTATCATTTGCCTAGTCCTTATAGTAGTTTCTTCTTACTATTTTTTTATCAAACTATAAATTTAAGTGCCCTTTTACTTATTTGTAAAATGGGCTTTCTTTCATTTAAGGAGATAGTGGAGCAACAAGTCGTGTATCCATCGTATTTACGTACAAAAAAACCGATAGGCTTCATTTGGAAGAGCCCTTACATCTTTTGAATTTAATCATACTTTGTAGGGAGTAGTTGAAAAGGAGGTTTTTGATATGGATGGTGCAGGATACGGCGGAGGATTCGCTTTAGTGGTTGTTTTATTTATCCTTCTAATTATTATCGGTGCGTCCTTTATGGGCGGATACGGCGGAGGATTTTATTAATTAAAAAATACGGATAGAAAGGGGTTTTACTTATGTTCGGTTACGGAGGATTCGGTGGATTTGGTGGCTGTGGCTGCGGAGGTTACGGATACGGCGGCGGAGGCTTTGGTTATGGCGGCGGCTTTGCATTAATCGTTGTATTATTCATTTTGTTAATCATCATTGGAGCAACTTGCTTTTACTAATTAAAAGCAAGCTACTCCTATCGCTTAAAATAAGAAAAAGCCTCCATGGGCTTTTTCTTATTTTTTGTTTTTTTATTTCTGGATGAATAAACAAATGTTTCATTCCTCCTCCGTGCGGGTATTTGTAATAAGGACTACTCGTACAAAGGAGGAATTTCAATGTATGAACATGAAAAGCACCTGGTGGGAGTTTACGATACTGAAAATGAGGCCATCCAGGCGGTCGAAGACCTAAAACGGCAGGGTTATCCACCTGAGGATATTTCGGTAATCGGGAAAAACAAAGACGAAGTAAATGGAATTAATGATGCCACGGGTACGAAGACGGAAGAAGGACTCGCTGCCGGTGCGGCAACAGGCGGTGTACTTGGCGGACTTGTCGGCCTGCTGGCAGGCGTGGGTGCCCTTGCAATACCAGGTGTGGGGCCAATTCTAGCCGCTGGACCAATTGCAGCCACCCTGACTGGGGCAGCTGTTGGAGCAGGAGCTGGCGGACTAGCTGGTGCATTAATTGGTATGGGGATTCCTGAAGAAGAAGCCGATCGTTATGAAGGCTTTGTTAAAGAAGGAAAAATCCTTGTTGTAGTAAAACGACGTGAAAACCTTGTAGGTGATAACCATTTTAATGGTGGTATCAACGAACACCTTCCAGATGGAAACGTGACATCAGATGATCCAACCAATTCGGGGGTCATTTACGACCATTCAGTAACAACGCGGATGGACAACAATAGAAATTTTTAATCAAATTATTTACTTTGAGGAGCTCATTTCTTCAAAAGAGGCAAAAACAGAGGCAAAATCAATTAGAAGGTTTAAAGAAAGAAGAACATAATTAATTAGGTTCAATTAGGCTATTCAAAAAGTCAGTTACTCAATGACTTTTTGAATGGCCTTTTTTGTGCTGCTATTAGTAAAATTAATAAATATCAAGTATTACTATTTTCTCTAGCGAACAGTATAATCAGAAATGGGAGTTGAAACTAATGAATAAAAAAGACATTGCTAATATCCGAAAACAATTTAAACTAGACAACTATCTTTTGCAGATTAAAGAAATCTTTAATGTTTATGTAAAAAAAGAAACAGGTGAGATCTACCACCAAATTAGCCAGCCGTTTCAAATGCTTGAACACGAGGCACAGGAACTATTTTTAACAAACTTTAAAAAAGTTCTATCCGGCCATCTTGATGCCAAATTGTTTGAGTTGAAATTCAGGCGTGACGTGGAAGGCAGCACACAAACCATCCTGTTTGAAGGCTTACGGACCGATTCACCGGATGAGTGGCAAGAAAACATGCTGCAAATCGTCGAAAAAATGTTTGCTCATGCTGTCTATGAATTTGATACCGTGGTCACGTTTATCCGTGGTGAATACCGGATGGCAACGAAGAAACGGGATTTAGAATCGGAGCAAGGAGGGGATGATGAGGTTTACTCAAGTGAGTTTATCCTTTCCAGTCTTAATAAAACCGATCAGCCTAAAAAAGCTTTACTATTTGATTATATCGAGAAAGAATTCAAATCGAATAACGCGGTTGATCCAATTATAAATTTAACCGCTCCGTTATCTGGTTTTCTGTTTCCCGCCTTTAATGAAAATGCAGCAGATGTGAATCACATTCTTTATTACGGTGGAAAAGTGAATCAACCAGATGAATCCTTTATTGAACAGGTTCTCAACTGCGAAGAAATAATTACCGCGGTGGAGGACAAGGACAGCTTCGAACAAATTTTAAAGATGGTGATGGGAGACGAAGTGGATTCCAGGGTTATTTCGAATGTCTATGAAGAAATTGATAAGATCGTCCAGGATTATGAAGAAAGTGAAGATCGTGATGAAAGTGAGTCGCCTATGCTGGATTCTCGGGATATTGAACACATTTTAGAAATCAGTGGGGTGGAGGATGTCGATACCGCTAAAGTGGAACATGCCTTTAAAAGTGTGGTAGACGATGAGAAACATGAAATTAAAGCCACCAATATCCTTCCAAAAGCCATTAAGATTAATACAAAAGTGGCAGATCTTTCGATTAGTCCGAAGGAATTGAAAAATATGCAATATATTACTTACAATGGCAAACGATGCCTTTTAATTGAAATCGACGAAGATGTGATCGTTGAAGGATTTAAACTGGAGACTAGACAGCTATAATGGGTAATCAGAGACAGGTTCAAGCTAAAATTGCCGTGATAACTGGAGCCAGCAATCCCCGAGATATAGGTACAGCTATTTGCAGAAAATTCGCTTCACAGGGGATAAATATCTTCTTTACTTATTGGAATTCTGCTCCCGGTTGGGTGGAAGAATTCAAACAAACGATTACCAATATGGGAGTCCGTTGTGACGGATTAAACATAGATTTATCAAACGCCAATGCAGCCGATGAGATCCTTGATTCAGTGGAAACGAAATTAGGTTTTCCTTCAATCTTAGTAAATAATGCTGCCCATTCAAAGAGTGATGGGTATTTAAACCTTAATTCTCATACACTTGATGAACATTATGCTGTAAATATGCGATCCACTTTTTTGCTATGTGTCGAATTTGCGCGCCGTTTTGAAAAATCGAATTCAGATACAGGCAGAATCATTAATTTAACATCGGGACAGGACTTAGGACCAATGCCTGGGGAGCTAGCTTATGCAGCAACTAAGGGAGCTATTTCAGCTTTTACCAGGTCTCTTTCTCAAGAACTTGCCCCGTTAGGAATTACGGTCAATGCTGTAAACCCGGGACCGACAGATTCGACATGGATGACGGAAGAAATACGAGGGCAACTACTGCCTAAATTTCCAATGGGACGGATTGGATTACCGGAAGATGTCGCACAAACGATCGCTTTTCTTGCTAGTGAGGAAGCGAACTGGATAACTGGTCAAATTATAAATTCAGAAGGTGGATTTATTCGAGGTTAGGCCAAGTCATTGAAACATATAAAAAAGGATAAAGCTGTACCAATGATTAAATGGTCATTGGCACAGCTTTTTTGTTTAAAAAATCTATTCTCGTTAAACACTTTTCATCTTCTTATACCAGTAAGCAAGCAAGTTTTGGATTACCAGACCGGGTATATAGTAGAATATAGATATTAGAGGACCGGCAATCCTATTTTTTTTGAACGGAAAGGAGATGCTTAAATCATTGAGGAAGAACTGGAAGTTTTTATTTGTTGGAATCATGTTGTTGCTGAGTGCTTGTACTCAAAATGAACCCAAGAATCAAACTACTCAAGAAAAAACCGTACATAAAGAGGAAGCAAAAGCGGGCCTGCCGAAAATTGATCATATATTAATCGTTGTGGAGGAAAACCACTCTAAAAGTCAGATTGAAACTAACTCATCCGCTCCCTATATGAATTCATTAATGAAGCAGGGCGCTAATTTTACTAATTATCATGCGATCCAACATCCTAGCCAGCCCAATTATTTGGCTTTGTTTTCAGGATCCAATCAAGGGGTAACGAGTGATAAAATGCCAAAATCTAAATTTTCGACAGCTAATTTAGCGAGTGAATTAATCGAGAAGAATTATTCATTTAAAGGATATTCAGAGGGACAGCCTTCTGTCGGCTATGATAAGGAGTCTGCCGGAAATGGGTATGCCCGAAAGCACAATCCTTGGACAAACTTTACAAATATCCCTAAAGAGTCTAATCAGCCGTTTAAAAATTTCCCTGAGGATTTTTCCACCTTACCAACCGTCTCATTTGTCATCCCAAATCTTGATTATGATATGCATGATGGTACCATCCAAGATGCAGATCAATGGTTAAAAGAAAACATTGATCCTTATGTCCAATGGGCAAATACACACAATAGCCTTTTGATTGTTACCTGGGATGAAGATGAGGGATCGAACAAAAATATTATACCAACCTTCTTTGTCGGTCCAATGATTAAAACAGGGGTATATACTGTACCGTTTAATCACTATAATTTATTAAGAACAATAGAGGATATCTACGGGTTAGCTCATGCAGGACAGGCAAAAAACAGCCAGCCAATCATGAGTATCTGGAAGTAGTTAATGTAAAAGAAAGGGCCGTCTACTTGACGGTCCCTCTTTAGCTAATTTACCTCGTGTAAAGGCAAATTTATGGTTAGTTGAATCACTTGATTTTTATAATCAACATGGATGGTACCCTGATGCAGCTCAATGATACTTTTAGTGATGGCCAAACCTAATCCTGCTCCGGACTTGTTTGAAGAACGTGAGGCATCTACTCGATAAAAGCGATCAAATAATCTGGTAACCTCTTCTTCAGAAAGGGATTCGCATGGGTTTGAGACCGAAATCTGGACAGAATGTTTGTTTTTGTACATATTCACATGAATGTCGCCAGGGGGCGTACTATATTTAATTGCGTTGGTTAACACATTTTCCAATGCCCGCACTATTTGATTCGGATCGACATCCATCAAAACTTGTTCTTTTGGTAGATCGACTCTAAATGTCACCTGGTTGTCATTTGCAATAGGATCAAGTTCGTCGATTAGCTGTCTGATCATTTGATTTAGACTAACTTTTTCTTTCTTAAACTGTACACCTTGATACGTTAATCGTGTAAAGTCAAATAGATCCTCAATTAACTTTTTTAATTGTTCGGATTTTCCGTAGGCAATATCAACGTATTCATCTAATTGTGCTTGGTTGTTAAATTGATGGTCTTTAACAAGTCTCAAATACCCCATGATAGAAGTTAGCGGTGTCCGTAAATCATGTGAAACATTAGTGATCAGTTCATCCTTTAATTTTTCTGCTTGTCTCTGTCTTTCAATCATTTCGTTTAATTCAGAAGCCATGTAATTGATATTGGTGGCAAGCGAACCAACTTCATCTCTACTTTTCTCCCGAATCCGATAATGTAAATTCCCTTTCGCTATTTCCATTAGCCCTAAAGCAATTTCCTCAATTTCTTTCATCTTCCATTTGGTAATCAAATAAAAACAGAGAATAAAAGTAACAAGTCCAAGTAGATAAGGTGTAACACCGGTTTCTTTTATATAAACAGCCGTTGATTTAGGAAAACCCGTGACAATTAAATAATTTTTCCCTCCATCAATAGTTATCGGGAATAGCCTTGTAACAGTGGGATGTTCATTATGGTCTTTTCCGACCAGTGTCTTTTTTGCATCTGTCATTACCTTTGAAATATCAACTTTTGTTTCACTTACCCCGGTTGTTTTATACGAAATTTCACCATCCAATTGGGTAATAAGGACCTTGAGATTGTCTTGTTGTTTCGGTGTATTGATAAGATATTGAATTAATTCAGGGCTTGTTAAATGATAAACCGATCCAGGTCCATTTGGCACCGCTATCCAGTTTTCATTTCCTTCTAAAGAAGAAACAGAACGGTTAAGAAATTTCTTTTTAAAGGCAGGATCTTCATCCCCTAATTCTATTACGAGTCCGTTTATATCCTGATTCATTTGGTTGAATTGTCTTTCCAACTCTCGTCCACTTTCATCAATGGAAACAACCCCTTCCGTAAAATCAAGTCTGCGATCTTCATTCACAAAGAAAGGGCTTGCGATTAAACCAACAAGTGTGGAAGCAAGAATACACAGTGCAAAAGCTAAAATGACTTGAATTCGCAAGCTTGTTTTCACAAGATGGACAAGTTTATCCAAATAGTTACCTCTCGGAAGGAAGGGTAGAAAACGTTTCTTATTGTTCAATTTTATAGCCAACCCCCCAAACGGTCTTAATATACCTTGGTGTTCGTGGGTTATTTTCAAGCTTTTCACGAAGATTCCGGATGTGAACCATGACGGTGTTTTCAGATTCATAAAATGGTTCATTCCAGACTCGTTCATATATTTTTTCTGTACTAAACACCACACCGGGATTCCTGGCCAAAAGTTCTAAGATGGCAAATTCCCTTGGAGTTAACTTTATTTCTTTTCCTTCTACTGTGACCTCGTGTGTAGAGATGTTGATCAATAGGTCATCTATTGAAATCACATCCATCTCTTGGATTGAATTTAATGAAGAATTTCCATCCATCTGATTAAAACGAAGGTAACGGCGGAGCTGCGATTTTATTCTGGCCACTAATTCCAAAGGTTGAAACGGTTTTGTGACATAATCATCCGCTCCCGTTGTTAATCCCATGATTTTATCCATATCCTGCGATTTAGCAGATAGCATGATAATAGGAACATTCCGGCTTTCTCTGATTTTCATACATGCTTGAATCCCATCTAACCGAGGCATCATGATATCTAAAACGACTAAATGAACCGTGTTTTCATCCAGGTACTTTAACCCCTCTATTCCATCCGCTGCTTTCAGAACGTTATATCCCTCATTCATAAGATAAATGCCTATTAAATCACGTATTTCTTTTTCATCATCAATGATTAGAATGGTTTCTTGTGACATTGTAAACGCTCCTTTCTAATGCCTAAAGTTTACTCTATTCCTCTTAAGAAAAGACAATAGAATTTCTGAAGATTTTCTGAAGATTTCCCTTAACAATTAAGAAAATCTTCAGAAGGAATGGTATTTTTCCTTAAGAAGTTTTTTGTAACATACATACAGACAGACCGAGGAGGAAATCGGAGATGAATAAAGATGGAAAATTGTTGAGATGCTTTGTTTTTTGCTAAGTATACCAGCGATTATGTTGATTTATCCATATTTAAATACACCCACCCGCGGTGTTCACACGCTTGTTACTAGTTTAGATAAGGCCATTCCTGTTGTGAAATGGTTTGTGATTCCATACGTAGCCTGGGTTGGTTACTTAACGATAACATTAATTTATTTCTGTTTTAAAGATCCTGCACTTGCCTTTAAAACAATTCTATATAAAATGGTAGAGCTCGTGAATAGATGGGTGTTATTACCGAAACGAACCTTAAAACATGTTACCGAGAATACTTTGTCTATTTAGCCAGTTTGTGTGATGAAGCCGTGTTAAGTTGAGGATTCGACGCCCATAGATAAAAATAACACAATCTAAAGGAGTGGAGATAAATGAAAGTAGTAAATAAGGAAAAAGTTTTGATCCTTACTGGTAATTACGGAGATGGTCATATTCAAGTAGCCCAAGCTCTAAATGATGCAATCCAAATAAGATATCCATCATTCGAGCCAGTGATTTACGATTTTATGGAATGGGTTCATCCTTATTCCAATCAGTTTAGCCGTTTTATTTATCTCCAGGGAGTAAAAAAATTCCCTAGTTTTTATGGCTATATTTATCAAAAAACAAGAAAAGTAAACAAATTATCCAATGTGATGAAAACCATTTTATCTCCAGGGGTCGGCCGGATGCTTAAATTGATTGAAGAAGTACAGCCAACAGTCGTTGTAAGTACATTTCCTTTGGCTGCAGCTGTTATGTCAAAGGTAAAATCATTAGGATTAACTAATATTCCTTCCGTTACCACCATAACAGATCATACAGATCATAGCTGCTGGATTTATCCTTATACGGACCAATATATTGTCGGCTCCAGTATTGTCTGTGATTCACTAATCAGGTTAGGTGTAGAAGAGACTAGGATCGCAAAGTCCGGAATTCCAATTCGAAAGCAATTTTCTCAATCCTATCAACGAGAGGAACTATTTGAGAAATTCGGTTTAGATCCTCATATGCCTACCCTATTAGTAATGGGTGGCGGTTGTGGCATGATTGGGGATGGGAATTCGACCATACAGGAGATTGATGCATTACCAAAGCCAATTCAATTAATGATTGTTTGTGGACATAATGAAAAACTTCGTTTGCAATTGCAGGAGAAGCTAAAGGATTCCAAACATCATATTCTTCTCACTGGTTATATTGATTACGTGCATGAGTTAATGGCTATTTCCGATCTGATGATTACAAAGCCAGGAGGAGTGACTACGTTTGAAGCAATTGCCATGGAATTGCCTATGCTACTTTATAAACCCATTCCTGGTCAGGAACAGGATAACGCTAAATTTCTAGTACGTTCAGGGGTTGCAGTTCAAGCGGAAACCGATCAAGATTTAGTACATCACTTATCCAGATTATTGAATAATGAAGAGCTGCTTCAACAAATGAGGGAGAATTCCAAACAGTTTCATCCGAAAGAATCTGCGTTTGCATCAGTAGAAGTCATTATGAATGCAAAAGAAACCACTAACCGTTTGGACGAACTATTGTATACATTTGGTTAATCAGGTAGGAAGAAGGAGAGGGGACAGGAAATGGTTCAGTTCGTGTTTGTTTTATTGCTGTTATTTTCCTTATACTGGTTGATTCCTTTCATTCTCACTGCAGGAGCAGGTATTGGCGTTTTTAAAAGGCAATCTACTTCTGATAAAATTGCCCTTACTTTTGATGATGGTCCAAATCCTGTCTATACGCCGCAGCTACTAGACTTGTTAAAGAAGCATTCGATAAAAGCGACCTTTTTTGTGGTTGGTTCTAAAGCGGAGAAGTACCCAGAGTTAATCGCCAGAATGCATGCCGAGGGACATTTAATTGGGATTCATAATTATGTCCACAAATCCAACTGGGTGATGGCTCCTTGGACGACTCGACGTCATCTAAATAAGACTGCCTCGATCATTGAAAGAATTACGGGCGAACGTCCGATCTACTATCGTCCACCATGGGGATTATTAACTTTATTTGATTTTCTGCTATTGAAACAGTACAAGATTATTCATTGGTCGGTTATGGCGGAAGATTGGCGCAGTAGAGGCGGGAGTGAAAAAATAGAAAAGAGATTGTTACAAACTATCAAAAACGGGGATGTTGTCCTACTGCATGATTGTGGGGAAACAGCGGGGGCAGATTCAGATGCTCCGATGAATACCATTCATGCTTTAAAAAATGTCTTTAAAGAACTGTCTAATCAAGGTTTGGATTGTGTAAGAATTAATGAAATGTAAATGAATAGTTTTCGAGAGAGAAGGTAGGTTTTGCAACTAATGTCACAATTGGTATAAACGATTTTTTGATATTCTACTCAAACCCAGAATGACAAAAATTAATTTTCCCTTGAACTAATTTAGCCAGAAAACATATCCTAACAATAGGTGGTACACGAAAAAAACCGTGTCACGGAACGACACGGGTAAAAACCAACTTAATGGTAAGTCAGAAATCCATTCTCGTCTGCAACACGGGGTGGATTTTTTTTTTGAATCAAACATGTGAACATCACTCTTTCAAATTAACTTTTCGTTCGTTTACGGTCATGGGATAGTTACAGTACATTTCGCCATTACCTGTCATTTCATTCTCTTTTTTAATCATCGTTTTAATGTTGAAGTACACCGCCAAAAAGCCATGAAACCCAATAATATAAAATGACTAATGTGAATAATACAGTAGGAGGAATCACTACTCCCGTTATTTTCACATACTCCCACCAAGTGATTTTCACTTTTCCTTTTCTCACAATGTGCATCCACATCAAAGTAGCCAGTGTCCCCATCGGCAGCAATAGTGCTCCCATATCGCTGCCAATCACGTTGGCCAGATAAGCAATTTTCAAGGAGAGTAAATCTAAATGCATATGCGTTAACGTAAGTGTTCCAACCATAAGCGCTGGGTGATTATTAAAAATATTAGAGAGTACGGTTAGAAGAACACCCATCATCACACTTGCATGCAACAGGCTTCCGGAAACAATTGGCTCCATAAACGTGATCAGCCAGTCTGTTAACCCAATGTTATTCAGACCGTAAATAATGACATACATACAAAAAGCAAAAACGATTATATACCAAGGTGTTTTTTTCAGCATATCGCCAGGCGGTATTTTTAAATAAGCCCATCTCCATGCTAACAGAACAAGTGAACCGAAAACGGCCATAAGAGAAACGGGAATGTTCATAAACGAGGCGACAAAGAGACTGATTCGGACAGCGAACACGAATAATAGTACATTTCGCATAAATCTTGAACGATCTTTGTCTGAGCCGTGCTGAAGGACTGGTTTAAGTGGATGGTAAGATTTTGACGACAATCCGGTAATCTTCGTTGGTATGGTTTTCGGCAGGACTTTGTAAAACCGTAAGAATAGAAGCCCGACGAGTAAGAGCAGACCTAAGGTTGCTGGTACAAACATCATCGCTGTATGCAAATACAAACTCATATGCACAATTTTTAGAGCAATTAAGTTAACGATATTACTTACACCGATTGGAGCACTCGACGCTGTGGCAATTAATCCCCCTGAAAGTAAATAAGGGATTTTTTGATGATTTTTTAAGCCCATGTTGTTTAATAACATGACAAGAATGGGGGTGGTGATTAAAATACTTCCATCATTATTAAAAAACAGTGTCATGAGAAAACATAAAAGGTTGACATACCAGAATAAACGGATTCCTGAACCTTTAGCCTTGGCAGCTAATTTTTCCGCAACCCAATTAAAGAAACCAAAACTTTCTAAAACTATCGCCATGACAATCGTTGCCATAATCGTAATGGCCGCACCACTTATCGTTTCTGCGATGATACCTAGATCTGATAATGAGACACCTCCACATAGTACGACAATAATGGCCCCAATTGCAGCAGGTATTGCTTCATTAATTCCTCTAGGTCTCCAAAGAATAAACCCGAGGGTAACCAAAAATGTGATAATGGTTAACCAAACGGTTAAATCCAACATAATTTTCTCCTTTCCTCTAGCTGATCATTCAGGATGTCCCCTGAGACGACACTACCTCCATTGAAACACGGCTATTATCCCTCCCTGCCATCTATCCATCTTGTAAGTTTGTACTGTATTTATATGTATCACGGAGTAGACAGGCTTTAGGTTTGTACCCTTTTTCCAAAAAATCAACTTAAGTCTAAATAATATGGATTTGTATACGGGATATAGAGAGGAAGAAGGCAAAATAAAAAACAGGATGGCTGTCCTGTTTTTGTTTTTGTAGTATTGAAGAGTGAAATTACTCCTATAAGTATTTAGTTATGAATTTACTTTGGTCACTTTAGGATTATAGCGATTGCATAATAAATACCCATAAAAACAAGGAGCATGATACCACCTAAAGTGAAATTGGGAGTTTCATCATTCTTTTTATTAGGCAATCTGGATTCTCCCTACCTTGATAAACTACCTATTAATATGTTCAAAATGGCCATATACATTCAGAGAAAATATTTATTTCGCACTGTGTAGGGAACTAATAAATTCCGATAAGTTACTGCAGCAGGCGGTACCGGTGGTGGAGGAATAATGGGAACTGCGAAATGGCTATACCACGGATGGTAGTGATGTATATATATGTATGGATACATAAATATCATCCTTTCATTTGAAGTTACGGTAGACTATGAGCGGTCAACTCATCCTGATTGGATAAAAGCCTAATTTTAAAGGTTTTTTTCCTCTTTGCCTGTTTGTAGAAAAACAAATGGTTTATAATGGGAATGGTTGGAACACAGCTTCAATTAAGATAATTCTGTTTTAGTAATGTTTGAGAATAAAAGAATATCCTGAGGTGATTATATGGATGAATTAGTGATTTTGGGGATTATAGGAGTGGGCCTCTTATTAACAAGTATCATCAGTGCCATTAGTCAATTAAGAAGTGACCTTGCTCGTACAAACACAACGTTAAATAAAATTGCTAAACATATTGGCGTTCCTGATGAAGTTACAGCAGATTTACAAGATGAATTACTAAGTCTTATTGCAGAAGGTAAAAAAATCAAAGCCATTAAAAGATATAGAATGGAAACGGGCCTTGGTTTAAAGGAATCAAAAGACTATGTGGATTCCTTAAGTGAAAGAACAAAGTCATCAACATCTAATTAAAAAAACTGACTCAATGGAGGCAAAATTGCCAATTGAGCCAGTTTTTTTGTTCCACTAATTGAGTATCCGCTTTTCACCTTGGATTTCTTGGATCGAGCTAATATTTTGCGTGAATTCAAGCGTTCCCACATAGTGACCCGCTTCATCCCTTACAGCAAAGTAACGGATATACACGTATTTATCTTTAAATTTAATATAAAAATCTTCATGATCTTTACTACCTGCTTTAAAGTCGTGTAATAATTCTTCGACAACATGAACACTTTTTGGCGGGTGACAATTTTGAACGGTTCTGCCAATTACGGCTTTTGTACGAGCAAAGATTCGTTCTTTACCGTGCGAAAAATAGCGAACCACATCATCTTGGTCGATAAAGGTGATATCCACCGGTAAGTGGTTTAACATCAATTCCAGTTGTTTTAACGAAAGAATCCCTGTTTCTAACCGAATATATCCGTCGGTTAGGGCATTTTCTTCAATAGCTTTACGTTCAGGCTTCCATACTCCCGCAGGTACGGCTAAACAAAAACCAATTTCATCACTTTCATGAGCGATTTTGACCCATTCATCTTCCGTTAAAGTCTGTAATGCCATCGGGAATAAGATGTTTTCCTCTTTAAAAATCATTTCGCTTACTTCTCGAATGACAAAATATAAGCTATCGATGACAGCTTGTTTGTCTCCGGTATAGTTCGTTAATTTCTCTTTTGCCTCTTTTATGGCGGCACGTATTCCGTCATCCACTCCCCACATTACTTGAGTAGGGCCCATAATCCCGTACTTTTCTAAATAAGGGAAGAGCAAATTTTCTTTACGGCTATAGTGTTTGTCGATGTCTAATAAAAGGTTTAAATCCTCTAGTAACTTAAACTTGTTGTCCGCGGTGTCTTCTTTTTCAAAGCGATCGAAATGGAGCTGCAATTTGAAGTTTACTAATCGATCAATCTCTTTATTTTCTAATTTAAAGGTGTGAATAGGGTGTCCCGGCTGTTCTTCCGGTTTTTCGGAACGATGGATTTCCTCAATCGATCCTTTAAAAATCGCGATATGAACTGAACATAGGCGCTGTACTTCCTGAACAGGAATACCTTCTTCCTCCATCAGTGCTTGTTCTAATTTAGAAATTTCTGCTACCGAAATATTCCCAGCGGCTTCTTCAAAACGAGCTTTTACTTCCTCCACACTTTTGCCGTTATGCAGGTCTTTGATAATCTCTTTTAAAACCGTTTGTCGCTCAGATTGTGTAATCATATCTTGTTCACGGTTATTAATCATTTCACTCATTTTAGGTGCTCCTCTACTTGTTTATCGTAAATCCGTTATTTTCAAATGTTTTGATGACGGTTTCTAAGGATATGCCTTTCATCCGGCAGCCATTTGGCAATGTCATGACTCGTCCGGCCGTTTTTAGCATAGTAGGATTAGTGATATTCTCAAAACCAAGTTGGTGCATGATTGGGATAATTTCTGGGTACTCGGTACATAATTGAAAGACCGGTTGTTGAATATTCAATACTTTTGGCATGTTTTTCACTCCTAAAAGAGGGTGATAACTTTTCTCAATAGGAATATACCATAGACTTAGTGATGAAAATTGTGACTGAAATCACAGATGTAACTATAGATGTTACGTATATGTGAACAAGCAAGATTCAGATCAGGACAAGCCTAACCAAGTGCTGAACGAGTTGATCATCAGACAGGACTTGGCGTCTTAAGAGGCTATTGTTTCAAATGCCTACGTTCCTACCGAAGACATTGTGGGGGAGTCTATGATTAAGTAATTCTATCGAACCGATATTATTAGAAAATATTAAAAACACTAATTGACAATCATTTTCAAAGAGAATATGATAATATACATAGATGATATTGAGATTCATTATCAATTAAATTTTATAGACAATAAGGGGGACCTTATGGGCAAGAAATTATTACTTTTGATATCGATCCTTCTATTAATTTTTGGAATGGGGGAACTTAATCCCGCATTAGCAGTTGGAAATTCAAAGGAAGATATGAAGAAGGCTGAAGTCTCAGTGGATCAAGCCATAGATTTGGCATCAAAAGGAGACCTTTCGGGAGCAGAAAAGGCTTATGATCAATTTAACAAATCCTGGAGACAAATCGAAGAAGGGATAAAAGCAGATTCGGCCACTGCCTATCGAGATATTGAATCAAATATGGGAAAGGTCGTTTATGCCTTTACGATTAAAAAATCAGATCAAGTTTTAATGGCATTAAAAGATTTAAAAGCAACTAATGACAAATTTGCAGCTGGCGGATATCCAAAGGAAGCAGCTGTTCTGAACAAAGATCTATCTCTAGATGATTTTATATTACTTTTACAAGAAGTGAAGAAAGAAGTAAAAGAACAAAATCAAGCTGAAGCACTAAAAGGTATAAAAAAAGCTAGTGATAGTTGGTTAAGTGTTGAAGGAGTTGTTGTGGCCCAATCAGCCTCTGTCTATAGTGATTCTGAGAAAGATTTGGTGACCATTCAGGCGATGCTATCTGCTAATCCACCAAATTACGATCAAACTAATAGAGTCATAGATAACATGGTTAATTATTTAACTCCTCTAGCGAATAAATCTGAATACACATACTGGGATGCAGCTATGATTTTAATTCGTGAAGGCCTGGAGGCATTATTGGTTGTTATTGCTCTAATGTCCTTTGTGAAAAAGTCAGGAACAGGTAAAGGAAAAGGCTGGATTTGGTCAGGGATATTATCCGGACTTGGAGTTAGCATAATCCTTGCCATTATTGTGAAATTTGTTATTTCATCTGGAGCTTTTGGAAATAATAATGCACTTATCGGTGGATGGACAGGGGTTTTTGCAGCTGTCATGTTACTCTACATGAGTTATTGGCTTCATAGTCAATCAAATATTGCTGATTGGAATCGATATATTCGTGAAAAAAGCCAAACTGCTTTAACGACAGGTAAACTTGTTTCACTAGGAGTTCTTGCTTTTCTCGCGGTATTTCGTGAAGGAACGGAAACAGTCCTATTTTACATTGGAATGGCTAGTCAAATAAGTCTCCAGTCTTTATTAATTGGTTTTCTAATTGGAGCTGCGATACTTGGGGTTTTGGCCTACTTAATGGTCTTTATCGGTTTGAAATTGCCGTTACGCCCCTTCTTTATGGTCTCAAGTATCATCGTATTTTACCTTTGTATTAAGTTTACCGGTATGGGAATACACAGTCTTCAGCTAGCAGGTTTCATTCAAACAACGAATTCATCAAGTATTCCAAGTGTAGGATTCTTTGCACTCTATCCTTCATGGGAAAGCACTATTCCACAAGCAATTCTTGTTGTAGCTGCCATTATGATCATTTTATTTAAAAGATTGAAAAACAAAAAATTGATTATGGAAAACAATACAAACTTTGAAAGTAGGAAGCTGTCATGATGAAAATAACATCTCTAGTATTATCCCTTGGTCTTGGAAGTGCACTAGTTTTAGCAGGCTGTAGTTCAACTGATCAAAAAGTTTCAGATGGTGTAAACAAAATGTTGGATACAACGGAAGAATTGTCAAAAGCAATTGATAGCGGCGATCAGGCAAAGGTAAAGGAAGTTGGACCGCAATTAGAGGATCAATGGTCTTCTTTTGAAGATGATGTTAAGAAGGATAACAAAGATTTATACGAGGAAATTGAAAAATATCTAGACCCCACCATTGCAGGTTCAGAAGCAGCCACATTGGATAAAGAAGCATTAGGAACCTTAAACGAGCATCTTACGGATGCGTTGAAAGAATTGGACGAAAAAACTAAGTAAACAAAATGGGGAACAGCAAAAAAAAGAGACTCTTTGAGAAGTCTCTTTTTTGCTTTGATTTCTTTCCGTTTGAATTTTTAGTTTAACCGGTATAACCCCAAAAATTTAATTAGGTTCTACATGGACATGTACATCATAAACGTGATGGACTTCAATTAATTTTAGCTCCACATCTGTTGCAATATCGTGAGCACCACGAACATCCAGATTAGAATTGACTAAGATGACAATGTCAACCACTACGTTATTACCATAATTTCTGGCTTTAATATCCTTTACACCTTTGACGCCATAACAATGATGGATCGTTTCTTTGTATAATTCTATTACTTTTTCATCGAATCCATCCGTCAAATTATGGGATGCCTCTCTAAAAATGTCCCAGCCAGTTTTACAGATAAGCAGCCCTACTATGATAGCAGTTAACGGATCGAGCCAAGGAAGACCAAACTGGGTACCTACAATACCAATGAAGATTCCTGCGCTTACCCAGGCATCTGACAAATTATCCTTTGCCGCTGCCATGACAGATGGGCTATTAATTTCATTGGCCAATTTTTTGTTATATCGATAAACAAAATACATAACTACGGCACAAATGATGCCTGTCCAGGCAGAAATTAAATCAGGCGATTCATTCCGGCCATGAAAAATACTAGAAATCGCTTCATAGGTCACTTGTATCCCGACCACCACCATAATAAAAGAAGCGACCATGGAGGCAATCGTTTCCGCTTTCCAGTGGCCGTATGGATGATCATCATCAGCAGGTCTCTGTGATAGTTTTAACCCGATAAGTACAGCAATTGAGGCAATGATATCAGTAGCATTATTTAAGCCATCTGCTTTTAGCGCTTCAGAGTTTGCCAAATATCCCACGATTAATTTTAATGCAGACAAACAAATATAAGCAATAATGCTGATAATTGCTCCACGTTCTCCACGTTTCAAGTCCAAATATGCTTGTTCTTCCATTATACTTCCCCCACGTTTCTATCCTTTTCCATTATGAAGTATTAAGGTCAAGTGGGTCTAGAGAAACCTTTTGTCGTTATACTAACTAAGTAACAGAGAAGAAAAAAAGTTTCATGTAGGAAACATTTGATCTAAAAAGTGTAAAAAACATGTTGTTAAACCCTCCAACTTTAATTAAATAAATAGGTTGAGTTGTTTAGTTGGGAAGGAAAATTCTAATACTAAAGGTAATTCTAACACTGCAAACCTTTGTTTTAAGGGAGAGGCCATTTTGGAAACATTTTACCGTACATTGATCGTTTTTGTGGTAGGTTATTTGTTTTTAAGGATTACAGGCAAAAAGGCAGTAGCTCAAATGCACACCTTTGATTTATTGTATATCTTAATTCTTACCAATATCATTAGTTCCCCTTTGGAAGTAATGAATATGGAAAAAGCGATTACCTATGCTGGAATCACAGTCATTTTATATAAGATTTTTATCCGTTTATCCTTACATAATAAACTAAGATGGATGTTATATGAAAGTCCTACCGTATTAATCCATAATGGTGACATAGATAGAAAAGGGTTGAAGAAGGTACGGATGCCAATGAATGAATTATTATCCCATCTAAGAGTAAAAGGGTACACAGATATTCAGAGTATCTCGATTGCCGTGATGGAGGACACAGGAAGTATTAGTGTAATCCCTAAGTCAGATTATCGTCCCGTTCAACCAAAGGATTTAAATTTACATGTAAAAAAAGAGTACATTCCAATTCCCCTGATCATGGACGGACAGGTTGTTTATCATAATTTAAAATATCTGCAATTAGACCATAGTTGGCTTATGGGCGAACTTGAAAAGAGGGGAGAAAAAATAGAGAGCATTACCTTAGCAACCTACCAGGACGATGGACAGCTGTTCATCGATAATAATGAAATTACTGGACATCAAAGTAATCTTTATAACTACAAGCCTGGAAGAGACAATTAATCTTTCATGTGTTCCTTTCATTGAAGGAAACAGGCGGAACAATTGCTTAAATTTAAGCCCTTTCATCTTGAACAGATGAACGATTAGTTCTTGATAATTATTTGATTAAAACCAACATAATTGGACGATACAGGCAGTATATATGTACAAGCATTTGTATGGGAGATGATGATGTGGGTGCAAGAAAAAAGAAAAGCCCCTTTTTAATGGACAAGCCCTCTGGGTCCATACCAAAGCGGGACAAGAATCATAATTTACTTCTAACTTTGCATAAGAAAATGAGAGACAATATTGATAATTTAAAGAAAGGAAGTAGGAATGACAGTTAAAGGATAAAGCCTAAGTAAATGGGGGCATGCTTGTTGGAAACTATTATCGTTTAATTACAGCCAATAAAAAAGACAGGAATAAACATCCTGTCTTATCGTCTCACTTCACCGTAATGGCTATCCTTTAAGCGATCTACCGCATCATCGCTTCTTTTAAATAATTCCCTCGTATACAATGATGGGGAAGTTCGTGGTACTGTTCGAGTCGCCTTCTCTTGTAAAAAAGGAGACTTCACTCTACCTCTGCGTTTTCCAACCATAGTGACTACATTTCCCTCTGTATTGTTCGTACGCTCTGGCATTGTATCCACTCCTTTCCTATCTATTACCCTTATTCTACCAAACTAACACTTTTTTATCTACAACGTTTGCCAATTTGGTTGTTCATCTTCTGGTTTTTTTAACCAAGTATGTATCAAACATAGGTTAATGATATGGTCTATGTCTATATCCAACACATGTTCTTTTTCCGATTCAATCGAAATCACCACTGGGAACACTTTTTCGAGATAGGGAATAAGAACGGTTTGTTTATCCACATAAACGACGATATTGTCATTTAACCCATTCATTTGTTCGTCGGTAAGATTCACCCCGAGAACGGTGCCAACCTCTTGTTTAAAAAAATGATCATGGTCTTTCTTAAAGACGGTAATCTCTTGTCTGCAGGTTTCTCCGTATGAAAATAAAAAGTCCTCTAAACTCTCCTGATAAACCTCTATTTCATCCCATTCTTGGGTTTTGAAAGAGGAGATTTGCATCATGTCCAATATATTGGTGAATTGCAAACTTCTATTCTGTGTTTGAACAATTACCTTCTTCATTTCCTCATTGACGCTTTCCACTTCATTAATTTGTTCCATTTCCGCTCCGCCGATTTTCTTTATCGATGGAGTAAGAAACAAGGCTAAATCTACAAAGATAAACATCGCTGCTAACAAAGTATATCGCTGCCATTCTTTCACATTAAAACCTGTTTGAGTTAGCAACAAAACGATTCCCACAATAAACAAGAAATACCATGTTCTCCGCAAATTTTGTTTATGATTTGAAAAGAAATCTTTAAAGGCCCAACTTATGTAGAGTATGACAGCAGTAAATCCAGTCAATATAAACCACTTGTGTTCTTGGGTATAGGAGAGGAGAGAGTCACCCCAAATTTTTTTTACGATTAGTAGAATAATGGCAAGAAAAATAGGGATAAAAATTTTTAAAATGACTTTTTTACGGGGGTTTTCAAACCATTTTTCAGTATCCTCCTGAATCCCTTCCATAATTCACCTCCAATATGATTATATCATATTCTGGGAGCCACCCGTATGGCTAGTACACTAATGGGAGCTATGTAGCAATTAAAAACTATTTTCACTCTTACAGTATTTTATCTATTACCAATACCCATTGAAATAGGAAATAAAGATTTTTAACGATAATCATAGGAAGAAGAATGATATACCTCTTCATTTCATAATTTTCAAAAGTAAAACTAAACTTTTGCTTTAGACATATTCAATACACTATGTAAATATGATTAGAGCAGAGGGAGTATTTTAGGAGGTTATAGAATGAACGGGGATCATACATCTATGCATGCAGATACCGGTGTAACATCAGGATTGTTTGTTGAGCGCTCTTTAAATGAAATTCGTTTTTGGGCTAGGATCATGAAAGAACATTCTTTATTCTTACGATTGGGTTTTAGAGCAGAAGATACTCAACTAATTCAAGAGGCTAATCAATTTTATCGCTTGTTTGAACAAATTGAACAAACTGCGCATTCCTTTAATAATCAAACAGACCCCGAACAAATAAGAAGATTTAATTCAGAGGTACAACTAGCTGCAACTAATATTTTTGCATTTAAACGGAAAGTATTAGGACTCATTCTCACATGCAAATTGCCAGGGGCAAATAATTTTCCCTTATTAGTTGATCATACAAGCAGGGAAGCGAATTATTTTAGAAAACGATTAATGGAATTAAATGAAGGGAAATTACAATCGCTTCCAGATGCCATTATAAAAGAAAATGTCTTCTTCTTAAGGATTATGGCAGACCATGCCAAATTTATTGGTCATCTCCTTGATCCGTCAGAAAGGAAATTAGTTGATTTAGCACGGAATTTCAGCAATGACTTTGATCAATTACTGTATCAAGCAAGGGACTTAGAATCTATGAGGCCACAATCTCAAACAGTTCCTCTTTTAGATCAATTCCTTGATCAAAATCGAGTGTCGGTAACATCTCTTAGGGACTTCAAGCGAACAGCCCGT
Organism: Neobacillus vireti; assembly: GCF_036962465.1. Classification (GTDB taxonomy): domain Bacteria; phylum Bacillota; class Bacilli; order Bacillales; family Cytobacillaceae; genus Neobacillus; species Neobacillus vireti_B. Next base: position 22,692 of record NZ_JBALNF010000055.1, read on the forward strand.
GATTTAATTGAGCAATGTAAAATAAAGAGTATTATTCATCCTCTATTAGCAGACCATGTTTTTCGGGAAGCTGATAGGTTCCTTGAAATTATTGATATGTTTGACGCACATCTTACTGGTGGTTCCAGATAACCTAAGGTAACAGCAAAAGTAAAGAAAAAGCCTAATTTCAGCCGAAATTAGGCTTTTTTCTTCTTCAACCGACTTGCCACGTAAGCAAAATTAAAAATAGAAAAAAATTAGTAAAAAAAGTTATTTGTCCCGAGTCAATTGTCTATTCTTGTCCAATTTCTCTGAATAAAATGTTATGAAACAGTGGACAAGGAGGTGATTGAATTGGGAACACATGAATCTCATAATGAAAGGGGATCAAGTCCACAAGGTGTATGGCGTCCAGCAAGTAGAAATAACAGCCGTAATTCCGTTGGGGGAGTCAACACTTCAACATGCCAGCAATTAGCCGATATTATCGGCGGTGTGGTCATTGCATCAACACCAGCATGTGTCGTTCAGCGTCTGCGAAATATTAATGCTACTATTTTAGGTCGCCGCACAGAATCCCCTTTAGCCCTTCCATTTGCTCTTTCCTTTGAAGACAACGTAAGAGGAAGAACCCTTAACCTTGGAGAAACAGTACTTCTTCAAAAAGAAGCTAATGCTTTGATGTCTGCATTACAAAGAAGAGGCCTTATCGTAACTGCTTTCCATAACCACTGGCTATTTGATAGACCACGGTTAATGTATATGCATTGGGAAAACGTTGGGAATCCGTTTGAGTTTGCTAGAAATAGTTTTGAAGCTGCGAAAGAAGCAGGTCTTTTCTAAACTGATGGTTTTTTAAGTTTGAGAGAAGGAGGTGATTTTAATGGAAAGAAGAGACGTTTTTGAAAATTGGTTCAGATTTGTTAATCATGACAACGAGTCAAGCTCTTTTGGAAGAAATCAGATGGAAGTAGAATTTGAATCCAGCTCCAGAACAACTGGGCATCATTCTAACAGAGGTGTTAACAATCAGATGTATTTCGAAAGTTCAAGCTTTAAAGGGCATGAGTCAAGCGAACGAATGAGAAGTACTGAACGTGGTGAGGTTAGGAATATAACAGCTTCAAAATGCCAACGACTGGCAGATATTATTGGCGGAGAAGTTATTGCAGCAGCACCAGTGTGTACTGTTATGCGCCTTCGAGATATTAATGCTACTATTTTAGGCCGCCGCACACGTTCACCGCTTGCACTTCCGTTTATGTTGTCATTTGAAAATAATGGTCTAAATCTTGGTGAATCAGTTGTTCTCCAAAAAGAACTTAATCGATTTATTGCTGCACTACGGAAAAGAGGCCTTATAGTAACGGCCTTTCATAACCATTGGCTGTTTGAAAATCCACGCTTAATGTATATCCATTGGGAGAATGTTGGCATGTCTGCGGAAGAGTTTGCTAGAAATAGTATTGCTGCCGCAAGGGAAGCAGGTCTATTCTAAAGAAAATGCCATTTGTGATAATTTTTTCATACAATCACAAATGGCTTCTTTTTACACTTAGTCGCCATGCCCTCGATAATCTTGATATACAATAAAAAAGGAACCATATAAAATAGTTAAAAGAAGATGTATTTCTTAAGTAAACGAAACATGGGGGTGTGGGATCCCCATGTTTTTATATTATGTACATTCGTACTCTATGTTCTAGTAGCACTTTGGGATAATTGTTCATTGCCTGCTTTACTAATTATCATTTTATTTATTACTGGAACAATCCAGCGATCCAATCCAATTTTGCCAGCATTGTTACCCGCCACAAGAATAAACATCCCTAGTAAAACCATTTGGGGATTGGTACTTGTTGTTCCTGATAACATATAGGCAAAGTTCATAGTAAGACCCATTAAGATAGAAAATGAAGTGAAAAGTCCTAAAATTAATCCAATACCCACGAATAACTCTCCCCAGGGAACTATGACATTAAATAGATCCACGTATGGAATTGCAACCTCTTTTAAAAATTCACCCCACCAAGGTTGCACAGAAGGGTGTTCACCCGTCATGTTTTTTACTGCGCCATAAAGAAATCCGCTTGCATCAAATTTCTCACTAGAAATTTTCCCCCAGCCAGCCTTTAACCACAACCAGCCTAGATAAAGTCTAACTACAGTAAGTAACAGAGATACGTAGCGATTTTCCTTTAATAATTGAATAAACATAATAATCCTCCTAAATAAATGATAATCATTATCAATGATATTGATTATCATTATCAAATAATTTCACGTGATTATCAATAAGAAAAAGGAACTAAATTATATCGAGACATTCTAGTGAAATATCCCTACATATAGGTTACTTCAATTTCTTTTCTGGAAATTAATAAAGCCATTTATAATTTGAATAAATGGCTTTGTAATATTATAAAAATGATTGATAGCAAACTAAAGCGGATCTCCAACATACTCCTATTGCATGTCCATAGGATAGGGGAAGGGCATATTAACTTATATTAATTTTTCACTGAATAAGGTGCTGGGCTATGGTATATCCAATCAGGTATGCAGCTGCTGACGTGTTGCCATCAACTGTAAATGGTATGATAGATGCATCTGCAACTATTAATTTATTCACTCCGTGAACATTTCCAAAACGATCAACTACCCCGCCTTGATGGAGGGGAGCCATTCGTAGTGAACTTTGTTGATGGTGGTTATGACCAAAGTTCTCTTTAATGAAATCTTCAAGTTCATCATCATTTTCTATCATTTCTGGGGTTGGATTAATAAGCTTATAATTCGGATCTATCGAGGAAAGTCTCTCTGCAATATCTTTAATATACGTTTTATATATTGTTTTTATTGCCTCCAAGTCATACTCGTTATCAAGAAAACCTTCATCTGCAAGTACAATTTTTAATGGATCATTATTCTGTATCTCAATTCTTCCCCGACTTCTCGGTTGCAAGAATAGAATAGCAATATTTAAGTTTTCTTCTGAAAATATTCCTATTAATTGCACACCACGGCGATCATTATTTCCACTGAGTGGATTAGGTAAAAAGGCACCACCCGTATAAAGGGAGAATGGATCGTTTTGCAGCTCAGAAATATCCCTTTTGTTAACCGTAAAGGTAGCAGTATTTAACGTGTGATTAGTTAAAAATTCTCCTACGTTCGGATTATCAAAAACAACTGGAATACCAACATTCGTAAGGTCATTTGCAGGTCCAATTCCAGATAACATTAAAAGTTGGGCACTGTTTATTCCCGCCGAGATAATCACTTTTTTTCGGGCGAATGCTCGTATTTTTTTTCCTTCCATTAGAAATTCCATACCAATCGCAGTTCTTCCATCAAATAATATACGAAGGGCCGTTGTCTTATATAAAACTTGTAATTTACGCCCATTCACACCAAAACCATCAGGATTCATAATGTCTGATGATAAAAATGCCGTTGATGAGCTCTCACGTTGTCCATTGTTTTTTTGAAATAGCTGCCATCTAGTAAAAGGACCAATAGGGGTTAGAGGGTCATTATAATCAAGTATCTTATTAAAACCAGTGGCCTGTTCCATGGCTGAAACAAGTTTTTTTGTCATTTTAGGAGGATTTAGCGGGGCTTGCCTGATATTTAAACGCCCATTATAACCGTGAACTTCTGGGCTTTTGGTTTTTCCATGAAAGTTTTCTAGCTGTTTAAAGGCTTGTATTGCTTGTTCAGGTGACCACATTGGACCTAATAGCATTTCCCAATCTCTTAATACAGAGGGGGTGGGTCTAACATATTGTTCTCCGTTTATTGAAGATCCACCACCAGAAAGCCGACCTGTGGTCCATTCAAAGGTTCTGTTATCTACTCCTGGTTGAGGTACGCCTTCTCCTTGCCAAAAATATTTTGCGAAAAATTGTTCCTCAAGTTCAGGAGCAAATCTAGAATCACTAATTGGCTTATCCTTATCATTATTTTCACCAGCTTCCAGAACAAGGACTGAGGTTTTTTTATCATCTGTGAGTGTTTTTGCTAAAACGGCACCCGCAGGACCAGTTCCAACAATAATATAATCAAAGGTATTTGATGAACGATTTTTCATTTTCGAAAACCCCTTTTAATATTTAGCTCTTTTTTAAAAGGTATTGTAGCCAAGCGAAGAAAGGTTAGTTCCAATATCTTTATTGTAGTTTATTCTTAAAATGTGTTATGGAATGGACAAGTTGCCTAGTATGCAGCTCTTTATTAAATAAATTACAAAAAAAATTTCCCTTATGAGAAATAATCAATTTTTAGTAAATTTGTTGATATATAAGGGTTTATGCAATTTTGCAATTCAATTAGGGTTATTTTTTAAAAGAATTATTGGATTCTTATGCTAAACTTTAATAAATATAGAAATAAAGGAGGAAAATATGATAAATCTAAAAGACGTGATTTTACTAGAATTTGCATACTTAGAGACCTTTACAAAACGATTAGAAACATCCTGGGGTTCCATTTTTTACAATGAAAGTCAACCAAATTATTATAACGCAAATCATGCTCATATAAGTGATGCTATTGATAATCCAAAGCTAATCGTTGATGAAGTTAAAAATTTTTATCAATCTAGAAAAATTATTCCCAGATTTTATATTTATAACTTAGATGATCAACAAGAATTGGTTGAACATCTAAAAATGGATCAATTCGATCTTGAAGAATTAATCAGTCCTGTTCAATTGTGGGATCATAAGCTTTTGGAGAAGGAAAAACGCAAGGATATATCCATTGAATTGGTGACAAAAGAGAATTATTCCGATGCATTACATATTGAATGCAGTATTACAGAATTTGGAGGCATAGCAGTTAGGGAAAAGGCTTTTGAGGTAGAATTTAATCATCCTAGCTATATATATTATTTACTAAGGTATAAGGGAGTTGCCTGTGCAACAGCTTGTATTTTTATTAATGATAATCAGGCACGGATGGAAAGTGTTGCAACTCTGGAGGAATACAGGGGACGGGGATTAATCGGCGAATTGATTCGTTATATTCAAACAGAAGTTGCTAAGAAGGGGCTAGAAAACCTCTGGGTATTTCCTATTAACGAAAAAATAGAAAAAGTTTATCAAAAATATGGATTTAAAACCGTAGCAAAACTAAAAGTGGGGCATGCCTTTATTGGGGGAAAAAGCATAAAAGAAATTCAGGGATATTAAATTTAGGTTAGATGATCCATGAACGAGTATTAAAAGCGGCTGAAAAATCGAAACATTGCTTCTTGCTAGACCAATGATAATTTGAATACGGCGGAACGGCAGGATTAGTAACAGTTGAAGATATTCTTGAGGAAATCGTCGGAGAAATTCGTGATGAATTTGATGCCGATGAGGTTCTTGAAATCAATAAGATTAATGAAAATAAGACCATCGCGGATGGGAAAGTCCTAATCGAAAAAGTGAATGATTTATTCGGACCTGAACTAGATGATACGGATATTGATACCATCGGCGGATGTATATTAACGGAAAATATGGATATTTCTGAAGGTGAAAAAATCTATCACGGTAATTATACGTTTAAGGTGCTTGAATTAGATGGTTACCATATCTAGTCATTAGAAATTTTAAAAACTTCAAATCAAGAAGCGCATGCTTAATTTTAAATTCCTCTCTATATAAGAGGGATTTATTTTTTTACCATTAACTAGTGTTTAAAACTTATTGACAAAAAATCAACGAATGACGTCGAACGTTGACAAAATGTCAATGAATGTGTATATTTCTAATTGCTTTTGTGTTTTTTATTAACGTTAGATTTACAGTTTTTTATTAGTTAAATAGAGATTTAAATTTTATATGAAATGCAATCAATCAGCATATCGAAAGGAAACTAGCTATGGTGGAAGAAAAATCAGATGAAAAACTGGGGTTGTATTTAAAAAAGATGTTAAAAGAACATTCTTTGTCCATGAGAAAGCTTAGTGAACTCACGGATATTGACACAGCCACTATCTCACGTATTATAAACGGCAAACGTAAGGCCAATCCAGCACATTTACAAAAATTCGCTGAACATCTAAATGTCCCTATTTCAGAGTTATTTGTGGTTGCAGGCTATTCCAATGAATATGAGGGATTACAACAATCTGATATTCTTAAGTCCGTTGAAAGTATTCAAAATATCCTAGAATTCTCAAATTTAATAGATAATCAATTTAGTATTGATAGTGTGGAGCGTCAATTAGCTAATTATGAACAATATGCACAAACCGAAGAGGGAAAAGGAAATATCCTAAATAGTTTTGGTGAAAAGCTGAAGAAAATAGGCAGCATTGGTCCATTTATAAGTCAGCTTAAAGACTTGTTTGAGAAATTCCGTTTAAACAAGGGAACATCACGAGAACTTGCCATAATAGGAAGTGCATTAATTTATTTCATTGTATCAGTGGATGTCGTTCCTGATTACATATTTCCAATCGGTTATATTGATGATGCTATGGCAATCCAACTTGTTACCAAGTTGCTAACTATAAAGTAATGGATTAAAAAAGATAAATTTCTGATAGGCAGGCGTGGCACTTGATGGATAAAGAACTTAATATTGTTGAACATCTTGAAGAATTACGAAAAAGATTAATTATTTCTACGGTTGCTTTCATTTTATTTCTTGTTTTAGGACTCGTTTTTGTGAAAAATATTTATCTATTTTTCATGGGGGATCTAGGGTATAAGCTAATGATTTTGGGCCCAAGTGATATTATGTGGATTTATTTTCACATTGCCACTATTGTTGCAGTAGCTGGGACTATCCCAGTGGCGGCATGGCAAATCTGGCTATTTGTCAAGCCAGCCTTAAATCCATTGGAAAGAAGGACAACATTAGCGTATATACCTTCAATGTTTTTTCTCTTTATTGGGGGATTGGCATTTGGTTATTATTTTATATTTCCAAATATCATGACGTTTCTCGTTAATTTGGGGAAAGATCTAATGACCACCTCCTTTACGGCAGATAAATATTTTGGTTTTCTAATTAATATGACTTTACCTTTTGGAGTAGCGTTTGAAATGCCGCTTGTTTTGACGTTTTTAACCACTTTAGGAATGGTTAATCCATACAAGATAGTTAAACTTAGAAAATATACTTATTTAATTCTAGTATTAATTGCTTCCATGATTTCTCCACCAGAATTTATTTCTCATATTTCAGTAGCTATCCCACTAATATTATTATATGAAATAAGCATTCTGTTATCCAAAAGGGTTTATAGACGAAAGCAAAAACAAAAGCTGGTTCTAAACAATGGTGTTAAGACTGACAACATAATACTTTAGGATCTTATAAAAATGAAAACAGTTATTAATTACAAAGGGACTCAAATGAGTTCCTTTTTTATTTCTTAAGACTAACAACGTGTACAATATCAAATTAGAACGAATGCTGAACGATCACGATCACCGGAACCATATCTTCCATAGCCGTAACCACCATAACCATATCTGCAGTAAACCAAGCATGTAAAATCCCCCTTTTAAATAAATTAATATAAGCTTCAGCCAACAAAGGCAGAAGCCCTACGGAGGGCTAACAGGATAATTTTGTCCCGAAGACAAAAACTAACAGAATAAAAACGATAATATCTAAAGGAGATTACATATGCTGAAAAAGGTACAGAAAATCCTTCATGTAATCCTATTCGTGTTTATCGCTGCATGTTTGGTTTTGCTTGTTTGGGGTAAAATTGACAAAACAGCAGCAGAAAAGAGGATGGTATTCGAGCATCAGCCCATCCAATACCCGATTCGTCAAAGTAATATTACTTTATATACGGACGGGAAACAGTTTAACAATCAATTATTTTCAGATATAAGGAAAGCAAAACATTACGTGTATATCAACTTTTTCTCTATTGCTGATGATAAAGTAAGTCATCAGTTTCTAGATTTATTGAGGCAAAAAAGCCAGGAAGGGTTAGAAGTTTATTATGCAGTGGACAGGCTAGGTGGAATTTTACTAAAGAAAAAGGAAAGAGAATTATTGGGTAAAGCAGGAGTGCATTTTACATATTACAATAAGCCTGCTTTGCCTTATCTCTTTTCTTCTATGGATCACCGGAATCATCGCCGTATTTCAATTATTGATGGAAGGATTGGGTACATTGGCGGATTTAACATCGGCAAGAAGTATTTAGGAGAAAAAGTAAAACTCGGTCACTGGAGGGATTATCACCTTGAAATACGAGGAGAAGGAGTTCAAGATCTAGAACATCAATTTGTGTTAGACTGGAAGAAAAATACAGAACAACAGATTTCTATACACAGAGTAACAAAGGAAAAGGGAGCAACCTCACATCGATTCACTGCTTATTATAGTGGAGAAAAACTTAGTCAAGAATATGCAATGCTGTTTCAACAAGCAAAAGATTCCATCATTATACTAACACCTTATCTTATACTAAATGACAGAACGATTTGGAACTCATTAGTGGATGCAAGAAACAGAGGAGTTCGCGTTAAAATTGTGTTTTCACCTCATTCAGATGCATTGTTAGTTAAAGAAGCAGCCTATCCATATATCCGAAAAGCATTAAAACAAGGAATGGAAGTATACGGTTATAAAAAAGGAGTGCTGCACGGTAAAGTATTATTAATTGATGAAAGCATTTTGATGGTAGGGACCGTTAATTTTGACTCACGCTCGTTTCATTTAAATGAAGAAATGAACTGCTATATCCATGATCCTGTCTATATTTCTAAAATAAGGCCAGTCATCAATGAAGACATCCAAAATTCAAAGCGAGTAACATCCTCTAACGTTAATCAATTATCGATAAAAGAAAAAATAAAAGAGATGGTTGCAAGAATGATTGAGTATTATTTGTAAAAACTAACTGCATCATTTGAGAATAAACTAAATTATTGATATTAAAAAAAGCTATGGAGAGGGAACAATGTTTCCTTCTCTTTTTTTATTTATGATATGTTTTTATACACTACGTGCGTATTTTTTGGCTCTTTTTATATTTTTGAAATTTATGCATTTTTTAATTGCCAATACATCTTGGGACCGTTAATTTCTTTTAACATATTTAAAACCATTTGAATATATAAATACACATAAAGAACAACTTAGAACACTGCAAGCCACGGGAGGAAAATATGCACTTTTTATCTGTTTTATTAATTGGTATGGCCTCCAATCTTGATAATTTGGGAATAAGTGTTTCATATGGGTTAAAATCAACACGGATTCCTTTTATCTCTAATTTAATTATCGGCATCGTTTCTATGTTATGTGCTTATCTTTCAATAATTGCCGGAAGATTCATTTCAGCTTTTATCTCCATCCAAATTGCCAATATTGCAGGTGGATTAATAATCATTTGCATTGGAATTAAATGCATAGTGGATTCCTTTTTTGAAAAAAATGCGACGAGTGAAGTAAAAATTGATTCAAATTATTCACAAGTGATAGCTCATCCTGATTTAGCGGATGTAAATGATGATAAGGTTATCTCATTAAAAGAGTCCATTTTCTTAGGATTTGCGCTAGCTATAAATTGTTTAGCAATGGGTTTAGGCGCAGGAATAACAGGAGTTTCTCCAGCTTTAACAACATTTTCGATCGGATTATTTTCGATTATATCCATTTGGTGTGGATTAAAACTTGGGAATAAAATTTGTGGGAAGAACATTGGCAAATACTCAAATCTTGTCGCTGGATCCTTGTTAATAATCATTGGGATATATGAAATGATTGTATAAATACGAGTATTTGTTTTTAATAAGCATTGCAAAAAGAGAGATGGTAAACCCAACTCTCTTTTTATCCATTATAAAGAGAGCGGTTATGCAGTGAACCAAGGGTTCAATTTTATGGGAAGTGTTATGTACCAGAAAAAACCAACAAACAGATTTCCAAACAGTTTTGAAACTTTGAATCATATTTTTAGCATTTTTGCCGAATTGATCGTTTTTCCTTTGCATGTGAAACTATCCATGAGAGAAGAAATGGCTTGATAAGCTTAAAGTAGGGTGATTCTCCGGACAATATTTCTTCCTGAGTGGGGCAGCTATTATAGATTTATTACTCAAAAAGATAATTACGTAAAATATAAATTTGACGTAATTAAGTGTACCAAGTAAAATAGAAGTGAGGTGTTAATATGGTAAATCAGGATAAACAAACCAATTTTAAAAAATTACAAACCTTGCTTAACGAACTCCCTTGGTATGTGGAAGAATACATAAATCACAAGCTGCGCAAACTTTCCACAGCATCTTTATTTAATTACTGTCATGATTATAAGATTTTTTTCAACTGGATCATGATGGAGCAACTGTATCAGGGTCCTGTTAAGGAAATTCCACTGGAACTTCTCGAAAAGATGACCGTCTTAGAGATTGAAAACTTTTTAAACTATCTCCATTATCAATTAGATAACAAGGAATTGACCGTAAATCGTAAGTTATCGGCTTTAAAGTCACTGTTTAATTATCTGCAAAATATCGCTGAAACGCCGGATTTAAAGCCTTATATCAATCGAAATGTAATGGCCAAAATCGAGTTTAATGAAGTTAAAGACAGCATGGAAACAAAAGCAAATAAAATGGAAGGTAAAATCCTCCTTGGTGATGAGTACGAAAAGTTTCGTCTATTTGTGGCAAATGATTATGGCGAATTAACTAAAGAAAATAAAAAACTATATAACTTTTATCAGTTAAATAAAGAACGCGATACGGCGATTGTATCCTTAATTTTAGGCTCAGGACTTCGGCTTTCAGAGTTAGTCGGTATCGAATTAGACGATATTGATTATAGCAAATACTGTGTAAGAGTAATTAGAAAAGGAAATAAAGAGCAATTCGTTTTCTTTAGCCAAGTTGCTATGGCGGATCTCCAGGAATACCTCTCTGTAAGAACGGCTAAATATCAAGTAGACAAAACAAATAAAGCATTATTTATTTCTGCACCGGTTGGTCCTAAAGGAAAATCGCGGCGGCTGACAGCACGATCGGTTGAAAAACTCATTGAAAAATATGCAACGGCATTTGGGAAGCCATCATTATCGGTGCATAAGCTGCGCCATTCGTTTGCTACCAGATACCATGCTGAGATCAATGACGTACCAAAATTAAGACGGCAATTAGGTCATTCATCGATACAGACGACGATGATCTATACTCATATTAAGAATGATGATCTAAAAATTGCAGTCGATAAAATGGATATGCCGAAAGAACAAATCGACTAACAATCAAAAAACTGTCACTCTACTGGCAGTTTTTCTTTTATTTTACCAGTTTACATAATATTATTATGTAATCAAATCATTAAATTATCTCAATATCCAAGTATACTTAAGATAGTGAGACGAAATAAATTTTTATCCATTGTTGGGATGGCAACTTCTCGCTTAAGGTCCTTGATAGCAGTTTTTGAAGACATTTTTGGATGAGCTTGGTGTCTGGTTTGTCTTTAAGAACCATTCTTGAGGATAGTATTGAATGAAAACTCCTTCCCTTTGTTTAGAAAAGAGCCACTTTAGAAGACATTTCGGGTGCCCTCTCTTCCCTCTTGTTCTATATTCCTTCTAAATAACAACTGACAAAAAAGCGCTTATGAAGGCGTACAATCTCGGAGTCTGACTACCCCATATGATCTTCTAATAATTGAACGACACCCTCTTCTACTCGTTCTTATTAACTATTAAATAACTCTAAGATTAGTACGTATTATAGTTGCTTTCACTGTTGTGAAGCACTATTTTTATTGCGTATTCGTTTTCTAAAGGTTTTCCCTTCTTCAAGTAAACTGCGAGTTGGGGAACAAGAAAAAGAGCCCCACCTGCGACCTGATTTAGTGATGGTCATAGCTCATTCCACTAAACTGCATCGATAGTTGACAAGCACTAACCCAATAATTGTTTCAACTCTCTCCTATTTTACTTTATAATCATTACTAACAAGGAGGAGTTAGATGGAACAAAAAAATACTCTAACAAAATTAAAAAACTACACAAGAAAACTAAAACAAAATTTATTTGTTCTTTATTTATCATACAAAGATAATAGAGTACCTTGGTACACTAAATTGGTTGCTATTTGTGTTGTTGCTTATGCTTTTAGTCCAATCGATTTGATTCCTGACTTTATCCCTGTATTGGGTTATATCGACGACCTAATTATTGTTCCGCTGGGCATTTCACTGGCACTAAAATTAATACCACCTTACATTATTGAAGAAAACAGAGAAAAGGCTGAAGAAATTAGAAAAAATGGTAAACCAAAAAACTGGATTGTTGCCGTACTATTCATTCTAATTTGGATTTTACTTGCGTTTTGGGCTGGTAAATTATTATACGGTATATTTTATTGAAAATAGTCATTAAATCAATTGGGGATATGCTTCTTTGCATATCCCTTCTTCAACTAAACTACCCCTTTTATCTCAATAAGCATATGAGTTTTCTTTAGAGCCAATATTTCCTCTAAAAGATAATTTTTGGGGAGAGATGTATTTTTGCTTTTATCGAAAACTTGGGAAGCGGATGTAAGCTTACCCTAGATCATCCATAGTCTGGATTCTGATTATCCCTTGTATGCTTTCCGTAATTTCTCCAGATCAAATTTCTTCATTTTTAGAAAGGCATTCGTCACACGTGAAAGTTGATCTGGTCTACCTTTGCTCATCATCTCATTCATCTCGCTTGGCACAACCTGCCAGGATATACCGAACTTATCTTTCAGCCAGCCGCATTGCTCTGCTTCAGGAACTGCAGTTAGCCTTTCCCAGTAGTAATCAATCTCTTCCTGTGTGTCACAATACACCATGAATGAGATTGCCTCATTAAAATTGAATTTATGTTCATGTGCGCTATCCATTGCGGAAAACCACTGGTCTTCCAGCATAAAATCGTCGAACATGATTGTTCCTTCTTTATCAGGTGCCATGCCTTGAGGGTAGCGGGCGATAAGTCCCTGTTTAGCGTTCTTAAATACGGATAAATAAAAATGAATCGCCTCTTCGGCCATGCCGCATTTTTCGCCGACAAACAAAAGTGATGGAACTATAGTAGGCCGTTCTTCACCTTCTGGATTGGTAAGCATTAATTGCCAGGACAATCCATACTTATCCTGAATCCAGCCAAACCTTTCACTGAAGGGATACTTATCAAGCGGCATTAACGCTGTACCGCCTTCCGATAATTTGTTCCATATCTCATCTATTTTTTCGCTCGCATCATTTTCTCGCGATGGGTCGAAATTAACTATGAAAGAGATCGACGGATTGATTTTGAAATAAGGCCCAGCGCTGATTGACATAAACTTCTGTCCCCACAGCTCAAAGGAGACTATCTCGGAGTCGCCTGATGGTGTGTCCTGAATGGTTGTGACATTCGTAATTTTTGAGTCCGGGAATATGGATGCGTAAAACTCAGCAGCTTCTTTGGCCCCATTTTCATACCATAAATGCGGAACGATTTTTTGTTTTGATTTTGACATATTTAATCCTCCATGATTTTTGTGTCGGTAAGAATGCCACCAAAACATTTTAGTAGCAAGAATTCAGTTCAAATTCAAATTTGCCAGCCACGGAACCCTCTTGCAGAATAGCACGGATATGCACCATTGTGGTACAGAAAAACAATGTTCTAATGACGATCAAGAAAGATATTTGATTCTCAGTATTATCTTATAATTTTCTGTAAAAATAATTAAAATCCTGCCAATTGTAATGTCGGTAACATAAATAAAAATATATTAAATTATCGCCCAATAAACAATTAAGCACTTTTTTCCAAGAAAAAAAGAAGCCCTCTCAGCAGCTTCAAAAATTACATTTACTTCTTAGCTAGCAATTTATTTTGTTGAAGGATTATATAGATAGTTTCTTAGTAAAATGGATACCAAACTTTGTAACTGCAAAAACTGAATAAAGATTCTCTTGAAATGAGTGAAGAAAAGAAAGTTAAAAAGCCTCAGTATAGTCTCTATATTTATGGGAAAGCTTTATTCAGATACAATGCTCTACATTGTCCATGGTTTTTGATTCATTAGATTTGAAGGAGTGTACTGAAATGCAGTTGAAAAATAATAACTTTCAGCAACGTGATAAAGAATGCGAATCTAAATTTTGTAAAAAACGAATAAATATAGAAATGAACAAAGAAGAAGAACGAAAAGAAATTTTAGAAATGTTAAAAAGATTATAAAATTAAATTCCTCCTAAAACACTATATAATATTTTAAAGCGGAAAAAGTAAATTTAAGGATTCGGCCAATACTAGCACACATCAAAGCCTGGTGGATATTCCACCAGGCTTTTTGCATTGAGAGATTTTCTATATTAAATTTTTATAAAATTTCACACGGTCTTCCACTGGTTTAAATTCTTTCTCACCTGGTTGAGCTGTTGGATTACCAAACGGCATCTGAGCAATCAGTTTCCAATTGGAAGGAATATTCCATTTCCTCCTAACCTCTTCGTCAATAAGTGGGTTATAGTGCTGTAGTGAAGCTCCTAGACCTTCTGATTCTAAAGCGGCCCAAACTACTAATTGGTGCATACCTGATGCCTGATTGGACCAAATAGGAAAGTTGTCAGCATATGTACTGAATTGTTCTTGAAGAGATTTAATTATTGCTTCGTCTTCAAAAAATAGTACAGTCCCGTATCCTGCCTTAAATGAGTCCATTTTTTGTTGAGTTCCAGAAAAATCACCACCACCAACAACTTCTCTTAAAGTTTCAGTAGTTATATCCCATAATTTATCATGGGATTCCCCTGTCAATACTACAAGACGTGCGGTTTGGGAGTTAAAGGCAGAAGGTGTGTATTTTACAGCGAATTCTACGATTTCCTTAATTTTTTCATCTGAAACCTGTACGTCTTTGTTGATTCCATAGTAAGTACGTCTTTCTTTTATAGAAGAATAAAAATCTTTTGTCATAGCAATTTGCCTCCATTTATTATATTTTGAGATGAAAATCTCGGATTAATAATAATTTAATTGAAAATTTCGAGTCAATTGGTTTGTTTATAAAATCTTATTCCACTTTCTTTCATATGCTCAATAGACTTATTCTGTTGGATAAACAGTATTAGAATAAAGAATTAATCTTTTCTTCAACTTCCTCTAACATACCTTTATAGGCTTCTTCGTTAAGCGAACCGACACTTCCAAATAGTATATGGTCTACCGGTTCAATCCCAACAAATTCAAAAATTCCAGTATCAGATGTGATTTTCAAACCTGTTGTCATTCCAATCTCATCATAATAATCTTTTGGATTACCGTGTGTATTTATGATTAGACCTTTCTTACCTGACAACATCCTTATTACACCTTCTTCACCATATGCATAGGCAAAGCCGTATGAGAATACTCGGTCAACATATCCTTTAAGGATAGCTGGTAGTCCAGCCCACCAAATAGGATAAATAAATGTAATAACATCAGCTTGAGTGATATACTCTTGTTCCGTTTTAATATCTTTAGGAATTTCTCCAGCTTTCATTGCAGAAGTATCTTCTGGTTTTAGTACGGGTTGAAAATTAAGTGCATACAAATCACGCACAACGACTTCATGCTCTTTTTTCTTCAATGCATTTACTGTTGTTTCCAAAATAGCGTGATTTAGGCTTTCTGGGTGTGGGTGTGCATAGATAATAAGATGTTTCATTATAGACAACCTCCAATATTTTAATTTTTAATATTCAATGGATTATTGTCCACTTCCATTTAGAAAGCTATTCGCATAAATTTCTTACTTTTATTCTGCTATACCTGTAAAAATTATTCTGCTTCTCCGTTTAAAAGTTCTTTATACCACTTTGCAGCAGCTTCAACTTCTTCCATGATTAATTGATGGCCTCTATTCTCCCTATGAAGTTCAACTTTCGCATTAGCCTTTTTTAACAGAGACTCCAATTCAGCAGATTTCATTGGCGAGCAGATTGGATCATTTGTTCCAGCCGCAATAAACACATTCTTTTTGGATAAATCAGGAAGATCTCTTCCTTTTCTCGGCACCATAGGATGATGAAGAATCGCACTCTTTAAAACATTTTGAAAGTGGAACAACAAACTAGCAGCTATATTCGCTCCATTGGAATATCCAATGGCAATAATATTCCCTCGATCAAAACCATACTTTTCTGCTGCTTCATCTAGAAACTCATTTAATTCTTTTGTTCGGAAAGCTAAGTCTTCTTCATCAAATACTCCTTCTGCTAATCTTCGAAAGATTCAAGGCATCCCATTATCTAATACATTCCCTCGAACGCTTAAGACAGAAGCCTCATCGTCAATTCTTCCTGCAAGAAGCAACAATAGTGTCGGTTTATATGAGTCCTGACACTTATTGAAAATATGTTTCATTATTTATCTCCCTCCAGAACTCGAACCTCAACTTGTGGTAAAGTTTCTTCTAATTCTTCTCTTTTTGACTCTAACCAAGATGGCAGCATAAGTTTTTTTCCAAGTTCATCATCAGGTTCATCCACTGCAAAACCTGGCGGATCGGTTGCTATTTCAAATAGAATACCTCCCGGTTCATGAAAATAGAGAGCTTTAAAGTAATTTCGGTCACGGATCTCAGTGGGATAATACCCTTTTTCCAAGAGAAGTATTCTCCATCTTTGATGTTCTTCTTCATCTTTTGCTCGCCATGCTATATGATGAACCGTACCTGCCCCCATCAGCCCTCGAACTGAAGGTTTTAAGTGAATATCAATGGTGTTTCCAATATTCCCTTCGGTTTTAAATCTTAGAAATTCATTATCTTGACCAATGCATTCCAACCCCAAAACGTTTTCTAGTACATCCGTAGTTTTATGTGGCTGTGCCGAAAAAAGAACCGCTCCTCCAAATCCTTTAATCGCATTTACTGCTTCAATTTCACCAAAGTTCCAAGTATTCGTTAGTCCTTCTTCTCGTTCCGTCAGTTCGAGTTGAAGTCCGTCAGGATCGTTGAATTTAACATATCTTTCACCAAAACGAGTTAATGAAGTAAACTCCACTCCGAATTTTCGTAATCGATTCTCCCAAAAAGGAACCGAACCCTTCGGAATAACATAACTAGTTACACCAACCTGACCTTGCCCAATACGCCCTTTTAGCTGTTTAGCCCAGGGGAAAAACGTAATCACAGTTCCTGGTTGACCCGTTTCATTTCCGAAATAAAGATGGTAGACTTCTGGACGATCAAAATTAATGGTTTTTTTAACAAGCCTTAAACCTAATACACCTGCATAAAAGTCTATATTTCGTTGAGCATCGTTTACCATTGCTGAGATATGATGGATACCAGCTGTTTTTTGCATTTTTTAACCTCCAATTCACCAAGTGGCATGAGGAACTATTTAGGTCTTTCGATTTCAAAAATCTCACCAATTTTGGCGTAATAATTTCCAGCCAATCGACTTACAGCAGCTAAGCCTCTTGGATCGATTTTTCCATTTTTATAAATATCACTTTCAATATGAAATTGAACGATTTTTCCTATAATCAGATCACATCCAGGCGTATCCGAGCCTCCTAGTTCCAAATAGTGCTCCATCGAACATTCCATTCTGATTTTTGCTTCCCTAACTCCAGGAACTGAAATCTTCGTACTTTGCACTGGAGTTAGGTTTGCTAAGTCAATCTCACTCTCGTCAGGAGGCAGGTTTGCAGCTGTTTTATTTATTTTTTCAACGTTTTGTTCATCCACGATATGAACAACAAATTCTTTTGCCTCGAATATGTTTCTTGCTGTATCCTTTTGTCTCCCCAATGACCTTTGAATGGATAATGAAATCATCGGGGGATTGGATGATACGATATTAAAGTAACTAAAGGGTGCACCGTTTAGCACGCCTTCTTTAGATTTAGTTGTAACAAAAGCAATCGGTCTAGGTATGATACTTCCAATTAGGAATTTATAATTATCTCGTTCAGACAGGGAAGATGGATCGATTGAAAGCATAGAAATCATTCCTTTTCGTAAAATCAGTCTAGTTCTCTAACTTCAATTGGTAATAATACTGCTTCAATTTTTGCTCTATGAGGCTCATACTGTGATGGCAACATCAATTTTTCTCCCATTGTCCCCTCTGACTCATCATGAGAAAAACCTGGAGGATCAGTTGCAATTTCAAATAGTATTTCTCCATGCTCTCTGAAGTAAATGGCATTAAAGTAGTTTCTATCCTGTACAGGGGTAACACCATATCCATTCGCTGCGACATACTTTTGCCAATCTAATTGGTCTTCGTCATCAATAGCTCTCCATGCAATGTGATGGACTGTTCCAATACCCATTTGTCCACGTCCAATAGGAGTTAATTTAAGGTCGATGATATTTCCAATATCAGCAGTCGAACGATAACGAGTGAAATCTCCTTCATTACCAACTAACTCAAGTCCCATTACTTTTTCTAACAAGTCAGCCGTTTTTTTAGGCTGAGTTGATAATAGAGTTGCTCCGCCAAAACCTTTAATAGCAACTTCAGGGGTTACCTCACCAAAAGTCCAAGTATTGACTTCTCCCTCTTCTCTTTCCACTATTTCAAGGTGAAGCCCATGAGGATCATCAAATTCTAAATATTGCTCTCCAAAGCGTTCCATTTTAGTAAAAGGAACTTTGAACCTTTCTAGTCTTTTTTCCCAGAATCCAAAAGCACCTTTAGGAACAACATAAGAAGTGACACCTACTTGACCATCTCCAATGATTCCTTGACGAGCTCCTGCCCATGGAAAGAATGTAATAATGGTTCCTGGTTTTCCACCTTCATTACCGAAATAAAGGTGATAAGTACCTGGATCATCAAAATTGACAGTTTGCTTTACCAACCGTAATCCCAAAACTCCTGCGTAGAAATCTACATTCTCTTGTGGATGGCCGACGATTGCTGTGATATGGTGAATACCCATTGTTTTCTTATTCATTATTTACACTCCTTTTTTGATATTATTGATTACAAAAATTTATACTTTATTTTGTTTCCATTCCACTAATTAAAATCTAATAAAATATATTCTCAGTTAGAGAATCTTTAATGTGAGATATTTTAGAATAAAAATGCATCTAAAGCGTACTGACCAGGACCGATTAATGCTATACCGATAGCCACTGCTAACAAAGTTAAATTATATTCATATCCATTTGATGTTGCCCATAATCCATTGGCACCATGAACCTTTATGATAGCCATTAACATAGTCCCTGCGATTAAAATGGCTGCAAGTGGGGTTAATAGTCCTAAAGTAAATAAAATTCCACCAATAAGTTCTGATAATCCAGCAAATAATGCCATCATAGCTCCTGGTTTCATTCCGATAGATTCAAACCATCCACCAGTTCCTTTTAATCCGTAGCCACCGAACCAACCAAACAATTTTTGAGCACCGTGCCCGATAAACAATACACCAATTACCAAACGAATGATTAATAAACCAATATTTATCACTTTAAACTCCTCCTAAATGTTATTTTATTTCGAATTCGAGATATTAAATCAAAAAAAATGTAAGTTTAAACTTTATTTTTTAGTTTTATCAAAAGCTGTACCAATGTCTCAGCCTCATTAGAATCCAGAGTAGCAAACTTTTGATTAATGAACCCATGATATTTTGGCATGATCTCATTCATTAATTCAAATCCATAATTAGTTAATGTATTTTACGTCATCTGGACAGGCATTACGGCTTAATAAGTGTCTTTGCTCAAGCTTATCTATAACATAAGTCATAGATCCACTGGAGATTAGTATGCTTTTTCCACCCCTCTTGATAAAGTACCTCTAAAACAAAAAATTCCGTTATACTTAGCTTTTTTTAGTCATTTCTCCTTTATTCTCTCATGAATCATTTTAGATGTTTGCATCAATATCAGAAAGGGTAAATTCAAACAATTCCTCTCCATTTGTTTCACCTCCTAATTATCTTTAATTAATTTATCTTGAATATGAGATAATATTAATACTAATAATTTCGTTTGTCAATAACCTTTTTCGGTTAGAGTTAAACAAGGGCTTCAATTCAAAAAGACTGCGTACGGAGCCAATTTTTCAAGATAATGGTCAAAGGAAACTAAATCCCTTCATTGAACATGTTCAATGATCCAATTATCAAATTCTACTGCTAATGCAATACTAAAAACTCTTTTGGCTTTACTAGAAACTTGCAAATTTATCTCCCTCTCTCTTTTTCAAAAATTGATTTCTAAAAACAAGCATCCTTGTATAAGGGATGCCTTTTTTCAGTTATATTCTTAAACTCACCTGCCCAGTTAGCGGAACAAGAAAAGCGAATGCTCTTATTGAACAATCGCACCCAGATAGTTTAAGTGCCATCCTTCACAACCTTTTCTACATCTTAATATAACTCCAATCCTAATAATTGTTGTTCGTTAAGATCAGTATTTTCAACAAAATGAAAGTAACTTATTTTTTTAAATGTTACCTAACAAGGGACTGATGGATAAGTCCGTTATTTTAGGGAAACAAAATGTAACTTAATATCTATTATGTTACATTCGATTTTTTATGCCCAAGTGGGGTTTTACGTTAATAAGTTTCCGCATTTTGCTACCGAACCCGTGCCCCCATGGGCACTGAAAAAATTGGGCCTCCTCCATGGTTATAATGAGGTTGATGGTGAGGATGATAGTGATGGTACAATGACAATGGGACTGTGTATCCGTACCCCATATGGGTTCCGTAAGGATATGGCATATATCCTGTTCCATAATGATAAGGCATATAGGCTCTCATATCTGGATTCATATTTCCACCTGCTATCTTTAGAGTTTTATTCTTGAACGGCATATAATTCTCTAGAAAGTCTATCCAACTAATCATACAGATCTTTAGCTATTTGATAATGATCAAGTCTTCTTTTAAATCAGCCTGTTTATTTCCTTTTAATTCGAGGTATGATTCTTCCCATTCCTCTAAACTTCTTAAATCAAATTGTTTTAAAAACCTCGGTTCCGCACTTTCCAAAATGGACTAAATATGGATACACCATTCTTACTAATTTTCAAGGTATCTTTTTGTTGTATTTGCATTCATATCCCTTACATAGTCACCGTTTTTAATTTATTTCTAACTTCCAAAATAATAGTCTTATGTTTTTCTAATACGGCAGGATTACACTTTGGGGCGGTATTTTCTATTTAAAAAAGGTAAACCGTGTCTTGGAAAAGATGGAAATGGACCTATCCAATAGTACATTTCACAAAGGCACATACCTCTTATTTTTCAAAAGAACATCTCCTTTAATAATTTTACAGCCCTTTTTCATATCACAATTCCATATTATTCTTCTGGTATTGTCCCAGACTTAGACATTTACCCATTTCGAGGAATAAAGGGCCAAACGCGATTTTATAAGTTTTAATATATCAATTGTTTTATCAATAAAATTAAGGGTTGAAGTTTAAATTATGAAAAACTATTTCTTAATAGCAGCCTTATTTACCATATCAATAAGTTCCTGATAAGAATTACCGTTAAATTGTTTTCCATTCACAAAAAAAGTCGGTGTCCCCGAGATTCCTAATTGATTAACATATGAAGTATCCTTATCTAAAGCACTTTGATATTTATTTGTTTTAAATACTTGGGCCACTTTCTCACTATCTGTTTGGCTAACCACTTTGCTTAATGTCTTTTCTAAAAAGCTTGCCGAATAAAGATCAATTTTTTCATATTTAGAATCTGCTGGTTGTTCTGAGTACAATTGGTTATGAAATTTCCAAAAAGCATCATTACCTAATTCTTGAAATACAGTCTCCGCAAAAAGAGCAGCCCTTGTTGAATCTGTATAAATAAATGGATCGTTCATAAAGTAGTATTGGACCTTTCCTGTTTTAATAAGATCTTTATCAATTGCAGGAAATACGGTATCATTAAAATTTTTGCAGATTGGGCATTTGTAATCACCAAACTCTACTATTTTTACTGGAGCGTTTTTTTGGCCTAAGTATGGTTGATGCTGATAACCGAATGTAGCTGCGGAAGCGTTAGAATCACCTGTTTTTTGCATGTTACTAAGGAGCATAATTCCAATAAAGCAAATAATAGCGAGTCCTAAAACCCCGAAAAAAAACATTTGAGAAGAGGAATTTTTCGATTTTAATTTTTTCTTTGTAGTCATTTATTCACCCATTTCATGAAAGTGGTTGGTTAAGTTCTTAATTTTGAATTGCTCTAGATAATCCTTTTGCCTTTACTAAAATCGAATCGATTGATAAAAAGCGGCTCCCGTTTAACACAAGATAAAGGGCTATAATCATTAATGATAGTTCAAATTCATAACCAGGCATCTTCCCGTTACCAGTTAGACCAGCTGGTAGTTTTACAAATAAAATTGCCCCTGCCATGATTAACACATAAAAAGCCGAAACGATTCTTGTCCCCAGCCCCAATAGGATCATAATTCCACCCACCAATTCAATGGTTGCAACTCCATAAGCAATAAAACTAGGGATTCCCATACTATGGAACCAAACGCCAATATTATCAATACCTCCTTGGAATTTTGATAAACCATGTACAAAGAAGGTAATACCTAATACTGCCCTCAATAGTAATGAACCAATTTCCTGGCCGTTTTTCATATTCATTCTCCTTTCAAAATCGCACCACTACATTATGTAGTGTAAAAATTTATAAAAAAATCTAGACATGGGATTTCTAGAAATTTTTAATTTACTAGAACATAGAATCAAAGAAGTAGTTTTTGACTTATATGACTTAATCAATTACACTACACATTGTAGTTACTATGTTTTTATCCGTCAAGTAAAACACCAATTTTCAGGAAGGAAGTCCTAAACTTGTACTATTTTTTTATTACTTTTGTTATTTTGATCGATCAATTATCAAAATATTGGATTCGTACTCATATAAAAGTAGGAAGTTCTATTGAGATCTGGAAAGGTGTTTTGAATCTTAGCCACATTGAAAATAGTGGAGCAGCTTTTAGTTCCTTTCAAGGGTATGGACGATTCTTTGTTCCCGTTGCTTTTATAGTGGGTATAATGATGCTTAAATATCGTAGAGAGGTTAAAAATAGGAGACTTTTAGTGGATTTAGGCACTGGCCTATTAATTGGTGGAGGAATTGGAAATGCAATAGATCGTATTTTATATAATCAGGTTACGGATTTTATATCATTTCATTCAAATCATGGTATCCTAAACTTTGCAGATTATTTCATTAACTATGGTTTGATTATTTTATTAATTGATTTAATTTTTAACCATTTATTAAATAGAAGAGCCCATAAAAAAACTTAGCGGGTTGTCCTTTATTGGACTTCCCGCCTTTTCTTATTCACCTTCATCTAATGTTAAACAATAATCATTAAAATGAACAAAAAAATCATGACATTAACTGAAATAATAACAGATTTTGTTTGTACTTTAAAAGGTATTGCATAATATGGTTCAATCAAATGCTTAATCCTGTAATCTATCGTTCCATCAGCAAAAGGAACAAGCAGGATTTGAGTTTTCGTTCCTAAGTGAGTCTTGATTAGCTTTAGCAGGGCACCGCTTAGGCCCATCTCAGTACCCATCAGCTTAATAGCATACTCATCTGCAACTAATTCAATCATAATTTTATAATTTTTAAACGCCCATTTGGTAAGTGGGATATACCACATGACTTCAGAGATCGTCTTTAATAGAAAAATTTTTAAGGTATGATAAAATTTTTGGTGGGCAGTTTCATGCTGTATAACAGCCTCTAGTTCCGCTCCATCTAACACCTCTAATAATGTAGTAGATAGAAGGATAGTTGGATTTAACAGCCCAAAAGTGATTGCTATAAGTTCATTACTTTTAATGATAACAATGTCCTTTTTTTTCCTCTTATACCTTTGATTTACTTCCTTTGTATGTTCCCAATCGGTATGACGGAAAAGTTTTTTCTTTAATCTGTTTGTGTTTGTCACTTGCTGTCTGATTTTATTTAAAAAGACTAATATTGTGTAGCTGACATAGGTATTAACAAGGAATAAAACACCGAAATATTCAACTGTACCCTGCTTAAAGATCCTAATACAAAATTGAAATATATTATCATAAAAAGATGGACCCAAAAAAACATTGGCCAGATATAATCCCATCTGTA
>NZ_JBALNF010000056.1:0-34511 GCF_036962465.1 Neobacillus vireti
CATATTATAGGGGATGGAACGTGTTCGTTCGGAAAAAGCACTTCAGAAGAGAAAGTTGGTCTTTTTAATATATAAAAAAAGATTTTCTACAATAACGTAATATTCGAGTAAAACAGTTGATGATAGTGAAAAATACGTAAAAATAGTACATATTTATGGGAATTAATGTCTTGGAACTATTTTGAAATAGTTTATTTTTTAAAAATTTATTGCTTTTTCTGAAAAATGATTATATTATATCCAATATAAGTTTTAAATATCTTTTCAGAAATTTCCGAAATCAGCCCGAGGGGGGTTATATAATGAATTTATTTAGAAAGAAATCAATACAACAGCTTATTCAAGAAGCTGGTCAAAGGGATGTAACCTTAAAGAAAGAGTTAGGAGCATTTGATTTATCAATGCTTGGAATTGGTGCCATTATTGGAACGGGGATATTTGTGTTAACGGGAGTAGCTGCAGCCGAACATGCAGGGCCGGCCTTAATACTATCCTTTGTCTTATCCGGGTTGGCCTGTGTATTTGCAGCCTTATGTTATGCAGAGTTTGCCTCGACAGTCCCGGTTTCCGGCAGTGCTTATACTTACAGCTATGCTACCTTTGGTGAGATTATCGCATGGATTTTAGGCTGGGATTTAATTCTCGAATATGGGCTTGCATCCTCAGCAGTAGCCAGTGGTTGGTCAGGCTACTTCCAAGGGTTAATAGCAGGGTTTGGAGTACATTTTCCTAAAGCCATCACAAGTGCTTATAATCCTGCAAATGGAACGTATATTGATGTTCCAGCTATCTTAATTGTATTTATTATCACAATGTTACTAACACAAGGTGTAAAAAAATCTGCCCGATTAAATACTATTATGGTTCTTATCAAATTGGCAGTTGTCGTATTATTTATTGTTGTTGGAGTATGGTATGTTAAACCAAGTAATTGGACTCCGTTTATGCCTTTTGGATTCTCTGGTGTGACAACGGGTGCCGCTACAGTCTTTTTTGCTTACATTGGTTTTGATGCTGTTGCCACAGCCGCGGAAGAAGTGAAAAATCCACAAAAAAATATGCCGATTGGTATTATTGCATCACTATTAGTTTGTACGGTTTTATATATCCTTGTATCCGGTATATTAACAGGGATTGTTCCTTATCAGCAGCTAGATGTTAAAAACCCAGTAGCTTTTGCTCTTAACTACATCCACCAGGATTGGGTGGCTGGTTTCATTTCTCTGGGCGCTATTGCCGGTATTACGACAGTATTATTAGTTATGATTTATGGACAAACACGTTTATTCTATGCAATCAGCCGTGATGGCTTACTGCCTAAGGTATTCTCTAAGGTAGATAAAAAGAAACAAACACCAATGATGAACTCTTGGATCACTTGTATAGTGGTATCAATCTTTGCGGGATTAGTTCCATTAGGAAGGCTTGCGGAATTGGTTAATATCGGTACATTATTTGCCTTTATGACTGTATCAGTTGGAATCTTATATCTTCGTAAAAATAAGCAGGCACCCAAAACAGGTTTCCGTGTACCATTTGTACCTTATATCCCGATCCTTGCTTTCTTATTCTGTGGCTATTTAGCTCTTCAGCTTCCAGCTATATCATGGGTTAGTTTCGCTATTTGGCTAGTGCTTGGATTACTTGTTTACTTTGGTTATGGACGCAGGCATTCAACACTAAATTATAAAGCTGACCGAATCAAGAACGTCAGCTAATCAACTGGAAAAAGAACTTGCTTTTAGTAAGTTCTTTTTTTTTTTGATAAAAAAATCGAAAAATGTCGAATTTAATCGATTCGACAAAAATATTGTCATTATAATTATTAAAAAAATGGTAGAATAGGAATAGGTTAGAATATCTACTTTTTTAATACAAGTGAGTTAGGGAGAAACGAGTATGAAAGAGGGAAACAAAAATCCCAAGTTATTTCTTGAAGAAAGAAAGGCTATTATTTTATTTTTATGGTTGTTTTATATTGTGTATTATTCTTTTGAGATTTTTTACTATTTAAGTAAATCAACAATATATAAAGAAAAAGACCAAATTTCCACAAGTATGGGAGGCCTTGGTTTATTATTAGTGGTTTTAATCTTTGGAGTCTATTTTATTAAAAAGGGTAATCCTTTTATTGTTAAGTATATTTACATTTATAGTTACTTAGGAATTGATTTTGTTGATACTTTACTTACTTATTGGGGTAAAATTATACCATATACATCTGGTAATATTGTTGAGGTATTATTTTACCTATATAGCCCGATTTTTGTAAATAAGAGATACTTTTGGATAGTATCATTGGGGCTTATCGGCAAAGAAGTAATACTAGGCTTAATTTTACAAAGTATGCATGTATTAATGCCTATTGTTATTTATATTATCTTTTCTTTAATCGCATATACTGTACTAATTCGATTTAATTCCTATATCAAATCTTTAACTGCTGTTTATGAAGAATTACGTCATAAAGAGAAGTTAGCCGTTATTGGTCAAATGGCTGCAGGGATAGGTCATGAAATTCGTAATCCATTATCATCCTTAAAAGGCTTTGCGCAATTACAGAATGAGCGGAATCCGGATTCAAATGAGTTCTATCCTATCATGATTCAGGAAATTGATAGGATTAATTCAATTGTCAATGATTTAATGTATCTGGGTAAACCAAAAGAAATAAATTTTGAAAAAGCGCGTATTGAAGAAATTATTGCTTATACTCTATCAATTACTCAACAACAGGCTGAGATGCAGGGAGTTAAGATTGAAACGTTTATGGAAGGTCCTTTACCACCCATTGAATGTGATGGAAAACAATTAAAGCAAGTGTTCCTTAATCTAATAAAGAATGCAATTGAATCCATGGTTGAGGGTGGCAAGATTAAGATTAATGTAACTGCGGCCTCTAAAAAAATGTATATCTCTATCCAGGATGAAGGATGTGGTATAGAGGATAGTAACCTCTTAAATTTAGGAGAACCTTTCTTTACTACAAAAATAGATGGAACGGGCCTTGGGTTAATGGTTACAAATCAAATCATTAAGGATCATAATGGAGAGTTGAAAATTGTGAGTGTAATTGGAGAAGGTACAGAGGTAAAAGTTTCTCTACCGATAATGCAGAAAAAAATACAATAAAATAGTTTTATAAATGTACAAAAATCGGCAAAATAATATGTTTTAAGGACTTTTAAGATAAGCTATAATAAATGAGAATAACGAAATTTTATAGATTTTGCTAAAAGAACTAAAATGACGGTGGTATGTGTCCGATTTTGTTGTTTTTTGTCTTAGTAATACTTGGGGGATAATATGATACCATTCGAAGAGAAACGAACAATTAAATGGTTTTTACTATTTTTTTATTTAATTTATTTTGGCTATGATATTTTGTATTATTACGTTTTTCCTGCATTTATGTCACATAGAAAGATAGGTTTACCCAGCCCTTTTTGGTACTTCAATTATATTGTATTAGCAGCACTGATTCCTGTTGTTTATTTCTTAAATAAAAAAAATAAACAAGACAAAATTAAGTATGTTTTCTTTATTACCTTCATAATAACGGCATTTATTGTTGATGTTTTGAGTTACTATGGACGAGGAGAATCCTATGCTAGTGGAAATATGGTAGAGGTCTATTTAATTCTTACCTTACCAATATTCTTAAGTTCCAGATACTTTTGGATAGTAAGCCTAGGGATAATTGCTAAGTATTTTTTAATTGGATTCATTTTAGATACTACCTATGTCTTCCTAGCAGGAAGTCTGACTGCAATTTTAACAATTATGTCATTTTTCTTATTGGTGCGGTTTCAAGGTTATGTTAAGGCAATAAGTGCATCTTATGATAATCAATTGGAAGGGATTGTAAAAGGTGTAATTGCAACCCTTGAATTAAAAGATCCATATACCCGGGGGCATAGTGAAAGGGTTGCATATTACGCATTAATACTTGCAAAAGAAATCATTAAGTTTACAAAAAAAGAAGAGAAGTCCTTTTATAATGCATGTTTATTACATGATATTGGGAAGGTACACATTCCTGATACTATATTAATGAAACCTGGTAAACTTACAACGGAAGAGTTTGAAATTATTAAAACTCATCCTGTAGTAGGAGCAAATGCAGTGAATGATGTAGATGGAATTAGAGATTGTATTTCTATTATTCGTTCTCATCATGAACGATGGGATGGTAAGGGATACCCTGATCAATTAAAAGGAGAAGAAATACCACTTCTAGCTCGAGTGACAGCTGTCGCAGATGCTTTCGACGCTATGACTTCTTCTCGTTCCTACCGGGCAGCAATGTCCAACGAAGAAGCATATAACCGAATAATTGAAGGTCAGGGCTCACAATTTGACCCTAAGATAGTGGAGGAATTTAAAAAGATTTTTCCAAAATGGGTAAAATATCATGAAAAATATCCATGGACAAAAAAATATGTACCTGTAGAGGAGGTGAAAAAATGAAAATTAGAAAGCTTAAGAAAATTAAAACAACTTGCTGGTGGTGCGGTTATTTTGGATTGTAAGAGTTAGAAAGGATGTTTGGAAAAGTGCCAGACATCCTTTTTTTCTAGATTAATTATAAAAGGGTGTTATAATGAGCCTTTCGCTTAGTTCACATCTATTATTAGTCCCAGTTGAGATTCGTCAGGATAAGAGAAATTTTATTGTCGAGGATATAAACACTGGTGATTTTTATGAGATGCCAGAGATCTGCATTGAAGCTATTCATTTAATCAATGAAGGGACTCATTTAGGTTCGATAGAAGCGCAGTTAAAAGAAAAGTATCCTAATGAAGATGTTGATCTTCTTGAATTTGCTTCGTTACTAATGGAAATGAATCTAGTTGCTAAACTTGATGGTGAGAATATTGAACGATTTTCTAACCCAGTACTAAAGAGTGAACGAGGATTTTTATGGATACCTCCTAAAATGGGGAAGTTGTTTTTTAATAGAACTGCTAACTATATATATGCAGCTTTATTTTTTATGAATCTGTTCCTTTTTATCTCCAAACCTACGTTAGTTCCCCAGTATAAGGATTTATTTATATTTAAATATATGACTTTTAATATTCCAGCATGGCTTGTTATAACATTCGTGTTAGTATGTATTCACGAATTGGGACATGTTCTAGCAATGAGGGCCCATAGTCTTCCGACTAAGTTGGAAGTTGGCCATAGATTATTTCTAATTGTTCTGGAAACTGACATGTCATCTGTTTGGAAATTGCCCTCAAAACAAAGGAATATTCTATATTTAGCCGGCCTCTCCTTTGATACTGTGATCTTATCAATAACATTAGTTAGTAAGCTGACCGTTTCAGATAGTTCAAATATTCTTCAAGGTGTAATGAATATTATAATATTAGATACCTTTATCCGAATGGTATATCAACTATGTGTTTACATGAAAACTGATTTTTATTTTGTTTTAGAGAATGTATCTGGCTGCTATAATCTAATGGAAAATGCACAGCAAATGATAAGAAAGAAACTTCCAATATTACAGACCAATGAAATAAAAGATGAGGTGTTTGTTGGGGAAAGGAAAACAGTCCTTATCTATTCCATTTTTTATTTTATTGGTGTTTTATTGACTGTTTCTCTCTATATATTCTTTTATATCCCACAAGTATTGTTTGCTTGGAAAAAAGTTTTTCCGGGATTCTCATATGGTCCTGGCTCGAACTCATTTTGGGATGCGATTGCTTTCTCTTTGCAGATAACAATTGGTTTAGTCCTTCTCCTATACTCATGGCGGAAAAAGTACGTTCAAAAGTAAACCTGTATTTGGACAACGGGAAAGAGAAAGCCAGTGCGCTCTTGAATTCATCCATCTTCAAAACTTCCACCATTCGTTTGTGACAGGAATTTGTCTAAAATAACTTTTTTAGGGGTTTTTCCCCCGCATAATAGGGGATTTCCCTGATATAGATAACACTTCTATTTTTCTTACAATAAGGGTAAGAAAAAACGGAAGTGTTATTTTTTTTGAGGAGGATCAAGAAAATGCAATCAACCACTGTTGCAACGACAAAAAAAGCGGGACGCACTGTAAATGATGCCTTTGCATCACACTTTGCAAAATCCATGTTTTTAACCATCGTCGGACTTATCATTTTAACCTTTATCGGAACCAGAATGTTTACACATATTGACTTAAACCTATACGGATATATGGTCGGCACGCTTGTCTTCATCGGCGGTTTCTTCTATCGCTTCATTGCATGGGGTGAAAGACCGCCAACCAAAATAATTATCAAAAAAGGCCTAAAGCTTTTATTCAGAAAAAGTACCCCTAAAACAGCAGTCAGTCATCTAGCCATTTTTGACTTCATCCGGAACCGTGGCGTGTACCGCTGGGTGCAGCATATTCTAATCGGCTGGGGTTGTGTCCTTGCCTGTATGGTTACCTTTCCACTAGTGTTTAGCTGGATGTATTTCACAATGGAAGACAATGGTTACTATACGATCGTACTTTTCGGGATGAACCTTATGCATGTCAAAGCGGATGGAATTATTGCCTGGATGTCCTATAATGCCCTTAATATTGCCGCAATCATGGTAACAGCTGGTGTCTGTATGGCTTTATACCGCCGTTTAAAAAACATGCAGGCTAGAGCAGAACAAAAATTCATGTATGATTTCTTGC
The DNA here is from genome assembly GCF_036962465.1 of Neobacillus vireti. Taxonomy (GTDB): domain Bacteria; phylum Bacillota; class Bacilli; order Bacillales; family Cytobacillaceae; genus Neobacillus; species Neobacillus vireti_B. Next base: position 6,662 of record NZ_JBALNF010000056.1, read on the forward strand.
CGCTTTACTTATTATTATTTATTTCAGTTACGGGCTTACTGCTAACCTTTCAAAACGTAGTGCTGCACGGCTGGATGCAGCCGCAAATGTCACTAATCCATCAATTTTCAGTAATAGTAACGTTAATATATTTACCATTTGGAAAACTTGCACATATCCCTTTCCGGCCAATGAGTGTATTCGCAAGAAACTACCGTGAATATTACGCTGAACAGGAAATGAAAAAATGTAAAGTGTGCGGAGATCATTTCGTATCTGTTGAACAATCAAAGGATGTCATAAATGTATTAGGCGTAAATGAGATGGAATTTAACATGGAAGATGGATTTAATCTTGCTGAATTATGCCTGCCATGCCGAAGAAAATATCGCATAGCTAGATTTTCAGGATTCCCAACACATCAAGTAAAGGTTAAGGAGGCAAACCAGAATGCAAAGGGATAAATTTTTTAAAGAAATTGAAAATGTACGTCATCCAAATGAAACTCTGGTTAAGACTCATTGCAGCTATTGCGGTATGCAGTGCGGCATGAACTTGCGAGTAGATACAAGAACAAACAAAATTATTGGGGTTGAACCCCGCTATGACTGGCCGGTAACGGTTGGAAAAATGTGTCCTAAAGGGGTTACCGCTTATCAGCAAACAAACCATTCCGATCGTATTTTAAAACCGTTAATCCGTGATGATGCTTCCTTAAAAGGAACGAAAGAGGGCTTCCGAGAGGCGACATGGGATGAAGCGTATCATTTAATTGCGAAGAAATTCACGGAACTTCAAGCGAAATATGGCAAAGATACATTATCCGTCTTCAGTGGAGTTTCCATGACAAATGAAAAATGCTATCTAACAGGAAAATTTGCACGTGTGGCACTGCAAACACGCTATATCGACTATAATGGGCGCTTCTGTATGTCAAGTGCTGCTGGCGGATTCCTTCGTTCTTTCGGTGTTGACCGTGGTTCAACATTACCTTGGACAGATATCCATGAAACTGATTGCATGTTCATTGCAGGAAGTAATACAGCGGAATGTCATCCAACGTCTATGTTTCGTGTTTGGAACGTACAGGAACGAGGCGGTTACTTGATTGTAGCAGACCCGCGTGAAACACCAATCGCTAGACGAGCAGATGTTCACTTAGACCTAAGACCAGGAACGGACCTTGCACTTGCGAACGGCATCCTTAACCTATTAATCCAAAACGGATATGCCGATGAGGAATTTGTTAACAATCATACAAATGGTTTTGAAGAAACAAAGGATTTAGTGAAAGAATTTACCCCTGAATATACTAGCCAAATTACTGGTGTTGCACCTGAAAAAATTATTCGTGCCGCAGAACTATACGGAAAGGCACCGAATGCCATTGTTATGTTTGCCCGTGGAATTGAACAGCAGCATAAAGGGGTAGATAACGTGTCTGCCTATACAAATATGGCACTAGTAACAGGGAAAATTGGCCGGCCTAAATCAGGTGTTGCTACATTCACTGGTCAAGGGAATGGCCAAGGCGGGCGTGAACATGGTCAGAAATCAGATTTACTACCTGGTTACCGTAAAATTACTAATCCTAAACATGTAGAAGAAGTATGTAAGGTATGGGGAATTACTCCTGAAGAAATGCCGCAGCCTGGTGTTTCTGCATATGAAATGTTTGAATTAATGGATCAAAAGACAATAAGAGGTTTATATTTACTTTGTTCAAATCCAGCAGTATCTGCCCCGAATTTAAACTTTGTCCGCAAAGCGCTAAAAGACCTGGATTTTATGGTTTGTGCTGACTTTTATCTGTCTGAATCGGCAGAATTTGCTGATGTGATTCTTCCAACAGTTACTTGGTCTGAAGATGAAGGCACAGTTACGAATCTTGAAGGACGTATAATAAAAATCAATAAAGCGCAAGAACCGCTAGGTGAATCAAAGCCTGATTGGCAGATTCAAGCCGAGCTTGCCGAATACCTTGGAAGAGGAAAGTATTTCTCTCATTTAAAAACAGCTAGAGATGTTGCCGATGAATTCCGTCTAGCCACTAAGGGTGGTTATGCTGATTATTACGGTGCAACATGGGATAAAATTGACAAGCAAGACGGAGTATTCTGGCCTTGCCGAGATGAAAAAGATCCTGGCACACCACATATGTTCCTAGATAAAAAATTCTATCATCCAGATGGAAAGGCAAAAATTTGTGCCCTTCCTTATCGTCCGCCTGCTGAAGAGCCAGATGCAGAATATCCTTTGCGCTTAACCACAGGCCGCGTTGTGTTCCATTATTTATCAGGTAACCAAACTCGTCGTATTCAGTTCCTGCGTGATATGTGCCCTGAGCCATATGTGGAGGTACATCCAGAAACAGCTGGGAAATACAATATTGAACATGAAGAATATGTAAGGCTTTATACTCGCAGAGGTGAAGCAGAATATAAAGTGAAGATCACAGAGGCCATACGTAAAGATACTGTGTTTGTTCCTTACCATTTTGGCCACGATCAATCTATTAATCTACTAACGATTGCTGCTCTTGATCCGATGTCAAGGATGCCAGAATTCAAAGCCTGTGCAGCGCAGATAGAAAAACTTACAAGAAAGGCGGTCCTATAATGAAAAAACGATTATATCTAGAACTTGAAAACTGTATAGGATGCCGTTCTTGTTTGGCTGCCTGTACACAATGTGGCGGACACGAAGAGCGTAACCGTAACTATGTTTATGACGTTAATCCGCTTGTTAACCGTCAAACGATGCCGCTGATGTGCCTACACTGTGTTAATCCAGCGTGTGCTCGAAGCTGCCCGGCTCAGGCGATCCAAATTCACGAGAGCGGAGCCGTTTTATCCGCTTTGGTTGAAAAATGCATTGGCTGCCAAAACTGTACGATCGCATGCCCGTATGGAATACCAAAGTTTGATACAGAGCAGAATTTAATGTATAAATGTGATTTGTGTATCGACCGTTCAAAGGATGGAATTCCACCGATGTGTGCGAGCGTTTGTCCATCCAATACATTACAATGGTTGACAGACGAGGAAATTGAAGCAAAGCAAAAGCAATTTAACCTCGATAATGGCAAATGGGTAACAAGTATGCCTTACTTAGAAGGCGAAACAAATGTAAAAGTGAATCTTCCTGGAATCCTTCAGGGCGTCACTAAATTGTTTTAGGAGGGATTAGATATGACAGAGAAAAATAATAAAATCCCGTTCAATGAAGATAACTATACTCACAATATTAATCGTAATAATGAACGAAAGCTGGATCGCCGCGGTTTCATGAAAACATTGGTCGGAGCCGCAGGTGTATTCGCGGTTTCCTCTCTTCCATGGGGGGCTTTAGCAGCGAAAGAGCTATCAGGTCTTAGTGATAAAAAATACCCGAAGCACAAAATTACTGATGTCAGTGCAATCCCTGTGGGAGATGCCGTTGATTTTGCCTTCCCTGGTGAACATGACAGTGCGATTTTAATCAGACTGTCTGAAAATAAATATGTAGCCTATCAAAATGCCTGTACACATCTCCGCTGTCCCGTGTTTTGGAAAAAGGACGAAGGTGAGATGTTATGCCCATGCCACCACGGTAAATTTGATGTGAAAACAGGAGAACCAATTGCCGGACCGCCGAGACGTCCGCTTCCTGAGGTTTATGTGAAAGTAGAAAACGGTGCTGTTTATGCCGTGGGGGTGAAACGTTATGAAGCGTAGTTACGTACCCGTTGGCCTCCTTTTGGCTGTACTTTTGTTAAACATAATTTTTACACAATATATGGTCCATCAATATTTCTATCAAAATTATACGAACACCATCATCGCTGCGGTTATCAACATAATATTATTTCCGATTGCCTTGCTTATTTATAAAAAAGGTGTGAATGTCAATGACCAGTGAGACTTATATTGATTTCTGTTTTGTAAGACCAGCAACAGGGCGTTTTGCAGCCGAGATTGATGAGTTATTGAAACAGACTTTTGCAAAAAAGCGGTTAAATTGGTTTTTAGAAGAAAAAACAGTTGAAGGTATTGAAATGGTTGTGGCAGAAATTAAGGGTATGAGCAATTGGCAGTCTGAAGAAGAAACGATCCAATTTATCGAAGAAAATGCTGGTGATGCCTTTTGGGAATATTTGCAAGGCTACAAAATGTTCATCTATCCAGTTTTGAAGGGATGTAATAGCTGTGGAACTCATTAAGTTGACAGATGTAGAGCAGTTTACTGGAGCTCCAGTTGATATTATTATCCAGGATGAACAAGGAAGTGACCAAGCGGCTGCTGTAAGAAAGACAATTAAAACCGTACAGTTTTGTCCTGATCATACACATATTCGGTTTTATTTTGATCATTTTTATTTTCTTGCAGTCCCGCTCACAAGTAAAGTCAATCAATCAGACGAAGTGTGGTCTGCTTATGATGCAGACAGCGGGTTAACCTATAAAATAAAAAAAATTCAGGTCTTTTAATGAGAACCTGAATTTTTTAACTTTCAAATTAGCAGGTTAAAGGGGGGAACTTAAAATGGATGTACGACAGAAAATGCAAAAAATAAATTCATATATCATTGATTCACAAGAAGAGGAAATTAAACGGATTGCCATAGAGCTGCATGAGGGTGTCGGCCAAAATTTATATAGTATCTTAACAGGATTACAGGTTGTGGAATCAGGGATAAACGAGCAGCAGATGAAGAATTATGTACATGAAATGTCACAGCTGATTGAAAAAACAATCCAGGAGATTAGATTATTATCTGTAGAGTTACATCCTCCTACCCTGACTGCCTTTGGAATACTTCCAGCAATGAAAAGCTATCTGAAATTGTATACATCTACGTTTGGGATATTGGTGGACTTAGAATCAGTGGGTGGAGAGTCCAACCTGCCTGAGCGCTCTAAAATTGCAGTTTTTCGTGTGTGCCAAGAAGCGCTGGCCAATATTGCAAAATATGCCGATACATCGAAAGTGAAAATGACTTTCCATTGGTTAGAAGCAGAATTAAAGATTACCATTGATGATTTCGGTAAAGGATTTCAACTTGAAGAACATGACGGCACTCTTCCTTCACATTCATCAGGAATTGCCATGATGAAAGAAAGAATGCATCTCACTGGCGGTAAGTGTGTGATATCTTCTAAAATAGGAGAAGGGACATCAATTGAATTGTCATTGCCCTTATAGTAGCAAAGGAGATTTTATCATTGATAAAAATTCTGTTAGTTGATGATCATGCAGTTGTCAGAAGCGGTTTGAAGATGTTATTGAATACCAATCCAGAAATGGAAGTAATCGGAGAAGCATCGGAAGGAAATGAAGGGATTAAAAAGACCTTAAAATTAAAACCTGATGTTGTTGTTATGGATTTAAGCATGCCGCATGGAAAAGACGGCTTATCAGCCACAACAGAACTAAAAAAACTCATGCCTGAGGTAAATATTCTAATTTTAACGATGCATGACGACGAGGAGTACCTTTTCCGTGCCATCGAAGGCGGGGCATCTGGCTGTATTTTAAAAAGTGCGCCTCATGCTGAGTTAATGTCTGCAATAGAATCAGTGGCGAGAGGGGATGCCTATCTCCATCCTGCCGCACAGAAACGATTAATGGAAGAATATTTAGCGGGGGCTAAACAAGATAGTGATGATTTGTACCATCTTTTGTCTGACCGTGAACAAGAAGTGCTTACCCTTATAGCAAAAGGGTATTCCAACAAGGAAATTGCAGAGCAGCTCGTTATTAGTGTCAAAACGGTTGAAACCCATAAAGGAAAAGTGATGGAGAAGCTGCAAATGAAAACCCGGCCAGAGCTGGTAGAGTATGCCGTGAAAAAAGGTCTCTTAGGTTATGGGATATAAGGGGAGCACGGGATGACTGAAATACAAGAAATAAAAGCAGTTATTGACGTATGTGACCAATTAAAGCAACAGGTTGGCTGTGATTTTGTCGGCCTTGCCATCCAAAATAGAGTGGGTCCGAACGTAAAATGGCATTATGCTGTGGGCAATTTAAACGATAAATATAAACGGATATCTGTCCGCTTTGGGAAAGGTATAGCCGGGAAGATTATTTCAACAGGAGTTTCGATGATGATGGTAAACTTTCCTCATCAGGCAGCAGGAAAAGTTACGGACTATCCAATTGCTCTTGCTGAAAAGCTGAACACATGCTATGCGGTCCCTTTATTTTTTAATGGTATACCAAAAGGGGTCTTACTGGTTGGTAATCGCGAAAATCGATCGTTTAGCGATTCAGATCAAGAATGGGTAAATAATTCGGGTCAGGCTTTAGAGGATCTATTAAGGGATTATCTTGGATTTAATCAGGGGGATAGCTAGAGATGGATATGCAGCAGGCGAGAAACGAACTGATGGATTATAAATTTGCCCTTGATGAATCTTCGATAGTCGCCATTACCGATTCGCGAGGGACGATTACATATGTGAATGATCAATTTTGTCATATCTCAAAATACGCTCGGGATGAGCTCATCGGCCATGATCATCGGATTGTCAATTCAGGCTATCATACTAAAGATTTTTTTAAAGAGATGTGGAGAACAATCGGAGCGGGCAAGGTTTGGAAGGGCGAAATTTTAAATAGAGCTAAAGATGGGACTCATTATTGGGTAGATACTACCATTGTTCCGTTTTTAAACCAGCAAGGACGACCCTATCAATATGTTGCCATTCGGTATGAGGTTACCGAAAGAAAGCGTGTTGAACAAGAGCTTCAACAAATGATGAGCTCCATTATTGATGTTCAGGAAGAAGAACGGAAGCGTCTGTCACGTAATTTACATGATGGAATTGGACAAAATCTCTATAGTCATTTAATTACTATTAATCGCTTAATGTCAGAAGTCGATCATCCACTGTTACAGCAGATGCAGGAAGAAGCGGCACAATTAATTGAAGAGATTCGGGAAATCTCGTGGGAACTGCGTCCTTCTGTGTTAGATGACCTTGGCTTAGTCCCGGCTATTCGGTCTTTTTTATCTCGTTATTCCGACCATTATAATATCGATGTCTATTTTGATTGTGTGTTAAACCAACGTCTATCGATTAGTATTGAACTGACCATATACAGGATTATTCAAGAAGCTTTAACGAATATACGGAAATATGCGGAGGTAACGGAAGCAGCCGTCACAATAAGAGAAATGGATGATATGGTCCGAGTTATGGTTGAGGATAAGGGGAAAGGGTTTGAAATAGATAAACAGACCCTTGGAGTCGGTCTGTTCAGTATGGATGAACGGGCACGCTCTGTCGGTGGTGAGTTGTCTATTGTCGCGTCACCGGGGAAAGGCACAAAAGTGATTTTAGATATACCAATATCAAATGACAAAGAACCAGGCTTTCAATAAGCCTGGTTCTTTTGTCGTATAATAAGAAGTTTATAAGTTGTATTTACGCTGTTATAGCTTAAATGAACTCTTAAGAGAGACGATTCTGTTAAAAACAAGCTTATCAACGGTCGTATCCTTAGGGTCAACGTTGAAATAGCCGTGGCGGAAGAACTGGAATTTATCCTGGGGTCTGCTTTCTCTCATGTTTGGTTCAACATAGCCCTGAAGAACTTCCAAAGAATTTGGATTGACATGATCAAGGAAAGTTGTTTTCCCCTCATCACTGTTTTCGTCTGTATGATCCAATATAAGCGGCTCGTATAAACGGAATTCCGCTGGAACAGAATGGGTTGCTTCTACCCAATGAATGGTTCCTTTGACTTTTCTGCCAGTAAAGCCCGTTCCACTCTTGGTTACTGGGTCATAAGTACAACGAAGCTCTACAACCTCACCATTTGCATCCTTGATCACTTCTTCGCATTTAATGAAATAGGCATGTTTTAAACGAACTTCATTGCCTGGGAAGAGGCGGAAATATTTCTTTGGCGGATTTTCCATGAAATCATCTTTTTCAATATATATTTCACGAGAAAACGGAATCTTCCGCATCCCCATATCCGGATTTTCTGGATTTATCTCTGCATCAAGTAATTCTATTTGGCCTTCTGGGTAATTAGTTATTACCACTTTTAAAGGGTTAATAATCCCCATAGTCCTTGGAACCTTTAATTTTAAATCCTCTCGTACATAGTGTTCGAGCATTTGGGAATCGACCGCACCGGAACCTTTGTGAACACCGGTTTCCTTCACGAAAGAACGGATGGATTCCGGAGTAAATCCTTTTCTTCTCATTCCGGAAATAGTCGGCATGCGCGGATCATCCCAGCCATCGACAAATCCTTCTTCTACTAACTGCTTAAGCTTTCGCTTGCTCATCACCGTATTGGTCACATTCAAACGGCCAAACTCAATTTGTTGTGGTGTGTTTTCCATCTCACATTGTTCGACCACCCAATTGTATAAAGGGCGTTGATCTTCAAATTCAATCGTGCAAATAGAATGGGTTACCCCTTCAATCGCATCCTCAAGCGGATGGGCAAAAGCATACATTGGATAAATGCACCATTTGTCGCCAGTATTATGGTGTGTCACATGAGAAATACGGTAAATAACAGGGTCACGTAAATTGATATTCGGTGAACTCATGTCAATTTTCGCCCGGAGTACCTTTTGTCCATTATCGAATTCACCTGCGCGCATCTTTTTAAATAGCTCAAGGTTTTCTTCAATGGAACGGTCACGATAAGGACTATTCTTTCCCGGCTCTGTTAACGTACCGCGATACTCACGGATTTCTTCTGCTGACAAGTCATCCACATATGCAAGGCCTTTTTCAATTAATAGGACAGCCCGGTTGTACATTTCCTCAAAATAATCGGAAGCAAAGAATAAGTTATCCCATTCAAATCCAAGCCATTTCACATCTTCTTTAATGGAGTTTACAAACTCGATATCCTCCTTTAACGGATTGGTATCATCAAAACGTAAGTTAGTTAGTCCATTAAATTCATCAGCTAAACCGAAGTTTATAATGATTGATTTAGCGTGTCCAATATGTAAATAGCCGTTTGGCTCTGGTGGGAATCGTGTCACAATTTTTTGGTGTTTACCTGATTCCAAATCTTTTATCATCGTATCTTTTATGAAATTGGATGTTTGATTTTCCACCTTTTCAACCTCTTTTCATCAGTGTCTGCTATGGCCTCAAGTCAAGGCCCTGCACTTTTCTTCATATCTATTACATATAACATAAAATCTGATATTTTTCCATTGTTCCCAACAATTGATGTTCGAAACAGATAGAATATGGAAAATTACATGTTTATATTGGTAAGGAGGGCTTAAAAAGGATAAAATGGTAGCTAAAAGTAATCGAGAGGAAGAGGTAATAAAATGATTAAGTTTGCTACAGTGGGGACTGGATGGATTACGGAAGCTTTTATTGAAGCAGCAAAACTTAGTGAACGGTATGAATTAACTGGAGTGTATTCACGAAACGAGGAAAAAGCGAAACAGCTCGCAAGTCAATATAACGCTTCTCACTATTTTACTGATTTAGAAGAAATGGCAAAAAATGAAGAAATCGAGGCTGTGTATATTGCATCGCCAAATTCACTTCATTTCGAGCAGGCCCTTATTTTTTTGAAAAATAAAAAGCATGTGATCTGCGAAAAACCAATTTTCTCTAATACGGCGGAATTGGAAAAAGCTTACCAAACAGCGGAAGAACATGGTGTCTATTTATTTGAGGCCATCCGAAATATACATACTCCAAATTTTAAAATCCTCAAGGAAAAACTGCATATGGCAGGAGAACTTAGAAGTGCGATTCTTCCCTATATGAAATACTCCTCCCGCTATGATCAATTTCTTGAAGGGCAGGAACCTAATATTTTCTCAAGCGTCTATTCCGGCGGGGCACTGGTTGATTTAGGGGTTTATCCTTTGTACTTAGCTGTCTGTCTCTTCGGCGAACCTAAAAAGGTTTCGTACCATCCTGTTGTATTGCGAAGCGGTGTTGACGGAAGTGGTACATTACTTTTAAACTATGGAGGATTTGTTTGTACCATCCTTTGTTCTAAAATCGTCGATTCGATTATTCCATGTGAAATCCATGGGGAGAAGGGAACGTTTGTGCTTGAAGATGCGGCACCAATTTCAGAAATTAAGTTCCATGATACACGTTCAAAGGAAATCGAAATCCTAAGTGTGGACCAGGAAGAACAAAACATGGTTTATGAATGTATGAATATCGCGAATATAATGGAAACAAATAATCATGAAGAATATAAGCAATTAAGAGAATGGAGTAAAATCGTCCTACGGATTACCGAGGAGGCAAGAAAGCAGAATCATATTGTGTTTAAGGCGGACTAATTCATTTTTGACAAATTTAAGAATGGCAATGTGACATTTTTTCGACATAAAGGAATCGGATGATTTATATCACTTACCTCCAAAAAAGCGTTCATTATAGTTAGGGTAATAATGAATGGAGGAACCTTTATGAAGTCAAAAGCTTGGTATAAGAAGCAATTGAAACGTAAGCCCGTGCAAATCACCAGATATGCGATACAGGCTGTGTTCTTACTGTTTTCGCTCTATATAGGACTGCAATTTTATCAATTTTACGATCATTTTGTAACAAATGGAAAAACACCTTTTGTGGAGCGCCCGGCTGCTGTCGAGGGATTTTTGCCAATAAGTGCCCTCGTTGCCCTAAAGGTTTGGCTGACAAGCGGGGATTTTGATGTGATTCATCCGGCTGGTCTTGTTTTACTTTCGTTTTTTGTCGGAGCAGGAATTCTTCTCCGTAAATCCTTTTGCAGCTGGATTTGTCCAGTGGGTACAGCCAATGAACTGATTGCCTGGTTCGGCAGAAAGATATTTAAACGAAACTTTGATATGCCAAAATGGCTTGTCTGGCTGTTAACCCCGATTAAGTATGTTCTGTTGTTATTTTTTATCGGTATGGTCCTTCAAATGGATATTTTTAGTGCCAAAAGTTTTCTGGTTGATAACTATAATAAAGTTTCAGATGTGAAGATGCTGCTCTTATTCTTAAACATTAGTGGATTTACCTTAAAGTTCATTATTGTTATTTTTATTTTATCTTTATTCTTTCGAAACTTCTGGTGCCGTTTTTTATGCCCGTATGGTGCATTCATTGGCCTGGGTTCCATTTTTAGATTGACAAAAATAGAACGGAATGTTGATACCTGTACCAACTGTGAAATGTGTACGAAGGTATGCCCGCAGCGATTAAAGGTTCATGAGGTGGAAAAGGTTACCTCGCTGAATTGCTCTGCCTGCATGTCATGTGTGGAGGCTTGTCCGATTAAAGATACTTTAAACATGACAGTTGCAAAGAAAAAGGTAAATAAATGGTTTGTTCCGATGACGTTCTTTGTTTTATTCTTCGTCGTAATCGGGGTTGCGAAAATGACCGGCCACTGGAATACTATTATTACGTACAGTGAATGGAAGCAATTAATCCCGGAAGCCCGATATATTGGTCATTAAATTGATTCTTTTCGTAAATAGTCTTTGAAAAATAGGCAGCCAGCCAGAGGTGGCTGTTTATTTTTATATCTGTATATTGCCGGTCAGCCTGTTCTCTTTTAAAATTAGGCTGTGTTAAAGGTTATAGTTGAATTTAAGCCCGTTGATTGGAGCGAAGCCGCCTGGCGCAGAAATCAACATTAAGATTAACACAGCCAAAATTAAAAGAATACGTTGCCGTACTAATTGGATTGGACTGATAGGATGTTATTTTTAAATGAAATGCCAAAAGAAGCGAGAGACAAAATTCTTTATGCAGGTTTATTACGGTTCACAACAGATGGATACAAAGATACCTCTGTGCTAGAGATTGTTGAAATGGCGCGGGTCTCGAAAACAACCTTTTATCAAAACTTTTCTAGTAAAGAGGAGTTAATGGCTGAGCTCTTACGTGTAATTGCAGAGGAAATCCTCGATGCAGTTAGGTGTTCAACTGATCAAGAGGAGCGAAATGCCTATAAGGCATATGCAGGAATACTCCGCTACATAGAAATATGTTTTGCTGATATCAAGGCAGCGAATTTAATGTTAGTTGAATCTGTTGGTGTGTCCCAAGAGATTGAAAAAGTAAGAAGTGAAGTGCATCGCCGTTTTGCCAGGCTTATTTTTCAAACCGTACAAGGACAACTGCCCGAAACTGTCTCAGAGACGGAAATGCATATTGTATCCCTGGCAATGGTAGGTGCCATCAACGAAGTAGTGGTCCAACATTATAATCAGCCAGCCGCTGTTGAGTATGATGTGCTAGCTCGTCTGCTTAATCGTATTGTTATCAGTGCTTTTGTACATTTAGGTAATTAATTCCGCTTTTTGGTGAAAAGTTCAGAAAACTTTCACTGTAAAATACCAATACGTATTAGTATCATGGAATTATAGAAAAGCCTGGTTTTGATCATAAGGAGGAGTCTAAGTGGCTAAAGCAATTAGAGATTATTCGTTACCTGAATTAATGGAGCGGATTGAAGAAATTTTTAATGCAAATCCTGAACCAATTAAAGGTTTTAACGGAGTAGTTCAATATGATGTTCACGGTGAAGAGACAGGCACATACCAGCATTTTTTCAAAGATGGGACATTAACCATTAAAGAAGGGGTTGAAGCCGCTCCGGATGTTTCAATGGCCTTATCGTATGATAATTTTAAGAAATTTGTATTAGGTAAACAAAGTGGGGCCGTTGCTCTATTAACTGGAAAGGTGAAAGCCAAGGGTGATATAGCAAAGGGCATGAAAATAGAAACGATTCTTCGAAGATACAATATTAAAGAACCTTTTTAATCATCGAAAGAGATAAGCGGCATTTCGCCGAATTTGTCTCTTTTTTGCAGAAAAAAGGGAAAAAATGTGATTGCGTGATACGGATACGTACTAGTATCATAAAACCAAGGGAAAGCAGGTGACTTAAAAAAAGGAGTGTTGTCTTTGTCAAAAACAATAGAAGATTATTCTTTACAGGATTTAATGAAGCTGATCGAAGAAATCTTAAATAAGAATCCAATTCCAATCCAAGAAGTTACGGCCATTTATCAATTTGATATTCATGGAGAGGAAGAGGAATCCTGCCAGCTTCATTTTCAGGATGGCAGAGCTGCAGTAAGTAAGGACATGAATGCAGCTGCAGATTGTACCTTAAAAATGTCTTTAGCCAATTTCCGCCTATTTTTGTTAGGAAAGCTGAATGGAACGATGGCATTCATGACAGGTAAATTGAAAATCCAAGGAGATATCGGCAAAGCACTTAAAATCGAAAGCATTCTCCGACAGTACAATGTGAAGGAACATATATAAGAGAGAACCTTAAATAGTGCACTTTCAAAAGTGTGCTATTTAATTTGAAAAAATCATCATCACACACACCGCCTAACTCGTTCATATATATAGTAAAAAAATGGGTGAGAAACCATGGTGGGATCTAATCGAGAAGTTCGTCTTGTGATGACTTATCTCCCAGCTGGAGCAGAAATTGAATATCTAAACAATCAGGCCATTCTTAGCTGGGAAGATTTAGATGGGGACGGAATAAATGAAGTCTTTGGCCTATATCGGTATCATGAACAGTCCTATTTATTTGTTTTAAAGCATAGGTATGAATCTTATTTAGCCTATTTTCCAGTTTCAAAATTAGTCGAGGAAAGGGCTATTCGAATCCTTAATGAACTTTTTGAAACTAGAGCTGTTTATTTATATCCTGCCTCGATAAGAGGAATTGGCGGATACAAGTGGGGATATATCAATGCAAGGGGCAAATTTATTCTACCTCCAATTTACGACCATGCTGCAGATTTTCAAGACAATGGTTTAGCAGTGATCAGACTTTTAGATAAGTCAGGCATTATCGACGAAAAAGGATATTTTATTGTGAAGCCCAAATATGATACAATCCAGCCGTTTTCGGAAGGACGTTCGGTGGTTAATGACCGTCAAGGTTTTAAGGTTATCGACGAAAGTGGTAAAGAGGTTACTGAAAAAGCTTACTCTTTGGTCAATTCCGAATATAAGGAGGGGCGTGTAGGAGCTGTAGAAATAGACGGAGACGGAAATTATCTATATGGGTACTTAAACAAACAGGGGAAAGTGGTTATTCCCGCAACCTATGAATCGGCCAGTGAATTTATAGAGGGTAGAGCCGTTGTAAAATCTAAAGGAGAACAGTACCAATTAATTGATCTTACGGGAAACGTCTTGCATACCTACCCCTATGCATGGGTAGGAAATTATGGTCAAGGTCTTCTTTCTTTTAAGAAAAATAACGATGGATTATATGGCTATATCGATGTTCACGGTAATATCGTTATTGAGCCTAAGTATACAACAGCGGGACGATTTATAGACGGGCGTGCCATTGTCAGTCTGGAAGGTAATCGGAAGGAACTCTATGGATTAATTGATCAAAACGGACAATTTGTTATGAAAGCCAATTACAATCAAATATTATATATTGGAGAAAAGCGGTTTGCCATAGGGAAGGAGATCGACCCGAAACATGTTTGTATGCGATCTATTTTTGCCTTGGCTGACCATGCAGGACATGTTTTGACGGGATTTATTTTTCATGAAATGGGGAACTTTAAGGACGGACTAGCGTCTGTCTCAGATGATCAGCATACCTATTTTATCGATAGACAAGGAAATCGAATCGATCACTTGCCATACGTAAGCGGAAACGGGAGGCTTAGCATTGAAAAAACCCTTATAAAAGGTGAGATTGATCAGCGCCTCATCTACTTTAATCAAAAAAATGAGTTGGTTTGGAAACAAGCATCCATCTATCCATTAACAAACCAAAATGCTGTTGTGGAGCATAAATATAAGCCTAATTTTGATTATCTCGTTTATTACCCTGAAATAAAGGGAGTGAAAAATGCAGGCCAAGTAAACGATACCTTAAGGGCAATGGCTGGGGTAAAACCAGTACCTGTTACGCCATTAGAGTCTAATTACACAGGCGATTTTGCGATAAGTTTTTTTAAGAAAAATCTAATCGTGATTGAGATAACCGGTTATGATTATCCATTTTGTGCGGCTCACGGAATGCCGCTAAAAAAATATGCCCATATAAACCTTAAAACGGGTCGATTGTATCAGTTAGCAGATCTGTTTAAATCAGGAAGCCCATATGTAAAAGTGATTAGTGATTTAATTGAAGATCAAATCAAAAGTAATTCCCAATACTCATACCTCTTTCCAGGTGAATACCATGGGGTCCAAGCGAATCAGCCGTTTTATATAAGTGAAGCAGGAGTAAATATCTACTTTCAACCTTATGAGATTGCTCCTTATGCAGCTGGCTTTCCCACTTTTACTATACCGTTTCATGAACTGAAAGAATTGCTTGATCGTAATGGTGAATTTTGGCTGGCCTTTCATTAAGAATAAAAATAAAAAAAGCGTATACCTTCTGGTTAAACGCTTTTTTGTGTTTTATGAATATCTTCTAAGAAAGCTTCCTCCTAAAACCAAACCAGTAGCCGCCAAGGACCATCATAAGGAAAAGACAAACAGTTGCAGGAACAACGTAGTCTTTAAATGAAGGCTGAGTACTCTGGTTTTTTTTCATAAGCAAAACCGCATTTCCTGTCTGATTCTTGGTGTTTTTTGAGTCTGTTGTCTGGATATTTGAATGTTTATTTGAGCTGGTCACCACAGTTAATGTTGAATGATTATGAAATGAATCTGTCGGTACAGAATTCGATGAAGGAGAAGATTTTTCTAAATGTGTATAGGCAAAACCAGCTGTTCCACATAAAAAGAACAGTAACGATGCAAAAAGTGCAATTCTGCTAAACATCATAATCAACTCCGATATATTGTTTTCCTGATGTTCATTTTATCATCAATTGCACTGTTTAAATCCAATTAGCGCCAATGTTCACAAACCTTTCAATTTTCATCTCGATGAAGAAGAGTAAGATTTGCTAATTAAATATAGAGGTAGGATAGAATTACTATGAATAAATGTTCTTTATTAAATACAAAAACGTTTGTTATAATGTGGGTGTCAGGATACATGTAGAAACTCTCATAAAATGACTTACTGAGTTACATAATATTCAAAAAGGGGGTGTTTGCTTGAATCAGACTCAGGATAGTAAATTTGAGGATTCATTTCTTCCAATGTCATCGATTGGAAGCGGGATTGGCGTCGCTGTTTTACCAGATATATATTGCTATACTGACCAAATTGTTAATCTAGTTTTGATAGGAAATCCTGAAGAGACAACCGATTTTGTGCTGATTGACACTGGGATGCCAAAGTCCGCTGGGCAAATTAAGGATATGATTCAGGAGCGGTTTGGCGAAAATGCCATCCCGAAAGCGATAATCCTGACGCATGGACATTTTGATCATGTTGGGTCTATTGCCGATCTTTTAGAGGATTGGAAAATCCCTGTATATGCACATGAGAAGGAGATTCCTTATTTAACGGGAAAAGAGAATTACCCACCTGGAGATCCAAATGTAGACAGCGGGCTTGTTGCAAAGATGTCCACGATGTTCCCTAACCATGGGATTGATATTAGTGCGCATGTTCAGCCGCTTCCTGGTGATGGAACGGTCCCATGCATGCCAGAGGGGTGGGAATGGATTCATACACCTGGACATACACCGGGCCATATCTCATTATTCCGAGAAAACGATAGAACCCTAATTGCCGGAGATGCCTTTGTGACGGTAAAGCAGGAATCACTTTATAAAGTGATTACACAAACGCAGGAAATAAGCGGCCCGCCTCGATATTTTACGACTGATTGGGATGCGGCCTATCAGTCTGTGAAGAAATTGGCGGCTTTAAAACCGCAAGTTGCTGTGACGGGGCATGGGATTCCAATGAGTGGGGAAGTGCTATCACAGAACCTCATGTATTTAGTAGAGCATTTTAATGAAGTAGCTAAACCGGCAAGCGGGAAATACGTTAATTAAGGGATTACATGGGTTGCTTTAACCAGCAGCCTTTTATTCCGGATTTTTTGTTCTTAATAAAGAATGTATTGCTGGGTTAATATTTAGAAAGAATGGTCTTGAAGAGGGAATTTAAGGAGGAATTATGAAACCATGTATCTTTTTATTCACTGCAGGTTTGTTAGATGCAATCTTGACACATGTTGGAATCTCGTTGGGGTTTATTGAAGAGGGTAACCCGATGATGAGAGAAATTATTGATGAGGGCTGGTCCTATTTTTACTTAATTAAAATATTTCTTCCAATGGTACTGATTTTTTTATTTTATCTTAAACCCTTTCAAGGAATCATTCGAAAGCTGCTTATTTCAACATGTGTCCTTTATTTATCTGTCCTAGCCTACCATATGGTCTGGGTTATCCTATACCTCAATACTCCGACATAATCCAAACTAGACACCTACTGAATTATGAGATAGTATCAATACGATATCGATTAACAAATAATAAACGTAAAATGATATAGATAGAAGGAGTACAAAATGTTAAACACCTTACACCCCTTTTTACAGGAAGCATGGCAAAAATCAGGATTTCAAGCACCAACCTCGATTCAGGAGTCAGCGGTTCCGCTCATCCTTGAAGGAAAAGATGTAATTGCGGAGTCGCCCACAGGAACGGGGAAGACTTTGGCTTATTTACTTCCATTGTTACATAAAATCGACATTAAGGCCTCTTCCTTACAGGCAGTTGTTTTAGCCTCTTCACAAGAGCTTGTCATGCAGGTTTATCAAGAATTTCAAAAGTGGTCAGAAGGAAGCGGGATAAAAGGTACTTCCATTATTGGCGGTGCCAATCCAAAACGTCAGCTGGAAAAATTAAAGAAACGCCCGCAGGTTATTTTTGCTACGCCAGGAAGGTTACTAGAGCTAATCAAGCAAAAAAAGGTAAAAATGCACGAAGTAAAGATGGTGGTTCTTGATGAGGGGGACCAGCTGCTCATTCCGGAGCATTTGCAGACGGTACAGCAGATTGTCAAATCGACTATGGGTGACCGACAAGTCGTATTATTTTCGGCCACAATGAAACAAGTGACAGAAAAGTTAGCTAAAGAATTGACCAATGAACCTGAAGTATTACGGATTGAAAAAGATGAAATGGCTTCTTCTGGTGAAGTGGAACATATCTACCTTTTGTGTGAGCAAAGGGATAAAATTAAACTCCTTGAAAAAATAGCCCGCTTAGAGAAAAGCAAATCGCTAGCCTTTATTAATGATATTGGAGAGATTCAAGTAGTTAAAGAAAAGTTGTTATTTAAAGAGTTATCAATTGGTATTCTTCATAGTGACATGAAAAAACTCGAACGCCAAGCAGCATTAAAGGATTTCCGAGATGGAAAAATGAAAATGCTGATTGCAACGGATATTGCGGCCAGAGGTCTGGACATTCAAGGCGTCAGCCATGTCGTACAAATTGATTTCCCTAAGGATATTACTCAGTATGTACACAGAGCTGGGAGAACGGGAAGAATGGGGGCAAACGGAACGGTAATATCGCTTGTTACTGAGCGTGAAGAACGCGAGCTGAAGCGTTTTTGCCGGGAATTACAAATTCCGCTCCATAAAAGAGTATTTTATCAAGGAAGAATCGTGGCGGAAGAACAAAGACAGCAAAAGCTTAAACGGTAAGAGGAAAGCAGTGGTGTATTCCTAAGTAGTTAGTTTTAAGGTGGAAAAATTAAATTTCAACTGTATTTTTTAGTCCAATTCGCAATAGAATTGGACTATTCCTATTTGTTGATATATCAAGGTTTGTATGGAATTATAGCTAAATTAGCAATGAAAATGGCATATAAATTAGTATTTTGGACAATAGTTATTGGTCATATGTTATTTTGATGCGGCAAACGTATTGGTGATTTCCAAGTTATATTTAAAATTAGGTGGATGATAAGTAATTTTAACTCCCGCTTGCTGCTTAAAAGAACAGACGGGCAAAAGTCTCTGAAGTAGGGCAGCTTTGATCAGTCGTGTCCGAAGACGAGGCATCTTCGGACAGCAGATGGCTAAATTACGTCAGTCGTGTCCGAAGACGAGGCATCTTCGGACAGCAGATGGCTAAATTAAGTCAGTCGTGTCCGAAGACGAGGCATCTTCGGACACAGATGGCTAAATTCCTTCAGTTCTGTCCGAAGTCAGGAAATCTTCTTAAAAATAAGTTTTCCGCCAAGCGTTTTTTTGCTAATTCACTTGCTAAAATTAATTTTCTAATCGATAACTGAACTACCTAGGTGTATCCACTGCTAATTTTTATAAAAAAAGGATTCTTAATGAGTTCACTTGAATTATTTATGTGATATGAGGAGGGAAACTATGCAAAAACCAAAATTGAAAAAACTATTTGATGAGTGGATTGAGGAGGCCTCAATCAGTGCGATGCAAGAAAAATTAACAACTGGTGAGCTTACTTCTAAAGAGCTTGTTTTGCTGTATTTAAAGAGAATTTCTATTTTTGATAAAACGATTCATTCTATCCTGGAGATAAATCCAGATGCCTTACATATTGCAGAGGCTCTTGACGCGGAACGGAAGAAAACTGGACCACGCAGCCAACTGCACGGTATACCGATTTTAATCAAAGATAATATCGATACACATGACAAAATGCATACAAGTGCAGGTTCATTGGCCTTAAAGGACTCGATTGCGTTGGCGGATTCGGCAGTAGCGGAACAATTGCGTCAGGCAGGGGCTATTATTTTAGGGAAAACTAATATGACAGAATGGGCCAACTTTATGGCTTACGGTATGAAAAGCGGTTATAGCTCAAGAGGAGGGCAGGTCTTAAATCCGTATGGACCTGGAAAATTTGACGTTGGTGGTTCAAGTTCAGGTTCGGGAGCAGCGATTGCCGCTAATTTTGCTGCTGCGGCAGTCGGGACGGAAACATCCGGTTCGATTTTAAACCCTGCCTGCCAGAATTCACTAGTGGGGATTAAACCAACGGTGGGTTTAATCAGCAGAAGAGGAATTATCCCAATCGCACATACCCAGGATACGGCAGGACCAATGGCGAGGACGGTTGAAGACGCTGTTATTTTATTAACAGCTTTATGTGGAGTGGATGACCGCGACCCCATCACGAAAACCAACCCATTAATAGGGACAGACTTTACGGAATTTTTGCGAAAGGATGGTCTTAAAGGGAAAAGAGTCGGCATCGCAACAGAAGGTTTTATCGAGCTTCTAGATAAAAATAAGGCGGAAGTCGTTAAAACAGCATTGGATGTATTAAGAAAGTCAGAAGCTGAAGTAGTTGAGAATATCTCCATTCCTTCAGTCAAGGCCGAGTGGAAGTATGATGTTTTAACCTATGAGTTTAAGCCAGACCTAAATGCTTATTTAAGTAAGCTTCATCCGTCGATTCCAATCAGAACGCTTGCAGATCTAATTGCCTTTAATAATCAAAATGACGAACAAATGCTTAAGTATGGACAGGCTGTACTCATTGAATCAGAGGCAACAAGCGGGTCACTAACCGAACAAGCTTACATTGATGCATTAGAGTTTGATCTTTATCATTCCACCGAGCAAGGGATAGATGATGCGTTTAAAAATAATCACTTAGATGTGCTGATTATTCCAAGTGACGAAGGCTCGCATATTAGTGCTAAGGCGGGCTACCCAACCATAACAGTACCGATTGGTTACACTCAAGATGGAGAACCTGTTGGCCTTTCGTTTGCTGGAACGGCTTTTAGTGAACCGGTATTAATTGAAATTGCCTATGCATTTGAACAAATCACCGGTCATCGAAAACCACCAGTTTTAGGTAAGGAATAGGGGGAATCTGATTCAACCATACTATAAATGATTTTCTTACAAAAGGAGATGGTAGTGTGGGAAGACAGAAACTTGGTAACGCCAATGCCCAGCGTAATAATAATCGGAAAAAGGGTATGAAGGATAGTGCAGAGTTAGTGGAATTTACAACCGGAGAAGAATTAAAACGGAATCGTCCGAATAGCAAATAAATAAGAAAAACGCCTCCTTCGTACGTCGTACGGAAGGGGGCGTTTTTGGATGTTTAGTGAAGAATTGTTCATATATCACTAAATATCTGCTTATTTGTTAATATCCTTTAAACTTTTGTTACTATATCGATTTTTTTGTTAATATCAGACGGTTTTTGTTACTATAACGCAAATCAGCTATTCTCCTTGAAGCAGTTCTAACGGCTTTTTAGTTGGCCCCTCAATCACATCACCAGCATAAGAATATCGGGAGCCATGACATGGGCAGTCCCAGGATTTTTCGGCACGATTCCATTCGCATTCACAGCCGAGATGGGTACAGGTGGTATCGACAATATAGAGTTTTCCCTTGTCATCCTTATAGGCACCAGCTCTTTTTCCACGGTATGTAACAACCGAACCTTCACCTGCCTGTAAATCTTCCGGCACCTTTTCAACGACTTCAAGCTTCCCCTTAAGCAAGTGTTTAGCCACATCCACATTCGTTGAAATGACTTCCTTTAAATCAGGATCCGCATGGAAGCGTGATGGTCTATATAACTCAGCATATGGACTTGTACAGCCGACAATATAATCTTTTAAAATATGCCCTGCCAGAATCCCGGTGGTCATTCCCCATTTTTTATAACCGGTGGCTATTAAAACATTTTTTCGATCTTCCGTATAGGCGCCGATGTATGGCATTTTATCCAAGGTCACATTATCTTGAGCAGACCAGCGGTATTGGTATTCTTTTATGCCAAAAACTTCTTCTGTGAACGCCTGCAGCTCTTCAAAGTGCTTTAATGTGTCAACGCCCTGACCTGTTTTGTGGTTTTCACCGCCAATAATTAACAAATTCTCTCCATTATCAAGCGGAGTATAACGAATCGAACGGGAGGGGCTGTCAGCGCTGATGTACATGCCGCCAGGATATTCTTGTTTCGTTTTGACCCCGATTGCATAAGAACGATCAGCATACATCCTTGCAAAATAAAGGCCCGGTTTATCATAAAAAGGAAAATGCGATGCAATAATTACCTGCTTAGCCGTCACTCTTTGGCCATTCTTTGTAATCACCTTTGGCTCTGAAAAATCGTCCTCTATATCATCAGCAACGGTATTCTCATAAACAGAACAGCCTGCTTGAACTGCTTCATCCAAAAGGGCCTTTAAAAATTTTAAGGGATGATACTGAGCCTGATTACTCATCATTAGTGCCGCTTTAACAGGAATATTAAATGGAATTGAATCTTTTAAAGCTCCAGCAATATCAAGATCCTTGTAAGCCTCCCATTCGGTTTTAAGCTTACTCGCATACTCATCCGTGGTGGCATATACATAAGCATCCTGCTTACTAAAGTCGCAGTTAATGCCTTTCTCGTTCACGGTATTTTCCACAAATTGAACCGCCATCATCATTGATTCATAATATAATCTAGCCTTTTCCTTTCCAAGATGATTAATAAACTCATCATAAATAAGGGCGTGCTGAGCGGTTAATTTGGCTGTTGTGTGCCCGGTCGTTCCGTTTAAGATACCGCCTGCTTCAAGAAGGGCTACTTTCTTTCCCTCCTTTGTTAAGAGGTAGGCGGCTGTAATCCCTGTAATCCCAGCACCCACAATGGCTACATCCACATTGATATCTTGATCTAAAGACTTAAATGCAGGAAGTTCGATTTCACGCCAATATGTCCGAGGAAACTTTTGGGTGTTTTCAGATGAACTCATATGTATTCCTCCACTTCCACTTTAAATTAACCACATGTTTAATTTTTCCTAAAAAGAAAAAATCATGTAAGGTAGGAATTTTATTTTACTTTCTTCTAAAAAAAGAAAACTCGCCTATTTGGCGAGCCCATAGTTCGTATTTTTAATGAGAGTGGCTACATAGATTCTTGATCAGAATTCATTTTATCAATCCGGTTGGGGTCGTCTGTATCCAGTCCTTGCCGTAAGAAATAAATAAAAGTTCCACCTGCAATGCCAAGACAAAGGACAAAAGCGATGGTCGTAATCCACCAAATTGCCATAGGAAATCCCCCTTTAGATATGCCTAGCGTGAAGCTTATCTAAATATATGCGCAGGGGCTCGTAATTTTTCCACTTGTCTTATGTTTTGTTTCTATCCTGTTTATGAAGTTCAGAGTAGTAATCGACCTTTTTTATGTTCACTCCGACAAAGGTTTCGATAATTGATTGGCCGCCTGCTATAGAGAGAATTAATATAATGACATAGGTGACTTTAGGGAATAGCAAGTAGGCGCCGCCTACTAAAAAAGCGCTCCATACGCCGGCACACCAATAACATTTTAATAAGTAACCAAACAGTGAAGTAGGAACTTCCTTTGTTGTGGTTCCCTCGCTCGTTTCTACCTTGACCTTTTTTACAAATGGTCTGCGGATAAATTCGGTAATTTTATCAAAAACAATCAAATGGGTTAATCGATAGCTTGCTAAAATTAACATGATATAAGTCATCCCAGAAATGTCTGCCACTTTTTTAGTCCTCCATAGACGGTTTGTTGGTGTGTTATTACGAGAAAGTTTTTTCGCTGCTTGTATATTTTGAGCCTGAAATCAAAATTATATATCGAGGAGGCGAATAAAATGAAAAAATCTTTTTGGTTCAGTTTTCTGTTTTTACTCTCTCTTTTCTGCATTCCAAGTGTTTCGTTTGCCCAACAAATATACACGGTTCAGTCAGGTGACTCACTCTGGAAAATCGCTGTCAGGTATCAAGTTGGAATAAGTGAGATTATTTCAGCAAACCCGCAATTTAAAAATCCTAACTTGATTTATCCTGGTCAAAAGGTAAACATTCCTGATTTAGGTGGAGTAAAATCAATTGAAAACCAAGTGATTCAGCTTACAAATCAGGAGCGTGCAAAGAATGGGCTGCCAGCCATGACGGCCGATTGGGAATTGTCACGGGTTGCACGCTATAAAGCGATGGACATGAGAGACAAAAATTATTTTAGTCATACAAGTCCAACGTATGGAAGTCCTTTTACGATGATGAAGAATTTTGGCATTACGTATCGCTCTGCGGCGGAAAATATTGCTGCCGGCCAAATGACACCACAATCGGTCGTACAATCATGGATGAATAGCTCAGGTCACCGTGCCAATATTCTTAGCTCCAACACTAGAATTGGGGTTGGTTACGCTAAGGGCGGTTCCTATGGTTACTACTGGGTTCAGATGTTTATATCTAAATAATCTACAGTCAAGGGTCAGGTTCTTAAAGCTTATGCTTAAGAGGCTGACCTTTTCTACGTCTTAAGACCGATACAAAAATCAAGCTTAGGCGCAATTTTAGGAGCAGTGAAAAATAGGTAAGATGAAAATAAGAAAAGAAAGGAGTGAAACAAAGATGAAAAAATTTGGTTTACTTTTAGCCGGAGGGATTGCCGCAGTCATTCTGTTGTCAACGATTGGTCCAATGGTGGGATTACTTGTAAGTGTGGTTCTTCTGTATTTTATCTTTAAGCAATTCTTAAAGACAAAATCGATTGGCGGCCGAATCGGGCTTGGAATTATTGGTTTTATCGTCCTGATGGCATCTCTTCACAACGCCCCGGCGATTATTGGTGCTGCAGCGGCTTACGTTTTATATCTTGTTTATAAAAAGTGGAACAAAAGGACGGCTAACGAAATAAACGCAGCTGATGATCCATTTATTAATTTTGAAAAACAGTGGAACGAATTGAAGAATTACTAAAAATTCTAATTTATAAGGAGAGAATGAACAATGACAAACTTATTTACAAGGATTAAACATACGATTACCGCAGATTTACATGAGGCGCTCGACCAGAAGGAAAATAAAAACCCAATTGCTATGCTGAACCAATATCTTCGCGAATGTGAGCAGGAAACAGATAAGGTAAGAAAACTGATAGAGCGTCAATCTACTTTAAAGGATGAATTTACGAGAGAATACCATCAGGCTGAGGAGTTAGCCAATAAAAGAAAGCACCAGGCAGACATTGCTGCAAAAGCGGGGGATACAGAGCTAGCTGACTTTGCATCGACTGAGTATCAGCAATATCATGACAGGTCAAACCGTATTAAGGCAACACTTGACCAAGTTACTGGACAGCTCGGTGATCTAGAAAGAAAATACGAAGAAATGAAGCATAAATTAAAAGATATGCATTTGCGCAGGATGGAATTGATGGGCCGTGAGAATGTAACTCGAGCAAATCTGCGAATGAACCAAGTGCTGGATGCCCATATTTATTCCGATCAATCCTACTCAAAATTTAAGGAAATTGAAAACTATCTCGACCGTCTCGAACATCAAGTCAACAGCTCTTATTACCGCAATACGATCGATGCGAGGATTGCCCAACTAGAAAAAGAAATGAAATTAGAAGAAAGCAAGTCCATTTAGTAAAAAAAATGGTATTCTATAAGAAAAGCGTAAGCATTTTCTAGAGAGAAGTGCTGGTCGGTAAAAGGCGTAGTGTAACTGCGCCTTTTACCTGTAAAAATCCTGCATAAAAAGGGAGGGTGGCCAATGTTTAAAAATACAAAAAGCGAGTATCTTAGCTGGCTTGTGATTATCGGGATTGTAATTCTGCTCTTAGAGATCCTTTTTTTTAACAGAGGGCTGATATTCTCTCTTTTTATTGCAGGCGGAATGATGTATTTAGGCCGCAGGAAAGCTGGTAAAAAACTAGGGAAAATACTCTTTATAATGGGGATCATTTTCTTTGTTTTAAGCATCGTCAATATGATAACGTTTAAGTTTTTATTATTAGCCATACTATTGCACTTTTTCATTCAATATATCAATACAAAAAAGCAGGCTAGAAAAATAAGACCTGATATCGGTCCCGCAGAACCAGCCCAATCCGAAGAGACATTGATTAGTTCGGAACCATTGTTCAGTAATATTCTCGTTGGACAGCAAAAGACACCACTAGGTGTTTACGAGTGGGATGATGTGAACATTCAAACGGGGATTGGCGATACCGTTATTGACCTTAGTTATACGATGCTGCCAAAGGGAGAAGCCGTTATTTTTATCCGAAATATCATTGGAAATATCCATATTCTGGTTCCGTACGAAATGGAGATAAGCATTCACCATTCTGGTGTCGTGGGCTCGGCTAAAGTATTTGGCCATGATCGAGATAAAATATTCAATCAAGTTTTTCACCTAAAAACCTCTGGTTATGAAACTGCAGAGACCAAGGTAAAAATTGTTACCTCACTTGTGGTCGGGAATTTAGAGGTGAGCCGGATATGAGTTCAACCCAGCGGCAAATGATCTGGCATATATCGGTTTGCTTTCTTATTGCGTTCGTCATTGGAGCGGTTTTAATTTATGTATTTCCATTGGGAAACTGGTCGGAGTTATGGTCGAGACAATTCATGAATATACCGGTTGTCATTTTTGTTCCTGTCTTTAGTATTGCAATCGGAATATTCTTAGGCGGGTTTTCAGGCCTATTTTGGCGTAAACAATTACTAGCAGTTGAACATTCATTGCATCAACTGGAAGAAGGAATACAAATTGAAGTGCAAGAGAAGCCCTCTGTGTCAGAAATACAAGCCATTGCTAAAAGAATTGAGAACGTTGGCAGGCAAATGTCTGAGCAGGCAAAGCTGTCACAGCGGCTTGCTACAGAAAAGGTAGAGGGACAGGAAGAAAGAATTCAGCAAATCATTGAACAGGAGCGGAATCGCCTGGCCAGAGAATTACATGACTCCGTCAGCCAGCAATTATTTGCTGCCTCGATGATGATGTCAGCCATCAACGAAACAAAAGACCAATCTGAAGATGACCGGGAAGCGAAGCAATTAAAGCTCGTTGAGGAAATGATTCATCAATCACAATTAGAGATGCGGGCTCTTTTATTACATTTACGCCCGGCTGCGTTAAAGAATAAATCGCTTCAAGAAGGAATTGAGGAGCTGTTAATCGAACTATCTCAAAAGGTGACAATGGATATTAACTGGAAAGTTGAAAATTTCCCCTTAGATAAAGGGGTTGAAGATCATCTGTTTCGAATCCTGCAGGAGTCTGTATCTAATACCCTTAGGCACTCAAAAGCCAGTAAATTTGAGGTTTTATTAGTAAAACGGGATGACCTTGTTATTCTTAGGATTGTTGATGATGGAATCGGCTTCGAAGTGAATGAAATGAAAGCTGGATCTTATGGCATGCAAAACATGCACGAACGGGCAGTAGAAATAGGCGGTACACTAAAAGTGGTCAGTGTTAAAAATAAAGGAACAAGGCTGGAAGTGAAGGTTCCGGTGATAATTAATGGAGATGGTGTGAATGATTAGAGTAGTGTTTGTCGACGACCATGAGATGGTTAGAATTGGGGTTTCTTCGTACCTTTCAGCTCAGCCGGACATTGAAGTGGTAGGTGAAGCTGATAATGGCAAAAAAGGGGTAGAACTTGCCTTGTCACTTCGCCCTGATATTATTTTAATGGACCTCGTAATGAAGGAAATGGATGGAATTGAAGCAACCCGGCAAATTATTGAGCAATGGCCTGAGGCTAAGGTTATTATCGTGACTAGTTTCTTGGATGATGAGAAGGTTTATCCTGCGCTTGAAGCCGGGGCGACCAGCTATATGCTGAAGACCTCTAAGGCCAGTGAAATTGCTAACGCTGTCCGTGCTACCTATCACGGGCAATCGGTCCTTGAGCCTGAAGTGACTGGAAAAATGATGGTCAAAATGCGTCAAAAAACTACTCATCTGCCACATGAAGAACTAACGACCCGGGAGCTGGAAATCCTTCTGTTAATGGCTGAGGGGAAAACAAATCAGGATATTGCAGATGAATTATATATCGCCCTGAAAACCGTAAAAACACATGTCAGTAATATCTTAAGCAAATTAAATGTTCAGGACCGTACCCAAGCGGTTATCTACGCTTTTAAGCATTCCTTAATTAAATAAACGATCAAACCTCCTAACAGTTGATGGGAGGTTTTTTAATTTTTGGCTGTGTTAATCT
>NZ_JBALNF010000057.1:0-266 GCF_036962465.1 Neobacillus vireti
AGAAAATAGTTGCTTCTTAAAAGCGGAGGCAGCGTCAGAAGAGGCCTTTAAAAAGAGAATCGAAAAAATACCGGATAGTTTTTTTGTGGCGGAAGAGGAGGGGGGCATTGTAGGTCTCATCAATGGACCTGTAATTGAAACCGCCTACATTACAGATGATTTATTTAGTGAAATCAAAACCAATTCGAATACCGGTGGACATCAAAGTGTATTAGGCTTAGCCGTGTCTCCAAAATATCAAAATCGCGGAATTGCAGCAGCGTTAC
>NZ_JBALNF010000057.1:306-7958 GCF_036962465.1 Neobacillus vireti
GAATTGCAGCAGCGTTACTTGCCCATTTAGAAAAAGACGCCAAGGACAAACATCGTGAAACCATCACTTTAACCTGTAAAAAGGATTTGGTTGGCTTTTATGAGAAACAAGGATACGTTAATGAGGGAGTTTCAAACTCCGTACATGGTGGAGTTACTTGGTACAATATGATTAAAAACTTGAGATAACGACTGCTATTTAAAGATTGTAACCCCGTATACACACCAACTAAGAAGATTGATACGATGACTATGAGATGGAAGATAATCCAGCCCCATCGCCCATACCGAAATGGTTCTGACTGAATCGGCTGAGGGGCGGTGGGACTATTTTTTCTCCAAGTCGTTCAAATAACAAAAAATAAAGCCACCACAATGTATAAGAGTCCCAAAGATCCCATTCAGGTTTGAATTCAAAAATAGCTGTATGCTTTAAAATAACCTCCCCTGTTACCCCAACGTGAACGATTGCCCAATAAAAGGGTATCTTCCACATCCATTCCTCTGGGCTCCAGCCTCCAAAAGCAACAGATCGAAAAAAATTATCGGAAAGCTAATCAGATAGGAATATTGGTTATTTCTTATTTCGAATATTTCGGGAGTGAAAATAGTTTTATTTTATGTTAAGATGGCACATATAAAATGGAATTAAATCTAGGCTTCACTGGAGATGGATAGCATGCTATTGTGGAAACGTAATTTATGGGTACTTTGGATTGGAGTCTTTTTTACAGCAGCAAGTTTCTCCATGGTTATCCCTTTCTTGCCGATTTTTCTTTTGCAACTAGGAGTTCATCAACACACTGAAATGTGGTCAGGGTTATTGTTCAGTTCGGCTTTTTTTGCCGGCGCACTTTCCTCGCCATTCTGGGGCAGGATGGCTGATAAATATGGTAGAAAACCGATGATTGTCCGTGCTGGTTTTGTTCTTTTTGTTATTTATACTTTAATGGCCTTTGTCACAA
Source organism: Neobacillus vireti (assembly GCF_036962465.1). GTDB lineage: Bacteria > Bacillota > Bacilli > Bacillales > Cytobacillaceae > Neobacillus > Neobacillus vireti_B. The sequence continues at coordinate 1,271 of NZ_JBALNF010000057.1, forward strand.
ATCCTTATCAGATTTTGGTCCTAAGGATCCTTCAGGGATTGTTAAGTGGTTTTATTCCAGGGGCAATTGCGTTGATTGGGACCAATACACCTGGAAATAAAGTGGGGTATGCGCTATCGATGATTTCCACTGCTTCTGCATCAGGAGGAATCATTGGACCGCTGCTGGGCGGAGGGATTGCTGACCTAGTTGGAAATCGCTGGGCTTTCGCGAGCGCCGGTATCATTGTGTGTTTGTCGACACTGTTAATTATCTTTTGGGTAGTAGAGGAGAATTTTACCCCAAGTAAAGGGAAGGGTTCTGTTAAAGCGGACTTTAAAGTCGCAATAGACAACCGGCCGTTTTTATTAGTACTCATCCTAACGCTGGTGACTAGCTGTTCTGTTATGACCATCGAACCGGTACTCCCTTTATATATTGTCAAATTGGGCGGCTCTTCTGAAAATGCCTCCTTCCTTGCAGGGGTTGTATTTTCTCTGCCTGGGATTGCCAGTGCCTTATTTGCCCCTTATTGGGGAAAATGGGCTGATAAAGTGGGGTTCCAACGAGTTTTATTTATTGGACTCCTCGGTGGCGGCATTGGTACTTTAGCTCAGATTGTTTTTACACATATTTGGGGCTTTTCAATGATTCGTTTTGTTTATGGAATTTTCTTCTGTGCCGTGTATCCGGCTTTAAATGGGCTTGTTGTCAAGTCAACTGCGGAAGATTTCCGGGGAAGAGCGTTTAGTTTAAATCAAACAGCAAACCAATTAGGCGGAATGGTCGGCCCTATGATTGGCGGTTTTCTTGGTGGAATATTTCCTGTCTATAGTGTCTTTATTGTCACGGGTGTATTACTTTTGATTGCAATGGTAACCGTTTATTTTAATGCGCGTGAGTTAAACACTACAGTAAAGAGAAAAGCGGTTTCTTAATAATTAAATTAGGATAAGGAAGATAAAGGGTCACCTGATTAGTGGTGACTCTTTTTTTATGAGGCTTTTTGCATGATGTTGTATTGGTTGCTTTTTATATTCATGCTCTTTGCTCTTGAGAGGAGAGTTTGTATAAAATCTTACAGTCTGTACCATGTTATAAAAGATCGACCTGGGGGTGATTTTGTGGATTTTACGCAATACTGGGACAAGATAAATGAAAACAAGCAAGAATTAAGCTCTCTGTATTCTTCTTACTGGAATAAATATTCTGATTTATCTACATGGCTGTTTTGGGTAGAACTTGCTTTACTCGTGGTTCCCTTACTTTTACTCTTTTTCGTGGTTGATCGAAAAAAGCTCTTTGAAGTATTGTTTTTTGGCTACACCGTGCATATGATATGGTCCTATACTCAAATTGCTTTAGGCAGGAGCACTTTATTTTACCACAATTACTTTTTACTCCCTATATTACCGAATGCAAGTAATGTCACAGCTTCTCTTTTACCTGTAGGATACTTACTGCTTTATCAATATTGTTCAAATCGGCACAAAAACTTTTTAATTTTTGCTCCTTTGTTGAGTGCCGTATTTACCTTCGGATTTGCCTCTATTGAGAAATATTTAGGGTTAATCAGTTTTCAAAATCGAATGAATCAATTTTGGCTCTTTCTAATTGGCATTGTCATTGCCTATATTTCCTATAGAATAACAAAGTTCTTTCAAATAATACAAAATTAATATTCATTCTACCAATTGCCCTAAGTGGTTTTATCATTTCTTACCCTTGCTACATAAAGTATAAAACTATGATCGAAGCAAACAATAAGGTTGGTGTTATCTACACCAATCAGATGATGTGGAGGGAGATTACATGAACGTACGTGAAGGCTTAATTCCTACTGCTTTAGGAACTGCTGTTACCGCAACTGGTTATGCTCTAAAGCAGAAACGAGGAACCAATAAAATGATCGCGAACACAGTATTCGGATTTGGTTTAGCACACGTTGTCTTAGGTGTAATCGATCTTGTTGAACATCGTCATTAAAAAAGAAGGCGCAGCAGAAAAAACTGCTCGCCTTCTTTTAATTTATACTATTTCAGGCAATGCATATAAGCTTCCGCATGATCCCATGTAACAGAATATCCTTGTCCTTTGGAACAGAAAATAGATGACGAAGTGTATTCCGGATCAGCATCCTTATTATATTGAAATCTTTCAATGACCTCTTTCTGGTTATGGCAAGGGTAATAGCCACCAACCACTAGATTCATGGTTCCTTTTCCTTTGGTAAGAGATGCAAACTCAGGGCCATAGTTTAAAAAAGTGGCTACAGGTACTTTTCCAGTTAGAAAAACCTTGTTTCCCTCTGTAATAGGCGTGTGAAAGCTGCCGTGTGCTTGTTGAAGATCTGTCAGAACTTTACCCATATGATCTAAATCTACTTTTATCTTAAAATCATAAAATGGTTCCAGCAAGACGTTTTCCGCTTTTTCTAAACCTTGACGCAATGCACGATAGGCCGCTTCCCGAAAATCACCCCCAGAAGTATGTTTGTTATGGGCTCGACCTGTAACAAGTGTGATTTTAATATCTGTGAGTGGGGAACCAGTTAATATCCCATGATGTTCTTTTTCGAATAGGTTCGATTGAATGGTATTTTGGGTTCCAACCGTCAGGTGATCAGTGTGGCAGACATTTTCAAACAAGTTTCCGCTATTTCTTTGAGCAGGCTCAAGTTTAAGATGTACTTCAGCATAGTGTCCTAATGGTTCAAAATGGCCGTATCCCATAACCACTGTATCAATTGTTTCTTTATATAATATTTCCGGTTCTCCGAATTTGACGTTAAGATTAAATCTCTCTTTCACAACTTGCTGGAGAACTTCGAGTTGAATAATCCCCATTACATGGATATGTATTTCCTGTGACCGTTCCTCCCATGTAACGTTAAGTGCTGGATCTTCAGCGTTAAGGATATTAAAAAAATGTAGAACTTCTTTCACATTGAAACTGGAATCAAAAATTACTTTAGACTTCAAGGCTGAGATCATTTCAAAATTTGCTTTTTTGGTTAAAGTACCTAATCCATCTCCGGCCGAAGCTTCAGTGAGACCTGTTACAGCAAATAAGTCTCCTGCCTCAACATGATCAACTGTATGATATTTAGTTCCATTGTAAACTCTTATTTGGGTTACTTTTTCACTAACACTTTTATCTTGTGATTTAAAGATTATTTCTTCGCGCACTTTTAATGTTCCGCTTAAAGCTTTAATAAATGTAATTCTCGTTCCTTTTTCATCATAGCGAATTTTATAGACGGTTCCTGCAAAAGCTTTCTCATTGGTAAACCTAGTTTCAGTCAATTGGTTAACTTTTTCTAAAAGATTCTCGATGCCGTTACCTTGAAGGGCCGAACCGTAAATACATGGGAAAATTTGATTATTTCTAAAGAGTGTTTTCATGGTGCTGAACCATTTGCCTGCTTGATATCCATCTTCCATGTATGTATTAAATAATTCTTCATCCCGTTCTGCAATCGTTTCAATCAGTTCTTCGCTCATATCATACTGAATCAACGTATTTGTAATATCACAAACATCCTTTGTTAATTGGGTTCGAATTTCTTCTATTATTTTCGGTAAATCTGCACCCACTCGGTCTATTTTATTAATAAAGAAAAACGTTGGGACCTTTTGCTGTTGGAGAAGTCTCCAAACAGTTTCTGTGTGACCTTCGATTCCTTCTACAGCACTCACAATAATAATGGCAATATCCATCACCTGAATAGCTCGTTCCATTTCAGGAGAAAAGTCGACATGTCCCGGAGTATCAATTAAGTAATAGGTTGATCCATTATAATTGAAAATCGCTTGATCAGCAAAAACAGTAATTCCTCTTTGTTTTTCAATTTCATGGGTATCCAGAAAGGTATCTTTATGATCGACCCGGCCTTTATGTCTGATGGTATTTGTATAGTAAAGGAATTGCTCAGCCAATGTTGTCTTACCCGCATCTACATGAGCAAACAATCCAATCGTTTTTTTCATGGTGTCACCTCAATTAATCTTTAACTGCTTAACCATATTATATCAAAGGACAAACCATCATTAATTGTTTTTCATTTAAAGGTCATGTATAACAACAAAAAGACCAAGTCATTTTACTGACTTAGTCTTTTATCATAGAATACTACATAACTAACCCTTTTAATTATTTTATATCTTATTAATATTAAGATATATATACTTTATCAAACGCTTGGATGAGTGAGTAAATCCAAGCGTTTTTTGTTTGTGTAGTGGTTAAATTTCTTCGCAATGAAGGATGAATACGGTTAATCTATTAAAATTAGATTCTTCTTTATTACATACTACTTTTATTAACAAAAGTGTATGTAATGGAAATATTCTCCTTCATCTCGTATAATCATGAAGGTAACAGAATGTTACGCATTTATTGCTTTAGTTTCTGAAAGGCGTTGGAGTAGTCATAGAATATAAGCCGAAGAAGAGAGAGGTAAAAAAATGCAAAAAAGAACACTGGGACGGAATGGTTTAGAAGTATCCACACTTGGGCTTGGTTGTATGGGAATGTCTGATTTCTATAGCGGAAGAAACGACGAAGAGTCTATTAAGACCATTCACCGTGCCATTGAATTAGGTGTCACCGTGTTAGATACAGCTGATATGTATGGGGTTGGAAAGAATGAAGAATTAGTGGGACAATCCATTAAGAACCTCCGCAACAAAGTGATCATAGCGACTAAATTCGGAAATGTAAGGGGTAACAATGGCGAATTTTTAGGCATCAACGGACGACCGGAATACGTAAAGCAAGCATGTGACGCTAGTCTTCGCCGCCTTGGTGTAGATTATATTGATCTCTATTACCAGCATCGTGTCGATCCAAAGACGCCGATTGAAGAAACGGTCGGGGCAATGGCAGATTTGGTTAAGGAAGGGAAAGTCCGTTATCTGGGCTTATCTGAGGCCGCTCCGCAAACCATTCAACGTGCCCACAACGTCCATCCGATAACCGCTGTACAAACCGAATATTCGTTATGGAGCAGGGACGTTGAGGACGAAATTTTACCCGTTTGCCGAGAATTAGGGATTGGTTTTGTTCCTTATAGTCCTTTAGGAAGAGGCTTTTTAACCGGCCAAATTCAAAAATTCGAGGACTTAGCTGAAGATGACTATCGCCGCCATTCTCCTCGTTTTCAAGGTGAAAACTTTCAAAAAAATTTAAATCTCATCAATAAAATCAAAGAAATAGCGAATGAAAAAGATTGTGAGCCTTCCCAATTAGCACTCGCTTGGTTATTAGCTCAAGGTGAGGATATTGTTCCAATTCCAGGTACAAAAAGAATACAGTATTTAGAAGAAAATGTTCGTGCATTAACCATTTCCTTAACAGATTCCGACCTTGCCCGAATCAATGAGGCGGCTCCCAGAGGTTCAGCTGCCGGAGATCGGTATCATGAAGCGGGAATGAAAGGGGTCAACCTTTAACTGAATAGATTATGTAAGTGAGTAGCAAAAAATGAAATATCTAATGAACCAAATGGATGGAGGGATATTGAATGACATTAGAAACAAATTGGGTCCGTTATGGTAAAAATCAAGAATATATTGGTTACATGGCAAAAATGGACCGGATAAATGAAAACTTACCTGCTGTAATTGTAATTCAAGAAATATGGGGTGTAGATGCACATATTCAAGATATAACAGAAAGATTTGCACAGGCTGGCTATCTAGCTTTTGCTCCAGACCTATATGCGGAGAATGGGGAACGGATCGAAGATTTAAAAACAGAACGAGTAGTAGAGGTGCGAGATTTTCTAGACTCCTTGCCGCATACAGTTTGGAACAATCCTTCTGAAAGGGAGCAGGCAATTCGTGAACTGGAAGAGGGCAAACAAAACCGTGTGACTAAAACCTTTGAAAAAATGTTTGGTGGCATCCAATCCTCTGTTTATATAGAGAAACTATTAGCCGCCTCAACTTATTTAAGAGAAGAGTGTAAAGCTTCAAGAGGGCAAGGCGTTGCCTCAATCGGATTCTGTATGGGTGGAGCACTATCAGGTTTACTTGCTTGCCGCGATCCACAACTTAAAGGTGCAGCCATCTTCTATGGTAATGCTCCATCCGAAGAAGAAGTTAAACATATTAATTGTCCATTACATGGTTTTTATGGGGAGCTTGATAAGAGGATCTCTGACAAGGTACCAGAATTTGCTGATCAAATGAAAAGTCATGGTAAGTTATTTGAATATCAAATTTATAAAGACACGCATCATGCATTTTTTAATGATACAAGAGCATCCTACAAGGTTACCGCAGCAAGGGATGCTTATCAAAAAGTATTACAATTTTTTAATCAAGTCCTAAGTGAGTAATAGTCTTCTCTCCCAGTAAGGTAATTCTTTAATTGGAACGAGCGAGGAGATAACCTCTCCTCGTTTAGGTTTCTTCAGGTTTATCAAACTATAAAGCAGTGGAAAAAATTACATCTTGTACGCTGTTATATATGGTGTTATGATAATAAACGTTCTCTTAAAAGAATTATTTTTTAAGTGAATAAAGCGTTATGGTAAAAATTACTCCTTGTATGGAAATGATTACGATGCTATTATAAGGAAATGTTATTGAGTTACTAATTAATTTACTTGTGAGTAAATAATTACCATTGATTAAAAGTTTTAAATGAGGTATGATAGTTCTTGTCGCTTCTTTTAAAAAACTAACATTGTTCTTTGAAAACT
>NZ_JBALNF010000058.1:0-51110 GCF_036962465.1 Neobacillus vireti
GGAGTCAACTCGGACAAGCGATCTCATTTCTCAGGTGTCAGTGTCCAACTGGGGCCAACTTCCGAGAGGCGAGCCCAATTTCCAGTTGATCCAATATCAAGCAATTTCAAACAGACCAGCTCGATTTCCAGCTGGTCCAGTCCCAAAACCCCTTACTTAAATTTTTAACAATAGGTAAATGATTCCTTGTTCTCTTTGTTTAGAAAAGGACAACCGAATCATTTATCTATCGGCTGTTGAATGAAAACCATAAACATGGTAAGTTTAAATTATATTAATTCGTTTAATAAACTAATGAAAAAAATCCCTACCTAAAAAAATCACAAATTCTCCTAAAAAAACAACATTTAAAAACATTCATAAGGTCCGTAAAATAAAAAACAAGAAAACGTTTTCAAGTTGGAGGAAGGCTTATGAATGGTATAAAGAAGATCGGCCTGGTTATCGATGAAATTTTTGAAAAATTCACTTTACTGTCGTTGGTTGCCCTGATTTTAGTCGTAACTACCCAGGTAATGACACGAAAATTATTCAATTTTGTTTTCTTTTGGTCTGAGGAAATTACCCTTTTGCTGCTTGCCTGGTTTGCTTTTATGGCGATCGCCATTGGATTTCGCGAGTATATTCATATGGGAATTGATTCGTTTACCAATCTATTTCCAAAGAAATTTAATAAGATTTTAGACAAGATTATCAGTGCTTCGACTTTTGCCTTTGGGTTATATCTTGTCATTCAGGGCTGGGACTTTACCGTTTTGATGCTTGACTCTACCTTGCCGGCAACAAAGCTGCCAAGCAGTATAACCTACGCTGTCATGCCAGTGACAGGAGTAATGATTTGTGTCTATTCTCTTCTCCAATTCTTGAACATTCATACGAATCGTCATAAAGACCTAGAGGAGGGAATGTAGTATGGATACAAATACAATTGGCATTATTATCTTACTTTCAAGCTTTGTCCTATTAATCTTATTTCGATTTCCAATTGCCCTGACACTTATTGCTTCATCACTACTAACTGTTATTTACTTAAAGATTCCTCTTCCTGTCGTAGGGCAGCAAATGATCCAAGGTATGAATTCTTTTTCATTGCTTGCAATTCCTTTCTTTATCCTGACAGGGCAAATCATGAGTGAAGGCGGATTAGCTACGCGGATTGTCAATTTTGCCAGCTTAATGGTTGGCAGAATCCGCGGCGGACTTGCCATGGTTAACAGTGTGGCCGCCTTATTTTTTGGAAATATTTCTGGTTCTGCAGTTGCTGACGTTTCTTCGGTTGGTTCTGTCATGATTCCGATGATGAAAAAGAAGGGATATGAGGCAGATTATGCGGTTGGGGTTACCATCGCTTCTGCTATTCAAGGGGTTGTGGTACCGCCGAGTCATAATCTAGTTTTATATTCCTTAGCCGCCGGTGGTGTTTCGATTGCTAGTTTATTTATGGCAGGGATTGTTCCGGGATTTATCATGTTAATATCCTTAATGATAACGGGTTACATTATTGCCAGGAAACGAGGTTATCAAAAAGCGGACCCTGTACCTAGAGCTGAAATAGGCGGTATTATTTTACATGGCTTATTATCGCTAAGTCCAGCGGTTATCATCTTAGGTGGTATTTTGACCGGATGGTTTACCGCAACGGAGTCTGGTGCATTAGCTTGCTTATATTCTTTCATTCTAGCGTTTGTCGTTTATCGAGAAGCAAAAATAACGAATTTATGGAAAATCTTAACCCGGACAATGCGAACGGTTTCAATGGTGTTTTTCTTAATCGCTGCGTCTGCTTCCTTCGGCTGGATTTTAGCCTATTTAAAGGTACCTGCCATGGTAACGAATTTATTCTTAAGTATCTCTGATAATCCACTTATTATTCTCTTAATCATTAATATTTTGTTACTGCTGCTTGGTGCACCAATGGACATGGCCCCCATGATATTAATAATGACGCCTATCCTGCTTCCGGTCGTCACAAATTTTGGGATGGACCCTGTTCACTTTGGTATTGTCCTGATTTTAAATGCAGGGATTGGTCTTCTGACACCACCGGTAGGAACGGTGTTGTTCGTGGGCTGTGCAATTGGTAAGGTCTCGATCCAGCAAGGGACTAAGGCGATGATGCCATTTTTCTATGCACTACTTGTTGTTCTCTTAATTATTACCTATATTCCTGAGGTGGTTATGTGGCTTCCACATTTGTTAGTTAAGTAACCGAAGGAAAGGTAACAATAAATTTTTAAAACTATCAAGGGGGTTTTTAGATGAAGAAAAGAAAGATTACCAGTATTTTAGCAGCTACATTGTTAATGGGGACGATCCTCGCAGCCTGTGGTAAAGAAGAAGCATCAAGCACAAAGAGTGGAGGAACTAAGCAGGAGGAGCCAAAATATACCTTCCGCTTGGCTGACAATCAGCCACCTGATTATCCAACCGTTGTTGGGGACAAAAAGTTTGCTGAATTAGTGGAAGAAAGAACGAAAGGCCGAATTAAAATAGAGGTATTCCCATCGGCTCAATTAGGGGATGAAAAATCTGTCTTAGAACAGGTTCAGCTTGGCGCAATTGAGTTTACAAGAATCAATTCAAGCCCGCTTGCTGAATTTAATAGTCAGTTCACTGCACTTGGGCTTCCATATGTTTTTGAAAGTGAAGAGCATTTATGGAATTTCCTTAACGGAGAAATGGGGACAAAATTGTTAGATGGTTTAGAGCAGTCCAAAATGAAAGGGCTTGCGTATTATGATTCCGGTTCACGCAGCTTTTACTCTACTAAACCATTAAAAAGTGTGAAAGATCTCAAAGGGCAAAAAATTCGTGTGCAACAAAGTAAAATTAATATTGATTTCATGGAAGCTTTAGGTGCAAGTGCAACTCCAATGCCATATGGAGAGGTTTTCAGTGCTCTGCAAACAGGAATTATTGATGGTGCAGAAAATAATCTTCCTAGTTTAGACTCTTCCAATCATTATCAGGAAGCAAAAAACCTTATTTTAGACCATCATCAGCGGATTCCTGAAGTCCTTTTGATTAGTAAGGCTGCATGGGATAAGCTTTCTGAAAAGGATCAAAAATTGATTAAACAGGCAGCCCTTGATTCTGTGAAAACACAAAGAGAAGAGTGGGATAAATGGGAAGAGCGTTCCACTAAGAAACTAAAGGATGCGGGTGTAGTCTTCACAGAGGTTAAGGATATTCAACCATGGAAAGATGCCGTTAAACCGATGGTGGATTCGTATTCAAAAGAGTATAAAGAAGTCATGGATGCGATTGAAAAAGCCCGTCCATAATTAATAGCCGTGTGCTTAATAACCTAGTTGGGAAAAGTTCTTTTTCCAGCTAGGTCTTTTCTGTTTGAAAAATACAACCTGTTGGGAATGAAAAATGATGAGGAAACTGAAAGAATGGATTAAAACATATATACTCTTGAAAAATCAATCATTAATGATCAAACTCTGCGTTTTTTCTAGTTTTCTCGTTATTTTTCCTGTTCTTTCAGTCGGAGTCTTCTCCTATAAACGTTCATCTGTTGAGCTTGAGAATGAGCTCAGGCAATCAAGCAGACAAGTCATCGACCAAGTACAGACGCATATTGAATACTATTTACAGGATTTTGAGATTACCAGCCTCAAAATAATTAATTCGCCGGAATTATCAAGTCTATTAAAATCATCTGAATCAGTTCCTAAACAAAGCATGATTGAGGCTACCCGGGGCACCTTAAAGGCGGCAGAGTACTCAAGGGCTGATATAAGTAATATCACCATCTTATTAGATAACGTACAAGTCATCGATACCCTTGGAACGAGAAATTATTATCCCGCCCCCAAAATCAAAGAGGAGTACTGGTATCGGTTGGTTCCACTTAATGGGATGAGTATGCTAGTGACGAGAAAGTTGACATTAGCCAATAATGAGCAGCCTGTCATTTCACTTGTCAGGCGGCTATATAATCCGCGTACACTTATGCCGGTCGGAATGCTCATCATCGATATTAATTTTAGACGAATTGAGGAAATATCGAATAAAGTAACGATCAGCAAAAACGGTTATTTTTTTATCCTCGATGCAAATGGCCATTATGTGTACCATCCCGATTATACAAAACTTGGTAAAAAGGTAGAATACAAGCAGCTAGTTAACCTAAAAACAGAGGGAAGCGATACGGAAATATTAGATAATAAGCGCAAAGATTTTGTTACGTTTACTTTTTCGCAAAATCTTGGCTGGCGGTTTCTGACAGCAGTCCCATACCGTGATTTAACTGGCGGGATAATTCAGATCGAGAAAACGATATCTACTACGATTATGGTTTCGTTAATTTTTGCCTACTTAATTGGGTTCGGATTCGCAACTAGTATTATTCGGCCAATTCGCCGTCTTCAGCATTTTATGAAGGAAGTAGAGACAGGTCAACTTGAAGGCAGTGTCTTTGTGGATTCAAATGATGAAATTGGTCAATTAACGGCAGGATTTAATAATACGGTTAAAAAATTGGCTCATTTGCTTGACGAAGTATATGTATCTAAATTAAGAGAAGCAGAAATGTCCCTCAAACAAAAAGAAGTCGAATTAAAAATGCTTCAATCGCAAATGAATCCTCACTTCCTCTATAATTCACTCGAGACGATTAGGGGAATGGCATTGGAGGAAAATCAGGAAAATATCGCCGTTATGTCCTATTCTCTTGGAAAATTGCTCCGCTACAATTTAAATAATCAACCTTCGACGGTCAGTCTGCGAGAGGAAATAAATTTTTGCGAAATGTACCTTCAGATTCAAAAATTTCGCTTTGAGGACCGTTTTGATTATCAGTTTGATGTTCCCGAATGGGCAATGGAACTTACGGCCATTAAGTTTTCCCTGCAGCCATTGGTAGAAAATTGCTTTATACATGGTCACAATGCCGGAGTTAGAAAAATTAAAATTGTGATTTCTGTATCCCGTTATTCTGAATCATCTTATGTAATCAGTATTTGCGATAATGGGAAGGGAATAGAGGAAGGGCATTTAGAAGAAATCAGAAATAGAATAAACCTATTAACACCAGCTAAAGATGGGAAGAATATAGGGATTTTAAATGTACACCAAAGGATTCATTATTTATTTGGTTCGAAGTATGGTATCAAGCTTAGAAGTAAATTTGGTTCCGGGACAAAGGTATTGATTCATTTACCGATTTTGGATCAGAAGATGGAGGGGGAGAGACCATGAAGAAAAGCATCTTGTTGGTAGATGACGAAAGATGGGTTCGTACTGCTCTCAAATGGACCATAAATAAGTTGAATCTGCCATTACATGTTGCACACGAATGTGAAAATGGCCTGGAAGCACTCGATTGGATAAAGCTAAATGATGTGGATCTTATCCTATCCGATATACGGATGCCAATCATGGACGGACTTTCATTTGTCAAAGAATTAAGTCATTTGAGAAAGAAACAGGATGTTATTGTGATCAGTGTACATGACGAGTTTCAATTTGTTCAACAGGCACTAAGAACAGGAGTAATTGATTATCTGCTCAAACCAGTCGAAGAAACGGAACTAAGAGCATGCCTAGAAAAATGGCTGGAAAAATTAGCTAAAGACTTGGACATCCAAACGGTAGATGAAAGTCTTCCTTCTTCAACGATTGAAAGAGTATTACAGTATATAGAAAAAACACCTTTAGACCAAATCACACTAAAAGATGCAGCTGAAAGTGTACATATGAATCCAAGTTACCTAAGTCAGTTATTTAAGCAGCAACTGAACAAAAAATTCGTTGATTATATTACGGAGCTGCGGATTGAGGAAAGCAAACGGCTGTTACTGCATACGACCTTACGTATGTCAGAAATTGCGGACCGGGTTGGCTATTCTGATTTAGCCTATTTTAGTAATAACTTTAAGAAAATAACAGGCTGCTCCCCATCAGAATTCCGGAAATCAGCCATGTGAAATTAACTATCGTTAAAACTATAGCTGCCGGATCGGCGGCTTGTCTTTTGAAAATGAGCTATTGATTAAGCTGATAAATTTCACGAGCCAAGGCTTCAAGAATATAAACAACGGGCACTTGTGTGGTAATATTCGCTTCTTCAATGAATTCTTCCGTTACATAGTAAGAAATATTTAGGTCGGAAATTTTTGCAACGGTTGAGAGTTTATTGTTGGTTATACTAATAATTTTACTTCCCTCTTGTTTCAGTTGATGGAGATGTGTAATCGTAAAATTAGTTTCTCCTGAGACTGATAGGGCAATGATGACACTATTCGTCCTGAGCTTAGAGTGAATGGGGAAGTGTGGGTCTTTTATATACATAGATAATTTACCTAAACTTGAGAAGTATCGTGCCCCATATTCTGCCAGGATTCCTGAGCTTCCTATCCCAATAAAAATGACATTGTCCGCTTTTGCTACGATAGTTGCAGCATTCTTGATTTTTTCCTCTAATTCCCCTTTTAATGTCCGCTCAAAAAATTCAACTAACGAATGTTGGGGACTTTTAATAATTGTCTTTTTCTTCTCTTCTAAGTTTATTTTAAGTTTTACTTTAAATTCAGAGAAACCCTCGCAATTTACTTTTCGACAAAAACGTAAAATAGTCGCAGTTGAGACATGGGTTTCATCTGCAAGCTCACGGATTCGCATGTAGGCCACTTTATCACTGTTTTGAATGATGTAGTTGTATAGAGAAGTTTCTAATTCATTGAAAGACGCAATTATTTCATTTGAAAACATTACTGTTGGTTATCCCTTCTTTAAAAAAGTCGTACTTCATTTTAACATAATCATTTAAATGTTACACAGTGTTACATCTTTGTCACGAGTGACTTCCAGTGAAAATAAGAACTAGATCATTTGAGCTTATTTACTATCTTGTAAAATATCGATACGATTCATTAGGAAGACTGAGATTAAATGTCGACAACTTAACAAATAGTAATTACTATGGAAAAAATAGAGGGGGTACCCAAATGGAAAATTATCATTTTCCAAACGGTTTTTTATGGGGAGGCGCCACAGCAGCCAACCAAATGGAAGGTGGATATAAAGAAGGAAATAAAGGACTAAATATTGCTGACGTCCTGCCAGGTGGAAAAGAACGTTATAAGGTCCTTTTAAATCCAGGATTTGATTTTGAAATCCACCCTGAAAAATACAGCTATCCCAATCATGAAGCAATTGATTTTTATCATCGGTATAAGGAAGATATAGCCCTGTTTGCTGAAATGGGTTTTAAGGCCTTCCGGATGTCGATTGCCTGGACAAGAATTTTCCCAAATGGTGATGAACTAGAGGCCAATGAAGAAGGTTTGGCCTTCTATGATCGGGTGTTTGATGAACTGCAAAAGTATGGGATCGAGCCAGTGGTTACCATCTCACACTATGAAATGCCCCTTCATCTTGTAAAGGAATATGGCGGCTGGAGAAACCGCCAAGTGGTGACTTTCTTTGAAAGATACGCAAAGACTGTACTCAATCGATATAAAAATAAAGTCAAGTACTGGATGACTTTTAATGAAATCAATAGCGGCTTGGTTATGCCGATTCAAGGTCTTGGTTTTTCGATTCAAAAAGAAGAGGATAAATTCCAGCCAACTTTCCAGGCGTACCATCATCAATTTCTTGCTAGCGCAATCGCCGTCAAAGCGTGCCATGAGATCATTCCAAATTCGCAAATCGGCTGTATGATCCTCTATGCTCCTGTCTATGCTTTTGATAGTAATCCTGAAAATGTACTTTATTCCCTTCAGGAAGAACAACTATTTAATTATTTTTGTGGAGATGTGCAAGTACGCGGTGAGTATCCAGCCTTCATTAAGCGCTACTTTAAGGAACATCAAATTGAAATAGAGATTCAAGATGGCGACTTAGATATAATTAAGGAAGGTAAGGTTGATTATATCGGCTTTAGTTATTATATGTCGAGGACTGAAAAGAAGGTAAAATCAAAAGATGAGGCGTCACAAGGAAATATCATTGGCGGAGTGAAAAATCCATTCCTAAAAGCAAGTGATTGGGGCTGGGAAATTGACCCTGTAGGATTACGGATTTCTCTCAATAAACTTTATGACCGTTACCAAATTCCACTCTTTATTGTAGAAAATGGTTTGGGTGCCTATGACAAGGTAGAAGAAGACGGGTCGATAAATGATGACTACCGCATTGATTATTTGCGTGAACACGTCCAGGCAATGGGTGAAGCCATTGAAGATGGTGTTGAACTGATGGGCTATACCACTTGGGGCTGTATAGATATGGTCAGTATGTCTTCAGGTGAGTTTTCTAAACGATATGGCTTTATTTATGTGGACAAACATGATGATGGAAGCGGGACATTGGAACGCAAAAAGAAAAAGTCTTTCTACTGGTATAAGGACGTTATCTCGACAAACGGTGAAAATATCGGCAGGTAATTATTTGCCCTTTCCTGCCGCGACAACTTTTTTCTTAAAACTCGGTTTAGTAAATAAAACACTAATCGCCTATATGGGAACCAGTATTCTTTTGGGAAGTTTTTTTGGCAGTTTCGGTTCGACTAATATGCCGGAGAGTGGAATTAATCTCGTTTATGGAATCCTAGCACTTATTGCAGTTGTCATGATATTTGTTCCTAAAAAAGGGATTGATGATATTCCTTTAGAACAAGTCAAATTTAACAAATGGCTTGCGGCATTATTTGCTTTCTTTATAGGAATTGGGGCTGGCATTGTAGGAGCGGGAGGAGCGTTTTTGTTAGTACCAATCATGCTGGTGGTTTTAAAGATTCCAACAAGAATGACCATTGCCTCCTCTTTAGCTATTACCTTTATTTCATCAATTGGAACCGTTTCAGGAAAAATAACAACTGGGCAAGTGGCCATTCTACCGCTCATTATGGTTGTTGCCAGTTTAATTGCTTCACTGATAGGAGCAAGTGCAGGAAAAAAAGTAAATACAAAAGTATTACAAATCATTATGGGGATTCTAATTTTAGCCACAGCAGTGAAGACATGGATGACAATATTGTAAGTTAAGGATTGCTATATAGGCAGTCCTTCTTTATTTTTTCTAAATATTAAAAAAACACAAATTAATCTAAAAAAACTCTCTACTAGTCAAGAAATGAAAGATTATAAAATGAAAAAGAATTGGAAGCGTTTTCTTAAATGAGGAGGTGATGATGGACTGTAAATATTAGGACGATCTTTTTTGTAAAAACTAAACAGGTAAAAGGGGAGGAAAAGATTTGAAACGATTTTCAAAAAGAACAGCATCTTTAACACTTGCAGCCTTAATGCTATCATCGTCGGTCATTCCTTTTGCAAGTGCAGAGCAGGGGAAATCAAATGGGAATAAACAAAATGCTCCTGAGATAACTGCGACGGCGAAAAACATACTTGTTATAGGGGACAAGCAATTCAAAGACCTTAATAACAATGGCCGGCTTGATCCATATGAAAACTGGCAGCTGCCTACTGAAGTACGGGTCAAAGATCTTGTTAAAAAAATGACCCTTGAGGAAAAAGCGGGAATGATGCTGATAACAGAATTCCCAGCTTTTAAGGATAACAAGTTAGTGCTGCCAAATAAATTAATTGACCAAAATACCCGTTATTACATTTTCCGGCAAACCCCAACTGTTGATACTATCGCGTCATATAATAATCAGCTTCAAGAAGCGGCAGAGGGATCGAGATTAGGGATTCCTATTGTCATTACCTCCAATCCACGGAATCATGCATCTACTGATTATACGAATAGCAGTGAAGGGGCCGGTTTACATTCCTTTTGGCCAGGGCCATTAGGGCTTGCGGCAACCCGTGATACCAGTTTAGTCAAGGATTTTGCTGAAACTGCGTCGAAAGAATGGAGAGCGGCAGGAATTCGCAAGGTATATGGATACACAGCAGATATTGCGACCGATCCACTTTGGGCTCGAATTGAAGATACGTTTGGTGAACAGCCTGCTCTTGCGTCAGGCATGATTTATAACGTCATCAAGGGTTTCCAAGGAGATGAGTTGGGTAAAGACAGTGTCGCCATTACTGTTAAGCATTTCCCTGGCGGCGGGGCACGCGACAATGGCCTTGATCCACATTTTCCGGAAGGCAAATTCAATCCATATCCGACTGCTGGAAGTTTGTTAAAATATCATCTTCCAAGCTTTAGAGCGGCCATTTCAGCTGGTGTGTCCTCGGTAATGCCTTATTATGCTTATCCAAGCAATACTAGTGCTGACCAAGGGTTACCATGGTTTACCCCTACCCAGCAATTTGAGGAAGTTGGCTTTGCTTTGAACAAAGCGATTATTACCGATCTCCTTCGTGGGCAGCTTGGGTTCAAGGGTTATGTTAACTCTGATACAGGCGCGGTCGGTAATAATGCTTGGGGAGCTGAAAGCTTAACGTCTGAACAAAAATTTGCAAAAGCTATTAATGCTGGTACGAATATTATCTCTGGCGCTTCTGATCCCACACCAATCATCAATGCAGTAAAACATGGCATACTTAAGGAAGAAAAGGTCGATCAATCTGTTTCATTTTTACTATCTGAGATGATGAAATTGGGTCTTTTTGAAAACCCTTACGTAGATGGACAGCATGCCCTTAATGTAGTGAATAATCCAGAAACACAGAAAAAGGCGGATGCAGCTCATAGAAAGTCCCTTGTATTAATGCGTAACGATAAAATTAATGGTCAGAATGTTCTTCCATTAAGTGATGGACAAATAAACAATGTAAAGCTTTATGTTGAAATGTTTCCAGGTGGAAATAACGCAGCGGCCACGAAGAAATTAAGAGAAACCATTCAAAAATATGACCCTTCAATCACTGTAACAGATAATCTTGCAGAAGCCACACATGCATTCGTCTGGGTTCGACCTGTTCAATCAAACTGGGACAATAACCCTCGGATTTCAGTAGGTCCTGAAACAGGCATTGCAAATGTCGACCGGATCATCGAAATTCAGAAAACTGTACCGACCATTACAGCTATTAATTTCACGAATCCATGGTTAATAGACCAAATTGAACCGAATGCAGCTGCAGTGGTTGCGACGTTTGGAACGAAAGCAGAGGCAATTGTTGATGTCATTCGCGGCAAATTCAATCCGACTGGAAAACTTCCATTCACCATTCCAGCGAATAAAGCAGCTGTTGACAACGAGGTAGGAGATATACCTGGATATGAAGAAGATCCATCTTATGTTTATAAAAATAAGAGTGGGGACAAGTACGGATTTGATTTTGGATTGAATTATAAACAATGATGTTGAGTAGCGGAAAAGAATAGGGAAAAAAGTGACTCCACTAAATCTTAGCTGGAGTCACTTTTTTTGATTAACACTAATTTATTTTAATAGACATCTCGCTGGTAACGGCCTTGCGTCTTCATATTATTCAGATAGGCTTCTGCTTGTTCAGGAGTCCGTGATCCTTCTTTTTCAATAACACTTAAGAGTGCGCTGTGGACATCTTTCGCCATAAATTGCTTATCTCCACAAACATAAAAGTATGCTCCGTTTTCCAGCCATTCAAATAGTTCCTTACTGTTTTCCAGCATTTTATGTTGGACATATACTTTTTCTGCAGAATCACGGGAGAAGGCAGTTTCTAATTTGGTTAGTACGCCATCTTTTTGATATTTTTCTAACTCATCTTGATAAAGAAAATCGGATGCAGCATGTTGATCTCCAAAAAATAGCCATGACTTTCCAGTTGCTTTATTCACCGCACGTTCTTCAATAAACGAACGGAATGGCGCAATGCCTGTCCCTGGACCCACCATAATAATATCTTTTTCTTGTGTTTCTGGGAGATGAAAGTGTTTATTTGGCTGCACGAACACTGGTAGTGTATCCCCTTCTTGAATACGTTCGGCAACTTGAACAGAACAAACCCCTTTACGATCGCGTCCATTAGCGTGGTAACGGACAGCACCGATGGTTAGATGTACTTCACCTGGGTGGGCCGCTATACTGCTTGCGATGGAATAGAGACGTGGAGTCATTTTTCTTAATAAAGAAACAATCTCTTGAGCAGAACCTTTCCAAGGGCCAAAATCTTTTAATAGATCAAGCAAATCGCGGCCGTTGGTATATTCTTTCAGCTGGTTTGCATTTTCGATTAATACAAGAGATTTTAGCTCTTCATTTTCTGTCAATTCAGCTGCCGCTTGAAGAATTTTTTTTGATAATAAGGTAATTTCAAAGTAGTCGGTTAACGCCTCCATTAATGGAAGTGTTTCACCTTGTTTATTAATGGTGACAACGGTTTTTTCATCCCAATTCATTTCTTGAAGTAGTGAAGTCACAAGTTCCGGATCATTCTTTGGGATAATTCCAAGGGCATCACCTGGATTATAGGAAAGACCTGAACCTTCCAGTGATAACTCAATATGCCTTGTTTCCTTACTAGAGCCTGGCCCATTTAAATTTACGTTTCTAAGAGCTTTTGCTGGAAAAGGATTCGTTCTTGAATACGTGATTGGGACTTTTTTATCTTCTTCATTTTTATTTACAGTTAGTTGCATGATCGTCACCTCTAAATGATATGTGTTATAATTATTAGTTTGAAAAGTTGTTTTTTCTTCGATACACCTTCCATTATATCTAAATAACATTAATTTTCCCTTAAAAATGGCTTATAAAATTTTTTAATTATTAAGATAAAATTGTGAATTTAATTTTAGCATGAAAATCAATCTTAAAAAATAGGGATTTACCAAAATTTTAGATTTTTTTGTGAAAACACTTACATTGTTGAATAGTTTTATTGTTTTTGTATTAGACTTGATAGAACAAAAAAGCAAGAATATTTTAGGAAAAATGAAAGGAGAAGTAGTGTATTAATGTTCTCCTCAATAGTATTTCAGCTATGGTAGGTAATAAAAAAATCAGCTCCAAAACGAGCTGATTTTAAAAGGTAATTATTTATGGTCAATTATTGCCCAATAAGCTGGTTTCACATTGTTATCTGGATCGAAAACAAAGGGTGCATCAGCACCAACACCGCCATTGTATTGTTGAGCACGATCGTTAAGCCATGTGTGGCTGTCTGTTACGCCCCAGAAAGTCACATTGCTGATTTTATCACCTAATTTTTCATAAAGCTTGAACAATTGGTCGTAACGGTCAGCTTGTTCTTCTAATTTATCCGCTGGAATCATCCCATAGGTTTCATACGCAGGTTTTGGCATCCATTTTCCATTTTTATCCACGAAGAACCAATTTGGTATCTGCTGATGCCAAACAAGGTTAAATCAGTTCTTTTGTATTGGGTTTGAAGAATTAAAAAAGTTGATTTCTGTGCAAAATTTCCTATTAATCTTTCCATTGTTCGGATAGTGATTTGCAAATTAGTAGCAAAACAAAGTCTATTAGATAAACTAAGATTGTATTTCCGTTTGTGAAACTAACCAAAAACATTTTAATCTTTAGATTCGTATTGAACCAATATCAACCAAGATAACAAAAATGATGTTTTTTACAAAAACATCTGGCTTTTCCTATCGTTGTGGTGAAATAATAAAACAAAAGGATTTGGCCTTCACACAATAAGGAAAATCCAAGGAAGAAAGCCGGCTTATTTATCAACGGAATGTTGGGAAGACTTTATGGGGGGCCAGCCTTTTTTAGTTTATGGTACAATGGGCAGAGAAGGCCAACCGGCAACCCCAAGCGGCCCTTGTGAAAATGGTTTCTTGATTACCTTATCCCATTCAGGCAGCGATAGAGGTCCAAGGTGGTTATTGGCGTAGGGCGCAGCCTCTAATTCAGTTAAAATCGAAGGCCGAGTCCCGAATGGAATAAGCGAATCCAAGAAGAAATGGAGCAGCGTCGGGATTTATTTCTTTAAAGTATGAATTTACTAGTCCAAGAGCTTTTTAATTTACATTGATGAAAAGAAGCAAATGAGAAAAAAGGTGATTTAACAGTGAAACTTCAATGGGATTTATTTATCGCATTTTTCAGATCCGGATTATTAGGCTTTGGAGGTGGACCATCCGCCATCCCACTCGTACATAAAGAAGTAGTGGGTACGTTTAAATGGATGAGTGATCAAGATTTTAGTGATATCTTGGCACTTGCCAACACGCTGCCTGGACCAATTGCCACCAAAATGTCTGGCTATATCGGCTACCGGCTCGGCGGAATTATGGGAATGATTAATGCAATTTTGGCGACCGTTTTACCAACCATACTGATGATGCTTGTCTTGTTAACTTCCTTTAATCAGTTTAAGGATAATCCTAGAGTCCAAGGGATGACGGGTGCCGTAGTGCCGATTGTGGGTGTAATGATGGGTACCTTAACATGGGAGTTCTTGAAAAAATCAAAGAGTGGCTGGGGCTGGAAAAAAGGTCTCCTCCTGCTGGCCGGTAGTTTTATCGTGATGGAAATCTTTCATGTCCATCCAGGAATTGTGGTTGGCGTATTGCTGATTGCGGCGTTAGTTATCCCCGATAAAAAAGAAAAACTGGAAATTCCAATTAATGAAAAAAGTGAGAGCTTATGATTTATTTACAAATATTTATCGCATTTTTTATACCGAGTATTGTTGGATATGGGGGCGGCCCTGCGTCCATTCCCTTAATCGAACATGAGGTGGTCAGTCGTTATGGCTGGGTCACAACGAGTGAATTTAGTGAGATTTTAGCGTTAGCGAATGCATTACCAGGGCCCATCGCCACCAAGATGGCCGGCTATATTGGCTTTGATGTAGGCGGGGTGGCAGGAGCGGTGATTGCTGAATTTGCCACCATTGCACCGTCCCTAATTTTAATGATTGTCCTATTACAGTTAATCTTCAAATATAAAGATTCACCAAGAGTAAAGCGATTATCCAAAATCGTTGTGCCAACGGTAGCGATTTTAATGGCAGGTCTTACTTTTGACTTTTTTAAAACTTCCTTTAGTTCTAATGGGTTGGTTCAAACCATTATAATTGCTGTAGTTAGTTTATTATTATTGGAAAAATGGAAGGTGCATCCTGCCTTCGTGATTGTAGGCGGATTAGCCTATGGTGCACTATTTTTAAGTTAGTTAAGAACAAAAGCGAAAGCGCCTTGGTCAGCCCCGACAAGCATAAGACGAGCCGTCCAAAAGGTTGCTTTTTAACCTTTTGGACGGATTGGCTGTAGACCATAGGGGCTAGGCGCTGGAGCTGGACGATTCTAAACCTGTAAATAATTATCCACAAGTAATAAATCTATAATTCCTATAACATAGAAAACGTCATTCTATCTGGCAAAACAGATTGAGTGACGTTTTTTTAGCTTAAAAATCCTAAATTTACCACTAAGGAAAAATCAAGGAGACACATACAAGCGCGGTTTCATGAGGATAATACTTTTGTTAAAGAAAACAAAAGGGAGTGTTTTTGATGCCATTCGGAGCACATGAAGCAATGGAAGTCCATGAAATATTAACTGAAAAAATTAATATGATTAACCATTTTAATCTATATGCAAAACAAGCGAAAAACCCACAGTTAAAAGAAATGATTCATCGTCACTTACAAGAAGAAATTAAATCCTATGATACGGTGGTCTCGTATACACATGATTATCAAAATTTCGCGCCAATGTCGGCAAATACTCATGTCGGTACCGTAAAACCTAATCAAATTCAATATGGGTTAGATAATCCAAGCATGGTAACCCCTGAGACCAGTACAACGTTTAATGACTATGAAATCGCCAGTGCCTTGCTGATCTGTCATAAGAATGGTGCAGCAAATGGAGTAAAGGCTAGTTTAGAAATTGCCGACCCTAATCTTCGTCAAGTTCTCTTAAATGGAGCAGTTAACTGTGTGAATCAAGCCTATGAAGTATTTTTATTTATGAACCAGCAGGGGCAGTACCAGATCCCTACAATGAGAGATCATACGGCGAAAACTTATTTACACACTTTTCAGCCAGTTAATGAATCATTAAAAGCTCAGTATATGGTTAATCCTGGTCAAACTCAAAGTATTGATCAAGGGATGATGGTTAACAACATGATGGGCGGCACTCAAATGAACCAACCGACACATGTTTCAAGATCAAGCCAAAATATGATGCCGATGGGCCAAGTTGGCGGAATATCCACTGGAGCCATGCAACAGCAACATGTTCAAAACCCAATGTATGGTCAAATGAAGGACAATCAAGCTAATATGCAGAACGGCTCGCAGTATTTTAATCATTAAATTTTTTCCTAAGTGGACATGGCAGATTGATACCATGTCTACTTTTGTTTCATGATTATTTACAATTGTAGAGGATTGTCCCATTCCATTTATTCATCTGCGAATATCATTTATAAAGGCAGGTGAAAGAGTTGTATTTAGTTGGTTTTTATTCTCCAAAAGCAAAATCAGGAGTAACCGAATTGTCTGTTTCCATTTATCATTGGTTAAAAACAAACACTAATTTATCTGTTGCTTTCATTTCTTATGGCTCCTTAGAGAGAGAAAATCCTTCGAATGAATTAATCCATGAATTCTCTAAATTGTCCGTTACCGAACAAAAGCGAAAAGTCAAACAAATGAAGAAAGCCCATGATATTACCATTTACGATGCATCAAGCCAATTATCAGCTGGGGTATTGAGGCTTTTACCCATCGTGGACCGTTTGTTTGTGGTCGGGGAAGAACATAAAGAATTTGCGTACAATCTCCAGCAAATCATCCAATTTGATAAAATATTTGATAGAAACGTTAAAAGTTTCATTGCACATTTAAGAGGAAATAAAACCTTTATTCTTCAGGAAAGTAAGGATAACCATGTCATCGGATTTAATTATTCTAAGCAGGATACAGA
Organism: Neobacillus vireti; assembly: GCF_036962465.1. GTDB lineage: Bacteria > Bacillota > Bacilli > Bacillales > Cytobacillaceae > Neobacillus > Neobacillus vireti_B. The sequence continues at coordinate 16,774 of NZ_JBALNF010000058.1, forward strand.
TGATATCGGCCAAATGATCTATTCTGATTATGTAACACATTACTTAAACGAAAAATTAATCGATAAAAACGAGAAGGTCTTTCGAAAAATCAAGAAGATCCCTAGGGAAGGCTTCGCTTATGGCCTTTATGAATTGGGACTTGATTACGAAAAAGCTATGCTTTATGAAAGATACATTAAATTCCGTGAACTTATGGGGCAGACCTACGAAGACGCACTTGAAGACCTCTTCCCCCTATTCATGCACACCCCCTTCCCACAAATCCTCGACAAACTTCAAGCCGAACTCTACATGATCTCCAAACTCAATTTCTAACTTTTAGGGTGCCTGTCACCATTTGTACTGCCAGGATGTTAGAAATGTCCGGGCAGTTTCTATGTGAAATAAGAGATTTAATTGGAAAGTTTCGCTATTGTGGGTTACGATTTGAGTAAGATGTAAATTATATGAAGTGACTGTTTACAATAGTTCACACATCTATTCGACGACGAAAGGTGATATGCATGAAATATAATTTTGATGAAATTGTTAATCGCAGAGGGACCTATTCCATCAAGTGGGATGGCGGTGAAACGATTAAAAAGTTTGGTCTTACAGACAGGTATGACGAAGAAACGATTCCTTTGTTTACGGCAGATATGGACCTGCCGGTTCCACAGCCTTTAATTGATGCCTTACATAAAACAGTTGACCATCGAATCTTCGGTTATTCCATCTTTCCGAACGAGTATTTTGAAGCGATTCAACATTGGTTCAAAAAGAGACATAATTGGGAAATCAAGAAGGAAGAAATTATTTATAGTCCCGGAACCGTTCATGCCTTAAATATTGCCGTCAGAGCATTCACTAATCCAGGTGAAGGAATTATCATTCAACGGCCAGTTTATCCTCCATTTACGGCAGCCATTGAAGCCAACGGTCGAGAACTCTTAAATAATGCTCTAAAATGTGATGAAAACGGTTATTATCATATCGACTTTGCCGATTTTGAGGAAAAGGTTAAAGATGAAAAGACAAAAATGTTCATTTTATGTAACCCCCATAATCCCACGGGACGGATTTTTAACCAAGAAGAGTTACGGAAATTATCCGCTATTTGTGCAGCAAATGATGTGCTAATTGTGGCAGATGAAATCCATGGGGACATAATTCGCCAAGACCAAACTTTCATACCAATCGCAAAAGTAGTAGAGAATGCTGATCACATCATCACGTTTACAGCCATCAACAAAACGTTTAATCTGGCCGGGCTGCACTGTACGAACGTTATTATCACCAATCCTAAACATCGAAAAAACTTTACTCGTGTAATGGGAAACCATTTACCGTCACCGTTCACCGTATCAGCCTTGATATCTGTATACCATGATGGTGATGAGTGGCTCGAGCAGCTGAAGGAATACATTGATGGGACGATGGAATGGGCCGTTGAATTTTTAGCAAAAAACATGCCGAAGGTAAAGGTTAGAATTCCTGAAGGAACATATATTATGTGGATGGATTTTAGTGGCTATGGTTTAACTCCTGAAGAGGTTCATGAGCGAATTTATAATAAGGCAAATGTTATTCTTGAAGACGGAAAAATGTTTGGTGAAGAAGGACTAAACTACCAAAGAATTTGTATCCCATCACCACGACCGATGATAAAAGAAGCGTTTGAGAGAATCGCCAGGGAATTCGCGGATCAATAAAAAATTGACAGCCCCACTCAAATTGTCATTGATATTGGGTGGGGTTTTATTTGTTTTTTTAAAGGAGAAGAATCTTGGAAAAAAAGGGCATCATTTCACTAGGAGAAGCATTTGTCGACTACATTTCAGTCGATTCTACTAATACAAAATTTCAACCGCTGTTAGGTGGTGCGACTGTTAATGTTGCCGTAGGGACCCAAAGGCTTGGAATTCCTACTTATTATTTGTGTAAATTGGGTATGGATAAAATCAGTCAATTTGTTGAACAAGAATTGTCTAAAGACGGGATTAATACCGAATATGCCGTTCACACTCCGGGTAAAAAAATTTGTGGTGTCTATGTTTATATAAACAATCAAGGCGAGCGGTATTTTCACTCATACCTAAACGATACGCCAGATGAACTATTAACAGCAGATGAACTAAAAAAAGAATTGTTTGAGCAGACAAAGGTATTTTATTTCGGGTCGGGCACTCTTTTTCACAAAAAAGCGAAAGAGACAACAGAAACTTCCTTAAAATATGCCAAAGACTGCGGTAATTTGATTGCTTTTGATACAAATATTCGTTTAAAGCGCTGGGAGAGCGAGGAACAATGCCGGCAAACAATTACTTCATTTCTTAGTAAAGCAGATGTGGTAAAAATCGCGGAGGAGGAGTTATATTTTTTGACGGAAACCAGCTCGTTTGAGGCAGGGTTAGAGAAATTATCAGTTTGGGAAATCCCTTTTCTATTTGTTACAATGGGGGCTAAAGGTGCTTACGCTGTGATGAACGGGAACAAGGTATTCTCACCAGCTCCTAAAGTTGAAGCAGTCGATACCACTGGTGCAGGTGATGCATTTATTGCGGCACTCTTATTCTGCTTCCACGATATAGGGAAGCCAACTAATCAATCCCAATTAATAAAGTACCTTCAGTTTGCCAATCAAGTTGGGGCTGCAGTAACGACTAAGATTGGTTCTTTAACCACCAATTTAGATTATTGCGAATTAAAAAAACAATTTCTGTAGGTACCCATTTTTATTTCTTTATGATATTATTCTAGTATTGAAATTTTATAGCTGAGGTTCTAGTCCCCCTCATTAAAAAAACTAAGATGAAGCAGCACTTCTATCTTGGGGTGCTGTTTTTTCTATTTTGAAAGGAGATTTCCTTCGTATGTTAAAGGATGAAAAAGCAGTAGTCGTATTTAGTGGCGGCCAAGACAGCACCACTTGTTTATTTTGGGCATTAAAACAATTCAAAGAAGTAGAAGTTGTTACTTTCGATTATAACCAAAGGCATTCCCTAGAAATTGAGTGTGCCAAAAATATAGCAAATGAACTTGGTGTCAGGCACCATATTTTAGATATGTCATTATTAAACCAATTGGCACCGAATGCATTAACCCGAAATGACATTGAGGTGAAAGAGGGGGAGGATGGGGAGCTTCCATCTACTTTCGTTCCTGGGCGAAATCTTTTATTCATTTCATTTGCTGGGGTTCTGGCGAGCCAGGTTGGAGCTAAACACCTTGTAACGGGTGTGTGTGAAACGGACTTTAGCGGCTACCCAGATTGCCGTGATATTTTTATCAAATCATTAAATGTGACTTTAAACCTGTCAATGGATAAGGAATTTGTGATCCATACTCCGTTAATGTGGCTGGATAAGGCTGAAACTTGGCAGCTTGCCGATGAACTCGATGCCTTGGATTTTGTGAGAGAAAAAACTCTAACTTGTTACAACGGAATCATTGCTGACGGCTGCGGGGAATGTCCTTCCTGTCTATTACGAAAAAAGGGCCTTGAGAAATATTTATCAACAAGAGAGGCGTTATAAAAATGTATGGTTTTCGCATTGTCGATAAACTTCAAAAAATAAATGAGGATATCCAGCCGAATCAATTAAAATACCATCACAAAAGGGTTATGGTCAGTAAAGAATTTACCTTTGATGCAGCACACCATTTGCATTGCTATGAAGGAAAATGTAAAAACCTCCATGGCCATACTTATAAAGTCATATTTGGCTTAAGCGGTTTTGTAGATGAGCGAGGCCTGATGATGGATTTCGGCGATATTAAAGAGATTTGGAAAAATGAAATAGAAATCCACCTTGATCACCGTTATCTAAATGATACCTTACCCCCGATGAATACAACAGCTGAAAACATGGTGGTATGGATATACGAGAAAATGGCTGAGGCGTTAAAGCTAGCAGAACGACAAGAGAAATATGCAGGGGCAAGGGTGGAGTTTGTCCGTTTATTTGAGACACCAACAAGCTATGCTGAAGCAAGACGGGAGTGGATGGAAAATGAGTAAAATTCCCGTAATGGAAGTTTTTGGACCAACTATTCAAGGTGAAGGGATGGTTATCGGCCAAAAAACGATGTTTGTCAGAACCGCCGGATGCGATTATTCCTGCAGCTGGTGTGATTCTGCCTTTACATGGGACGGTTCCGGAAAAGACGATATCCGGATGATGGAAGCTGAAGAGATATGGGCCGAGTTAAAACGGATTGGCGGGGACAATTTCTCTTTTGTCACCATTTCCGGAGGCAATCCTGCTCTTTTAAAAAATCTTGATACCTTGATCGATATTTTGAAAGCTCATCATATTAAAATTGGCTTGGAAACACAAGGGAGTAAGTGGCAGGAATGGTTTGTTAAGATTGATGAATTAACGATTTCACCGAAACCGCCAAGCTCCAGCATGGTTACGGATTTTGAAATATTAGATATGATTATTGATAACCTGAAAGAAAGTAATGTGAGCTTAAAGGTGGTCGTCTTTGATGATCAAGATTATGAGTATGCGAGAAATATTCACCAACGCTACCCTGGCGTTCCTTTCTTTATGCAGGTTGGGAATAATGATATCACAACTCCAGACAATAAGGAGCTCTTATTGCACCTATTAAATCAATATGAACGCCTTATTGATAAGGTGATGCTTGACTCAGACCTTAATGATGTTAAAGTACTGCCGCAGCTGCATACGTTTTTATGGGGAAATAAACGAGGAGTTTAACTGGTACCTGACCCTCACGCTTACAGTAATGGGGGTCAGGTACTGGTTTTTATTTTTTCTAAAAAAAGAGATGTCCCTTGATAGAGTGCCGTCTGGTATTGATGGTTCTTTTGTTCGACAGGGAGCGATACCGTTAAAAGATTCCTTGATTCCTCTTGGTCCATTTTCACTGTAAAAAAGTGAGCTAGCGTGGATTGTTGATTTGCCCAAGAAATTTGGTCAATTGTTGTGAGGGAACCTGCTTTAGCCCAGGCAATAAACGTGTCTACCGCTGTCTTTAGGTAGATATATCCCTCGGAAAATAACATGATTTTTTGGTCACATTCCTCAAGTATAACGTTACTTTTTTGTCCGAATGGGTTATATTTCAAACTTTCTTTTGCATCTTTAAGAACGAATTTACAGAGTTGCAGTTCTTGTTGAAGTTTTTTTAACTCGTGTTCCAGTTCTTTTTCTTTTGTTAGATCGGAACCGTTTTCTAGCCAAAGTGCTAGTTTCGTAAAAACATTTGCCATACTGCTGGAGCAACCCGAGCATTTGTTTAAAGCTTGTTTTGAATAATTTGGCGGGTGGATTATTATTTGAATTAATACCGCTGCCAATGCTCCAATTAAGGTATCACGAAACCGATCGATTGAATAATCCCCAGCCTTTTTCCCCAATACAAAGACAAGCAATACAGTTAAAGCGACTTGATGGATCGCAGTTTCTTCGCGTTTTAACCATTTTGCTATAAAGCATCCGATGATGATCAAGGACCCCAATGTCCAGCCATTTACTTTCACAAAAGGTTCCAGTAGTACGACAATAACTATACCAATAACGGTTCCTACCATTCTTTGATAGGAGAAACGGATCGACCGGTCGATGGTTGTTTGTAGACAAAGAATGACCGAAATGGGTGCCAAATAGGGATGGGTAGACCCCGCTAGTTTTGCAATCTCCCATGAAAGGGCGGAGGCCACTCCCATTTTCCAAATCAAAACCGTTTTATTTTCCATTTGTTTTTTTAATTGTTTTTTTGATTTCAATGTAACGGCCCCCTTATACGTGTCGGCAGTTTGGTTAGTTTTACCAAATAAGCTTTTTCTATACGGGTGAGGGCACTACTACAAATGTTTCATTCGGTTCACAATTTTGATACTATTAGATTTAATATTACATAAAGAATGAATCAATCTACTAAAAAAGGTGACTTATGAAAATTATTGTTATTGGAGCAGGAATTCTTGGTGCATCCACCGCTTATCATCTATCCAAGTTAGGAGCAGAGGTTCTTGTAATAGATCGGCATGATTCAGGACAAGCCACTGATGCGGCGGCAGGAATCGTATGTCCTTGGCTTTCGCAGAGGCGGAATAAAGCCTGGTATCAACTGGCGAAAGGCGGTGCTCGTTATTATCCGAAGTTAATTGCTCAGCTGGAAGCAGATGGTGAAACTAATACTGGGTATAAGCGTGTCGGCGCTATTAGTCTCCATACGGTTCCTGAAAAGCTTGAACAGATGGCAGAACGAGCAAGAAAATGGCGTGAGGATGCGCCTGAAATAGGCGAAATTACCATTTTGAGTCCGTCTGAAACTAAGCGTTTATTCCCACCCTTATCGGAAGAATATGGATCGGTATTTGTAAGCGGAGGGGCGCGCGTTGATGGCAGGGCGATCCGTGACGCCCTGATGGGTGCCGCACAAAAACATGGTGCCGTGCTAATGAGCGGGAATGCTTCGATGGTTTCAGAGGGCAAACGGTTTATAGGGGTTAATCTTGAGGGGATATTGCTGCCGGCAGATCAGGTTATTGTAACAGGAGGAGCTTGGTCAAAAGAGTTATTGGAGCCCTTAGGGGTTGAGTTTTTAGTAAAGCCGCAAAAGGCGCAAATCATCCATCTTGAATTGCCAAATACAGATACTGGTTCATGGCCTGTGGTCATGCCCGTTAGTAATCAATATATCCTTACTTTTGAAAATGGACGAGTGGTCGTGGGTTCAACCCATGAAAATGAAGCCGGGTTTGATCACCGTGTAACGGCAGGCGGCATTCAAGAGATTTTGAATAAGGCTCTAGAGGTTGCACCGGGGCTTTCCGATGGTGCTTATCTTGAAACACGTGTGGGGTTTAGGCCATTTACACCGGGTTTTTTACCGGTAGTGGGGGCTTTGCCTGATTATGATGGCATCTATGTGGCAAACGGTCTTGGTGCCTCGGGTCTCACGAGCGGGCCGTACATTGGGGCGGAGCTTGCTAAGCATATTGTAGGGAAGCCAACAGAGATCGATTTTAGTCTCTATGATGTAGCGGGGGCCATTGAAAATAGGAGTAATTGAAAACTGCTGCAATTCGGGCGGAGACATTACCATAAGAAAATAAGAGAAATATGTCTATATGTAGAATTCACGATGACATAAACTCAAAAAAGCCAATCCTAATAAAGTCGGCCCATACATGTTAAAAGAAAAATAGGAAAAAATAAAAAATAAAACATAGCGGAGTGTTATGAATGCTCATCATTTATGTGGCCGTTTTCCTATTGGCAGCAATCATTTGGGGTGATTGGCGTAGATGGCGTCTTTACTATTCAACCATCTTGTTTTTTATTGTCGGTGACCTCCTAAAAAATTTTTTGTTTTATAACTATTGGATGTGGACCTATCAAGAAACCATGTTTGCTAAAAACATTCTAAGAAATCATACTATTATTAGTATCATCATCATGTTTATTGGGTATCCATCCACGATCTTTCTTTACTTAGGTCGTTTTCCGAAATCCAAATGGAAACAAGCTGGGTGGATCGCCTTTTGGGTTTTTCTTTATTCAATATTAGAATACATAAATTTAAGGTTTCTGAACTTAATCAATCATTATCATGGCTGGAGTATGGGGTGGTCAGTCCTATTTAATATTGTTATGTTCATTATGTTTAGAATACATTTTAAAAACCCTCTTATAGCGTGGGGGTTATCGATTATTTGGATCCTATTTTTGTTGAACAGGTTCCCAATACCTTTGGAGAAAATGAAATAACATACAATTTCACCGAACCAAAATAAGACCTGCTTTTTTCTATCAAGATAGAAGAAGCAGGTCTTTTCATCTATTAAGTATTCTTTGACAAATGACACTTTGTCATTTAAAATAGTTTCATAGTGACAGACTGTCACATGAATAATTAGATAGTGGATTACGATTGGAGGAGTAGCCGTTGCCCAAAGTCACCTTTATCAATTTACCTGAAGAAAAAAAACAGACATTGATTGCGGCAATGAGAAAAGAGTTTTCAAGAGTTCCGTTATATGATGCATCTATCTCAAATATCATTAAATCTGCAAATATTCCGCGCGGAAGCTTTTATCAATACTTTGAAGATAAAGAGGATGCCTTTTTCTATCTTTTAAACGACCTGGTTCTTTCTATTCGGAATAACTTTGTTGTGTTACTTAAAAAATATGATGGGGATCTTTTTGATACCATGATTGACTTTTACCAGCACATCATCATGGAAGAAGAGGATGTTCATTTTTTAAAAAATGCGTTTTTGAATATGACGTATAAAATTGAATTATCTTTTTCAAAAATCTTTAGGGGCCATGAAAATAGTGGCAGCTTAAGCGATTTTCTATCTTCTCTTAATACGAGTAATTTAAATATCTCAAACCCAAAAGATTTGTTTCATCTCTTGCAAATTGTCTTTACGATTACTTTGAGGAATGTTGTCGAAAAGTTTGCCAAAGACCTGTCGAATCAAGATGCTTTGGATAATTATAAAATTGAAATGAATCTTCTAAAAAGCGGATTAGTCCGAAAGGATTCATAATGGAGGAACAAACGTGAAACGAGTCAAACCACCCAAGAAGCCACTAATATTTTATTATGGAATCATTATCGTTATTATTCTGCTATTAAATTCATTTATCTTTCCAGCTATTACGAACCATTCCGTCAAGGAAGTCGATTATGGGACGTTCCTAACGATGGTCGATAAAGGGCAAGTTAAACAAGTTGAAATTGATGACAACTCGATTACGTTTAAATCAAACAAATCAGCCCTTTATAAAACAGGGACGATTGAAGACCCTGAATTAGTTGATCGTTTGCATAAAGCAGATGTTAAATTCACAAAGGTAATTCCAAAAGAAACGTCGCCCTTGTTAAATTTCATCCTTTCTTGGATTCTTCCTTTTGCAATTTTTATTGCGATTGGTCAATGGTTAACGAAAAAAATGCAAGGTAAAATGATGGGCGGCGGCGGTCCCTTATCATTTGGAAAAAGCAATGCCAAAGTATACGTGGAAACAGAAACAGGAATTACCTTTAAAAATGTAGCAGGTCAAGATGAGGCGAAAGAGGCACTTCAAGAAATCGTCGACTTCCTTCATAATCCGAAAAAGTATAAAGAAATTGGAGCAAATATTCCCAAGGGTGCTCTTTTAGTAGGACCTCCGGGAACAGGTAAAACGATGCTCGCCAAAGCGGTTGCGGGTGAATCCAAGGTTCCATTCTTCTCTATGTCAGGTTCGGAATTTGTCGAGATGTTTGTTGGAATGGGAGCTGCTAGAGTAAGAGATTTATTTAAGCAAGCCCAGGAAAAAGCCCCATGTATTGTGTTTATAGATGAAATCGATGCAATTGGTAAGAGCCGAAATTCCGGAATGGCTGGGGGGAATGATGAACGAGAGCAAACCTTGAACCAGCTATTAACGGAAATGGATGGATTTGATGCTGATAAAGGTGTCGTGATCCTAGCCGCTACCAATAGACCGGAAACACTTGATAAGGCACTTTTAAGACCTGGCCGTTTTGACCGAAGAGTACCGGTTGAATTACCAGATTTGAAAGGACGGGAATCGATTTTAAACGTCCATGCTGCCAAAGTGAAACTAGCGGATGATGTTGACTTTAATGTAATTGCTAGAGCCACTTCTGGAGCATCCGGTGCCGATTTGGCCAATATTATTAATGAAGCTGCTTTAAGGGCGGTAAGATTAGGCCGAACCAAGGTAACTCAAAATGATTTGGAAGAGTCTGTCGAGGTCGTTATAGCTGGTTACCAACGTAAAAACGCCGTCATCTCCATGAAGGATAAACTAACGATTTCCTATCATGAAATTGGCCATGCCTTGGTTGCAGCCAAGCAGAGTCACTCTGCACCTGTTCATAAAATCACGATTATTCCAAGAACGTCTGGCGCATTGGGTTACACCATGCAGGTAGATGAGCAAGAAACGGTGTTAATGACAAAAGAGCAGGCCTTGGATAAAATCACAACCTATATGGGAGGACGTGCAGCAGAGGAGATTATCTTTAAGACAGTGACTTCCGGTGCTTCTAATGATATCGAACAAGCTACGAAGATTGCTCGGGCGATGGTTACAAGATTTGGTATGAGTGAAGAGTTTGATATGATGGCACTTGAAACGGTAAATAATCCCTATTTAGGAGGGGATACTTCGTTAATGGTGTCAGCGGAAACAGCTGCCAAAGTAGATGCGGAAATTCTTAAGATAATTAAATCTTGTCACCAAAATGCGATTCGAATTTTAGAGGAAAATAAAGATAAATTACATGAATTGACTAAATATCTGTTAGAAAAGGAAACCATCACTGGCGACGAATTTATGTCTATTTTATTAGCGTAGTCGTGATGGAACAACGTAAGCCAGGGCAGAATCAGCTGCCCTGGCTTTTTGTTTTTGGATATAGGATTAAAGGACCGCTAAAACATAGTAGGATTTACTCATTTTAATCAGACCACTGTTTTTTAAACTGAATAGTCTGAATTTTATATATTCAGAAGTAAAACCTTAGAGGTAAGATATCATTTGAAAGCGTTGTCAACAAAAAGGAGGTGTCAGGATTATCGCGTGCATGCTAAATCGCAAGTAATGGGAAAAGAGGAGGAAATGATTTGTTAATCAAAAGGTATAAGCTGAAAAGGATGATGGCCACAATCCTTAGTTTTTTGCTGATTTTGGCTTCAATCCCTGCTGCTGCTCTACAAGTATCAGCTGCAGAAACACCCTTAACTAAAAAGTTTGATTTTGGAACATCTTCTAGTCCGATAGCAGATGGTTATCTTCAGGTTTCTTCAGAGACCGCTTACTCGACTGAAAAGGGATATGGATTCGCTGATCCTTCTAAGGTGATTTCAGCCGACAGAAAAACCGCCGATAAGTTAAAATCAGACTTCATTTCCACAACAGAAACGTCCTTTAACGTGGACCTTCCAAACGGAGACTATACAGTTTCCGTGGTTTCAGGAGATGAGACAGAAGGAACGGTAGTAGGAGTGAAGGCGGAGAATATCAAAAAGGTTCAAGATACAACCCTTGGCGCTGGCGAATATCTGGAACGAACCTTTGATATCGCCCTCGTTGATGGTCAATTAACAATTGAACTGACAGGAACAAATCCTAAACTAAATGGCTTGACCATTGAAAAACTCCCGGAACGAGCCGCAGGAGAACTTCCCACGGTTTACATAGCAGGGGACTCGACAGTACAAACCTATGACGAATATTGGAGACCGCAAGCTGGATGGGGACAGATGATTTCCCGCTTTTTCAGTTCGGATATTACCTTTAAAAACCATGCGATTGGAGGCAGAAGCTCAAAGTCGTTTATTAATGAAGGCAGATTAGATACCGTTTTACGTGAAATAAAACCTAATGATTATTTTTTTATTCAATTTGGTCATAATGATGCGACAATTAGTGTCCCTGAGCGTTATGCATCCGTACCAGATTACAAAAACTACTTAAAGACCTATATTAATGGTGCCCGGCAGCGCGGTGCGATTCCGATCCTTGTTACACCAATGGGCAGGCGGGACTTTAATCCAGACACAGGTAAGTTTAACGTCAGTTTCCCTGAGTATGTACAGGGGATGAAAGAAGTCGCTGAAGAACTAAACGTTGATGTGGTTGATTTGAGTGCCCGCAGTGTAGCGTACTACAACACGATTGGTCCGGAAGGCTCACTCTCCGTATTCCTTCAATTAGACCCAGGTATCTATACGGCCTTTCCTAATGGCTCTCAAGATAATACACATTTCCAAGAATATGGAGCCATTCAAATGGCACGATTAATCTCAGAAGAAGTGAAAAAATTAGATATTCCTTTATCTTCCTATGTAACCGGTATTGAACCTCCAGCCAATGTTCCTGCAAAACCTACTAATTTAGTTGCAAGCAATATTAGTAATGCAGGAGCTTTCTTAACCTGGAAAGAGGTCGAAGGAGCCGATATCTATAAGGTATATCGTAAGCTTTCAACTGATAAGGAATTCTCGTTAATCGGCAGCTCGACCATACCGCAGCTTAATGTTAGTGGAATGGAAGAAGGGAAAACCTATGATATCGTGGTTTCCGCCGTTAACGGCAAAGGTGAGTCTGAGCAATCAGAAATTACCCAAGTCACAACTAAAAAGGCAACATTGAAATATGACTTTGGCTTAGCCGGTAATCCAATTTCAGAAGGGTATACTGGCGTCAATCTATCAACTAAATATACGAAAGAAAGAGGGTACGGAATTGTCGACCCTACTGGCATGATTGGTCGGGACCGAAGCACAGGAGGAGATTTGCTTCGCGATTGGCTTGGCTACTTTAATGTTGGCTGGAAATTTAATGTGGATCTGCCGAACGGTCTTTACGCTATAAAGGTTTATGTAGGAGATTTCTTAGGCAGTGCCAGAACAACCCTCGCCATTGAAGGGCAGGATTTTGGAACGATTTCCGCACCGAGTAAAAATTACACTTCGAAAGTTGTATCGCAAGTATCGGTAAAGGATGGGCAAATGAATTTTAGCTTTGGTGGTTCAACGGGAATTGTAAACGGCCTAGAAATCACTCCGATTATACTTGCTCCATCCGAATTAAAAGTGGAAGAACAGTCACTGGATATCAACAGGCCATTTGTCTCTCTTTCATGGAAACTAGTTGATGATGCAGAAAAATATAATGTCTACCGGAAAATTGCCGGAACAAAGGATTTCGTATTAGTTGGAAGTGCTAATAACAATTCTTATAAAGACACCACAGTCGATGTAGGTCTAGAGTATGAGTATGTGGTCACAACGATTGATCATGCCAGCGTGGAAACTGTCCCTTCCCTGCCGCTTGAGGTGAAGATGATTGATCCATCACAACCAGTACCAGCCCGGCCAAATAACCTAAATGTTGGAGACGTCAATAAAAATGATCTTACCATCAGCTGGGGTCAAGTGGATGGTGCCGTCACTTATAATGTATACCGCTCCAAAAAACAGGATGGCCCGTACCAACTAATTGGCAAATCGAAAAATGCCTCCTATCATGACAAAACAGTTTTAACCACGATTTCTTATTTTTACAAAGTATCAGCCGTGAATGCAGGTGGTATCTCAGAACTTTCCGAAAGTCTTAAAACGCCCGTTGTAACAGTATTAAAGCGGCAAATGGAGGATATTGATCGGGCGCCAGTATCAATTAAGACAGATGATGGTGTTTACGTAAGCTGGAGAATGCTCGGTACAGATCCAGCAGATATTAGCTTTAACGTCTATCGTGACGGTAAAAAGATCAATGAAACTCCTGTTAAAAACAGCACCAACTATGCAGATAAGGACGGAAAAACAGATTCTGTTTATGAAATTCGAGCCGTCATCAATGGTAAGGAAAGAAAATCGCAGGATATTGTAAAAGTATTAACTAAAAATTACCTGGATATCCCGCTTCAAAAACCAAAGGATGGTATGACACCTCTTGGCGACCCGTATTCCTATCGGGCGAACGATGCCAGTGTAGGAGACTTAGACGGTGATGGTAAATATGAATTGGTTTTAAAGTGGGACCCTTCTAATTCCAAGGATAATTCACAAGCAGGCTATACCGGAAACGTCTATGTGGATGCCTATGAGATGGATGGAACTTTAAAATGGCGCATAGACTTAGGTAAAAATATTCGTGCCGGTGCTCATTATTCACCGTTCTTAGTGTACGATTTTGATGGTGACGGCAAAGCAGAGGTTGTTTTTAAAACAGCAGATGGAACCGTAGATGGAAAAGGAACTGTGATTGGCAGAGCGGATGCCGATCTTCGAAATAGCACAGGTTATATTTTACAAGGTTCAGAGTATTTAACTGTTTTTGAAGGGGAGACAGGAAAAGCGTTGTCAACGGTTGACTATGATCCGCCACGCGGTGATGTTTCGGCGTGGGGAGATTCGTATGGTAACCGTGTTGACCGCTTCCTAGGAGGAGTGGCTTACTTAGATGGCGAACACCCAAGTATCATCATGGCTCGTGGATATTACACAAGAACGGTATTAGCCGCGTACACTTGGAAAGAGGGTAAGCTCACTAAGCAATGGGTTTTCGATTCCAATGATGAAGGCAATGGCGCCTATGCCGGTCAAGGATACCATACCTTAAGTGTCGCTGATATCGATAAGGACGGCAAGGATGAAATTGTTTATGGTCAAATGGTTGTCGATGATGACGGCAAGGGCTTATATACCACTGGTTTAGGTCACGGGGACGCCCTGCATGTCGGCGATTTTATTCCTGATCGTCCTGGACTTGAAGTGTTCGGTGTCCAAGAACATACGGACTCACCATATGGCTATGATATGCGTGATGCGGAAACAGGTGAAATTCTTTGGGGAGTAAAAACAGGTCAGGATACAGGCCGCGGTCTGACAGCTGACATCGACCCTAGGTACAAGGGTGAAGAGGCATGGGCTATTTCTGGTGAATGGAACAGCCGTGTGGGCGGCCTTCATTCAGCAGAAGGGGGAAAAATATCCGATAACATCCCGTCAAGCAATTTTGCAATATGGTGGGATGGTGACTTACTCCGTGAATTAGTGGACCATAAATGGGATGCAGCAAAAGGTACGGGGGTAGGCACGATTGACAAGTGGGATTATAAAAATAACAAATTAGTAAACTTGCTTACGGGAGATGGAACACTATCTAATAATAGCACCAAAGGCAATCCGGTACTTCAGGCAGACTTGTTTGGGGACTGGAGAGAAGAGGTCATCTGGAGGACAGAGGATAGCAATGCCTTACGTGTGTATATGACTACAGAAAAAACCGAACATAGAATTTACACCTTAATGCATGATCCACAATACAGATTGTCTGTTGCTTGGCAAAATATTGGTTATAACCAGCCGCCGCATGCTAGTTTCTTTATCGGTGAAGGTATGGCGACACCACCGCTTCCAAGTATTGAGATAGTCAAAAGGAAAGATGTTACACCCCCGGAAACAGAGCATGAAGTGGCGGGCGAAGAAAAGAACGGCTGGTACAATAAGCCGGTTACTGTAAATTTCACTGCCAACGATGATGAATTTGGGTCGGGAATTGCTGCAACTTATTACTCACTAAATGGTGCAGCAGAACAAAGTGGAACATCTGTAAAGATCGAGAAAGATGGGAAGCATGTTTTACAATATTGGAGTGTAGATAAGTCTGGAAACCTTGAACCGAAGAAATCGGTGACGATCAGCCTTGACCAAACTGCACCTGAAATTACCTTCTCGGTAAAAGAAGGGGCCGAGTTTGGTATTGACCAGCAGATCTCTATCAATTGTAAAGCGGTGGATTCTTTATCGGGTATTGCTTCTTCTTCCTGTAAGGATATTTCCACACCTGCCTATGAACTTGGATTGGATGGTCATTCCTTTAAGGCAGAAGCAATTGATCAGGCAGGGAACCAATCTAGCCAAGCTGTTACTATTCATGTGTTTGTCAACTTTGATAATTTAGGAAACTTAACCGAGCAGTTCCTATTAGCAGAAAGTGGGAAAACTTCTATTGCAACTGAAGCAGATAGCAAGCAAACGCTCCTTAATTCCTTGAAAGCAAAACTTGCGGCTGCCAAAGCGTCAGAGGAAAAAGGAAATAAAAATGCTAGAGACGGTCAAATGCAGGCATTTATCAATGAGGTAAAAGCAAAAAGTGAAAAAGTTTTCACAGAAAAACAAGTTCAAATCCTAGTTGAATTAGCAGAGTCATTAACGAAATAAAATTGGTTGAACCCAAGGGAGCAGCTTTTTCTGCTACCTTGGGTTTTTGTGCCCCAAATTATAAAATTAGGGAATTACTATAATAACAAATTCATTCAAATTAACTAACTGTATTGATTTGTTTCCAAAAATAGAATTAAATTAAAGGGTGACCAATCTGTGAAAGAGTGATAAAAATGTTGGATTTTTCGTTTAAAGCCATAGCCATCACCAATGAAATTGATCTAAACAAAATCGCTTTACAATGCGGAATTCCCAAAAAATTTACGTGGGAGGAACCTTTAATACTAAGAGGAAACATCCTTCAATCCATTCTTGGTAAAGATGTGGACAATTCGAAAAGTGTCTTACTTTTTTCGTTTGGAAGTGTTGTATTTATTAATCACTCGAATGATGAAGAGATTAAAGTGTTGCTGAAATACCTCCAATCCTTTGAGCCGGAAATGGATTTAAAAAACATTGGCAGGTATTCAGACGATTATAGCCTCCACATAAGTGAAACAGAAACCCTTGAATTGACCGATGAATATGTCGTGGTCCCTGAATATGAGCCTTTTTACCCGGAATTAATTTCTACTGTCCTCGCAAAATCGGTTGCATTGGAAAAAACAGAGGAACAATTAGGTGTCATTCATGATAGGCTTGAAACGATGATTGACCGTCTTGAAAAGGGGAAGCTAAGGATAGGCAATAAAGAACTGGCAAGAACAACAGCGAAGATACTCCGTCATGACTATAACACGCTTGCGTATATTATGATTTTAGATAAGCCTGACATTACTTGGGCAAGCAGTAATGCCAGTGAATTTTACGACAAAATGATCGATTTTTTTGAACTTAACGATCGTCATAAAATATTAAAAAGTAAAACGGAAATTTTATATAACATCATTGATGGTTTCTCAACGATTAGCCATTCCATTCGCGGATTATTCGTCGAATGGATTGTCGTCATTCTCATTTTGATTGAAATTGTGATAACGATCTCACAAATAGCAGGCTGGATTCCTTGATATCTTGCTTGCTTTTCCCTGGATAGGAGTAAGACTTGTGAAAGAATTGTGTTTCTTTTTTGTAAATTTTTAAGTATTAATTCTACCCTGGAGCCTTCTCTTCATGTAGAATAAGATAATGGACAAGCGCTAATAATGAATCAATAACATATCATGGGGGATCAAAGGTGACATATCAACTGAAGAAAAGCTTTAAGATGTTTTCATTAAATTCGAATCGTGAGCTAGCTGAAGAAATGGCTCAGCTTTTGGGCTGTGAATTAGGTAAGAGTTCTGTCAAACAATTTAGTGATGGTGAAATCCAAATAAATATTGAAGAAAGTGTTCGGGGAAGTGATGTATTTTTGGTGCAATCGACTTCGCAGCCGATCAATGACAATATTATGGAGCTCTTGGTGATGGTGGATGCCTTGAAACGAGCGTCAGCAAAAATGATCAACGTTGTAATCCCATACTATGGCTATGCTCGCCAAGACCGTACAGCTAAACCTCGTGAGCCAATTACAGCGAAGTTAGTGGCAAGACTTTTAGAGACAACGGGTGCATCAAGGGTACTTACAATGGACTTTCATGCACCACAATTACAAGGCTTTTTTGACATACCGGTCGATCACCTGATCGCTAATCCAATCCTCGGAAATTATTTTGAGAAAAAAGGATTAGAAGATGTCGTTGTTGTTGCCCCGCATAATGGTGCGGTTATCAGAGCAAGGAAACTAGCGAGTATATTAAATGCACCTATTGCCTTAATTGATCGTAGACAGTCCGAATCGGGTGTTTCTGAAATCATGCATGTGATTGGAAATATCGAGGGCAAAAATGCTATTATCATTGATGATTTAATTAATACAGCTGGAACGATTACTTTGGCTGCCAATGCGTTAGCGGAGCGGGGAGCAAAATCGATTTATGCATGCTGTACCCATCCTGTCTTTTCTGCTGAAGCGATTAGTCGCATTGAATCATCTCCAATTAAGGAATTGGTCGTTACCAATACGATAGAAATGACTGAAGATAAGCGGATCGATAAAATCACCACATTGTCGGTTGCTCCCTTAATGGTTGATGCAATTGAACGTATTCATAATGAAAAAGCAGTAAGTCCTTTGTTTGAATAAAAAA
This sequence comes from Neobacillus vireti, assembly GCF_036962465.1. Taxonomy (GTDB): domain Bacteria; phylum Bacillota; class Bacilli; order Bacillales; family Cytobacillaceae; genus Neobacillus; species Neobacillus vireti_B. The sequence continues at coordinate 34,630 of NZ_JBALNF010000058.1, forward strand.
ATCCCGCTGTGAGAATGCTCGCAGCGGGATTTTCTTAACTGTAGACTTTTTCAGCGCTTTTTAAGCGTATATCAGCGTTTTTTTAATTTTATCGGCGATTTTAAAGCATTTATCAGCACTTTTTTGCATATATCAGCGAAACTAAACATTTTCAATTATTTCAGCATTTATAAATATGGACTTTCATGCTTCGCCTTCAGCCTCATCCAGCGGCGCTCCACTTCATCATTAAACATTTTCAACAGGTCTTGGCTGTCTTCCTTTAACAAATGCTTGGTTTTCCCCATCATTTGCAGCCAATCGGTAGTAGGTAATCGTTTGTTTTTAGCCTCTGGATCATAAGTAATGGTGGTGATACCCCGTTCTACCTCGTAAAGCGGGAAGAAACAGGAGTTTACAGCCGCCTCGACAATCGACTGTCCTAATTCATCCTTCGATTTCCAGTTCAACGGACAGGTAATTAGAATTTTTCCGTAAACCAAGCCTTCATTTTGAGCATACCATTGGGCTTTAGCCGCCTTTTTCAAAAGATCCCGGTCAAAAGCTTCCGTTCCCGTAAAGACATAAGGGATGTGGGTTGCCGCCATAATTTGCGCGGTATCTTTGTGATGAAACGGTTTTCCTTTTTGGAAGGCACCGACACTTGAGGTGCTTGTCATATGTCCCATCGGCGTCGAATAGGAGAGCTGGCTGCCTGTATTCATGTAGCCTTCATTATCATACTCAAGGATGATCATTTTGTGGTTCCGGAGTGCGGTTCCAATTGCCGGACCCATTCCGATATCCATCCCGCCATCACCAGTCACCATTACAAAGGTAAAATCATCGGATAGCCCCAGTTCATCTAATTCACCACGGCGTTTTCGCTCATGGAACATTTCCACAAGACCGGATAATGTAGCCGAACCATTTTGGAAGAGATTATGAATATAGGTTGCTTTATGGGAACTGTAAGGGAAGCCGGTGGTGACGACCATCGCACAGCCTGTATGGAATAAGGCGACAATATCTCCTTCAATTCCTTTAAAAAATAACTCTAAGCCTGAGAATATTCCGCATCCAGGGCACGCACCGTGACCGGAGGCAAGTCGTTTTGGCTTTTTCGTTAAGCTTCGTAATGGCGGAATTTTCACCTTTAATTCTCCGGTTTTCTCATCAGGGGTGACGGTGATTAATCCCGTATTCAAATCTTCTTTTTTCATTGGATTTAAGACGCGCTTCGGTGCGAATTCGGCTTTACCGGGATTATGGCCAAAGTAGTCGAATGGTTTTTCAACGAACCCTTTATCTGCCGCATCTTGAGCTAATTGAAAAAACAACTCTGCTTCATCAGCATAGAAATCCTTACCACCTAATCCGTAGACCCTGTTTACGACCTTTGTATGAGAATTGCCAACGGTTTGCAGTGCTGCTCTAACCTCAAGGGCCATATTTCCTCCATGAGCACCATAGGAATCCGCCCGGTCACCCACTGTAATCGCTTTTATATTTTTTAATGCTTCCGCTAATTTTTGCTGCGGGAAGGGCCGGATCATGTTAGGAGAGATGACTCCAGCCTTGATGCCTTGTGCACGCAGTTTGTCGGCGACATCTTTACATACTTCAGCAGCAGAGTTTAACATAAATACCGCAACCTCGGCATCATCCATCCGATACAAATCAAGAACAGGATATTCCCGCCCGGTTAATTCTGCATATTCATGGGATATTCTTTCGAACACATGCTCCGCTTTATACATCGCCTCTGATTGTTGGTAACAGTTATTAATATAGTCAGGTTCGTTCATATACGGTCCGATTGTAACTGGATTTTCCCGGTCTAAAGCATGTGGGAAGTTCCTTGGCGGCTCGCCAATAAATTTTTGCACATCCGCACGGTTCTTCATAACCTGGACCCGCCGCTTCTGGTGGGAGGTGAAATAACCGTCAAACGAGACGATGACCGGCAGGCGGACTTCAGGATCTTCTGCTAGTTTAATGGCGATAATGTTCATATCATAAACAATTTGCGGATCACGGGCCATCAAGATCGGCCAGCCGGTGTTTAACGCAAAATAGAGATCGGAATGATCACCATGAATATTTAACGGTCCAGACACAGAGCGGTTGACCAAATTCAATACCATTGGAAAACGGGTACCAGATTGAACAGGGAGCTGCTCTAACATATATAGAAAGCCATTGGCACTCGTCGCGTTGAAGACACGTCCGCCCCCAGTTGCTGCACCGTAACAAATACCGGCTGAGCCGTGCTCTCCGTCGGCAGGAATTAACACGATATCATGTTCGCCTTTTGCTTTCATTCCATCAAGGAACTGTGCAACCTCGGTCGAAGGCGAGATCGGATAATAGCCCATTACATGATAATTTATTTGATGGGCTGCATAGGCAGCCATTTCATTACCAGATTCAAACACAATACTTTGTTCAATGGTTCCTTTAGGAACGGTAATATTTTCTTGGTTTATTTCGATAGACATGAATTCCCCGCCCTTTCCTTAGTTTCGAATCGCTAAATCAAATAAGTGCGGCACACGGTTTTGATCGGCATAGCCGTCATTGTATTCCCGTTCACTCGTTAATGCCTCAACAGGACAAGCATGAACACATTTCAAACAACCCTTACAATATTGATAGTCAATCCCTTGCAGGAACATTTGCGGGCGGCCTCGTTTATCCGCTTTTTCTTCCCAAACAAAGCAAAAGTCTGGGCAGGCTGTATCGCAGGCAGCACAATTAATACATTTGTCATCATGAAAATGCGGCAGCATTCCGGCACGAGAAATGCTTAAGTCCTTTAAAATACTGTTTCCTGGATTAATGATGGTCCCGCCGATAGGCTGGGTTTCATACCCGAGCAGCGGTTCTGCCCGTTTAAATGGAATAATTGGTGTCTGTTCATCTACTAAGTAGGTTTGGAATTGGACTTCATTAAAACCGCGGTTGAAGGTGCGGATGTTTGGCTCGACGAGATGTGGATATTTCTTTTCGAAAGTGCGGCGAATAGTCTGCCTCATCGACTCAGGGTCTAAGAAATCTAAGATTCGATATAGTGCCCCAAGCATGGCGGTATTTGCCTTGGTCTGCTCTTCGAGGGCTATCCCTGTTGCATCCACGATTGCGATGGTTCCACCAGGAATTTTCATAGCTAGTTTGAGTTCGTCAGGAGATTTTTGTGAGTTTACTAAGATGGTGCTATCGGGGTAGATCCCACTTGTACAATCGATCGTTTTGAAAAGGGCATCATGGAAAATGCCGACAACATGTGGACGTTCTATTGGTGTGGTGTCGCGTATATTAGTTTCCGGATCACAAAAACGAATATGTGCTTTTACGGGCGATCCTTTTTTCTCGGATCCATAGGATGAAAAGCCGACTCCATTGAGTCCATTTCCAACAACCCCATCCTCGGAAAGCATCTTTCCGGCCAGGTTGGCGCCTAAACCGCCAATCGATTCGAGACGGATTTCAAAGAACCCTAATTCATTCACTTTTGGTAATTTTGACAACAAGCACTCCCCCAATCTGATCGACAGATAACAATTAGAATTTTATAAATTTTCTATAAATTCTATGATGCTATTGTAACAGGATGCAAAATTAGTTACAACAGAATTTTTATTTCAAAAATAGGAATCTCTTTATAGTAGCGATCTATTCAAGGTAAGTTAGAATTTGTAAAAATCAGTTACAATTTTATTTATGGGTTGATGTAGTACAGATAAATTTGTTGTATAACAAAAAAAGCAATGCCCAAACCTTTAATGGTTCAAAGCATTGCTTTTTTTTACTATATTCCAATCTACTTGGGATTTTGGGAAACAAGGTCGATGAGCACAATCTCTTTTTGTGGTTCTTTTAGTATCGTATCTAATTCGGTGATGGTAGTTGGACGTAGACCCTTAACTCCAAAACTTTGGGCCAGTTGGACAAAATCAGGGTTTTGAAAGGTTACCCCATAGCTTTCGCCAAACTTCTTGTTCATTTGCCTGACTTCAAGCTTTAACATTGAATCATCCAAAACGATAATGGTAAAGGAGAGTCCAAGACGTCTGGCCGTTTCGATTTCTGCAAAATTCATGAGGGCACCACCGTCACCGGTAATACAAATAACCGGTTCGTTTGGTCGTGCGAGTTTAGCACCAATGGATCCGGGAATTGCAATCCCCATGGAAGCAAGGCCATTTGAGACAATGACCCGGTTCGGACTTTTAGGCTGATAGGTTTTGGCGATTGATACCTTATGAGCGCCGACATCGGAAACTAGTATGGTGTCCTCGGGGGAATGCTCTTCAATCAGCTTGAGAACATTTTCGATAGATAGTGATTCATCTGGTTGTTTATTGATTTGATAATTTGTTCTTATTTTTGTTTGAAGGCCCCCCGTTGGACTCCATGATTTTGCAGGTAACGCCTCTTGGTTTAAAGCATGAAGTGTTTTCTTTATATTTCCGACGAGCTCGCCCTTTACCGGATAATATTCGTTCACCTCAGCAGGTAAGGTATCAATATGTAAAACTGGGAGTTTGTTTTTATTCCAGGCATTTGGCAGTTGTTCGACGAAATCGAAGCCGATAACAATTAACAGGTCCGCTTCTTGAATACCAGGGAGGACAGCATCGTTTTCTTTGAACCCGAAGGTATAAAAATTTAGCGGGTCGTTTTGCGGTAATGCCCCTTTTGCCATGAAGCTATGGGCGGAAGGGGATTGAAGGGTATGGATGAACGTCTTTAACTCTTGTGAGGCCTCCTGCCTAATGACTCCGTTTCCAATTATGATGAAGGGCTTTTTACAGGCGTGAATAAGATTAATTGCTTCTTTGACCGACTCCCTATCAGGAATTATTTCTGGTAAAGACGTAACAGGTAAAGGTGTTTTTGTCATTTGATCGGCCGCAAAGTTTTCTGGCAAGGTGATGGCGACGGAACCCGGTTTCTCCATTATGGCTAATCTAAATGCTTTGCGGATAACGGTGGGAATGGTTTGGCCATCTACAATTTGTGTGTTCCATTTTGTTACCGGTTCAAGCAGCTTGATGATATCAATGTACTGATGTGATTCGTGATGGTGCCGTTCGATACCTGCTTGGCCAATCAATGCCACTAATGGAGAATGGTCGAGCTGGGCGCTGGCTATTCCTGTAACGAGGTTTGCTGCTCCGGGACCAAGTGTTGATAAACAGACGCCTGCCTTGGCTGCTAATCTTCCATACACATCGGCCATAAATGCTGCACCTTGCTCGTGTCTGACATTTACATACTGAATTTGAGTTGATTTGGATAAGGAATATGCGAGATCAAGTGTCTCGGTGCCAACGATTCCAAAAACGTATTCAACCCCTTCGTTTTCTAAGCATTCTACGATTACATCGGTTAGTTTCATGTTGCCCTCCTATTGGAAAAGGAATGATTAGCTATAGTCTTAACTAATGCTTGCGGAATCATAAGCAGTGATCTAATAACAAATCTTTAGTGGTAAAATAAAAGAAATAGGTAGAAACTGGGTGGTAATGATGAAAGAAAAGTATGTCTGGTATGCAAGCTATGGATCAAATATGAATAACGACCGTTTTTTATGTTATATAAAAGGCGGCAAACCAGAAGGGTCTTCAAAGGTTGAAACAGGTTGTAAAGATAATTCACTCCCGATGGATTCGTCCACTTTCACGATGAATTTTCCGCTTTACTTTGCAAAAGAAGCAGCTAAATGGGAATCAAAAGGGGTTGCTTTTATTGGTTTAACCCCGGAACCGAATGTTGAAACATACAGTAAAAAATACTTAATCACGTTGGAACAGTTTAAAGATATAGTTAGTCAGGAAAATAATGGTCTAGAGATTGATTTGAATTTGGATGAAGTCATGAAAGACTGTTCAAAGATTTTCCGAAGGAATGCTTGGTATGGAAATATCTTGTATTTGGGAGAAGAAAAGGGGCATCCCATTTTTACTTTTACAGCACCATGGGAAATGAATGATGTGGAATGGGTAAAGCCTTCATATTCTTACTTGAAAACAATTATTAAAGGACTAAAAGAGGACTATTCAAATGAGGAGATTTATCGTTATTTTCGAAGTAAACAAGGAATAAAGGGCCAATTTACGGATGAGGAGTTACGAAGCCTTATTTTTTAAGCCAATTGGTCCGTCTAAGATGATGAATCTGCTATCGTAAACAAAAAAGGAGATGATCGTAAAATGGCCAATGATAAAGGAGCTGAAGTGGCCCATGTTGTCCTCGCCTGGTATTTAACCCGTGAAGCTATTGATGTCATCATCCCTGGTGCAAAACAGCCAGAACAGGTTCTTCATAATCTTAAAACATTAGACATTCAATTAACACAAACAGAAATCCAAGAAATTGATCAAATTTTTAATTTATAAAATAAAAAGCGAAGCGATGAGGATTATTTCTCATCGCTTTTTTAATGAGTAATTTTAGCGAAAGTCATAGAAAATGTAAGAAAAATAGAATGATAACTTTACCTAATTCGCCGCAAATTGCCAAAATCCTCCGACTTTTTCCGTATTTTGCAGTAAAAATAGGCAAAAATACTAGATTGGTTGTATAATAAGTAATTGTTAGAAACTATTGGAGGTTAATCACATGATGGAATGGACTTTAGCCGGATTGTTTGGGATTTCAATTATATTGCTAGTACTATCAATTTCAAAGACATCAAAACAATCGAAGGCAGAACATAATCAAATTGATTTAATTCATATTTCCACAATGAAGGAAATCAATGCAATTCAGGATTCGATTAGAAATATTGAACTTGATCTCGAAGTAGTTATGAAGGAAGCAGGAGTTCAACTTTCTGCTGAAGACAAAGTCTTCATGCGTGAAGTACTTGATTTAAAAAACCGTAATTACTCAACTGAAAGCATTGCTGAGATGAAACAGGTAAGTGTAAATGAACTCGAAAAAATGCTTGCTCCTTACCAGACAATAAAAGAAGGGAGAAAGGTTGCAAATGAAAATTAACTTACTTAGCAGCTTTGCAGCCGGAATGCTGATCGCAACCACGATTTGTGGCTCTGTGTATCTATCTGGAAAAAGTGACCCTGCCAATGTGACAGTTAAACCGTCTGTAACCACATCAACTAAGAAGGTTCAACCTACCGAGGCAGAGATGAAAGCGCAGCTTCAAGCAGAGGGCTACGTTGTTCAAACAAAAGCTGAAAATGATAAGCAAGTGCAGGATGCCAAGACATCTGTCCAAGCGAAAGCGGCTCCTGCCGCTGCTGATACGACTAAACCTGTAACACGTGTCGTTGTCAATGTTACCGATGGTATGACTAGCATTGATATTGGAAGAGCTCTAGTAGCAGCGAATATCGTTAAGAATGCCTTTGATTTTTCAAAGGATATTGAAGCGAAAAAGCTGGAAAACAAATTAAAACCAGGTGTGTTCGTGGTTGACAGTAAGATGACCTACGATCAGGTTGTAGCGACAATCTTTAAATAAGTAAAAAGCCGGTTTCAATTAGAAATCGGCTTTTTACAATGAGCAAGAAATTTGATAATCAAAATAACTATTTCTATAATTAATTTATTACATAAACAAAGGTGGATAAAAAATGAAAATCGTTGCACTTGTAGGCAGTTTACGAAAAGATTCATTTAATAAGCAATTGGCCCAGACGATTCAGGAACGATTCGCAGCTAAGTTTGATTTAGAAGTCTTAGATCTTGGCGTCCTTCCGCACTATAACCAGGATGAGGAATTAAATCCTGCAGCAACAGTCGTAGAGTTCAAAAGTAAAGTAAAAGAAGCGGACGGTGTAATTATTATTACTCCGGAATACAACTGGTCGATTCCTGGAGTATTAAAGAATGCACTTGATTGGTTATCTCGTGTAGATAAGGTGTTAATTGGCAAGCCAGTTATGATAGCTGGTGCTGCGACAGGGCTGATGGGAACGTTGCGTGCGCAGCTTCAATTGCGTCAAATATTAACGGCATTACAGGTAAAGCTTTTATCGCCTGTTGGGAATGAGATTCTTATTAATCAAGCTATGGATAAATTTGATGAGAAAACTGGCAGACTAACAGACGAAGCAACTGTTAAATTTGTAGATGGGGTCGTTGAACGGTTTATTGGCTTAATAAAAGAATAGAAATTTTGCCTGTACTTTTTAAAGGAGAGTACAGGCTTTTTTGCTAAACAGAATGTATGTCATATATTCAACTGCCTTTCATACATTTAAGTAGGGAGACAAACTTGTTGATTTTGGGACAAACTACTTGGAATGGGAAAGGGAGACATAGATTCAGATGGACTTCTTACAAGAAATTTTAAATAGTTATGGTACGATTTTTTCATTGGAGGCCTTTAAAGAGGTATTTACGAATCCAGCAAGCTGGGGAGTTATTGGTACCTTGATTATTCTTGAAGGCCTGCTGTCTGCTGATAATGCCCTTGTTTTAGCAGTAATGGTCAAACACCTTCCAAAGAAACAGCAAAAAAAAGCCTTATTTTATGGGATATTCGGGGCCTATTTTTTTCGGGTAATCGCGATTGGAATTGGGGTAACTTTAACTACGATCCCTTGGATCAAGATTATCGGGGGGCACTATCTGCTTTGGATTGTTTTTCAAAATCTTTTAAACAAAAATGAGCAGGATGATGAAGTTCAAAGCCGAAAAAAGGGCTTTTGGAGGACCGTGTTAACGGTGGAGCTGATGGACATTGCCTTTAGTTTTGATAGTGTCATTGCCGCGTTTGGTGTCTCCAACCAAGAGTGGATTTTGCTGCTAGGAGGAATTATCGGCATTTTAATGATGCGGGGGGTTGCGCACCTTTTCCTTGCCTTAATCGAAAAAGTCCCTGAATTCGAGACAACCGCTTTTATCCTTGTGGCAATTATTGGTGTGAAGATGATTGTTTCAGCCTTTGGATTCCATATGGATGAGTTTGTGTTTTTTAGTATTCTTATCGGAATCTTCTTAAGTACTTTCATTATACATTTCATCCGAAAAATAGCCGGGAAAGAAACCACCATGTGATACCAAAGAGGGAAGGCAGTAAGTATGCCTTCCTTTTTGCTGTTTAGGATTGGAAATGAACGTTTCCGTTTTCATCGATTTCAATCGTGTTGTAGCTTTTAAAAACATCCATGTTCGTGATTTCATGTTGGATTTCATGAGAAAAACTTTCCATATAGGGCTGATACACTTCAGGATTCTTGACTAAATGATACATGGTTATCTTTGTACCATTACGGATATCGGTTCCTCTTAATAAAAAACGATCACCGTATAGATTTTTAAAATAAGTCCGTGCTTCTTCATGACTTTTGAAGTTAGGTATCTGTTCATGATTAATCGAAAAATCCTGATTCATAAACACATTCACCGCTTTCCTATAATATAATAAATATTAACCAGTTTTTGTGAGTTTACATAGTTTTCAACCAGTTTCACAACTATTATTCCCTATTTTAAAAAAATAATGATTCTTTCCTATGGCGATTGCACTATACAACTTTTGATATCTTGCATAATTTATGATAAAAGGGATTATTCCAAATCTCGTTTATGATTTTTCGCCAAATGTTGCGGACATCCTTTTTAAATAGTCGAGATTTTGGACATGATGGATAAGACAAAGGCGATTAAGAAAAGGAGGAGAAGTATTTGATGAATACCCCTTTTGAGTATCCGGAAATTTTATATAATGATGTCATTCTTTATTTAGAAACCAAATGGAACCGCCGTTTAACCGATCATGAACGTCATGTGCTGATTGAGGGATATCGATTTGGCAGGATGGTTGAAGCGGAGAGTGAAATTAAAGTTCTGTTTGCCAATTAACTATTGTTTTAGGAGGGTGTCCAAAGTTGGACACCCTTTTAAAATCTCCAAGGCTATTGACCTTGTTGATTTCGAAGAGCCTGCTCAGCATAAGCGACTAACCGTTTGGTCATTTCGCCCCCAACTGAGCCGTTTGCTCGTGCGGTCGTATCAGCACCAAGTTGAACTCCAAACTCATTGGCAATTTCCTCTTTCATTTGATTAAGGACATCGCCTGAACCAGGAACCAAAAGTTTGTTTCTACCCATGATACATCACTCCCGACGATTTTTTTGAGCAGCTATACAGATGCTCGTATATAATTTATCCTATTTGTTTCTAAGAATACGTGTGGGTCGAAACTGTCATCCACTTGGGAAAGGTTTATAATAGGGGAAAAGGCCGGAAAAAGGAGTGTGTTTTTATGTGGGTTGCAGGACAAAAGGAAATGCAGCAACTGGATCACTATACGATTGACAAACTTGGATTGCCTGGTGTTGTCTTGATGGAAAATGCGGGGGCAAGGGTAGTGGAAGAGATTGTGGCAAGTTCTACTCATGTAAATCCACGTGTGATGATCCTTGCTGGCAGCGGGAATAATGGCGGCGATGGGTTTGTGATTGCACGAAGACTATATGATTTAGGGTTTGACCTCTTGTTATGTTTGGTGGTACCTCCTGAGCGGATTAAAGGAGATGCCAAAGTGCATTTTGATGTGTATCGAAATCGTCAGTTACCGATTCTTTATCTTCATGAAAGTTCGCTTGAAATGGTTAAATCCGAAATGAATCAGGCAGATCTCATTGTTGACGCCCTATTAGGAACAGGTATAAGCGGACCAGTCAGAGAACCTTTTGCGTCGGTTATATCACTGATTAATGAATATGGCGGAAGAAAATTAATTATCTCTGTGGATATACCTTCTGGTATGAATAGTGATAGCGGGAAAGTGGAAGGAACAGCGGTTAAAGCAACAAAGACGATTACGTTTGTTTTTCCTAAAAGAGGGTTCTTTTTACAGGATGGGCCTAAATTTGTGGGAGAGTGGAAGGCTGTTGATATTTCGGTGCCGCCTTCGATTGTTGAGGAGCTGGGACTGGCGCTGCCGCGGGTAGTAACAAAAGAGTTGGTGAATCATTCGGTTCCGCATAGACCCAAGCATGGTCATAAGGGGACGTTTGGTCATGTATTAGTTGTTGGGGGATCAAAGTTCTATGTCGGAGCACCGATTTTTTCGGCAAAAGCGGCGCTGAATGCAGGGGCGGGACTAGTCACATTAGCGGTACCTGAAAGTATTTATCCTATGGCAGCAGCCCAAAATCCAGAGTCACTATTTTTACCGTTGCCAGATGAGGGAGGACATTTTTCTGTGGAGGCGATTGATCATCTTTCATCTTTATTGAATCCGTTTACGAGTGTGGCGATTGGTCCGGGGATTAGCCGGTTTCCTGGCGGTGAGTTTTGGATGAAATCTGTGTTGTCTCTTTTAGCAAACAAGCCGGTTGTGGTGGATGCGGATGCATTGTTTTTGCTTCGAAATGAGCTGGAAGTAGTCCGAGAATATAAAGGGGATATTATTTTTACGCCCCATCCTGGAGAAATGGCGAGGTTGTTAAATATGACGGTTAAAGAGGTGGAAGAGGATCGGATAGGTATTGCGAAGGCTTTTGCCCGAGATTACGGCGTATATTTGCTATTAAAGGGACATCGGTCAGTTATCGCTGCGCCAGATGGAGATGTGTTTATTAATCCGCATGGTAATGATGCGCTTGGAAAGGGTGGAAGTGGGGATGTGTTGACGGGGATGATTGCTTCGTTTTTAGCGCAGGGTGCAACAGCTGTTAAAGCACTCGTTGCTGCGAGTTATTTGCACGCGAGAGCGGGGGAAGAGAAGGCTGAGGCTTTATCTAGTTACGGTGTAGGACCTTTGGATTTAGTTGATGGGATTAGGAAGCAGCTGCGGGTGTTTGTATAAAGGTTTATTGGTACTTCGGTCAATGAACCGGACTGTCATTGCCTGTGAGTGAGATTTTAAGGTTGGAATGGTCAATGAAGTGGCAGATCATTGCCTGAGAATGAGTATTTTGAGTTGGGAAGGTCAATGAACCGGTCCGACATTGCCCGAAAATGAGATTTTCTGATTGTAACGGTCAGTGAGACCTTTTTTTAAATCGAAAGTGAGCTGACTCTCCATCCAAACGGTCAAACAATCGTTTTATTGGCCTTCGTAGGATGGTACAGCTCTTACTGGCCGCGCAGACTTATACCACTGATAGCAAAATATAATAATGAAAACAAGCTCAACAACGTCTCCGCCATAGTACATAAATATTCCGGCCATTTTTGACTGTTCCGCAGGCACTCCAACAGGTGGGTGAGCATAAATATATTTGGCTAAAATCCCATGACCCGACAATGCGGTCGCACACACAATCGCACGATACAAGAAGCTCGTTCGGTGTGGCGATGGGTCAATATAAATCATCGAAGAAGTAAACAAATATCCAGCCAGAAATATATGGATATGTATCACCACATGCAACGCAAAATTATTCTGCATTTCTTGATATAGAGTGCTGCAATAGAGCAGCCAAAGACCACCAATATTAAAAAACGAAGTAATCAACGGGCTGCTTGCAAACCGGAAAAATTTACTCCTTAAAATTAAGGATAAGCGGCGTGCCAGCCTCACATTAACAGTTCTTAGAATCAGCGTCATAGGTGCCGCCAAAACCATAAGAAGCGGTGCCAGCATGCCGAGCAGCAAATGCCCAAGCATATGTGCAGTAAAATCGTGATGGGCATGAACTGCGATTGGTCCCGTAACGGCGGCAAGAGCACAGAACACACCAATTAGCCACATAAATATTCGGTAAATAGGCCAGTTTTTCCCGGAATGGGCACTTTTAATAACCGCACTGAGATAAATCACCAGGGCAAAAATGAACGGCAGCATAGCGATAAAATCAGCACCCAAGGACCCATGGCTATGTACCATATGCTGACTATTGAACATGTTCTGAATCAGCTCCCGATTTTTTAGCAGAACGAATAAGAAGGACGATGCCGATAAGCAGCATCAAAACAGATGTGATATGCCAAACCATGTCATAAGGTAAGAGGTTCACGTGGTAGCGAATCTGATGGAGCCGCATCAGTTTATGCTGGATAATCCCATCATATAATTGAAAACCACCTGCGCCAAGAAGTACACCAGCCGCCCATTTTTTTGCCTGCCATACCTTCCTGCGCCGAATATCTGCTACCATAAATAACCCGCCTACCGTAAAAAACCAACTAAACGCATGGAAAATCCCATCCGAAACCAAACCAACCGCTGTTGTGGCTTTATCATAAAAATGGTGCCAATGAAGGATTTGATGAAAGATGGTCTCGTCAACAAAAGCAACGAGCCCAATTCCGAAAAGCACCCCTGACCAGAGATTTTTCTTCATGTGAGTGGAAAGATCTTTACTGCTTCTAGAATGATTCAAACTCTTCACCTGCGTACAATAATTTATTTATCTTTCACTTTACCCTTAAAGGACCATCCATAGTCAATTAAAAATAAAAAGACTGCCCGAAAGGACAGTCTTATCATACTAAAAGTTAAAATTATCCGGATCAGCACCAAAGCGTTGGTTCTCATTAAGGTCATTAATTTTTTCCATATCACTCTGAGATAAGGTGAAATCAAAGATATTGGCATTCTCTTTAATTCGGCTTTCACGAATCGATTTTGGTATTGTTACGATTTCATTCTGGATATCCCAGCGTAAAATAACTTGTGCGATTGATTTGTGGTGGGCCGAAGCAATCTCCTGTAGCACAGGATGGTCAAGCAGTCTGCCTTGGCCAAGCGGTGCCCAAGCCTCTATTTGAATCTGTTGTTGTTGGCAATAGCTGCGCAGTTCAGGCTGCGAATGAAGAGGATGTAATTCCACCTGATTCACCATTGGCTTAATTTCCGCGACAGACATCAGATCTTCTAAGTGGTGGATGTTAAAATTACTAACTCCAATCGCACGAACACGCTTTTCTTTATATAGCTTCTCAAGGACCTTCCATGTGTCTTTATATTTTTCCTTTACCGGCCAGTGAATTAAATACAAATCAACGTAGTCAAGGCCGAGCTTTCGCAAGCTTGTCTCAAAAGCCTCTTCAACTGAATCATTGCGTTGATCGCTATTCCATACTTTTGTGGTAATAAAAAGTTCTTCTCGGGAAACCCCTGATTCTTTAATGGCTTGACCGACGCTTTCTTCATTTTCATAAAGTGCAGCTGTATCGATGCTTCGATAACCGGCTTTAATAGCCATTTTTACGGATTCAAGAGCCACTTCACCCTCGGGTACTTTGTAGACCCCAAGTCCAAACCATGGCATCTTTACACCATTATGTAGCGTTGTGCTGGATTGTAAGCTATTCAATCTCTTCTCCTCCTTAATAGTAATTCAATACATAGTATAGTACCGTCATCATGGAAGAATCAACCAAACAGAATTCATCATGACAAATCAAGGCTTAAGCCGCTTTAATATGGCGGATTCAAGAAACTTCCACGGCAGTGTCTTTTTAAGAAATAGATTCATCTTAACTCCCTTGCCGATCGGATAACGAAGGTCAGGTGTTCCAGTCGAGCAGGCTATCTGAGCGGCTAGTTTAGCGACTTCACTTGGATCACCATAATCGGCTTTGCCATTATTAATTTCTTTTAAGAGGCTTTCCATATAAAAGGTATAAGGCGAATCCGGGTTGTTTTCGAGTTGATCAACGCTTGCCCAAATGTTCGTTTGGTATGAACCAGGTTCGATTAAGGATACATCAATTCCAAAGGGACGTACTTCAAGCCTTAAACTTTCGCTGTAGCCTTCCAGTGCATGTTTAGATGCGCTATAAGCGGATAAACCCGGAAAACCAATTCTTCCGCTGATACTGCTCATATTAATAATTCTGCCTTGTTTTCTAGCACGCATAATCGGCAGAACGGCATTGGTCACGGCAATCACTCCAAAAAAGTTGGTTTCAAATTGCCGCCGGTAATCTTCCATTGACAGTTCCTCACTAAAACCTCCGACAGCAAGTCCAGCGTTGTTCACCAGTACATCAATGTGGGAGTAGTTTTCAAGGAATAGTTTAAACTGTCGGATCGAATCACTTGAATTAACATCCAACGATATAACCTGAATGTACTTCTCCACTTGCTTTTCTTTAGCGACTTCGATTAAAGCCTTTGCTTTGTTCGTATCTCTCATTGTTGCAATGACGGTAAAACCCTTCAGAGCCAATTCAATTACGCAGAGTAAACCAAATCCGCTCGATGACCCCGTTACAATCGCTGTTTTTTGATCCATGCAATTTTCTCCTTTCATACAGGAAGATTTGTAGAGGAAATTTCCAAACAAATAGGTAAAAAAATAAGCTGCCCTTAAAAGGCAGCCTCAGGTTATTAACTTACACTAACAAGTTTGTCTGCTGGGAGCAGCTTCTCTAATGTTAATTTTTCTTCATCAGTTAATGGCACCAATGGCAAGCGTACCTCACCAACAGAAATGCCGGTCATATTTAGGGCGGCTTTTACAGGTGTTGGGTTTGGTGCAGCAAATAAGCCCTTCATCAGTGGGAGGAGTTTGCGATGTGCAGCTGCAGCTTCCTCAAGCTGACCATTTTTAAATTTCTTCACCATGTCCTGCATTTTGTTTCCGATTATGTGTGAAGCAACCGATACTACTCCTGTTCCGCCAATGGCTAAAACTGGAAGAGTTAACCCATCATCCCCACTATAAAGGGAGAAATGGTCAGGAGTCTTGCTTATGATGTCTGCCATTGCATCTAAGTTGCCGCTTGCTTCTTTAACAGCCACGATATTGTGAATATTTGAGAGGCGAACAACGGTATCAACAGACATGTTAACACCACAGCGCCCCGGGATATTATACAGCATGACTGGTAAAACTGTTGATTCGGCAATCGCTTTAAAGTGTTGATAGATTCCTTCTTGTGATGGTTTGTTGTAATAGGGAACAACTAGTAAAATACCATCAACACCCGCTTCAGCAGCAAGTTTCGTTAATTGAATCGAGGCACGTGTATTGTTGGAGCCGGTACCAGCTATAACAGGAACCCGGCCGGCTGCTTCCTCAACCACTAATTTAAATAATGCTACTTTTTCTTCCGATGTTAGAGTAGGGGACTCACCAGTTGTACCGGATACTACTAAGCCTTCTGTGCCATTTTCAATTAAATAGTTAACTAACAATCTTGCGGCGTTAAAATCTACATCACCATTTTGATCAAATGGTGTAACCATTGCGGTTAATACTTGGCCAAAATCCATTTTTTCTCACCCTTTGTAATTTTTTAATAAATTAGAGGGGTAAGGCCAATCTGATGTCAACGCAAAAAAGCAGCAACGAAGGGTCGCTGCTGCTGTAGAAACATCTAAATAAAGTTCCTATGCGTGAGATAGCCCTCCATATAGTTTCCTATATGACAATTCTGTGCTTCTTCAACACAGAACCAGCTTCAAGACCAATGAGATCCTATCCGCTTCGGCAAATTCCCCTTTCCACCATTGTCATAGGACCTCATTATCCTCATATAGCGTACTGATGGTCTTTGCGCCTCTATCCTCACTTCAAAAGGTATTGAAGTAAGAAAGTATGTAATTAATAGTAATATAT
>NZ_JBALNF010000059.1:0-26083 GCF_036962465.1 Neobacillus vireti
TTCGTGTTCTACCGTAACGCTTTTTACCATTATAATAAATATACAGTTATATTACAATATTATTATAGTTTTTTATTTTTATGGATTATATATCTTTATGAAAAAAAGGTAAAACACGAACGTTCGGGTATGGCTTAAAAGTAAATAATAGGTGGTTTACTCAATGTGGGAAAGGGTCTACTTTGGTAAGAAACCCCACCTTAGCTTCAATACAAAGGTGGATTTCCTTATTTGTTGGGAGTCAGTAAAATTTTATTTACAAAATTAGGGGTTCTAATGACAAAATTTTAAGCATATTAACAAAACTTTAGAATCTAGCATGTAATTAATGGAATTCTGGTAGAATTTATGGGGCTGTAAGATTCTAGGTAGAGCTTTAATTATTACCATCTGCCTTTTCTTCTGAAATTGGGTTAAAATGACCAAGAACTGGCCGGTTGTATGAATACCCATAAAATGGTCATTTAAAGAATCCATTTCCTCGTGTGAAAAAAGATTTTTTTCACTATCAAAAATCCCTCCTGCTCGAACCATTCTTGTTCCAACTCAGAAACACTCCAATTACTCAAGGCTCTACACTCCTTTAAAATCTACTTAAGATAAATAAAAGCAAGAGGATGAACAGGATATCCTGTACCATTCTCTTGCAGTAGTTCTTCTTCTTACTTAACAGCTGTAGGACGTTCCTTGGCCTTGTCTGATTCACCTGCAACCCGATTGGCTGCATCTCTGTCTTGACCCATTTCCTCGACAGTCTTCACCTGAAGTCTTGCCGCACCTTGGTTTTGCTTAGTCGGAATAAGATTTCCGGAAGCAAGCCTTTCTTTTGCTTTTTCAATAGCTTTTTTATATTGGGGAAGCCATTTTTCCTGTGCCACTAGCATTTCATCAGTTAGCTGCCAAATTTCCTTCGGATTACAAACCGCACCGACAAGTGGATCCATCATCATCGCTTGCCGCAAGAGCATGTCATCCCCGTTTATGGCTGCTTCCACGGCTAGCCGCTGAACGGATATACTTACATTGCATACCGCTGCACAACCCAATGGCAGGTCACCCACCCTCGGGATGCTGATTCCGTTTCCATCAACATATCCTGGTGCCTCAATAATCGCATCATCAGGAAGGTTCGAAATGACTCCGTTATTCACGACATTGAAATGTCCCCGATAAACTCTGCCCGTTTCTAACCCTTCGACAATATAAGAGCCATGCTCTTCACTGCGATTTTCTTGTTTATATTCAAGGGCCGGGTCTTTCATCCAGTTCGGAAAGTCCGTTTCAAACCAGTTTCTGCTCTCCGTACAAATACGCAAATATCCGCCCGTTTCACCATTGATCCAAACGCCAAGGTCGATCCATTCGGCAATTTCTTCTGGACGTTTCCGGTACCACGGCAAATACTCGCTTAAGTGCCCATTGGACTCTGTGCTGTAATACCCAAACCGTCGAAGCATATCGATCCGAACTTTTTCGGTTTGACTGTAATCGGGATGGTTTTCAAAACCTTCCAGCAGCTTACCGGTCATATCCTCCCCGTTGTGTTTCACTTGAACATACCAAGTTTGATGGTTGATACCGGCACAAACAATATCCACTTCTTCTTTGGTCAACCCAAGCACATCTGCTATTTGTTTATGGCCATGCTGGACACCATGGCAAAGTCCAATCGTCCTTACTCCGCCATATTTATTACAAGCCCATGTCATCATAGCCATTGGATTAGCGTAGTTCAAGAGCAGGCAATCTGGTTCCGCTACCTCTCGAATATCTTTACAGATGGTAAGCATCTCAGCGATTCCACGCTGACCATACATAATCCCGCCAGCACAAAGCGTATCGCCCACACATTGATCAATGCCATATTTTAAGGGAATATCTACATCGGTTTGAAACGCTTCCAACCCGCCAATTCTTACAACGGAAAAAATATACCGTGCATCTCTTAACGCTTCACGCCGATTAACGGTGGAGTGAATTTGGATTTCCAACCCGTTTTCAGCAATATCACGCTGGCATAGCTCGGTAACCATCTGCAAATTACGCTCATTGATATCCGTGAAAGCCACTTCTATCTGGTTAAATTCGGGTACTGCAAGCAGATCCCGTAATAGCCCTCTTGTAAAACCAATACTCCCAGCTCCAATAAACGCTACTTTAAATGACATCGGCCAACTCTCCTTTAATAATAGATTTATAGAGATTTTAACAGCTTCATTGGTGTAAACGTTACCAAAATTGTAACTTCCTTTAAAAGCAAATTTATAAAATCCTTACTTGTCAAAACAGACGGACTTACACTCTTTCCCATGAGGCAAATTCTTTCTTCTGCATTGCCGCTTTTCGATATTCAACTGGCGTCTGGTGTGCATATTTTTTAAAAAGAGAACTGAAATACTGCCTGCTGTTAATCCCAATATAATCAGATATTTCAATTAAAGGGATGTCCGTTTCGGATAACAGCATTTTTGCTTTTTCCATTCTGACAGAGGTCAGGTATTCCATCACCGTTAAGCCGGTATGATTTTTAAAGATTCTATGTAGATACCCTGGATGAAGATTCACATCTGCCGCTATATCCTTCATTTGGATATCACAATCATAATTTTCTTGAATATAGGTAAGCGCTTGTTTGACATAAACATTTGCTTGTTGCAGCGGCTCGTTCTCCTTAGATTCAACTGCTAATCTTGCAATCCGAATGAGTAGTTGGGAGAGCAAAAGATGCACCATTAATAGATTCTCTTTGCCCCTTTCGTCCATCTCCAATACTAGGTTTTTTAAGACGAAATAAACTTCATTAGGATCCTTTAAAAGAAGATAAGGAGCATTCATTTTCAATAGACGAGCAAAGGCCTGTTCCTCATCTGCAAAGTCTTTGATTGACGGAAAAAAACCTTTACGTTCTTGAAAACGGAATTCAATGTTTAGCATCCGGCAAGTGCTTCCTTTCTCTACTAACAGACGATGGGTCACTTCAGCATCGATAATGATGAATTCCCCTTTTTTCATAAAAAGGGACTCACCCTCGGTTTCGACACAACAGTGGCCTTCTATGACATACATAATTTCGACCTGATTATGAGCGTGAAACGGCATGTTATAGTTCTCCCATTGTTTATAATAATAGGCTACAACCTTAGGAAGAAACTCCCCTCGTGTCAAAGCGCTTTCGTATAGACTGCTTCTCTTCATTTCGGCCTCCTCTTGGTCAAACATCTTGTAGTAAATTATTTGCCAGCACCCATCGTTATTCCTTTAACAAAATGTTTTTGCATAAAGATAAACAATAGTAAGATCGGTAAGGAAGACAAGATAATTACAGCAAAACCGTTAAAATCAGTACTGAAGGCAGAAAATAATTCCGACTGCATGCTCCTTCTCTAATTAAATACAGGTAAAAATTTGATTGTGGCTTTTTACATTTAATCATTTTGCTGCTGAAAGTAAAAGAAAAACGCTAAACTCAATAAGAGTCTAGCGTTTTTTCATCGTCCTATGTAATAGTCCACACAATTTCACTAGTTATGGCTGCTGCGTTCCCGCCCTGACCTGTTCCTAGTGTCCTTGTTGGACTATGACTCCGCAGGTAGGACTCGAACCTACGACCGATCGGTTAACAGCCGATAGCTCTACCACTGAGCTACTGCGGAATAATAAGTTATTTTGCTAGTGCAAAAAACTCTGGTGCCGGCTAGAGGACTTGAACCCCCAACCTACTGATTACAAGTCAGTTGCTCTACCAATTGAGCTAAACCGGCAAAAAACTTGGACACGCTGGATAGTAAACTTCATCCTGACCTCAGAATGCTTATCTCCTATGCGTCATGAATATATTATACAAATTCCTCAAAATCTAATCAAGATATTTTTTATAAAATTAGTGGAAATGACGGGAGTTGAACCCGTGTGCAAAGATATTGCCACTTATACGTCTACGAGCGTAGTCAGTAGTTTTTACTTCACTTACTTCTTTAGCCCACTGACAGGCATGGAAGCAGCTAGTCTGATTATTCTCTTCCTTCATCCTCAGACAGCGGATTCTGGCGTATTCCACTTAAAATGAGTCCCTTTCCCTGCCACATGGACGATGGAGGAAGGAACCGCGATCGGCTGTTATTAGGCAGCGAAAGCGAAGTTGTTGTTTTGTTTGCCAGTTATAGGCTTTATCGTTTTTACGAGGCCGAATCCCTCGACTCGCAATATAAGCTCAAACTATCCCTGTCGATACCAAGACATTCCCAAAAGTTTTATGGCAGAGAAGAAGGGATTTGAACCCTCGCGCCGGTTACCCGACCTACACCCTTAGCAGGGGCGCCTCTTCAGCCTCTTGAGTACTTCTCTGTAAAAAAATTCGCGTAATGTTCGGTTAAGAACTTACAAGAAAAATATATCATCTTGCCCTTTTGGAAGCCAGCTGTAAATTTTGGTAGTCCAAAAGTCCTGGGCAATGATTTTCTTGTAGAAAAAACACGAAAAGTCCACCGTTCTAATAATTGAAGGAATTAGTGTTTTATACTTATAGCAGATCTTTACCTAATTCAATTTTACTGAATCGACTTCCGGAATGATTTATTGTCGTTTTGCAGTTGCTAGATTTCCTATCCTATTGTAATCTTAAGTTTGTGTGAATTTATTATTTCTTCTTGAATTATAGATCATCGGATACTATACTTCCTTATGCAGAAGTTCGCATTTTTTGTATAATTTTAGAGGAAATTGTATTCTTTAATACAAAATACATAACAACATTTCAAGGGAAGAAGGAAAAACATGAGCGAACATATTATAGCCTTTATTTTAGGAATTGTGGAAGGTTTAACAGAATTTTTGCCTGTTTCCTCTACAGGGCACTTAATTTTAGTGGGGCATTTGTTAGGATTTACAGGGGAAAAGGCAAATACTTTTGAGGTCATTATCCAACTGGGTTCCATGCTTGCTATTTTGGTACTGTATTGGAAAAGATACCTGTCTTTATTAAATTTCAGTACGATTGGAAAACCAGAAAAGAAATTAGACGTCATACATATTATTTTAGGGGTCATACCTGCTGCATTAGTTGGACTAGTACTGCATGACTTTATCAAGACGCAACTATTTTCACCCAATGTAGTAGTAGTCAGCCTCATTGCTGGTGCAATATTAATGATTTTTGCAGAAAAAAAACATGGCACCTTCACATCTAACACGGTAGATGATTTAAGTTATAAGCAAGCCTTAATCATTGGATTATTTCAATGTTTAGCGGTCATCCCTGGTTTTTCTCGCGCAGGTTCCACTATTTCAGGAGGATTGCTTGCTCGTGCTAATCATAAAACAGCGGCCGAATTTTCCTTTTTAGTCGCCCTTCCTATTATGGTCGGTGCCACAGGATTGGATTTTGTTAAAAGTTTACCTTTCTTACATTCAAGCGACATTCCAATGTTCGCGATCGGTTTTATCACTGCCTTTGTAGTGGCGCTGTTAGTAGCAATCATCTTCATTAAATTGATTGAAAAAATTGGTTTAACCATTTTCGCTTATTACCGAATTGTGTTGTCTGCCCTATTTATTATCTTTGTTATCCTCTAAGAATGATGTTGAATAAAGGTCAGCCAACCAAATAAAAAGAAGCCAGTAATTGTTAATGAGTCAGAATTAACGATTACTGGCTTCTTTTACAACTAGCCCATGATAAATAAGTCCTATTTCAAGAATCGAATATTTTTAATTGGATAGAATGACTTATACAGAGTAATTTGTAAAAGGATGTTATTATGGTAGGTCTTCTCATCGCATTCATTAGTTTTAATTTAATTGCACTTAAAATCAAAAAACGGCTATCTCTACTCCATATGTCCTATATTTGGACATTTACAATTGCCTTCCAAACCGTCTTTGATGTTTATGTTGATTTTAAATATCATGGGTATTGGTATTTTTCAAAAGGTGTGGACTGGAAATCATCCATTGCAATCTTTTTAGTACCACCCGTAAATGTTGTCTTTTTGAATTTCTTTCCTTATAAAAAGGCACTCAGGAAGAAAGTTCTCTATCTAGTCGGTTGGGAGATTGTATTATTACTTTATGAAGCAATTACATTACTTCCTGAACCGTGGGGCTATTTTCATTATGGCTGGTGGACAATGTGGCACTCGCTAATCTTAAACCCCATTCTACTCATGATTTTGTTAGGGTACTACAAATGGATGGTGAAATTAGAAAAAAGATCAACCCTTGCCAGCAATTTTAAGTATTAATTAGAGCTTTTGGCAGACAGGGACAAAAGTGCAGTTTCATTGAATCCTTTTACGATAAGCCATACGGCTAGAATCATTTCATTCGCTGCTACAGGCAGCGCTAAAATCCCACCCCAAACGGAAATTTGTTCGATTACACCAAACATAACTAACAAGGCACATACAAAAACGCAAGTTGCTCCTGTTATGCCCAAGATGGGTATAAACCTTGGTACCAGTTTTGTTTGATAAAATATATAACTGTACATCATGGTATTGATCCCCAGCATGAAAAGAGGGCCAAGCATAAATGTCCAGTCATGGATTGCTTTTAATACGATACCTGAAGCTTGAAAAGATGCGGGATCATGATCTCCTGCTGCGACAAATTCACGGCTTAAGGTCAATAGGGACAATACACTGATGACACCGACTGTAATGATAATCGCTTCTAGAAACCGGAAGCAAACATGCCATAGCGCAATCGTTTCATTATATTTTCTTAATATGGGGAACATGGTAGTGGAAGTGCCAATAGCTGATACGACAAGAACCAACTCCATAAGTGCTCCAAGTACCACCTGCTTAGCGTGTTTGGAGCCATTCAAAAGGTAATCAGGTCCCTTTAAGATAGGATTATATAAATTAAGGCCTACTACCGCCGTAACGGCTGCAACGATAAAAAGTACTCCTACAATTTTTGCTGCTTTTTTGTTTGACTTCATACCCTTTCTTCCCTTCTTTTAGTAAATTGCCCTACTGTTTAGGGTTCTCCCCGTAGAAGAATACCTGCTCCAACGGTAAGTCAAAGGCGTGCGCAATTCGAAAGGCGAGTTCTAATGATGGGGAGTAATTCCCTTTTTCGAGCGCCACGATGGTTTGTCTTGTTACACCTACCTTGTCAGCTAACTGCTGCTGGGTCATTTCATCGCTATTGAAACGTAATTTTCGAATATGATTGCCGACAAGTTTTTTGCCCATCTTAAACTCCTTTCCGATAATGATAAAGTTTGGTAACAGACCCAGTCACATCAGAAATGAAACCAAACATAATCAGAATCATGAACATCACTTGTGACGGATGAACGATGATCAAGGATCCCATTGCTAGAAGAAAGCCGACAATAAACACAAAAAAAGAATTTCTATGAGCCTTCAATTCTATTAACTTATCCAGTTCATCTGCAAAGGTAGGCAGCTTTTCTTGGGTCGTCATTGTAAATATAATATTAAAAATAATACTGACAACAATATGCGTGGCGATTGAAAACAACGTTAGATTAAGGACGAATGAACCCCAAAAGCGAAAGGTTTCTGTCGACTCTAATCCCCCTTCAGGTAGCCGCGGGTACATGTAAAAGCAATAAGAAGCGAAAATGAGGATAGCACCGATCAACGTTACGATGCTCTTCTTTTCTTGATAGGTCATGTGGATTACACCCCCTGTATGGTCACTTTTACATCGAGTAAAGTATGATATGCATGATGTAAAGTAAAGTATACATAAAGGTATGTATTCCTAACCTTTTATATTCGAAAAAGTTCCCAAAAACGAATGTCATGAAAATAGTAAACTATTGAAACAGAAATGAAACATTACTTTGGTATTATTTTAGTATCGTAAAACAAAGGAGTTTTAATAGTGAAAAAATCCCTGGTAACGATTTCAACCTCTCTTATGCTGCTTTTTGGAATTAGTAGTGGTGCTTCTGCTTCATCTAATACATATACCGTAAAAAAAGGCGATTCTCTTTCAAAAATTGCCAAGACTTATCATATTACCGTCAGTAATCTTAAACAGTGGAACCATCTTTCATCTGATCTCATTAAAGTAAATCAAAGTTTAAAAATAGTAAATCCGGGAACACCCGTGAAAAGTACGCCTGTAAAGACTACTTCCGTAAAGGCGGTCAAAGAAATCACAGTTAGTGCCTCTGCCTATACGTTAAACTTTGCGCGCTGTAGAGGTATAACAGCGACCGGGATAAACTTGAAGAAGAATCCCAATCAAAAAGTGATTTCCGTTGATCCGAAAGTCATTAAGCTAGGTTCAAAAGTATATGTCCCTGGTTATGGTTATGCCATCGCAGGAGATACTGGTGGTGCCATCAAAGGAAATAAAATTGATGTGTTTATTCCTTCTCAAAAAGCAGCCATCCAGTGGGGCCGAAAGACAGTAAAAATACAAATATTGAACTAATCATTTTCACTTCATAATTACCATTTAAAAAATCTCGCTAATAATTTTGTAACGGGTTTACTTGTGAGGTGCAAAACGATAAATCACTGACCTAATTACACTCAAAATTCACAGTATATTGCACAGTTAAAAAGGCTTAGAGAAGAAAATATCTCTAAGCCTTTTTGGAATTTCTTTTTTCACTAAAGCATCCGTAAGTTGTACGAGTACATTCTCTTTATTGCACTTTAGAATCGAAATGTTCAATCTTAAGAAAATTTATTGGTCATTTTTGTTATGGAACTATGCGAGGAATTTTGTCTGTTTCCTCTTCGAGTACATGAATTCCTCCGATTACTTCATAAGCTGAACCAATTGTCACAAGCATATCTCCTGTGATGGCGAGTTTTTGTTCTTGCAGCAGTTTAATTAAATCTGTTTCTCCTATTTGACTTGAAACAGAAATAGCCTCTAATATTTGTCCAATTGTCTTAATCCAAACACCTGTTAGTATTTGTTGTTCACCTGTTAGTATTTGTTGTTCACCTATTGTATTTGCATCTTCCTCAATATGCAAAAGCCCTGATAAACCTTTAATTTCAATGATCTGACCTATTACTTGAATCCAAAGCCCTAATGCAACTTCTTTTTCTAATTCTAAAATTTTAATGCTTTTTTTATCGCCGTAATCTTTTGTATTATTGCTTTTATTTTTTGGTTGTACCAACACTACCAACCCCAAAACTTTAATTTGCTTTAGTTTATGTAAAATAAAGGCTGGTGTGTAGCCTAATTTTCTCAGTACAGAAGGATGAACTGAAAAAACGCCTGATTGCACTATTTCCTTCAAATGTGACATTAATGCATAAATTTCCTTGTTCAACTAAATTGCCAGTTAGCACAACAAGAAAAAAGCCATTCGTAACGATCACTTCTTTAACTCTTGCCCTTGCCCCTGTTAGTTGAATTAGACTATGATAATTCCTAGTAATTTTCAGCTGTATAAATTGACCACGACCAAAACTTTGTACCTGAGCTAATGATAAATCTATCAAACCATAATTCAAAGTTCATTTCTAATGGAATAGCCTCTTCAAACTGATCAATATGGCCTTTCCAAAATAGATAATTTTTTTTCCTCTCACTTAAATGTTTCGAATTTATTACTATGTTATCTTGATAAATGTAAGCTATATCATAACATCCTTCAAATTCATCGTAGTGATCATTAAATTCAATAATTTGGTCAAGACTGTATAGTTCAATTTCTCCACCATATTCAACATCATCAAATAATCGACAACCATTGGAAATTTTCAGAAACTCTTTATAATCATTTGGTAAGATTAAACCTGTTTGATTTTCAAAATTCTTTATTTCCTCTGCACTTGCTGGTGGATTAAATGTACATTTTACTCTTGATAAATATCCTTCCTCGCCTTGAATCTGAATGATATTTCCATTTTCCTCTAAACGTTTTTTTAAAGAATCTATAGTTCGTTTAACTATACTTCGTTCTTCAACCATATGAGGTTATCTCTCCTTTTTTTCAGTATTCTGCTCTCTATAACAAAATTGTTCTCTAAAGTTCAACAACTAACCTGCCAGTTACTTCGACAAGAAAAGCTGCCCAAAAAGGCAGCTACAATTTTAAACCTTGCACCCGTTCGTCCAACAATGGAAAGATAATTTGGTGACTGTTCTTTAATTCATTAGAAAATAGCTAATCGTAGCAATTAATAAATTTGGTAGTCCGATCAATAATATCGAATTAGTTAGTGAAACTCTCTGTTTTCTATCTTCTTTTGATTCAGATTGTAAATTTCTGCCCAATCTATCCCCATCCACGAATGCCCCAGAAAACAATGCACTTAATACAAGCGAGCTAATTGCAACAACTCCAGTAATTTTATACAATAAGGTGAAATCGCTTAATAATACTGAAATAAGAAAAGCTAACACCACGATACCAATTCCTACAATGATTTTCTTCATTCAATATCACATCCATCCTGATTTTAGCATGTTTTAATTTCAATATATTTCCACTTTAATTATAACATTTTCCAGAATTTTATAAATACGATTATTCTTCCTTAACTTATTCAACTTACTGCACTCGTTACTTAATTAAGAAAAAAGACCGCCAAAATGACAGCCGAAATCTTCCAGTAACAAAATGAGGACTTTTATCTTTTCGGTTAAAGAACCTCCAGTGTTCATTTTGTTCCTCATCTTCTGAACTATCAGGAAATGCTTCCAAAATAAAACCAAAATCGGACAAAAGGAGCCTTAGAAGAGAATTTATTGAAAGCATTTTTGAAAATGGATTGGCAAAAAGCAATCTGACCCCAAATCTAATGCTTAACCAAACCTACCCATTAGCTAAGAATGACTTAATTATCTCCATTTTTTAAATTACATTTTTCTTCCCAGAATTTCATTAAGTTTTTGTGAAATTCCTTTGGCTTTTCGATTAGAAACCAATCGATTGAATGAGCAGGTGTTGGCATCTTTTTCTTACGACGGATTCTAATCTTTTCGTGATTTGTATAGTGCGGATAAATTACTGTGGATTTTCCAAGCCTACTCTTAACCAGTTTTATCTCTTCAATTTCATCCCAATAAACCTTATTCCCTTGAAAGTCAATTACGACCCCTTCATCATCCCAATAATATCCTTTTCCTTCGTTTCTTTTTATCCAAAGATAAATAGCATAACCAATAAAAACAAATGAAAAAAATAGCCCAAAAATAAATTGAAATATATGTGAAAAGATTCCTCTGATATCAGCAAAACATAAAACTAAAAAAACAAGCCCCATGCCCATTACAGTTGATATTAAAAAACGAGAAAGTTGATACATCCTTACTTTTTCCAAGGAAAATAGCATCTTTTTATTGAGTTTTATAC
The DNA here is from genome assembly GCF_036962465.1 of Neobacillus vireti. Lineage (GTDB taxonomy): Bacteria > Bacillota > Bacilli > Bacillales > Cytobacillaceae > Neobacillus > Neobacillus vireti_B. Next base: position 11,312 of record NZ_JBALNF010000059.1, read on the forward strand.
TACTTTATCCGATTTTCTTGTTGAACTAAACTGCACCGTTAGCGTAAGTCCAGCTTTTTACTCTCAAATATCCATAATATCATTAGAACATAAATATCCAATAACCTTCGTGATTGCAAAATAATTCACTCACAAAATCACAAAGAATTCTCACATCCTCCAATAATTTTTTCATACTCTTTGATTTGATATGTAAATGGGGACAAAATGAGCAACTGAAATTCGTCAATATGTTGATATATCAATAAAAAACGCACTTTGAATTATATTGTGAATTCAAGTGCGTTTTCCTATGTGTTTTGAATTGTTTGCAACTCTGAAGTAAACCCGTTAATAATTTTGGCGAGCTTTTTGATAGTATCACAATAAATAACCGCTCTTGTCTTATTGTTTTTCCAGAGTAAAGCTTACCCTGCCCTAACTTCTTGCTCTACCTCCCCTCCGAATCCTCATCCTTTCCATGTATATCCAGGAATTTTGACATTACTAGGTCTGATGGCTCCATGTCAGTATATTGGGCATAATACAGTTCATATACAGTAGAAAGGGGGATATGATGAGGCTAAGAAATGGAGATTTTTATACAAATGTTGAGACCAATAAGTTATATAGGTTAAATGAAGATATCGACAGCAGCTGGTACTTAAGTTTGCGAGATGAAGCAGGTTATCATGAAACAGAAAAGATAGCTGGACGTGATATGATTCGATTGGTCGTAGGTAGTTATAGAAAAAGCCAATAACAAAGCTACCGCCTTCTGCCAAAGTACGATAAGAATATTTAATGGAGTGTAGGTAAAACTTGAAACAATTTTAAGAAGTTCCAAGGAAAATGTCCCCTTTATGTCGAATATATGGAGATAAAGGGGTTATCCAATGAATAAAGTTGAGTTATTAAAAAAATTACAAAGTAATAGTCAGGGTAATATGTTTTCAGTAGAGATCACTTCTACAAACGAAAATGAAAAAGAGATTTACGAATTGATTAAAATATTGGAAACAGAAAAAAGAATCAAATTAAGAGAATATTTACAGAAAGAAAACTCTGTTTATATACACGGAATCATTAAGTATGCATCTGACTAATCGGATGCTATTTTTTTACCAACAGAATTTATGCTGAATTTCCCGCAGATCGTAAAAAAGCTCTTACTGCTAATGCAGAAGAACTTTAATGTTATTTACTTTTTCTGATCAATTCATCTCGATCAGCTGCCATTGGTGGCTGTTCCAACCATCTATTTTTTATCATGATATTTGCTCCGTCTTCAGAATACATCTGAACCTCTAACGAAAGCCTGTTATATAGTGAACCAAGATCGCCTCTAGGACTTTGACTAACAGCTGTACCGTAATAACCAATACTCAAAGAAATCAAACCACTAGTAAAGAACATCATCAGCTTATCGGAAAAAGTATGGGCTGTACTATTGGTTATTTCTGAATCCCACCCCATAGGTGCAGGAAGTTTACATTCCTCAAGCTTCCCTCTAAATAATTTTATATGTTTATTCCCCACTTCTAAACCTTTTAAAAAGAATTGTTTTACATCCTTATCCTTGGCAACCTGACTAAATCCAGTAAGTGCAGCTACACCCAGGGAATTTCTTTGCAGATTCGCAAATAAATTATCGACTTCGGCTGCTACTAGTGGTCTTTTTTCTCCGATTACATCTAACATAAACCATTGCTTTTTGACAAATTCAACCTTCTCTAGATTCGGCAGGTTCGGAGATCGGATATACAATCCTTTTTTCAATAATAAATCAGTTGTTTTATCATATAATTGCATGGTTTCTGAAAGGCAATCCATGTAATAGGATCTTATATCATTTCTTACTGAGGTTCCAACACTACCAGAATATGTAGTAAGCCCAACCTTAGACATCTGGTTTAAAAAATTGAGAACAAAACTGTCAGAATAAAGTCTAGGAGCAGTTATATCAACATCCTCTTTTATGTTAAAACCATTTGGAACAACATTTTTTTCCTCTGTTAGGATGGCAGTAATCTTTTGAATATGCGACTTTGATAACTCTAAAGCAAATTCAATTAATGGCTTAATTTCAACATCCTCAGCTTTTTCTAAAAAAAAGGAAAGAATACATATACTTGAGCTATCATTTAAGTATTGAAGAAAGAGTTGACCAATCTCACCCGCTGTTAGTCTAATCTGTTTTCCGTTTTCCGCCATAAGCAACCCCCGCAAAAAATCCACTAAAAATACCTTACCCATAAATTACCTCTAGTATGTATTTGATATCTTAATATCCAACTTTCACCAAAATGAGCCAACAATCCCCATAGATGGTTCGTATAACTTCTACTGATCATGCAACGTTATAAAAAGAGGTGCTGTATCCATCCACTAGAGGAAACTCTCCAGACAATTTGATTTCAGTCTTTATGCAACTTTCTGAAAACCCGTAAATTGGTATATAATACAACAAAAATAAGAGGATAAAGACAAGCAGAATACCACAGTTTCCACCCATTTTTGTTGTATTTTAGTATCATTATTGGCTTACTCCTATCCTTTATACAATCAGCTGGACCTTCACATATTTTTAACTAAAGCCCCATTAATTGAATAAGGCTAAACGGTTTCGGAGAACTTAAATATAATTGACATGACACCATTTGGTGTTATAATAAAAGACGAAACCAAAAGGTGTTATAATCTTACGTTCTTTAGGAGGATATAGAAATGGACAAGCAAGGACAAGAAAAGTTTTTAAATTTTATTTTACAAAGGGTTCAAGAAGGCAAAGAGGATGAAGCAAAAGAAATACTTACAGAAAACTTCAGAAAACAATCGGAAGGGACTTTTTCCCAAGAAGATATTCAAGTCTTTATCCCTAAAATGATTAGTCTATTAAAACCTGAAAAATTAGAGGAAGTACAAGCAGTTGTAAAGCAATTTTCTGGAGACTTCGGAAATAAATAAGGCCCTTGTCGTGAGAGCGAATGTTTAGTGACAAGAGAACCAAGATTGTGTTAAATAACAATTTTGGTTCTCTTTATTGATTCATCCGGAATCAGGATTAAAATTTTAAATTGATTTTGTCGAGGATAACGGACCATGACAGTCTACTCTTTGAATTCGCTCCTGGTGGCTATAGACATTGAAGCCTCTTCCCCGGATAAACCCTACTGCCGTAATACCAAGATCCTCTGCTAGATTTAAGGCAAGATTCGTCGGAGCAGATTTAGATAAAATGATTCCTACGCCAATCTTGGCTGCTTTGAGCAGAACCTCTGAAGAGATTCTGCCGCTAAAGGCAAGGAGTTTATCCTTTAAGGAAATTTTGTGGATCAGGCAGTAGCCAAAAAGTTTATCTAGTGCATTATGCCGGCCAATATCCGTCCTTGAAATCACGATTCCGTCCCTGGTACATAAGGCGGCATTATGGACACCGCCCGTTTGCTGAAATTCAACTGAACTCTCCTGCAGCTGCTTCATTAATTGATTGCATTGTTCTGGTGTAATCGTTAATTTTGTCAAAATGGTCTTAGCTGTCATTACATCATTATGAAAATAAAATTGCCGTCCCTTTCCACAGCAGGAACCAATAAATCTCTTTGAATGGAAATTTTTATGGATCGATGGGTTATTGACCAGGTCCACATACGCGAATCCCGTGCCTTCATCGATTCGAATGGTAAGAATGTCTTCTACTACGCGAATGACACCCTCCGAAGCCAGGAAGCCAACCACCAATTCTTCCAACTTAGATGGTGTACATACCATAGTAGCAAACTCTTCTCCATCAAGAATAATGGTTAATGCCGATTCCACGGCAATGTCATCCTCTTCTTCGATAAAGGTAAGTCCATTATACTTAACAATCTGTTGAGAAGTTGTGATTTCATTTAACACAGGCTTCACCCCTCTCATCGTTTAATAATACCTTCCGCTTTATTTTTTTCTAATACAAAACACCACGCGGTCTTGCTTCTTTCGGCCAATATCCGTTTGAATCATTTTAGAAGTGGTGGTCGGCAGTGGCATGGTGAGCCTGATGTTCCGGCAGCTGGGTGGTCCGCTCTAAATGTCCCGTTTCGCTTCCCATTCCTTTTAAAAATTCAAAAAATAAGGCAATCGAACGGTTAATTTCCGGATCCTTCAACGATCTGACGATATCAAAGTAACCAATCGTGTCATCATCATTCTTGCTCTCTGACACTCTTGCAATCCCGGCATTCAACTTGAGAAGAATCGGTTCAAGCTGTTTAACATTTATGGTCCCTAGTACCCCCACCATTAACAAAAGATTTTTCAACGTATTGGCGGTTTCCTTCGAGTCCGCCTTTTTAATCAGGATTTGCAAGACTTTGTCTCCCTCGGCAAATAATCCGCTCAATAAGGGAATGACACCCCGATCATGCATATGTTTCAGCAAATCAAGTGTATCAAGCAGCGCGTCCTTATTTTTCAACAAGGAATCTTCTATTTCTTGTAAATCTTGTTTACGCTTCTCCTCTTCGGAGATCTCGATTCGCTTGATTTGCTTGATTGCTTTAGCCATTCGACCGCTCCCTTTCCTTGACAAGATCACCCGGGAAGACATAGTCCGTACGGGCCCATTTCTTTTGCACCTGAACACCTATTTGCGGCTGAGGATTCCCATACCGGAAATTGATGGCTGGCAATGGATTGATACCATCTTGCTGTAAAATCTCCATTTTAACCCGAGTATCCTTGTAGGCTGGCGTATCGGTATCCTTATCCGCTGCACTGCTTGTTAGGAAATTGACCGCTCCGTCCCCTGTATCATTCATTGGCAGATACACTTCATTGCCCTTTACTCGTGCGGTAATAGTACATTTAACCTTTACATTACCAAACGGTGAAGTCAGGCGGACAAGCGTTCCGTCATTTAGGCCGCGTTGTGCGGCAAGCTCAGGCGATACTTCAAGGAAAACCTCCGGCGTCTTTTCTGAAATACCTTTTGATTTGTACGTAAGATTTCCTTCATGAAAGTGCTCCAATAAGCGGCCATTGTTTAGATGGATATCAAATTGGTCTTCAAAAACAAGCGGCTTGGTCCATTGCACCGGATAGAGTCGTGCCTTTCGATCCGGAAAATTAAACCCGTCTGTGTAAAGCAGCGGCGTATCGGTCCCATCCGCTCTTACCGGCCATTGCAAACTCTTGTAACCTTCTAATCTTTCATAAGTGACACCCTCATAAATCGGCATCAGCATTGCTGCTTCCTCCATGATGTCACTTGGATGTTTGTAATTCCAGTTGGCGCCTAGCCGGTTTGCCACTAACTGAATAATTTCCCAATCAGGCTTAGAATCACCCAGTGGTTCAAATACTTGATACAGTCTTTGAATACGGCGTTCCGTATTGGTAAAGGTTCCTTCTTTTTCAAGGCTTGGGCTTGCCGGCAGAACAACATCCGCATATTGAGCCGTCCGGGAGAAGAAGATATCCTGGACCACAAAGAAGTCAAGTTGTTCGTAAGCTTTATGGACATGGTTGATGTTGGAATCAACTAACCCCATTTCCTCCCCTTTTACATACATGGCTTTTACTGTGCCTTCGTGAATTCCCTCAATCATATCGTGATTATTAATGCCAACTTCGGATGAAAGCTTCACACCCCATGCTTGTTCAAATTTTGCCAATACTTCAGGGTCGTCGACACGCTGATATCCTGGAAAGTTATCCGGCGCGCTGCCCATGTCGCCTGCACCTTGAACGTTATTATGACCGCGGAGCGGGTACGACCCTGCACCTGGGCGTGCATAGTTACCGGTAATCAGCAATAGGTTAGAAATAGCTGTACTTGTGTCACTTCCGCCCAGATGCTGCGTTACACCCATTGCCCAAAGAATCGCTGTTCCGTCTGCCTCATGAATCATTTCCGCGATATGGATGAGAGTCTCTTTGGCAAGACCCGTTACCTCCTCGGCATACCCCAACGTATAAGGAGCCAAGCTTTTTCTGTATTCTTCAAATCCATTAACATGGTTTACGATAAACTCTTCATCCGCCCAGCCCATATCAATGATGTATTTGGTTACAGCAGAAAGCCACACCAAATCGGACCCAGCGTTTGGATGAATGAACAGGTCAGCACGGGCTGCCATCTCGTGCTCACGAAGATCTGCCACAATCAATTTTTGACCGTTTAGTTTATGGGCGCGCTTCACCCTTGTGGCTAAAACAGGGTGGGCTTCCGCTGTATTAGATCCGACGATGATAACAAGGCCGGCGTTAGCTATGTCCTTAATAGAACCAGCATCACCGCCATAACCAACTGTTCTGTGCAGACCAACTGTGGCCGGTGTTTGGCAATAACGGGAACAGTTATCAACATTATTTGTCCCGATGATTTGTCGGGCCAATTTTTGCATTAAATAAGATTCTTCATTTGTACATTTAGACGAAGTAATAAAGCCTAATGATTGCGGCCCATATTGACTGCGAATCTCTCGAAAACGATTGGCAATTAAATCAAGGGCCTCATCCCACTCTCCTTCACGGAAGCTGTCACCTTCCCGGATCAGCGGCTTCGTCAGCCGTTCTTGACTATTAACAAAATCCCAGCCGAATTTCCCTTTCACACAAGTGGAAATCCCATTCGCCGGTGCCTCCACATTTGGTTCAACCTTAAGAATTTCGCGTCCTTTTGTCCAAACATCAAAACTGCAGCCGACACCGCAAAACGTACAGACGGTTTTGGTGCGTTTCACGCGCGCATCGCGCATAGCGGATTCCATATCAGAAACGGTCAGGATGGATCCATAACCGGTCTCCACTCCTTTGGTCAATTCGATCATCGAACGAAGTGTTCCTTTTTCAATGCCAGTCAAATAGCCGGCTTCCCCAAGCATTCCTTTTTCCATCATTGCATTACAAGGGCAAACGGTCGAACAATGCCCGCATGATACACATGAAGATTCGTTTATGGGTACGTCATTATCCCAGATAACCCGTGGATGTTCCCTATCCCAGTCAATCCTAAGGGTTTCCGTGACCTGAACATCCTGACAGGCCTCGACACAGCGTCCACACAAGATACATTGATCAGGATCATAGCGATAAAACGGATTCGACATATCCTCTTGATACGGTTTCTCCTTCCAAGGAATGCTCTGATGGTTAATGCGCATCTCCTTTACGGTGTTATGTATTTCGCAGCCACCGTTGTTGTAATCACAAACCGTACAATATAGTTCATGATTACGCAGAATATTGTCCATCGCTGCTGTTTGCGACTTTTTGACAAGTGGGCTGGTCGTACTGATTTCATCCCCCTCCTTTAAAGGGGTCGAACAGGATCTGACAAGTTGACCATTTACCTCGACGATACAAGTGTCGCAAGTTTCAATGGGACCGAGACTAGGATGGTAGCACACCTGCGGAACTTCAATGGAGCTTTCGTTGAGGTATTGAAGGACCGTCTGGCCATCCGCTGCTGGAACGATCTCACCGTTAATGGTAACGACTATGTTTTTTGCCAATATGGCTGCACCCTTTCTCCTTTATGATAGATACATAATTCTCCCCCTTTTAATACCCCATCGTTCAAAAAAATAACACCCAATCCGACCAGTGTTTTAAAAATAATGTTGAAAGTAGGTTTACGGACTGTGAAATTGTGGTAAATAACTAAAAAAAGGACGAATCTTGATGAAATATATTATTTTAAAAACGAAAAACGGAAATGGAAAATATAGATACCGGATCGTGGATTCAATAGAAGCCTCATCTTTGGAGGTCGCTCGTGACCTCTTATACAAGAAATTTAGACGAGAGGTAAACAAAGAGGACGGAGAAACTTACATAATTATTCCTTATAACAAAAATATGAATCTAAAAGAAAAGGAAATTCCGTTGGAAGGTGTTCACTATGGGGTTCTGCAGTATCGGGAACCAGGGGATGGTCTGTTATAAATGGATAAGCGGAGATTTTTCCGTTAAATGTAGAAATGAGCTCATTTTGCGGAATATAAGGGGAGTTTTTCCGATTATGCAAAGCAAAATCCCCTATTTTCGATTTTTTCGTGTCAATAAGCGGAAACTCTCCGTCTATTTAGGCCTTTTTTAATGATTATTACCAAATAAGTGGAATTTTTCCGCTTATTTTTCGGCATGAGTGCTTAACCTGATCCCCCAACCGATAAGTGGACCCTCTTCATTTAATAGAAACCTTGATAAATATAGAAAAAGACGTATGCATATCATACGTCAATTTTTGTGTCTTCTATAAGAAAGTACCGATCTCATTGGGACTGCATTTTTTATGCATAAAGCGAAGAACCTAGTTTTTTACTAAAACTTCAGCCACAGCTGCTTTAACCTGATTACTGAATACTTTCTTTAAGTAATCAGCGGTCGTCAAATACAGCAGCCCATTTCCTTCTAACTTTGGAGAATCACCGAGCGGAACCGTTCTCTTGATTAATTGCGCATAGAGTTCAGTGACAGTTAACTCTCTCTCAAATGATTCGGTTGCAATCGCTTTGATAAGGGCTAATGCACCCGATACATGAGGAGTGGCCATGGACGTTCCACTGAGCTTCGCATATTTTCCATCCAGATATGTGGACAGAATCGTTTCGCCGGGAGCGACGAGATCGACTTCATTATTGGAATTACTAAAATCAGAAATTCGTCGTTCCAGGTTGATCGCTCCCACACTGATCACTTCATTGTATGATCCCGGATAATCAAATTCATTGGTAGCATCCTGCCCATCGCCTTCATTGCCGGCCGCACATACGACAAGAATATGGTTCTCGACTGCCTTTTTAATGGCTTCATGTAACGCTGGAACATCTTCAGGACCGCCCAGACTCATCGAAATAATGTCAACCTTCTGTTCAATTGCATAGTAGATTCCATTAATAATCCATTCGTATTGGCCCGCCCCGTTTTGATCGAGGACTTTAACAATTAATAGATTTGCTTCTGGAGCAACCCCCACAACCCCTTGTTGATTTTGCGTCGCTGCGATCGTACCAGCTACATGAGTGCCATGGCCATTATAATCCCGGTAAACATCCTCATTCCCATTATCGTCATTGGTGAAATTCCGGCCCCCGATAATCCGTTCTGTCAAATCAGGATGAGTTACATCACAGCCTGTATCTAGGATCGCAACTGTCATGCCTTTCCCTTTTGTTTGTTCCCAGACTTTTGGGGCCTGAATCATTTCGATTCCCTTTGGCACCTCGGTTACTTCTTCTACCTCAGCGATTAATCTGTAAGGAATTAAGCGTACTCGTCGTTCCATTTTATCCCCTCCTGATAGTTTCATTGAAGTCACCCATGTTGTTACTAATAGTGTAACCCTTCTGATTCTATTAAAACAGATTCTTTTTACGTACATTTGTTCTCGTTCTTTTCTCCTGTTTTTTGATTGAAACTCAAATACAGCCGATGGAGAATAATATTTTTCTACAATTAATAGAAGCTTGCTTTGATTTACCGTCTTAATTTGCAAGAAAAAGGAGTATTTTTTCTATTCTTTATAAAAAATGGAGATTCATGTAGATAAGTTTTATAACATGCTGGCAGGAAAAAATCATCTCTATACAAAATATTATAGACAAGACAGATGTCTTACGAATAAGTTGAAAGGTGGTATGATCCTTGAATGAACTAACCCTACAACAACTCGTCGAAGGTCTTCCAAAGTCATTATTAAATGCATCTGACCGGGATTTGGAAGGATTTCAGAAAATCATCGAAGAAACGATAAAATTAAGAGAAGGTCATCGAAACTTGCAAAAAATGGTGAAAAACTTCTCGCTCTCTACCATTCAGCGAACGTAAAACTTAAGTTAATAAAAAGAATCTAGAAGGTGAAAATGCCTTCTTTTTTTCATTCACCCAGTTTTGGGTACAGTGCTAAACAAAAAAGTTGGCGCTATAGGCTAGCACCAACTTCAAATAACTATTTTATCTTTTCACATTCCTCAAGGATATTTTCTGTCTGTTCGATTAAGGCGAATGTTTCATTCCAAGAGTTTTCCGTGTTGATATCCTGGGAATGAGCCAGATTGTTCCGAAGTTCTTCCAGTTTTTTAAAAAACTGTTTCCCTTTCGTCTTGTTCTCAATCCCCAACCGTTCTCTTAATGAATCCTCATTGAGAACGATATCTCTTTTATCACAAATCTGCAAGCAATCACTTAATTGAATCGCTTCATTTTTGGATTTTCGAAGAGAATATAGATCTTCCGCAAATTTGATCCGATTAGAATTTAAATGTTGTTTCCAGGTGTCATTAGGAAAATATTCATTTATTATCCGATATAAATGCATCTCTAATAAGGAAATCAACCCAAAAAGCAGCATCCGAACCGGCTGTTTTTGTAAATCGGCCAAGGTGACCACTTTTGTAATCCTATTCCCTTCTAGGATAAAAATTCGTTCCATTTCTTTGAAAATATACAGCGTCTGTAAAAGGGACGTTGATTCCGAAACAAGCTCAGTCGGACTAAACCTTCGATAGGAGTTTTTACAGGTTCCTTCCTGCAGCTCTTCTCTTACTACATAACCAATGACGATTCCACTCTCTTCTACGCCTAAAATATCAAAGTCCTTTGCTACCATCATGTTTTTAATTTCATTCGCATCATCATACAGCTGACATGTATCTAAATGCTCAGCAATACTATTAACAGTGATGTTTTGTTCATATAGAGAACGAAGATTTTGATACGAGCTGACTTTATCGCGTTGCTGCGCTGGTATGACTGTCATAATAATCCCCTCCGTGAAGCTCCTTATCCACCTTTAAACTTAAGCTTATTATACCCATAATCGTGACAAGAATAATAGAGTAGGCCTTTGATTTAATTCCGCCAGGACCTTTTAAGTGTTTAACAGCAGCAAAGGAAAAACACCTGCCTAAACATACCTCTAATCCTCCTAAACACATAGGTGCCCCTCAAAGTGAATACAATGTATTAAATCATTCACAGGGGGGGATGGGATGCCTGATCAATATAATCAGTTAACCAATCAACAAATGATCAGCATAATTAGAAACGGGTTGAACAAGTCAACAGTACCTAAGAATATTACAATCGTCGGCGCAGGTATAGCAGGTCTGGTAGCCGCTTCACTATTAAAAGATGCCGGTCACAAGATCATTCTCTTGGAAGCCAGCGATACTGTAGGCGGCCGCATCTATACCATCCGGTCTCCTTTTCACAATGGCCTGTATATGAACGCTGGACCGATGCGTATACCAGAATCACATTATTTAACCTTCGAGTATATTAGGAAATTCGGGTTAAATTTAAACGTATTTATTAACCGTACGGATGTCGATATTCTTTATATTAACGGAATCAAAACCCGACTAAATATTTTTGAACGTTATCCCGATATCCTGAACTTTCCTGTAGACCCAAACGAAAAAGGAAAAAGCGCTGAAGACCTTTTAAATTTAGCTTTACAGCCGATAGTTGATTTTATTAATAAAAATCCCCAGAAAAATTGGCACTTCGTTGAAAAAGAATTTAGTGACTACACCCTTGGTTCGTTCCTAAAATTTTATCATTATCAATATGGAACGACATTTTCAGATGGCGCCGTTGATATGATTGGTGTGCTCCTTGATTATGAGGCCTATATGGGAATGTCCTTTCTTGAAGTTCTCCGAGAAGCCGCACAGTTCCGAACGACTCGTTATTATGAGATTACTGGCGGTATGGATTTGCTTCCGAAAGCATTTCTGCCACAATTAAAAGATGTTATTCAGTTTAATCAACGAATGATCAAGATTACCCAACATCCCACTAGTGTATCAATCCATTCCTCCCATCCAAAAACGTTAGCACCTTCCACCATCACCAGTGATTTCGCCATCATCACTATTCCCTTTTCCGTTCTAAGATTTGTTCAAGTGGAGCCCTACCATTCTTTTTCCTACTATAAACGGCGGGCGATTCGTGAATTGAACTATATGGCAGCAACCAAAATAGGCATAGAATTTAAAAGCAGGTTTTGGGAACGGTCCAATCAACTTGGAGGCAAATCGATAACGGACTTACCCATCCGCTTCACCTACTACCCGAGTCAAGGGGTTGGGACAAGTGGACCTGCTGTCGTGGTGGCCAGTTATACATGGGCAGATGAGGCGTTGACATGGGATGGTTTATCAGACGAAGACCGCATTCAATACGCTTTACGGAACTTAGCCGAAATTTATGGAGACCAGGTCTATTCTGAATATATTGTTGGAACTTCCTTTAGCTGGGTTGATAATCCCTACTCGACTGGAGCGTTAGCCACGTTCGAACCGGGTCAGGAAAATGAACAGTTTCCTTATATTACTAGACCAGAAGGAAGAGTTCACTTTGCAGGTGAACATACGACCATTACGCATGGGTGGATGCAAGGGGCAATTGAATCGGGAATCCGCGCAGCCTATGAAGTGAATGATCTGCCAAAATAATCACCCACAGGAATGGTTGCTCGCAAGACGAGCAGCCTTTTAGTTACTTCAAAATCAAGAATCCTCCCTCCTACTATCACACTGAGAAGGTAAAAATTTGACGGCTATCAAGGCCTTTCAAAAATTTTGAAAACGTTCACAAATAGTAGTGGTAATCGCTTACAATATCCGATATAATTATATTAAAATTACAACTTGAGAGGTGAAACAGCATGAAAGAATATATTTTCCTACTAGAAGAACCAGTCGGGACTAGAGAGATTAAGATATTAGCATCCGGAATGATGGAAGCTTTTAAGAAAGCAAAGGAATTTCGAAAAAATATTGTCCAAGATGCAAAAATCAATGTCGATATGATGTTAAAAGGTGTTAGATATACGGATTAACCTTAAATAAAATAATAAAGAAAGGAAAAATCCTACCTTTATGTTCTTATTAAGATTAATAGTAGACAAATAAAGGAGAACACATTCACAGTTGATGAAATGTGTTCTCCTTTTTATTTTATATTTTAGAAACGGTTTTCTTTAAAGCGCACTGCTCCTTGGATAGCTGCATTTTCAGCGAAGCTCTTCTTACTAATCCATAATAAGAAAGGAACGCCAGAAAACTTGCAGTAAAGATGATGACGCCCATCGGAACACCTGTAAACGCCCCGGCAATACCCACAAGTGGAGCCGTTAACGAACCAAGAACAAATGGCAATAATCCTAATAAGGCTGAAGCGCTGCCGGCAATATGCCCTTGCGTTTCAATCGCTAAAGCAAAGGATGTAGTTCCAATGATACTGATCGAACCGATAAAAAAGAATATCGGAACTGCGACAGCAATAAGCGGAGCTTTTAAGAGCAGTGCGATTAATAGCCAAGCCCCCGCTAGATTAGAGATGGCTAAGCCAATCTTTAAGAACGTCCGCTCCGAAATCACGTCGGCAAAGCGGCCGACCAACTGGCTCCCAATAATTAACGCTACCCCATTTGTCCCGAATAATAAACTAAATTGCTGTGGAGTGACTCCATAAATATTCTGATAAACAAATGGAATCCCAGATACATAGGCAAAGATCCCTGCCGTTGTAAAACCTTGTGTAAGGGCATACCCCATAAATGTTCGATCCTTGAATAAAGAACCAAAATTTTTCATAATTTGTGGTAAGTTACTTGGAACACGGTTTTCTTCAGGCAACGTTTCTTCTAATTTAAAAGTAACAGTGAAGAGCAGCACCGCGCCGATAATGGCCAAAACAACAAACACGCCATGCCAATTGGAAAAAGCAAGGATTCCCCCTCCAGCAATCGGTGCCACGATCGGCCCGAGGTTCCCTACTAACACCATCATCGTAAAGAACTTGGTTAGTTCCCTTCCGCTGAATAGATCTCGAACAATCGCTCTCGAGATGACCAGTCCGCCTGCTGCAGCAAAGCCCTGAACTAAACGCGCAATGATAAGGAAATAGATATTTGGCGCAAACGAGCATGTTACGGAAGCCAGTAAGTACAAGATGATAAAAAATAGTAAGGGTTTACGGCGGCCTTTTACATCACTTAAAGGACCAATCACTAATTGCCCCAATCCCAAGCCTAATAAGCATGAAGTTAAACTAATCTGTACAAGTGATGCGGTAGTATCAAAATCTTTTACAATCGTTGGGAAAGACGGTAAATACGTATCAATTGTAAAAGGTCCCAACAGTCCAAGTGACCCTAAAAGTATCGCCAGCTGTATTCGTTTCTTTCCACTCGGTTTAGTCAATGTCCATCGCCTTTCTAAAATAAGTATTTTCATATTGTGGATCTTTTCTCGTTACATTCCCCCTGTTGCCTGCACAAAGGATGATCGAAAGAATTCCTCCTGTATTCTGTACCCTTTTGTTCTGTAACGTAACGAAAGAACTTTTCCAATTATTTCGACATCCTAAATAAAATAATGTTTATTATAACCCGATATTGCTCAATGGTAAACAATAAAATACTTTTTAATCAGATTATATTATGTAAGTTATAAGGACAGCTTTAATACTTTAATATTGCGTTAGAAATCAGATAAAAGGAGCTAGGGAAATAGCCTAAGTAGTTCAGTTATCGAGTAGAAAATAAACATGCACATCTGAACTATGATTAACGCTGCTTTTGTACGAAATTTAAGCGAGGGAATTAGCATAAAAACGCTTGGGAACCCGAGCGTTTTTTATAGCCTTGTTGGAAAATTTATTTTTAAGAGAATTTCCTGACTTCGGACAGGATTGAAGAAAATTAGCCATTTGTTGTCCGAAGAAGGCTCGACTTCGGACAGAGCTGAAGAAATATAGCCACCTGCTGTCCGAAGTTTCCTCGACTTCGGACAG
>NZ_JBALNF010000059.1:26116-26332 GCF_036962465.1 Neobacillus vireti
CGGACAGGACTGAAGAAATTTAGGCATCTCCTGTCTGAAGATACCTCGACTTCGGACAGGATTGAAGAATTTTAGCCATCTGTTGTCCGAAGATGGCTCGACTTCGGACAGGACTGAAGAAATATAGCCATGTGTTGTCCGAAGATGGCTCGACTTCGGACAGAGCTGAAGAAATATAGCCATTTGCTGTCCGAAGTTGCCTCGACTTCGGACAGG
>NZ_JBALNF010000060.1:0-25928 GCF_036962465.1 Neobacillus vireti
TTGTAGAATATTCTTACATCCCTTATAGTTGAATTAAATTAATAATTCAAGGGCAAAGTTATGGAAACGTAATGACGCAAAGCTATAGGGACTAACAGTGTTCTCACCAAGTTCGCCAGCTACAACACCTTTTTTTTAAGGTGTTTTTTTGTACAAAAAATACCCATATAAAGGTATTGATAGTCTTAAATGGGGTCTTCCCCTATTTATAGAATCCCTGCTCAAGAATAGAAGTACTGAACTACTTTGATCTTTCTTTAGTAGGAACATTATTTTATTAAGGAGGAACTACTGAACTAGTAATCTCAAACAATAAGGAGGAGTTTTTTTGAATAAAAAATGGAAAGTAGTATTATTAACTGGTTTATCGTCTCTATGTTTAGGACTTCCCGTTAGTGCTGCCACTACAGGAACCACCAATGCAACTGTTACGGTACTAGGAGGATCGCTAGGCCTAACCTCACCAAATCCAACCGTCAATATTGGTTCAATCGCTCTTGACGGAACGACAAAAAATCTTACAGCCAATTTAGGAACGATGGCCGTACAAGATTTAACAGGAAGTGGAAGCGGTTGGAATGTAACTGTATCAGCTACGCAATTCACCGCTGACACACATACGATTCCTAAGAATAGCCTGTCCCTAAAAGGCATTGACTCAGTAACCTCTGATGGAACAGCTTCAACAGCTCCATCTGCTGTTTCAGGAGCTTTAACAATAGACTCAGGGACTGCTCAAAAAATCTTAACAGCTACCCAAGGTACTGGCATGGGAAAATATAATGTTAACTTTGTAAAAGATGCTTTGCAACTAACCGTTCCTGCGGACACGTATGCTTCAACCAACAGCCCTTACTCTTCCACTATTACATACACCATCGTAACTGGGCCATAATGTTCAAAAAGGCAAGGGAAGAGTATGTAACCTTTTCATGCACTTGACTTGCCTTATAATTTAATCTTTATCGGAGGATAAAATGATAAAAAAAATAGGGATATCAACCCTAATTCTTTCATTATGTTTTTGTTTAGCAGGAATTAACATGGTTACTATGGCAGCAACCAATGAGAATAATCCCCCAAATGTTCAATTTTCGCTTCAATATCCAGTAAACCAAGATTCTAGTACAAAAGGTTACTATAAGCTTTCAATGAAACCAGAGCAAAAACAAACGATTTATATAGATTTGATGAATACCTCAGATGTACCAGTGACTCTGAATATCATGAATACAAACGCATTATCAACACAAAATGGCGGAATTAACTATACGGATAGTAAAGGTTCAGAGCTATCTTATAGTTTAAATAAAAGTTTCCTAGCAAATCAGTATATTCAAGTTCAAAAACAGATTGAACTACAAGCAAATTCCAAACAAACCATCCCGATAAAAATAATTGCTCCGAAAAATAATGGCACGTATTTAAGCGGAATTTTATTTACAACCCAGCAAAATAGCGAAAAAGAAAATGATGATCTCGTTCAAATTAAAAGTGAGGTACGAGTGGGGACAGCGATCCAGTTAGATGTCGGAAATAGAGAAATTCCTATCGTTGATATTAAAGAATCGATAACCAAGGTATATCCTTCGGGAATCCAAATACAGACAAGAGTAGAAAATCCCTCCCCTTCGATTATAAAATCATATGAAGTCCATTTTAAGGTTTATAATCTGCAGAACCAACTACTGTTTGAGGGAGGTTCAAAGCAATTTGATATGGCACCATTTACGGGAATTATGTTTCCATCAAATTGGAATAGCTCAGCTATCCAGACTGGGAAATATCGAATTGATCTCACAGTAAAAGGAGAAGGGAAAACCTATACAAAAAAGAATGTCTTTGAAGTCAATAAAGCTGATTTAAAAACCTATAAGATTACCAATGCAACAAGTGAAAATAAACCAATTGTCGAAAATGATAATCATATGATGATCTATTCCCTTATAGGAGTCATAACCGCATTGGTTGGATATATTATTTTTGAAAAAAGAAAAAGAAGAAAACAAGCACAAAAAGAAGAATCTAAAAATTAATTTGGATTTAGGAAAAGGTTTAGGGTGGGGAAATAATGGGATGAATAAAATAATCTACTTACTTTTAGCCACTTTCTTATTCTTATATTCAATTAGTTGTACACCTCTTACTACAGAAGCAGACACCTTTATCATGCTTCCTCCCGATTCTATTACAGCACAATCAAACTTAACGGGAACTGTAACAGCGATCCAAGAAAGTACTAGTGCACCTGATTTGAATTGGTTACAAGCAAACAAAGACCGTGACCCGACATTTGTCCATGGAACTTTTTTTGATACCACTTATGCTTTAAAACAGGGGTCCAATCTTCAAAATGTCACTTTTTTAATCCAAAAAAGTGACAAAGGGGGGATAAATCCATCCGCTACTCTTTCTGTATATGAAAAGGTCAATGGGTCACTTAAAACGGTTGCTTCACAGACAATTAGTTCTATTGGCGATACGCCTGTCGTCATTACTTTGTCCTTTGATGCTGCTTCCCTCACGGATAAAACTGGAGCAAACCTAGAATGGGAAGTGAGTGGGACGGCCTCTGCCCAAACAGGGAATGGCAATAGAAGAACGGTAGAAACGGGCGCAGTCAATTTCAATGCAACCTTATCCGTAGCTCCTTTTGGTGCCCCTCCCAATTTTAGTTCAACACAACTAACAGGCAATAGTGTTGTTTTAACTTGGAATGCCGTCTACCAAGCCATTAGTTATCAGGTCAAACGGAACGGAGTTGTTATCTATACGGGCAGTAATCTTCAGTATTCTGATACTGGATTGAATGATGCCGCCACCTATACATATACGGTTACTGCTTTTAACGGAACAATCTACTCTGCTGCTTCGACCTTAACGATTAAAACACCGGGGATCCTATCGATTTCTGTTCCATCGATAAGCAATTTTCCGAATATCATTTTTACGGATTATTTTAAAACTTCCACCACTAATTTTTCCTCCGGCATGACGATTAAGGATTCAACCGGGAGCAATATGGGGTGGAATGTAACAGTACAAGCGAGTCAGTTTCAAGAATCAGGTGGAAAACAATTACCGAAAGGTTCGTTAACATTGAATGGGCCTATCACTTTTGTTCCAATAAATGGAACAACATCCCCTAATCCTGTTAATTTAATCAATTCTCCTACGGTTATAGATAACGGAAATGCAATAAAAATCATTAGCGCCAATGCAGGGAACGGTGCTGGAGAATACCAAGCCACCTTTCCCAATAATGCCTTAAATTTATCAATTAATTTAACATCATTAACAGCAAATCAAACAAATAAAACCTATACCACAACATTATCCTTTACAATTGTCCAAGGACCCTAAGAGTAAGCACAGGGACGGTTCTTCTGCTTCGGAAGCAGAAGAACCGTCCCCATGCTTTTTACATTCCGATATAAGCTGAAATTGCTCCAAAAACGGCTGCAATTACCCAGAGTACTGGGAATAGTTTCATGATTAGTTTAATCCATTGGCCGAAGCTAATCCGGGCAATGGCTAAACCGGCTAAGAGCACTCCGCCAGTGGGGGAAATGAGGTTTGTAAGTCCATTACCAAATTGATAGGCTGTAACGGCTGCTTCGCGATTGATGCCCACTAACTCTGCTAACGGCGCCATTACCGGCATCGTTAAAGCAGCCTCACCAGATGAGGACGGCACGAAGAAGGTAATCACATTATGAGCGAGCAGCATGATGGTCGTAAAGGCAAACTTCGGCAACCCTTCCATCATATTCGCCAGTGAATTAAGGATCGTATCAATGATCATACCATTTTCAGCAAGAACTAATATCCCTCGGGAAAGCCCAATGATGACGGCTGCATAAACAAACTCACCACAGCCCTTAACAAAGTTTTCCGCTAACTCTTTTTGATTCATCTTAGCCACAAGACCTGAATAGAGTCCCAATCCTACAAAAACGGCGCCAATTTCCGTCATATACCAGCCTTTTGAAAGAATTCCCCAAACAATTAAACCAAGTGCAACCACAAATCCGGACAGAATCAGCTTATCGCGTCCGGAGAAAACAATTTCCTTACCGCTGTCGGCTTTAATAAAACGTTCACGATTTTCCTTATCATTTTTGTAAACAACCGACTTCTTGGGATCCTTCCTTACTCGATTGGCATACCACATCGTAAAGGCTATCGAAACGCCGGTGAAGACAATCCATTCAATAAAGCGGAGCCACAATTGCGGATTGCCTTCCACTCCGGAAACCCCCTGAGCAATCAGCACGGAAAAAGGATTCAAGGTGGAACCAACATAACCAATTTGAGTACCTAAAAATAAGATTAAAATTGCCGTAATCGAATCAAATTTTAAAACAAACATCAATGAAATAAAGATGGCGTAGAGTGGAATCGTTTCTTCGCTCATCCCGAACGTCGATCCGCCCAAACTGAAGATCATCATCGAGATAGGAATGACCCAGATTCCTTTATTTTTCATTCGCCGTGCAAGGGCAATTAATCCACGGTCAATCGCACCTGTCTGCAAAATAATTCCGAATGCCCCGCCGACAATCAGCACAAATGCCACAACATCCGCTGCATTAATGACTCCTGCCATTGGCGCACTTAAAATTCCTGATAATCCTTGCCGTAGGTCTCCATTTTTTCCAACCTTTGAGATGGTGTGGAAGGTTCCTGGAACAATGACCGTTCGCTGTGAACCGTCTACCGTTACCTCTTTCCGGTCAAATTGCCCGCTCGGGATAATCCATGTTAAAAGTGCTACTGCAATAATGATAATAAAAATAAGGGTGTAACTGTGAGGCAATGCCCACTTCTTTCGTTTTTCAATAACCGTTGGCTGCAATTGTTTTGCTTCCATGGTGGTTCCCCATTTCCTTTTTAAGTGACGTTTTATAACGTATTATCATTAAACCTATTTATTGTGAAACTTTTATCCTCGTAGTATCGTAAACAATTTTTCCATCTGCAATCGTTAAGACCACTTTCGCCTCTCGCAACTCCTCAACAGACGTTTCAAAAAGATTCCGGTCAAACACAGCAATATCCGCATATTTCCCCACTTCAATCGAACCGGTCTTGTCCTCCATGAACTGATGCTTCGCCCCGTTAATGGTCCATGCCTTCAACATTTCTGAGATAGGCATTCCCCGTTCCGGAAACCAGCCTCCTGAAGGAGAACCATCTGGAAATAAGCGCTTGGATGCGGCATAAATCGAATCAGGTACGCTCGTTATAAATAAAGGTAAATCCGTTCCCGCTGTAATCGTAATCCCAGCGTCAAGCATCGTCTTATAGTCATAAAAGCGGTGTTCATTCTTCTTTCCGACCACTTCACCCATATAGGCCTCTGGAAAAGAAGGATTCAACAGCAGGATTTGCGCATATATTTCCGCAAAAATCTCAAGTTCGCCCATCCTTATTAAGTCATCTGGATGCGGGTACTCTAAATCACTAATTGAATGTCTGGCATCACGCTTTCCATTGACCTGACGGCATTTTTCTAAAATAGATACTGCCTGTCGAATTGCAGCATCCCCTTCTGCTGTTAAACAACATTTTAACCCATGCCGGTCCGCTTCTAAAACAGAATTTTCAATATTTCCATAATCTACTGTTTGTAAATTTCTGATTGTTGGCATATCCGCATAAGGCTCCAGCATATCTCCTGTATGATTAGCAACCACTCCATCTACCATAAGCTTATAACCTTGAAAGTGGAGGTGATCATCTTGATAGTACTGTTGGTAGGCAAGACCTGCAGCTAGATTAAGAGGTTCTAAGACAGGTTCTAGGACAAAATGTACGCGAAGCGGCAGACGATCCTCCTGATGTAATTCGGTTAAGACCGGCAGCAGTTCATACTCATCAAAGCCGATGTCTTTGATGGATGTTACCCCTCTTGAGGCTAATAGCTGACAGAAACTCAAGAATTCCTCTTTTACCTTTTGGCGGTCTTGGAGCATGTCGTTTAATAAATATGCCCTTGCTTCCGCACTGCAGGCATCCGGAGTAAATTGATATTTATCGATTGCTGTCTGATTCATCCAGCAATAGCTTTTATTATGATTAATGGCAATAACAGGTCTGTCTGGAAATGCCTGATCAAGCAGTTGCGGTTCAGGCAGACACCCCCACACTTCTTGATCCCAGCCAAATGCATATAAATTCTGTGACGCCTCTAAATTTTTAGCATGATTGACTAATAGTGCTAATGCTTCCTTCATGGTGGAGGTTTTAGATAAATCTACTCCTCTATTCATGGACATATAACCTGTAAAAAAAACATGGTTGTCATGTACACCCGGCATAACTAGCTGGTTGCCAAGCTCATATTGCTTTGTTTCCGGGCCAATCCACTGCTGCTGTTCGTCCTGAGTTCCAACAGCGATTATTTTGTTTTCCTGAATGGCAATAAATCCTGCGAACGGTTCGTCCTCTTTGCTTGAAAAAATAACATTCGAAACAAGTACTATGTCTGCAGCATTTTGACTGACTTTCATCGAAGCACCTTCATCCTACTTTTGATTTTTTAAAGAGAATGACAATATATCAGCGGTTTTCTTGGCGATATCAGCGGTTTTTATAAATTTATCGGCGGTTTCTAACCATTTATCGGCGATAACAATAAAAGCGCTGTCATTAGTGGTATTTCATAACGATATGAAACGTTATAACAAAAGGAGAAACTATCCAATTTACTATAAAGTAAATTGATAGCGATCCCCGATAATATACTGCTTCCCCGCGTGTACTGGGCGGCCATGCTGATCATAAATAACGGCATTCATATAAAATAATGGCTTCCCAATGCTTGTTTCGAGCAACTGGGCCTGTTCCTCATCCGCCAAGGCGATTTCCAGTGTGGTTTTTCCAGATTGATTGGGGAATATTTCATACTTTTCCCGCAATAAATCATAGAGAGAGCCGTCTAATGCCTCATCCAATAAAAAGGAATAGCGATTAAAGGGATAATAGTTATTTTCCAGCATTAATGGGTTATCACCTGCAAATCTTTTCCTTTGAATATACAAGACCTTTTCGTCCTTCTCCAGCTGTAGAGCCTTCCGAAGGTCAGCGTCTCCTTTGATTACTTCTGTTTTCGTTACCTCACTGTGAGAAGTAAAACCATTGGCCTGGCAGGCCGCGGTAAACCCCATGACGTGTTCAATTTTCCGATCTATTTTAGGAAGGCTTACAAATGTCCCTTTTCCCTGCTGTTTGATTAAGTAACCTTCCTTTACCAGCTCCTCCACGGCCTTTCTAACCGTGATTCGGCTGACATTGTACTGCTCACTTAATTCTGGTTCAGTTGGAATTTTTTCACCCTGCTGATAAGTATCATTTAAAATAGCAGCCTGGATTGCCTTTTTTAATTGTCTATATAATGGTTCTTGATGGTCCGCGTTTAACATGGTTTACCCCCGCTTGTTTATAACGTTATATCATCATTATAACAGAAGAGCAGCCAAGGTTTCGCAATCACAAGGAATTAATAAGGAACACCATATCCAAACGAGCCTTCTACCAAACAACTTTTCGCAGCGAAGGCAGCAGCTTCTTTCATCGATGCGGCAATATCCTTACTTTTTAAAAAGTGCAGTAAAAACGCGGTGATAAACGAATCCCCTGCTCCCATCGTATCAACTGCCTTTACATAATCCGGTGCTTGATAATAATAGTGTTCACCATCAAACGCAATCGCTGGGTCACTTCCACGAGTAGCAACCAAAATTTGTTTCTCTCTTTTACGGTTTGCCTTTAAAAATTGCTCCGTCTCCTTATGCGACAGGTGGCTGCAAGAAAAGAAAGCATAATCAACATAAGGTATATTCTCGTTGATTTCTTCTTGCTGAAAGTCATCTGAAAAATCAAAGGACAGCGGTACACCGAGAGTGCTTAATTGTTCTAAAATGTGGCCGGTATGGCTGTACAACCCGGTATGCATGATCGAGAATCCCTTGATATACTCGATATCCTCCTCTGTTAACTGAAGCGGATTTTCGCGTGTCACCCCGCCTGCATTACTCCCCAAAAAGATGCGGTCCCCAGCCTCTAAGGTGACGCGGGCACAGCCGTTTTCCCCTTTAAAGTGACGGCAATGGGATAAATCAATTTCGAGCTCCTTTAGTACCTTTTCAACGTGCTCCCCTTCTGGATCGTCACCGAAGGTCCCAATAAACGCTGCTTCTACGCCTAATTTTTTGGCAAATACACTAAAGTTTACTGCGTTTCCACCTGGATACATCGTTTTAATATGAACATATTTATCTACGACATTATCACCAATACCTAAAACCTTCATCATCTTATTCACCCTCGATTTTAGTAAGATACTTTCCCCATATAACGGCGAGTTTCTAATGGATGATTCCGAACATCAGCTAATGCGGCACGATAGACACACATAATGCTGTAGAACAGGATTGGATTAAAGAATTCGACCACTTCATCGGCAATTGTATTGATTCCCAATTCTTTCGCATCGACTATTTCTACCTTTTCAGCGTACTGTCCGAGGAAGGTTTTTGCACGTTCATCCAATGCTCGTGTACGGCCTTCGTTCATTAATAAAATAAATGGAGTTTCTTTATCGGTTACTTCAAATGGGCCGTGGAAATACTCCCCTGAGTGGATCGGTGCTGCATTCAGCCATTGCATTTCCATTAACGAACAAATGGCAAATCCGTAAGCATGTCCGTAGGAAGCACCGCTCGATAGGATATAAAATAACTCTTCATCTTTGTATTTTTCCGCAAATTCCTTTGTTCTTTCAGCTACTTGCTGCTCACCCTTCTTAATGATTCCGTTGATTTTTCCGATTCCATTTTGGAATGCCTCGTAGTGTGCATATCCTTCTGTCACATGGAGGGTTTCAACTACAAGTTCTAAGATGATGGCCATTGGGTTATTTTTCACATCGGTGTCCGCGCCCCACTGATAGACGAATTCATGGTCCGAATAGTTTAATAGTCCAGCCTCATGGTTATGGGTTAACCCGATGGTATGTGCACCATGTTCCTTGGCTGTTTTTGCTGCTTCGACTGATTCCGGTGTGTTACCGCCGTGAGAACATACAATTACGAGTGAATCTTTGTTCAGTCGTTTTGGTGTCGCATGCACAAACTCGTTAGCTGTGTATAAGCCTGTTACAATCTTTCTAGCTTCGCTTTCAAGGAAGTATTTTGCTGGATACATATCCACCAGCGACCCTCCGCATGCTACTAAATATACCTCGGTAATCCCTTGTTCAGTTTGAGAATGGATCGTGCTAATAACGTTTACTGGATTCATTTGATTCTCTCCTTTTTATTTATAACGTTATATAACGTTATTGATATGACTTAAATATAACCGCTTTCATGCGAGGCGTCAATAACTATTTTAAAAAAAATCATGGGGACGGTTCTTCTGCTTCGGAAGCAGGAGAACCGTCCCCATGATTATATTGCCTTTTCCCCTTTAACCCCATTAATGGAGTAGCTAACTGTGATTTCAGCATTTAACGTATGTGAAACGGAGCAATATTTGTCCTTTGACAGCTGAATCGCCCGGATGACTTTTTCTTCTGGTAATTCCCCATCTAAAGCATAATGGAGATTGATGTTTGTAAATCGTTTTGGATGCTCCTCCGCCCGTTCGCCCTCGACATCTATTTGAAAGGAACTGGGCTCGAGACGCATTTTATGCAGGATGGAGATAATATCCATTCCGGTGCAGCCGGCAACGGCCTGGAGGAGGAGTTCGGTCGGTCTTGCTCCCGTATTTTCCCCACCGACCTCCGGAGCGGCATCCAATTTGGTTTCATGACCTGAGGGAGTTGTACCTGCAAATGCCATTTTTCCATTCCAATTAATTGTTAAATCCATCGTCATTCTCCTTTCTACTTGATTATTCTTGCCATTAGGATTGCTTCTTATTTTTCAGAATGGGTATTTCAATTTATTTTATGAAAGATACTTATATGAAGAACAAAAATACCCCTTCCGCACTAGCGAAAGAGGCTTTTCAACTTCTTAGGTTAAATCTTGATATTATTCTTGTGTAGCAGCTTCAACTGTTGTATTTTCAGCCACAGCATCATCAGAAACTACTGCTTCAGCGACAGCTTTTACAGCTGAGTTTGCAGCAGCGTGTGCTTGAGCTTGTTTGCTGGCCTTAACGTGAGCTTGAGCTTTTGCCTTGTTCGCTGCAGATGGGCTTACTTTTTCAGCTGTAACTGCTTCTTCAGTAACAGCTGTTTCCGTTACGCCGCTTTTCTCGTCAGCTACAACAGTGTCTTCACTTACGGACTGGTCATCCGCTTCAACGTCTGTTGCCTGAGTTTCTTCGTTCGTAACGGCACGATCATCTGTAGAAACTTGCTCTTCAGTTACAGCCTCTGGAACTACTGCTTGTGTATCATCAGCTTCCACTTCTGTTGCTTCTGCGTTCTCTTCGGATACAGCTTGGTCTTCAACAGCAGTTTGATTAGCAGCATCTTCAGAAACTTCATCAGTGTCAACGGATGTTTCATCTTTTGCAACAGGTGTAGGTGTCGCTGCAGTTTCATCTTCTACAACTGGTGTAGTTGCCGCCGTTTTTTCTTCAGTAACTCCCTCACCAGCTAGTACAGCAGAATGTTCATTGGCATGAGCCTTTGCTGTTTCACTCGCATGTGCACTTGCCTGGGATTTTGCTTTATTAGCAACTGAAGGACTTACCTTAGCTTCTGTTTTCACATCTTCTAAAGTTGACTCTACATCTTCTTTTTCAACATCTTCCAAAGCTGACTCTGCATCTTCTTCATCTTTCGTTTTCACGACAGCATCCTGGTCTTTGACGACTTTTTTAGAATCAGCATCATCATCTTTATCAGCGTCTTCTTTCTCCTCGGTTTTAGCTGCTGTATCAGCTTCCACTTCAGTTGACTTTTCGTCCTCTTTCACAGACTCTTCGTCTTCTGTTTTAGGAGCTTC
Organism: Neobacillus vireti; assembly: GCF_036962465.1. Classification (GTDB taxonomy): domain Bacteria; phylum Bacillota; class Bacilli; order Bacillales; family Cytobacillaceae; genus Neobacillus; species Neobacillus vireti_B. The sequence goes on from NZ_JBALNF010000060.1 coordinate 10,971, forward strand.
GATTTTAATAGCTTCATCTTCTGTCTTAGGAACTTCAACTTTTTCCGTTTCCTTTTCAACATCAGTTACAGGTTCAGTAGTTTGAGTTTCTGTTGTAACAACCGGTTTAGCTTCTTCCTTTACCTCTACTGCTGGTTGTTGAGCCGGAACTTCCTCTGTTACAGTCTCTTTCGTTTTACCGACCTTGCCAAGAACTGCTGAGTTCGGGTTTGCATGCTGCTTAGCTGTTTCACTTGCATGCACGCTTGCTTGAGATTTGTTCACTTTTTCAGCTTTCGGCTGCTGAACCTTCACTTCTTTTACCACTGGCTTAACAGTAACAACAGGTTTAGAAACTGGCTTTTCCTGCCCATTTGCCTTTACTGAAGCCTTAACCTGAACAGCATGTCCTGCTTTAGCATGGTCTGGTCCAGCCGCCAGGGTGAAATGACCTCCTGCAAAAACTCCAACTGACAATGCTCCAGCTAATACGAAAGATTTCATCACTTTACTAGGGTTTAAATAATGGTTCATTTTATAATTCGCTCCTTTTAATTTACGTATTCCGTAGGCTGTAACTGCGGGTAACGGTTTTTAAAAAAGGAGCTGTTTGCGGCGGTGGTGATGGCGGCGCATTTACCCATTGGTGGTGCTTTATGTTATAGCGGGAAAGAAACGGCTGAACAAGCTTTATTTCATAATGCTTGTTCCACTCAAACCACTTTTCCAAAAAGCTAATCATATGTAAACCTTGGCTGACACGGTCATTCGACTGGCTGCCGCTTCCGCTGTTAGAACGCGGTACTGGGTTCAAGGCCTGATCGACAGTCGGAAGTTCGTCCTTACTTGCAGGAACCTGTTTCTTTACTGGCATTGGTGCAGCATGCTCCATCCGCATGACCTTCTTAGATTTTATCTCCACTGGAGCTGGAACCGAAACGGGAACAGGCTCTTTGGGAGCGGCCGTTCTTTTTCCAACCGCAATATCAACTTGGTTAATAGGTTGATCCGTTTCGGGCTGGCTTTTTTCTTCCTGTACGGAGTTCACAACAGCCGGTTTTTCATCGATCTTGGTTGCAAAATGGCCATTTCTATTTGCCTGAGCCGGCAAGGTTTTCGATCCTGCGGTTTGTTTTGGAGAAACAGCTTGTTTCAGGCCACGTTGGACAGCCTGACTTTTTGCCTTACTAGCAGGTGCTGGTAAGGCAGCCTTTTTTTCCACAACAGGTTTAACCTGTTGAGGTTTTAAAGGAACGTTTCTCTGACTCACAACTTTATTTGCTTGGTTTAAAGATGACTGTGCCTCTGCCACATGGGCATTAGCTTGTCCGCTGGGCTCATGTTTCTCAGCAAACGCCTGATTTGGCAGAAATAAAGCGGCTCCCGCCATAAGAGCAGGTATAATAATCGATCGGAAGTGCAACATCTCACCCCCTTTCCTCTTTTGTCACGTTCAATGACAAGATTCGAGGAAATTAAACCTTTTTTGACCACTGTTTTTAGAAACGATTCTATTTTCCTATAACCACTCCATCCATTTACCCAACTCTTGAAAAACAAAAATCCCTCTGCAATGAGAGGGACCTGAAATTTTCCGGGGTACAAAGACCACCCTATTTAATTTGAACAAAAACAAAAACACTCGCATTGTTCTGGTTAGATTGCTTCTCAATGCTAACATTTTGGACCACAATCGTTATCTTGGCCCGGTTATTTTCCTTTGTGAATGTCGCTTCATCAGCAGTTATCGCTCCCTTGGCGGCATTATACTTGTAAAACTTATCATAAATTTCTTGTGTATTAAAACTTATCAATTCCTGGCTGTTTTCCCCGATTATTTTCAAAATTTCAGAGCTTTTTAACAGGGAATAGTGTTTACCTGCTTTTTCAAAATCACTGCTTTCTTTTTCACTGCTGTTAGAAAAATCAACTTGAATAAAGTGATCAAAGCCGGTGATATTGATAGGAGTTGATGGTTCGATTGAAAGGTAAACGGCTTGGTTGGCATCCCCCGACTCTTGGTACTCATGAAAACCGAACGTAGCATAAAAATCTTTATAAACGTCAAAATTCTTTGGGAGCCAATCAATTTCCATTAAATAACCCATTTGGTCTAAGTAATGAACGGCATTGGTTATAATCCTTTGATCCTTTTCCGAAACAGACTCGTTCGGCTTAATTTTATTGTTTTCGAGCATATCATATTTTAAGAGCTCCTCTTCAAGCATTCCAATCTGACTATTCCGGCTTACGGTAAACGCATCAACTGGCGGCACGATGGAAATAACACAACTAATAATCAACAAGGCGGCAATCACACCATTTTTCCGTACAGGTAATATGCTTAATAAAACACCGACAATAATAGCAAATAGGCCAAATAAAATGACAAAATAGCGGTTATGCGTAATACCCGTATCAGTCAAGCTGATCAACGATGAGGCAATCTGAAAGAGCACAATCGGGATGAGTACCTTCGGGAAAACTTTTCGATAAAAACTCGTAAACTTATTCTCAAGCTCACTCACTAAGATATACAGCAAAATAACCGTAATAGCGTACGAGACGAGCATAGGTTCCAGCAGGTTATCATCCCAAAAGGACCCGCCGATAGTTTTGAAAATATAAACTACTAAGATGAGCGTAAACACACCTAGTAATGGGATGAGGATATAAGACAACAGGATGTCTAGAAACTTTGGATAATGTGCAGCTTGATCAATGGTGTCGTGCTTGGCCCTTGAATAATTAGGGATAAGCGAAAGGAAGTACAAGGGTGCAAACAGCATAAAGATAACGTTAGCTGTCTGCGGGTAAGCGGTATAGCCAATTTGAAAAATCAGCTCATTAAAAGCAACTAGGATGATATCAATCCCGATGAAGATAATCCCCGAGAAAAAGAGGGAAATAAAAAATGACTTAAAGGTAATCATGAAGCTTTTATTAAAACTGGTGCTGCTTTTGATTACAGGTACCCAGATAAAGGCCCAAAGCAGCGCAAACATAGCCACAACTGTTCTAATTTCTATCTCTGTACTTAAAGTTGGAGCCGGTCTAACAATCAAGTAGTATCCACCCGTTAGAATTATCGCCGCTCCCATCAGCGCCAGTCGAGATGAATATGTTGAAAAGAATCGTTCATAGGCTGCCTGAGTAACGGCGCTAAGGAATGCACCAAAGATAAAGGTTAATAGTAACTTCGTATCATCCTTTTCTGTGCTAATTGAATAAGCATTTACCAAGACTGCAGCTAACAAGAATAATGTGGTTAAAGGGAAACGGCTAATCGCATCTATTAACCCAGTAAGTTGCTCTTTACACTTTTTCAACCATTTCATCTTCTTCAAGCCCCCCTTTAGTTCCCTTCCATTTTTTTCTAATAAAATTATACCATGGATCGCTTGCCGATATGGGTATTTCTACTCTCTTATCCCTTTCAAAAACTGACAACTTTTTATTTTCAACATCTTTTGCCAAAGGAATTCGACAAACTTCACTAAAACCCTTCACATTTCCCGGGTAATTAACAAGATGATTTGGTTTATTCCAAAAACAGCCAATTTTTGATATCCTTACCTCTTTTTATATGATATTTTTAAAATAAGAACCTTCTAAACTGGATTTACGAGGACTAATACAATTCTTTCATGCAGGTGAATTTATGGTGCAAAAACAAAAGAAAACTTCAATAACGTTACTCTTAAGAGCCGAAATAATCGCAAATCTAAAACTAACGAAAGCTCAAATGAATGCCTATTTAAAAGATGGAATGCCGCATTACCTGATTGGGAATGAATATAGATTTCTCGAAAGTGAGGTATTACAATGGCTGGAGACTTATCAGCCATCACAGGAGCGGTTAGAAATGGAATTTCGTGATAAACAAGGCCGTACGATAGAAGAATATGTGACACATGATATCCTCCTAAAAACATTGAGGATTAAAAAGGAAAATTTGGCCGGACTCTGCAGAAAGGGTATGCCTTTTGCGCGAGTTGGAGAAAAGGATTTTTTCCACGTTCAGGATATACTCAATTTTTATCACAAGGGGACGAAAGTAGTGACACCAGCCACCATGACTGTAAAAAAGCAGATCATGCCATTAAACTTAAACGTCCCAAAGGATACTCCTTTTATTATCCTAGATGGTTCATACAACTTCCAAACTCATAAGGCAGGGACCGGATTGGTGCTGGTTGAAGATGGTAAAGCATTAACTGGAATTACAAATGTTCGAGACATTAAAACCACTAAGCCAATTGTCTGTGAATTCTTGGCCATACTAGACGCATTAAAAATGGTCAAAAAGAAAAAATTCACTAAGGCATTTATCATAACGGACCAAAAAGCATGGTCTAAGAACTTCACAATTGACGCCAAATCATATGAAGATGTGGTAAAGCCCTACATAAAAGAAATGAATGCCCTATGGAAAGAGCAAAAAGGGAAAATCTCTATTAAATTTATCGGCGAACTAACGGATGGGAATAAAAATACACTTTATCAGAAGGCCCATAGCTTAAGTAAAGAATATAAAAAAGGTACGTATCACCCATTAAAGATAGAGTAATAGAAAAAACCTGCCATTCTTAAGGCAGGTTTTTTACATGATGTTCACTATGGATAAAGCAAAGGGACGGTTCTTCTGCTTCCGAAGCAGAAGAACCGTCCCCATGCATCACACGGCCACTTGAGGCTGACGTTTGAATTTCATGATAAAGAATGTCAATGTTGCAGCAAGGAATAATCCAAAGAATATGGCTAGATGCCCGATATTCGTCCACATGAATCCATAGTCACCGGTTGAGATGACTGCCCTAAAACCTGAAATAGAATAGGTCATTGGCAGGTAGTGGTTGATATGTTGTAAGAAATTCGGACTAAGTTCAATTGGATATGTTCCCGCACTGCCTGTTAACTGTAAGATCAAGAAAATAACAGCTAAGAAACGTCCAGGATTATCAAGAGCGGTAACAAGGAACTGGATAATCGCCATAAAGGTCCAGCTTGTAATAATACTCAACATAATAAAGTAGGGAACACTCTTGACTTCCAGCCCTAGCCCCATCAATAATACGGCATCCGCTAACAACGCCTGACCAATCCCAACCGCTAAAATAACCCCGGCTTTTCCCATGAACCAGCCAACTCCACTCTTCGGTTCCACAGCCGGATCAAACATTGGGAAAATAACCGATAACATAAGCGAACCGACAAATAAGCTTAATGACAAGAAATAAGGCGCCAGGCCACTTCCGTAGTTTGGAACATGATTCATCTTGGTATCCTTCAAACTAACAGGTTTAGCAAACATATCATATACACTGTTATTCGCTTTGACATCACTGGCATCCTTTGCTCCGTTATCCAGTTGATTGCTCAATTCTTTTGAGCCATCCGCCAGTTTAGACATGCCGCTCGTTAAATCGGATGAACCATCCGCAAGCTTCGTCATTCCGGTAGTTAAATCCTTTTCACCTGTATAAAGTGATGTGGTACCAGCAGCTAATTGATTCGCCCCTTGGGCCAGCTGATTGGTTCCATTTTTCAATAGTGTAGAACCTGATGCTAATTGTCCTAAACCAGATGTCAGGCTGCTTGAACCATTCACAATTTGCCCGAATCCGGTTTGTGCTTCACTTAATTTAGAGCCAAACTGGGCCAAACCTTGCTTTAACTGCCCTTGGCCTGCCAGTACCTGTTTTGCGCCGCCGGACAATTGGTTAATTCCCTCCGCCAATTGACCCTGTCCTTGATTCAACTGAGTTGCACCGGCTGCTAAGGTTACGGCGCCTTCCTTTATTTGCTCAGCACTGCTCGACAAACCTCCTACACCTGCCGCAACCTGCTGGCTGCCTTGGGATAATTGTGTCAAGCTGTCCTTTAAAGCAGTCAATTGTGCCTTTTCAGTTGGGTCAGTCGTACGTTCTGCCATGCTGCTTACTTGACCGAGCAGCTGCTGTAGACCAAGGCTGACAGAATCCGCACCCGTTTTGGTTTGGTCTGCTCCTGTTTTCCATTTATCTAAGGATGCAGCGAGCTGCGAAGAACCGGCTTGTATCTGCTTTGAACCATTTTGCAGACTAGGCAGATTGGCAGCGGCTGACGCTAAACCATCTGATAATTGCTGCGTGCCTGCTTCTGCTTGAGTCGCACCGGTCAATAACTTGGTATTGGCATCCTTCATTTGTGTGAGGCCAGTGCTAAATTGCTCCAATCCAGATTGAACTTGTTTAGAACCAGCTGAAGCAGAAGCAACTCCATTTGAAAAAGCAATCGATTTCTCAGCTAAAACTTCAAGGTTTCCTTTGATCGTTTTGGCCCCAGCATCAACTGATTTTGCCCCATCTGCTAATTTTGTTGCACCGCTTCCAGCAGTGGTAATGCCATTCTTTAAGCTTCCCGCACCATCTTTCGCTTCGGAAATCCCATTATAAAGCTCTCCAGCACCGTCACTTGCCTTGTTCAACCCGGTAGCGACATCTTTTAAACTATCAAACACGGATTCGGCATAAGTTTTTGTAACGGAACTCGACACTTCTTCTTTTATTTTTTCAATCGCAGAGTCACCAATTTTCGACGATAAATAGTTATTTCCTTCATTAACGGTATAGATTAGATTTAATTTTTCAGGATGATCACTTTGCAGGGTTGTCGCATTTTTTGAAAAATCTTTAGGAATTTCGATCTCTAAATAATAATCTTGCTTCTTCAAGCCTTGTTTGGCCTTCGCTGCACTAACAAACTCCCAGTTAAAGCTTTTTTTCTCCTTTAAATTCTTAACTAAATCCTTACCAATCGTTAACTTTTCTCCATTGTAAACCGCCCCTTGGTCGTTATTGACAATTGCCACAGGCATTCGATCCAAATGAGCGTATGGATCCCAAAAGGCCCATAAATAGGTGCCGCTGTAAAGCACCGGAATCGTCATCACACCGATAATAGCGATTAGCAATTTGCGCGTGTGGAGAATCCTCATAAATTCACTTTTTAACGATGTGAAAGCTTTCATGATGTTCACCTCATTCATCATATTTTAAAATCATTTTGACCAAAATCACCATTTGGTCATTTTAAATTAAAAAAAGAAACGTATTCTAATAGACCAATGAAAAACAATTGTGCCGGGAGTCTTTAAACATGAGTCGTAAGCAAAATGACTGTTTTAGTATTTTGGTCATTTATTTGACTGTATTACTATACCATGACTGATGATTGGTTTCAACTATAAATTATCGTAAGTTGGATTCCATAATAAGTCCTAAAAACCTGAGACTTGAACCTATTTTTTACCAAAACAAAAAAAACTTCAGACATTTACAAATTACGACAATTGTACGCAAAAAAATTTTGTAGAATATTAGTAATAAATATTTAAGGTTATTTTAAGAATGTTGTAATATAATTGTAATGTTTGATTTAAGGCGAAAAGTAAAGTCGGTTAACGCTGATTGCTGCGTCACCGGGTTGAGGGGGAATCTTTATGGAAAGTTCAGTAAGCGAAACAGTGGAAATTGATAGGCGACGGGTAAAACGGTCTAAATGGTATAAAAATTGGAAGTTTATCATACCTAGTATCATCGTAATCCTAGCCATTATTTTAGGCGGAATCAACTATTATCAGGCAAACCACTTTAATGCAAATATAAAAATTAATGATATAAAAGTCAGTGGACTAACGGCTGATGAAGCACTAAAGACATTAAAAACTGCTGTCTTAACCAACGAAGTATATGTCGGAACGCAGCAAATTTTAGATGGACAAGATACGAAAATGGAATTTACAGAAAAAGATCTGCCAGCCGTCAAAAAAATATTAGCAAACCAGAAGACACTCTTTCCTTCTTCAAAAGCGAAAAACTATTCATTAATGCCCAGCAAAATGGATCAGTATCGCAGCCAGACAATGAAGAAACAAGTCGAAGAAAAGCTTATATCCCTGAACAAAAGTTTAAAAGCGCCACAAGATGCCGAGGTTCATTTAGAAGAAGGTAAAATCGTCGTCTCTAAAAGCGTGAGCGGAAATCAATATGAGATTGCCAGTCTATTAAAGGACTATGAAAAACAGGAATATAAAAGTGATATCCATTTGAATCCTGTCTATATCGAGCCAATCAAAGAAGACAGTCCAGTCATAAAAGATGAAAAGAATAAGCTGGAGGCACTTCTGCAGCGTACCGTGGATTACAAGGTACAGGACAAAGTTTATTCCCTAAAAGCGAGCGATTTAATTAAAAGCGCCACGGTGACAAAAGACTTGAATGTTTCCATTGATACGAATGAGATCAAAAACAAGATTTCTGACATTAATGAAACTCAATCGACATTAAATAAAAATTTCCGATTCAAAACCCATTCAGGTTCCGTTATTTCGGTTAAAGGCGAAGGCTATGGCTGGGCTTTAGATGAAGACAAGGAAGCAGCACAGCTTCTTGCCGCTTTCAAAAAAGGAGAAAAGTCCATTTCAGCTTCTAATATTATTGGACATGGCTGGAGTGGTGAAGGCTATGGTTATGAAACGACAGCCAACAACGGCATTGGCGATACGTACGCTGAAGTATCAATTGCCGAACAGAAGATTTGGATTTACAAAAATGGAAAATTAGTCGTTACCACCAATGTCGTGACCGGTAAACACAGCACGGGTGAAGATACATCAAAAGGAGTTTGGTATATCCTTTACAAACGAACACCATCTACCCTTAGGGGCTCTCACGTAGGAAGTGGTTCTTATGAGGTGGAAGTCCAATATTGGGCGCCATTCACCAACAGCGGACAAGGTTTCCACGATGCCAGCTGGCGGAGAAACTGGTCAAGCAGCGCCTACCTAAATGCAGGATCAGGCGGATGTGTCAATACACCATCTGCTATCATGAAAACCGTATATAACAATCTCAGCACCCATGAACCGGTTGTCATTTATTAAAAGCAAAGGGACGGTTCTTCTGCTTCTTAGAAGCAGAAGAACCGTCCCTTTGCATCTAAAGAAGATGGATTGGAGATAGTAATGGTATTCATCTAAAAGTAGGAGGATCCATTATGAACTTACAATCTGGAACCTATTATTGGCCAACCACTTTTCCTGACGCCCCATCCTACCCTGCTCTTAAAGAGGACCTCACTTGTGATGTCTGCATTATTGGCGGCGGCAGCTCTGCGGCACAGTGTGCCTATTACCTAGCAGACACCGGTTTAAATGTAGTCGTGATTGAAAAAGAAACAATCGGAAGCGGCAGTACGAGTGCAAATTCCGCATTAATTCAATATTCTGGTGAAAAAATGTTTACCGACCTTATCCATACCTTCGGACAAGAGTACATCGAGCGTCATTTGCAATTATTAAAAGAAGCCATCAACGAAATAGAGGCGGCAGCAAATGCAGCGGAAATTGACAGCGAATTTACCCGTCGGGATACCCTCTATTCTGCAAGCTGCAAAGACGACGTTGCCAAACTAAAAAAAGAATATGACTTTTTAAAGGCCCAAAACGCTGAGGCCGATTTTTGGACAAAGGAAGAGATTGAAAAAAATTATCCATTTAGCCGTGAGGCGGCGATTTATTCTTACAACGACGGCGAGCTGAACCCTTTCAAATTCACACATGCTCTCATTGATTTTGCTGCAAAAAAGGGTGTCCGTATCTACGAAAATACGGAGATGAACGGTCATCATTACGATGCTCAGCAGGAACGGATGATCATTTCGACAAAGACAGGCAATTCGATTCAGGCACGCCATGTCATTTTTACAGCCGGGTATGAGGGAATCGATATTAAAAAGGAGAAAAAGGCTTCGTTTGTCAGTACTTATACCGTAACTACAAATCCAGTCGCTGATTTTTCAACTTGGACTAATCGGACACTCCTTTGGGAAACTGCCCGCCCTTATTTATTTATGCGCACAACAGCGGACAACCGAATCATCATTGGCGGCCTTGATGATAACACAACATATGCTGACGACCGTGACAGTAAGCTGTTACATAAAAAGGAGAAGCTGATAGAGGAATTTAATAACCTGTTTCCTGCTATTCACGTGAAACCAGAATACTATTTAGCTGCTTTTTATGGGGGAACGGTTGACGGCCTTCCGATTATCGGTGTGTATGACGAATACCCCAATTGCCATTTCCTCTTTGCCTTTGGCGATAATGGAACCGTATACAGCCAGCTGTTAGCGAAGCTGATTGTAGAAGCGGTTGTTAAAGGAAGCAGCCAGGATATGGAGTTGTATCTTCAGAATCGCCCGTTGCTTAAGAAGTAGGAAATGTCCCCCTATCTTTACTGAATAAATAAGCCAATACTACATATCCTATTTCTGTTTAGGGGGTGACAAACCATGACGAATGAAAGAAATAATGAAAACCAACAAACCAATAACAGTATTGCGGACAGCGTCAAGAATACGGCGGGTTCAGCATTTGAAACGGTTCATAATGCTTTGGAAGCGACTGAGAATGTTGCCATGAAAGCAGTTGATGCTACAAGCAACGCGGTAAACAGTGTAACTGGCAACAACAACGACCGTGACAATCAAGAATAGAAAAAAGGTGTCCCAAAAGTATCAACTTTTATGGGACACCTATTTATTTTCTCATCAAACCTGGCTCTAACCGCTCAAGAATTCTTCTTTTTCCATATAGCATCATTCCTGTTTCAGCTAAATCATGAATCATAGTTCTATTGGTAAACGCCCCAAAAAGGATTCCTGCAATCGGGACCATCTGAAACAGCTTCTTCCAGCCAAACTGATCTCTGTACGTATAGACAACCTCCCGCCAGCCTTGCAGCTGAGAAATGGTTTCATCCGATTTGCTTCCTTGCCCTGAATAGCGGGAGAGCTCATGAAGGATGGCCCGTTTCCCAACAATATCAGCTGAAGCAAACTGCAGGCATTTCACCATAAAGACACGCTCACCCTGATCGCTTGGATCATAGCCATGAATAATCGCAATTTCCTGTAGTGTTTTTAAGGAGATCGCTATTAAAGCTGGGATATCGATCGCCAGTGTAAAAATCCCGCCGATACCTGTGCTGGCCCCTTGAATGGCAGCAAACTTCTTCCTTTGCTTTGTAAGCTCTTGGCTCAACTTATACATAGTCGCTATAGGGATATCTTTGATATCTGATATATCATCGATCGGCTTCCCCATTTCTTTTTCTACTTTTTTAAAAATGGTCTCTTTTTTAATGAGATAGCTGCCGCCTGTTTGAATATAAGAACCGATTTCTTCTAGCAAGCTTCCCACTTTATTGTGAATGAATGCCGGAGTTATTTTATCTAGAAGCTTAAATGGAAGCCGGCCCAGCCGTTCCCAAATCCATAAATCACTCTGGTCCTTTTCCCATTTTTCTATGACGGAAAGTTGATTCACTAGTTCTTCTCTTGTTTCCATTACTGCTTCATCACCTTTATTTTCTTATCAATGGTTGATTTATATACGAACACGAACAGGTTTGGTTTCAAAATCGAAATTGGACGGGCAGCGGGAACTTTGCTTATTGTTTACAATCACGAATTTTTTATTTAATCAACTGTATACCACTACTTTGAAAACGTAAAACTACGTCGGATTTTTTATAATCGTTAGATCTTTGTTTAAAAAAGCCCAATTCTGAGGTGCCGGCAAACTGATTTGCCAAAATGTGGTTCCAGCTAATCCGTAAATATCAAGCAGTTTATATTTTTCCATATAACTTCGGATGTCCTCAAACCAAACAACATGTTCCTCAGTGCCGGACCAATAACGAAACCATGGTGATTTCGCTGTTTCGTCAAATTGAATCGACTCTCCAACTGAAATAGCTTTATTTTGCGCATTAAGCACAGACAATCCTTGAGTGGCATGGGTAGCAGCCACTTTGTCATAGCCATACAACGGCAGAGCCATGAATAATTTTTGCGGGCTAACGTGCGTGAGAGCATACTTAATCACTTGTTCTACCCAACCATATGGTGAAATCGGATCGGGCGGTCCACCTGGGTAGCCATAATCCATCGTCATAACCGCCACCAAATCAACCGCATTTCCAATTGCCGCATAATCATACGCCCCCACAATCCGATTGGTCGGTAAATCGGCGGTCTTGGCGTGAACATTAACATGTAAAAGTAAATTTCCTAATTGCTGCTTTAAATCTTGTAAGAACAACGTAAAATCATTCCGCCTTGCCGGCGGGATAAATTCTAGATCAAGGCTTACCCCTCCAAACCCTCTACTAATGGTGAGATTGACGATGCTAGCGACTAAATTCTGTCGATAGGTTGGATTTCCCAGGACCCCTCCGGCCAGCTCTGCACTAAAGCCACTGGCGATATAGTTTCGGATCATTAATAATGGAGTCATATTTAATTGCCTGCACTTTGTAACAATAGCTGTATCGTCTATTTGAGCAAAAGCGTAACCTTCATTGGTAAACGCATAGTTCACAACCGCGACATATGTGAGCTGGTTAGATAAGGAATCTAATAGGGAAAGGTTTGGCCCTGAAGGAACAAAAAAACCAATCGTCCGCACGGCTAATTTAGTAGGGGAAGGAATGGTAATCATCTGGCCGATGTGAAGTTGATCTATATTTATTCCCGGATTGACTTTACGAATTAAGGAGAGATCCGAATTAAATCGTTGGGCTATTTCCCAAAGAGAATCACCTGCTTTTATTTGATAAGCTCTTGTTGGCAGAGAATCGTCTGGAAGATACAGGGCTAGACCGGGAACTATTTCAGTTGTAGAAGGTAACCCGTTCACACGTACAATGGTTGGAATGGGAACCTTATATTTTTCGGAAATGGACCACAGATTTTCTGCCGTACCAACGACATGTACAGTCATCCTCCTCACCTCTTCTTTACCATCATATTAGCGGAAGGGGGAAGAATATACTTTGTGTATAAACGAAAAACGGACTTTTGTCACAAGTCCGTTTTTCTCTTCCTACTTTTCTAGTTTTTTCTTAAGCTGCTCCACTCGCTCATCAATTGTACTGTTGAGGAAAGAACTCTTCACCTTCTGCTCTAAACGATCGAGATAGCCTTCAATATCCTTAAATTTTGAGTAGGAGGTTTGAGTGTAAGAATCATTTTCAAGAACCTGGTTCATTTGCAAGTTAGCCCGGCTCACATTTTCTCTGCCCATTAACTCCATCCGGCGAATTTGCATATCCTTCACGCTTCGTTTCATCTCTTCAAACTTTCGTTCCAATTCACGGAGCTGCTCGGTCACTTGAGTCAGTGAGGCTTGCAGACGCTGCGCCCGCTCATCGTAATGCTGCTGCTCGGCGGCAGCAAATTGATAGAGCTCGGTTTCCCCAGCAATGGAGGCAATCTCTGCCTGATGCTTTCTCTTTTCAGCCAACTTCATGGCCTCACTATATTCTTTTACAAATTCATCTCTCAATTTTACTTGCCGCCCCACTAACTGCCCAACCTTCTCTGTTTCCTGCTCACATTCACGCAAGTACTGGTTGAGCATCGCAATGGGATTCTGCTGTTCCTTTTTATTCAGGGCCTCATTTAAATCCGCTACAATGATATCTTTGATTCTTGTTAATAAATTTGTCATGTCATTTCTCTCCTTTTTAAAAAATTATTTTTTCATTTCGTTCCATTGATTTTCAAAGTTTACAAATGGATCATGTTTACTGTTCTTAGGTGTCTTTTTACTCTTATTCCACTCTTTATAAACAAGATAAAGCACATAGGCAGCGGCCACTCCGATTAGAGCTGGGATGTGGTGGATCGTGGAAGATAGGACAATTAAGCCAATAATGACGAGACCAATCTTCCAAGCAATGGAATCTGTTTTAAGAAACTGTCTAAAGATAAAGTAAAGTAACACAAGACTTACCAACAAGCTGACGATCGGGCCAATCGAGTGAAGTAATATAAGAGCAGCCAGCCCGCCGGCTAAAATTAAACCAAACTTTTTCATGCTAATTCCTCCTTGGAATTGTTCATTTATTTGTTTCTTTATCTTGATATCATCTTACCTTTTTTCGTTTGTTTCCATAATTGCGCCAGAGCTTGATTTTTGTATCGGACTTAAGACGTAGTTGAGATGAGACCTGATAAAGCGGGCATTTGGGTGAGTTAATATTTGCCCATGAAGGGGGAGTTTTGGTTGGAATGGGCAAAATAATCTATTTTTGTGACCATGTGAGTGATTTTCTAGGCGGAGCGGGTACAATAATCTGTTTTTATGACCATGTGAGTGACTTACTGAACGGAACGGTCACAATACTCTCTTTTCGTGACCATATGGGTGATTTTCTGGACGGAACGGGCACAATAGGCTCACTGACATAACAGGTTGTTTCCCTTATACACAAAAGCCCTACAAGCAATATGCTTGTAGGGCTTTCGGTGTCAGGCACCATTAATAAGGCGATTTTGCGCCTAGGTATCTAGTTTTCCAATAGGAAGAGGTCATATCAGAGATGACTACCCCTGTTGATGCTGCGCTGATGAATTTGTTGTTTCCTAAGTAGATACCAACATGGGATGGTCCGACTTTATAGGTTTCAAAAAAGACAAGATCCCCCACTCGCGGTGAGCTGACTGGTGTTGCCGCTTCCCACTGTGTTGCTGCAGTACGTGGCAAGGAGATTCCCACTTTATTGAATACATATACGGTAAAGCCACTGCAATCGAATCCTGCTGGCGTGTTTCCGGCCCATTTGTACGGAGTGCCGATATATTTTTTAGCCTCCGAAATCACTCCTTCAACAACCGAAGTTGAAGCAACAGCCGGTTTTTGGGTTGCTTCCGCTGTTGGCGCTGCCGGTTGCTGTGGTGCTGGCGCTGCTGGTTGCTGCGTTGCTTCCGCTGTTGGCGCTGCCGGTTGCTGCGTTACCTCCGTTGCTGGCGCTGTTGGTTGCTGCGTAACCTTCGCTGCTGGCGCTGTTGGTTGCTGTGGCGCTTCTGCTGCTGGTGGCGCTGCCGGTTGCTGTGGTGCTTCCGCTGCTGGCGCTGCCGGTTGCT